>JAPLHB010000131.1 GCA_026389845.1 Chloroflexota bacterium
TTCGACGAAGTCGAGATGAAGCAGGTCTACGATCCGAACAGCTCGCTCAAGCTCTCGATGGGCCTGCCGCCGGTCGAGACCTACCATGGCCGCATCGACTTGATCATGGACATCAAGAACGGCAAGACTGCACCGACCTCCCAGCCCGCCAAGGAGTTCTTCTACAAGGCGTATAACATCTCCTTCTGGACGATGCCGCGGGCTGATGCCGTGACTTGGCTGAACACCCAGTTCGGGACCAACGTCAAGTAGCACCGACCGAGGAAAACGCACAACGGATGTGAACTGACGGGAGGCGGGCAGAGGCCTTCCTCCCGTCAATCTTGAAGGAGCGGCTGCATGAAACTGACAGAGAACGTGCTGGAGATCAGAGATCTCGTCAAGGATTTCCCGGGCGTGCGGGCGGTCAACAATGTCAGTTTCGACATCAAGCGAAACACCGTCCACTGCCTGGTAGGCGAGAACGGCGCGGGAAAATCCACCCTGATCAAGATCCTGACCGGCGCATACGCACGAACAAGCGGCCGAATTCTTCTGAACGGTGAAGAGTACAGCCCGCACAGCACTCGAGACGCGAAGCAAGCAGGCATCAGCACCCTGTTCCAGGAACTCAATGTGGTAGACCAGCTCACCGTCGAGGAGAACCTCACGCTGGGGATGGAGGACACGACGTTTGGGTTCCTGAGGAAAACTGACAAGATCAACAAGATGGTCAGCGTGCTGAACAGCATTGAGCCGTCCATCAAGCCGGGGCAACTGGTCTCGACCCTGAGCGTCGCCAAGAAGCAGATCGTGGAGATCGCCAAGGCGGTCGCCGCCGAGTCCGACATCATCATCATGGACGAGCCGACGGCCGCGATCTCAGAGAGCGAAATTGCCCGCTTGTTTGCCATCATCAGGGGCTTGCGTGAGAAAAATGTCACCGTCATCTACATCTCCCACCGACTCGACGAGATCTTCGAGCTCGGCGACTACGTGACGGTGATGCGCGATGGCAAGCACATCGACACGAAACCCGTCGCGCAGATCCAGGATCGGTCGGAACTCATCAAGATGATGATCGGCAAAACGGTATTAGAGCAGTACACGCCCCGGGAGGGTGAATGCACGGATACCATCCTCCAGGTCACGCACCTCTCCAACCACAAATTAAACGACCTTTCCTTCGACGTCCACGCGGGGGAGATCGTCGGCTTCTACGGCCTGGTGGGCGCCGGCAAAACTGAACTCGCACGCGCCATCTACGGCGTCGACGAGTACGAAGGCGAGATCGTCTTCAAGGGCAAAAAACTCCAGCCCGCGCCCGACAAGGCCATTGCCGCGGGCATCGCCCTGGTGCCCGAGGAACGCCGATCCCAGGGGCTATTCACCATCCTGACCATCCGGGGTAACGTGCCCGTCATGAACATGGGCAGGATCTCTCGCGGTGGATTCATCAATGCGGCCGCGGAGCGCAACGTCACGCTCGAATACATTGACAAGCTGAAGATCGCTACCAGCAGCACCGAAAAGGAAGCCTCGAAGCTCTCCGGCGGCAATCAGCAAAAAGTCGTCTTCGCCAAGTGCCTGTTCGCGGATGCCGATCTGCTCATGCTCGACGAGCCGACTCGCGGCATTGACGTGGGCGCCAAAAGTGAAATCTACGGGATCATCCGCCGACTGTCGCGCGAGGGGAAGTCCATCATGATCTTCTCCTCGGAACTGCCCGAAGTCATGAATATCTGCGACAGCATCTACCTCCTGTACGACGGGAGCCTGAAAGCCACACTACGCAACGGCTGCGACTGCGACAGCGAGAAGATCATCCACATCGTCACAGGGGGAGAATAGCGTGGAAAGCTCTACACGGGTGCGGGAACCCTCGATTGGCGGCAGGATGAACAACGAGTCGTTCATCACCCTCTTCATGATTGGTGTGCTCGTCGTCGTGTTCGGCATCGCCTGCATTGCCGTGCCGAACTTCTACCTGCCCCAGAACATGATCAACCTGATTACAAACAACTGGTACACCATCATCGTGGGGATCGGCGTCACGTTCCTGCTCATCACGGGCAACTTCGACATGTCGGTCGGCGGCGTCATCGCCCTGACCGGCGTGCTGTCCGTCTATTTCTGCCAGGGGGCTAATGTATCCCAGAATGTCCTGGCCAACGGATTAGGGCTGCCTTACGGCGCGGCGGTCGGGCTGGCGCTGCTCTGCGCGATGAGCGTGGGCGCGATCAATGCGTTCTTCATCGCCCGGTTGAAGGTGCCCTCCATCATCGTCACGCTGGGCACGATGATGCTCGCGCGCGGCGTCGCTCAGGTCATCACGCGAGGCGCGCAGCGCAACACCAGCCTGCCAGACGTCTTCGGCATGCTTGGGAACATGACCATCAAGGGCACGTCCATCAAGCTGGCAGTGTTGGTGATGGTCGTCCTGATCATCGTCGCCTACATCTTTGAGAAGATGACAGTGCCGGGAAGGCGCACTTACCTCATCGGCGCGAATGCTGAGGCAGCCCGGCTCTCAGGCATCAAGGTGGCCAGGCATCTCAGCTTGCTCTACATCCTCAGCGCCTTGCTCGCCGGCATCACGGGGATCCTCCTGGCGTCCGAGTTCAAGTCCGGGATGTCGAGTCGTGCGATGGGGGTCGAGTTCGACGCGCTGGTCATTTCTCTCCTGGGAGGCGTCAGCATCGCAGGTGGGTTCGGATCCGTGCTGGGGATGTTCGTCGGCGCCATCATCCTTTCCGTTGTGACGTCGGCCGCCACCGGACTCCTGCTGTCGCCAGACTGGCAGTTCACCCTCAAGGGCATCGTCACCTTCATCGCGATCGTTGCGCAGCGTTATGCGCTGGACAAAAGGAAGGGCTGAGGATGCGCAGGGGCGTATTTCCCTCCATGGGCAGACGGTCATCCTGAGCGGGTTGACCACACAACATAATCCAGGCGAGGCGTCAGTGAAGGATCTCGCACCCAATGCGAAACACACGCGATGCGCAGCACGGCCGGCGGGCATTTTTACCAGAGGAGCAAATTGACGTGAAGAGCATGAAGGCAGAGTCACTCCGACTGCGGCTGGATCGATCGGCAGCGATGCGATCGATCGTCAAGCAATTCTACATCTACGTCGTGCTGCTGTTGATCGTGCTCATCTTCAGCGTGATGAAGCTGGGCGAGACCAGCCTGTTCGGGCGGGGAAGCTTTCTCAGCCCGGACAGCATCATCAATCTGCTGCGCAGCGCCGTCCCCATCCTGATGCTGAGCGGCGCATTCACGCTCCTGATGATTTCGGGCTATATTGACCTGTCCGTCGGCAGCGCCATGAGCCTCAGCGCCGTAGTGTTCTCCCTGATGATCCTCAACGGGTTCAGCTTCCTGCCCGCGCTCGTCATCACCTTGATCCTGGGGATCGCGATGGGATACCTCAACGGCGCCCTGGTCATGAAGCTGCGCATCACGCCTGTGATCGCGACGCTGGTGACGCTGAACCTGTTCAAGGGCATCGCGCTGCTGATCGTGCCGGACGGCCTGTCGGCGATCAAGGGGAGCGCCGCGAAGGCCATGCCCGGATGGATCAACGATTTCGGGCGCAAAGATGTCCTTCTGGGTTTACCAGCGGCGTTCTATGTCGCTCTCGTCGTGATCGCGCTACTGATCCTTGTCCAGCGAAAGACGATCCTCGGGAAATATGCCGCGGCGATGGGCGGCAACAGAATCGCGGCGGAGCTGTCCGGCATCAACGTGTTGAAGATGGGCTGGCTGTTGTATATCATCGTGGGGTTTTTCGCCGCCTTGGCCGGCATGGCGCGCGCCAGCTACATGTCCCTGGGAGACCCGCTCTCGGGCGACGGCATGGAGCTTGACTGCATCATCGCCGTGCTGCTGGGGGGAACGGCCTTCTCCGGCGGCGAAGGGTCGGTGGCGAAGACGATGATCGGCGCCCTCATCATCATGTGCGTGACGACCGGCCTGATGACCGTCATCCCCGCGTATTGGCAGACCGTGGCCAAAGGCAGCGTGCTGGTCGCCGCGGTGGTGCTCAATCATCTGCTGGTGCGGGAAGCCAGGAGCTAGAAGCTGGAAACTGGAAGCCGGAAGCCAGCCGAGGAGCAAACGAAGTGTTCCACGAGAAGGAAGTTCAGTCGCTGCGGGCGCTTGCTGCCCGGTGGATGGCGCACGCGGCCGACCCGATCATGCCTGAGCGCCGGCGGCAATGGCGGGCCATCAAGGACCTCCGCGCCGAGAAGCCGATGATCCTGGTGGAGACCTGCATGCTCCCGGACTATATCGGCAAGGATGAGTTGGTCTGTCAGGACCCCTACCTGCGCAACATCGAGAAGTCGCTGTTCGAGATCGTGCGTCACGCCGACGAGATCGGCGACGACATCGTCGTGGGCCCGTATTTTCGCATCCCCTGGGTGATCGAGCTCTCCGATTACGGAGTGCCCATCGAGGCGTACCATGCGGTAAGCCTGAGCGGGAGCGACCTGGGCTACTCGTTCAACTTCGGGGTCCAGTCGGAAGAGGACTACAACAAGCTGCACCTGCGCACCCGCAGTGTGGACAGGGCGGAAAGCCGCCGCAGGCAGGCGCTCCTGGAGGACATTTTCGGAGACATCCTGCCGATTCGGCTGGGCGGCTACGATCCCTTTGATCTGGATCCCGGTTACCATCCCTGGTTGGGCAATCTCTTCGGCGGGCTGACCATGGATCTCTTCAAGCTGATCGGAAACGCCAACCTGCTCACGTGGGTGTACGACAATCCCTTGCTGATCCACAAGATGATGATCCTGATCCGCGATGACAGGAAGGCGCACTTCCAGTTCCTCGAACAGGAGGGCCTCCTCTACCGCAACACGGACACCTGGATGCCCTGTCCCGGCAGCTACGGGTTCGTCTCCGACCTGCCGGAGTCGGGAGCCGAGGATCGGGACGTGCGGCTGAAGGATTGTTGGGGCTGGGTCGAGTCGCAGGAAAGCGCGCCCATCTCGCCGAAGATGTTCAACGAGTTCTACCTGCCCTACATCGCCGAAGTGGTCCGGCCTTTCGGCCTCGCCTACTGGGGCTGCTGCGAGGCGGTGCATGATCGGTTCCAGTTCATCGAGAAGGCAATCCCCAACCTGCGCGCCGTGTCTGTGTCGGGATGGAGCAACCTCTTCAAGATGGGCGAGCTGCTGGGCAAGAAATACGTCTACTCCCGCAAGCCGACCCCGGCGTACATCAGCGGCGCGAATCCCGACTGGGAGTTGGTAGAGAAGGACGTCCGCGACACCCTCGTCGCCGCGAAGAATTGCAACCTGGAACTGTGTTTCCGCGACATTTACACGATTGACGGCGATCGGCCACGCCTCGCGAAGTGGGTCGCGATGACGCGCGCACTGATGAACGGCTAAGGGCCTATGATTCCGATCGGCCTTTACGAAAAAGCGCTGCCGGCCGAGTGGTCGTGGCCGCGCCGCCTAGCTGCCACCGCCGAGGCGGGCTACGACTTTGCCGAAATCTCGATTGATGAGACCGACGAACGGCTCGGCCGCTTGGACTGGGGACCGAAGGAGCGCGGCGCGCTGCGTCGGGCCATCGAAAATTCCGGCGTGCGCATCCTGACGATGTGCCTCAGCGCGCTCCGCACCTTTCCCCTGGGCAGCCACACACCGGGGCTCCGTCTCCACAGCTTGACGATCTTGCGCAAGGCAATCGCTTTCGCTGCGGACGTTGGACTGGGGATCGTGCAGGTGCCTGGGTACGATGCCTTCTATGAACCGCAGGATGCCGATACCGCGTCTCTCCTGTTGGATGGGCTGCGCCAGGGAGCCGAGTGGGCCAGCGAGAACTGTCTGATGCTGGGACTAGAAAACGTTGATGTCCCCATCAGCGAGTCAATCCACGCCACTATGCGCTTGGTGGACGCGGTGCGTTCGCCCTGGGTCCAGATCTACCCGGACATGGCCAACGTGGCCGCCGCCGGGTTCCATCCGCCGGATGAGCTCAGACTGGCCAAGGATCATATCGTGGCCGTACACGTGAAGGATGGCCTACCGCACACGATTCGCGGCGTACCGTATGGCGAAGGAATCGTGCCCTTCGCGGCGACCTTCGCGGCGCTCCGGGAGTCCGCGTTCCGCGGCCCACTGATCGTAGAGATGTGGGCCAGTATGGATCGTACCGGAGACCCGTTCAGTGCGGCGCGCGCCGCGCGCGTGTTTGTCAGACCCTACCAAGAGGTGTTGGATGCTGCTGGAAAAACTACGTGAGATCGTCTGGAAATGCAACCTGGAGCTGCCGAAGAACGACCTTGTCAGGATGACGAGCGGCAACATCAGTGGCCGCGACCCACAGACCGGCCTGGTCGTCATCAAGCCAAGCGGCTACAGCTACGAGGAGATGATGCCTGCCGACATGGTCGTCGTAGACATGGATGGCAAGGTCGTCGAGGGGCACCTGAAGCCCTCGGTGGATACTGAAACGCATCTTTACGTCTACGCCCACCGGCCCGACGTACTGGGCATCGGCCACACGCACTCGCCCTATGCCAGCAGCTTCGCAGTGTTGGGCAGGCCGATCCCACCGTGCCTGACGGCCTCAGCGATGCTGGGCGGCGAAATCCCGCTGGGCAAATACGTGCCCATCGGCGGCGCGGCCATCGGCGCGGAGATCGTCGCCAAGATCGGCCACGCACGGGCGATCATCATGCAGAACCACGGGGTCTTCACCATCGGCGCCTCGCCCAAGCAGGCCGCCAAGATGGCCGTCGAGGTCGAGGAGATTGCCAAGATCACCCACCTGGCGATGCTAATGGGCCAGCCGATCGTCCTGACGCAGGCGCAGTTGGACCAGATGGACGATCTGTACACGAACCTGTATGGGCAGAAGTAGGACCGCAGGAGTCAGGAGTCAGGAGTCAGGAATTGCTTCTCCTGGAATCGAGCCTTTAGGCGGTCTGGCGGGCAGATGAAAAAACAGCTAAAGCCTCGAATCCGATCTGCCACAAAGAGGGGGTAGCCTTATGGCTGAGCTGACTTCCAAAGAGCGCGTGATGCGTGCGCTGCAACGGCAGGAACCGGATCGCGTGCCGCATTTCGAGTGGCTGGTGGATCGCAAGGTGCGCGATGTCCTCCTGCCTGGCTGCCGCGATCACAACGAGTTCGCGGTCCGCATGGGGCACGATGCCGTCCTGGTGGACCCCAACTTCGCCAAGGAGCCGCTAAGCAATGGCCGGTATCGCAGCGAGTGGGGCTACATCGGGCAGAAGACCCAGGAGGAACACGGCATCGAGGTCGAGTCCCCCATCGCGACCCTGGCCGATTTTGAGCATTATACACCGCCCGATCCCCAGACGCCGGGCCGCTATACGTCCGTCGAGGAGGCGTTGGCGCAATACGGCGACCAGTACGCGGTCATCGTCCACCTGAACGACGTCTTCTCGCTCCCGCGCTATCTCATGGGCATGGAAAACCTACTCATGGCGATCGCGACCGAGCCAGCGCTCATCCAGGCGCTGGTGGACATGTCCGTAGATATCAACCTGGTGATGGCGAAGGAGCTTGTCGCGCGGGGCGTGAAGATCGTCTACACGGGCGACGATTATGCATCCAGCAAAGGCCCGCTGATGTCGCCGCGGCACTTCCGCAAGCTCTTTTATCCCGGCCTGTGCCGGGTGATGGGCGGGTATAAAGAGCTGGGCCTGCTGGTCATCAAGCACACCGACGGCAACCTATGGCCGATCCTGGACATGATCGTAGACTCCGGCATTGATTGCCTCGACCCCATTGACCCGAAGGGCGGCATGAGCATCACCGAGGTCAAAGCGAAGTACGGCCACCGGATCGCGCTCAAGGGCAACGTGGATTGTGCGGAGCTGCTGACCTTCGGCTCCGTCGAGGAGACGGTCGAAGCGACCAAACAGGCGTTGCGCGAAGGGATGCCGGACGGCGGGTTCATCCTGTCGTCCAGCAACAGCATCCATTCGGGCGTCAAACCGGAGAACTACGCGGCGATGCTGCGGACGGTGCGGGAGTTCGGGGGGTACTAAATCACAAGAAGGCGCGACAATGGACTACCTTGTTGGGATTGATCTAGGCTCAACCACGCTGAAGGCCGTCATCTACGATACGCGCGGCAACGTCATCGCCAGCGGCAGTCGGCCGACCGCGCGCTTCCACCCCGATCCGACGCATCCGGAATGGACGGTGTGGCAGCCAGAGCAGATCTGGGGCGGCAGCGCAGCGGCATTAAAAGAAGCCATCGCCGCGATTGACGATCCGCGCAAGATCAAGGCCGTTGCCGTGACCGGCATGGGGATGGATGGCCTGCCCATAGACGAACGGGGCAATTGGCTCTACCCGCTCATCAGTTGGCACTGCCCGCGCACCCAGCCGCAGTTCGAGTGGTGGGTCAATAACATCGGCGCTGAAAAGACCTTCGCCATCGGCGGCAACACCCTGTGGCGCTTCTCGACCGCGCTGCGGCTGCTGTGGATGGCCGAGCACGAGCCGGAAATCCTGAAGCGGACCCACAAGTGGCTGTTGATCGAGGATTTCGTCAACTACATGCTGTGTGGCGTGGCCGCCACCGATTACACCATGGCCTCCTGCACGCTGCTGTTCGACCAGCGCGCGCTGAACTGGTCGGACGAGACGCTGGCGCTGTCAGGCATTGACCGGCGGCTGTTGTGCGACGCGTTCCCCAGCGGCACGGTGCTGGGCGGCGTCACCCCCGCGGCGGCCGCGGCGACCGGGCTGGCGGTCGGCACGCCGGTGGTGTTGGGCGGGCACGACTACCTGTGCGGCGCGCTGCCGGTGGGCGCCATCAAACCGGGCGTGATCCTGGACGTGAGCGGCACCTGGGAGATCGTGCTGGCCTCCACCCCTGCGCCGGTGTTGACCCCCGAAGCGCAGCGGACCGGCGTGACGGTGGAGGCGCACGTCGCGCGCAACCTCTACGCGGTTTGGGGCGGCGCGGTTTCCTCCGATATGCTGGAGTGGTACCGTAAAGAGTACGGCTTCGAGGCGAAATATCAGGCCGAGCAGCGCGGCGGGGTCGATTGGGATTTTCTGATGGCGGATGCCGCCACGTCGCCGGTGGGCGCGCGCGGCGTCGTGTTCCTGCCGCACATGTCGGGCGCAGGGTGTCCGGTGATAGACAGCCGGTCACTGGCGGGCTTCATTGGCCTGAGCAACTTCGTCACCCAAGGCGATATGCTGCGGGCAATCATTGAGGGGCTGGATTACCAGTTCCTGGATATTGTCAAGACTATGCAGAACGACTTGGGCGTAGCATTCGGCAAGCTCGTGGTCGTCGGCGGGGCCGCGCGCAACAAGTTCTGGATGCAGAACAAGGCGGACATGGTCGGGCAGACCATCGAGGCGCCAGCGGTCGAGGATGCGTCGCCGCTGGGCGCGGCCATGCTGGGGGGCATCGGCGTGGGCCTCTACCGGGACGAGCAGGACGCGTTCGAGCATGTCTGGAAGCCGGGCACGACCTTCGAGCCGGAACGACAGGTCACCGCCCGCTACGCCGACCTGTTCCCGATCTACAAGCAACTCTACGGCGCGCTGGCACCGATCAGCCATCAGCTTTACGACCGCTTCATGGGTTAAGGCACGGAGGTGTTTATGGGCAAGTATCTCATGGGGATTGACAACGGCCTCACCCTTTCCAAGGCGGCGGTCTTCGACCTGGAGGGCCGCACGGTCGGGGTCGCCAGCCACAAGATCGAGGTGCAATATCCCAAGCCCGGCTACACCGAACGGGACATGGATGTCGTGTGGCGGAAGACGGCTGAGGCAATTCATGAGGTGCTGGACGCATCGGGCATCGTCCCTACCGAGATCCTCGCCATCGGCAACTCGGGGCACGGCAACGGCCTCTACGTGCTGGATCGGGACGGCAAGCCGTTTCGCCCTAGCATCGCATCCATGGACGGCCGCGCGGCCGGCATCATGGATGAGTGGAACCGGCCGGGGGACGTGCACGACCAGGCTTTTCCTTTTGTCCGGCAATCGTGTTGGGCCGGGCAGCCGCGCGTTCTGTTGGCCTGGCTGAAGCGTCACGAACCGGATAGCTATCGAAAAATCGGCAAGGTCATGCTGTGCACGGATTACATCAAATACTGCCTGACCGGCATGCACACAACCGACTACTCGATCATTAGCGGCAGCGGCCTGTTCGATTCGCCCAATCGGGGGTATTCGCGAGAGCTCCTGGAAATCTACGGCATCCCCGAGATACTGCCTGCGCTGCCGCGGCCGGTGTGGGGTCACGAGATCGCCGGCCAGGTGACACCGGAAGCCGCGCGGCAAACAGGGTTAGCCGCGGGCACACCGGTCACCGGTGGCCTGTTCGACATTGATGCCGCGGCCATCGGCTCCGGGGTCATCAGCGATGGCGCCCTCTGCATCGTCGCGGGCACATGGAGCATCAACGAAGTTGTCACCAACGATCCCATCATCGACAAGCGGCTCTTTCTAAGCTCGCTGTTTGCGGTTCCGGGCATGTGGTTGACCCTCGAAGGCAGCGCGACGTCGGCCACCAACCTGGAATGGTTCGTGAACAACTTCTGCTACGAGGAAAAGCAGGAGGCCCAGGCTCGCGGCATCTCGGTATACGACGTGTGCAACGAGAAAGTAGCTTCCCTGGCGCCGGGCAGCACCGACGTGATCTTCCACCCCTACCTGTTCGGCTCCGACGTGCAGGCGACCGCGCGGGCCGGCTTCTACGGCCTGGGCGCCTGGCACACCAAGACGCACGTTTTGCGTGCGCTGTACGAAGGGGTCGTCTACGGCCACATGCGCCACATCGAGAAGCTGCGGGCCGCCGGCGCGGTGATCGAGAAGGCGCGCATGACCGGCGGCGGCTCACACAGCCATGTGTGGACGCAGATGTTTTCCGACGCGCTGCAACTGCCGATCGAGGTGCCGGAGGGCGCCGAAGTGGCCGCGCGCGGCGTGGCGATGGCCGCCGGCGTGGGGACCGGGGTCTATCGCGACTACGCAGATGCCGTTGCCACGGTCGTGCAGGTCGAACGCGAGCATCAACCCAATCCGGAAGTGGCACCTGCGTACCAGGCTCGCTATCGGGAATACGTGAATATCTTGGAAGCCATGAAGGAGCCGTGGAACCGGCTGGCAAAGCTGAGCGCGTAGTGAATGAGCAAATCAGCGAATCAGCGAATGACGGATCACGCAGCACGCATCACCAGGTAGGAGATCGATCTTTGCCACACCTACGCGATATCAAACACCTCGTCATTGACATGGATGGGGTTCTTTACCGGGGGAACGATCCGCTGCCCAAGCTGCCGGAGTTCTTTGACTTCCTGCGCGGGCACGGCATCGGGTTCAGGCTGGCGACGAACAACTCGGGCAGCACGCCGCAGCAGTACGCAGCCAAACTGCGAAAAATGGGCGCGGAGGTCGCGCCGGCTGAAATCATCACGTCGGGCACGGCCACCGCGCGTTGGCTGGCGGGGCGCTTCCCGCCCGGCACGCGCGTGCACGTGTTCGGAGAAGCTTCGCTGCGTACGGCCATGACGGAGGTCGGTTTCGAGCTGGCGGACGAAGATGTGGCCGTGGTGGCCGCGAGCATTGACTGGGGCGTCACTTTCGAGAAAATCAAGCGCGCATGTCTGCTGATCCGCCGGGGCGCGCTCTTTGTCGCCACCAACCTCGATCCCACCCGGCCGACCGAGGAGGGGCTGGTGCCCGGGACCGGTGCGCTGATCGCCGCCATCGCCACCGGCGCGGAGGTGCAACCGATAGCGATCGGCAAGCCGGAGCCGACCATGTTTCAGCAGGCGATGGCTGAGATGGGCGCCGCGCCCGCAACGACCGCCACGTTGGGGGACCGTATTGACACCGATATGGAGGGCGGCCGGCGCGCGGGGGTGGCTACTATCCTGGTCCTATCCGGATCCACCTCGCGGCCAGAGGCCGAGGCCTATGGAACCGACCACATTTTCGAGGACATCGCCGATCTGCTCTCGACCTGGCAAGCGGTACTGAAACCCTGACCTGCCGAAGGTCAATCTCTTTTCGCCTGCCCAACAAGCCCTTGCACATTTGTGAACACAGGAATTGCGCGGGGTCACGGAAGCGGTATAATGAGCCGGCACTCATCGGGCGCGGGGGAAGGCCTGCAATGCCGACCTTCTGTACGCCGAGAGTGCCTGGTTACGGCCCAGGCAGTCTCCGGTGACTTGATCGCCCGAACGGAACAGCCTGCCCCCAAGGAGTTTCAGATGGAAGATGACCGCATTGATCTCCTGGCGCAGGTGGCGCTGTGGTACTATGAGGACGGGCTGGATCAGGCCGCGATTGCCGAACGGATCAACAAATCGCGGTCCATGGTCTCGCGCATGTTGGATCAGGCCCGCGAAGCAGGACTGGTGGAGGTCAAGGTGCATTATCCGCTGCGGACCGACGCGGAGTTGGAGCGGCGGCTGTGCGCCGAGTTTGGCTTGGTCAGCGCGCACGTGCTGGCGGAGCCGCCGGATGACTACGGAGTGCTTCTCAAGCGTCTCGGCGAGCTAGGCGCGCGCTGCCTGCAACAGGCGCTACACCCCGGAGTGATCATCGGAGTGAGTTGGGGAACCGCGGTGCATGCCGTGGTGAGCGCGATGCCCAGCAACCCGGTGCCCAATGCCACGGTAGTTCAACTCATCGGCGCGGTGGGGCATGGCGATCCCTTGGTGGACGGCGCCGAGTTGGGCCGCTGGCTCGCGCAGAAACTGCACGCCTCGTTCCGATTTCTGTCCGCGCCGCTGCTGGTGGAGGATGAAGCGGTGGCTACCGCGCTGCGTCGGGAGCGGACCATCGAAGAAACGCTGGCCGTGGCCGCCCGGGCTGATGTAGCGGTAATCGGCATCGGCACGCCACAGCCCGAGCTGTCCCCCTTGCTGCGTGCCGGCTACGCGAGCCGGGCCGAGTTGGAATCGCTGATAGCAACCGGCGTGGTGGGTGACGTCGTAGCCCACCAGTTCGATGAAAACGGCCAGTGGTTGGATATCTCGGCCAATCGCCGCGCGATCAACCTGGACGCCGAATCACTGCGGCGCATCCCGCGCATCATTGCCGTGTCCGGCGGGTTAGGCAAGGCACGCGCCATCCTGGCCGGATTGCGGGGGCATTACTGCACTTGCCTGGTGACGGACGCCCGCACGGCCCAACTGGTCCTAGAATTGAAACGGCAGGCGGTCACAACACGCCCGGCATCGCGCTGATGGCTCTCAATCTGCGATCAGGAACCTGCAACTCACAGTGATCACACCGCGATCCTACAATTCAGAAAGGTGGTTACCCATGTTCGAGATCGAACACGTCTTAAGAGTGCAAAACGAGATTGGCGAGAGCCCGCGCTGGGACGCCGACGAACAGGCGTTGTACTGGCTGGACATCTGGGACAGCCCGGCCGTCCACCGCCTCAACCCGGCGACGAAGGAATTCACCCGCTGGGCGCCGGGATTGCCCGTGACGGGCCAAGCCAGACGGTCAGGCGGCGGCTTTGTGTTCGCCACCCGCAAGGGGCTATATTTCTGGGACGAGCGCACGGGGCAAAGCCGATTCATCCACGACCCGGAGGCAGACAACCGGCCGGTGCGCTTCAACGATGGCTCAGCCGACCGCATGGGCCATTTCTGGGCAGGCTCCACCTATGCCGATGACCAATTCCGGCCGGAAGGCTCGCTCTATCGCATGGACGTCGGTTGCGGCGTGCATAAGATGGCGGGAGGGCTGGCCTGCTCGAACGGCCTGGGCTGGAGTCCGGACAACCGAACGATGTATGTCACGGCGCAGTTCGCGTACGAGTTGCTGGCGTTTGACTTCGACCCGGCAACGGGGGAGATCGCGAACCGGCGCTCCTTCGCCAAGGTGCCGGAGGCGGATGGCCTACCGGACGGGCTCACCGTTGATGCCGAAGGGTGCGTGTGGAGCGCGCAGTGGGGCGGTTGGCGCATCACCCGCTACGACCCAGACGGCAAGATCGAGCGGGTGGTCAAGCTGCCCGTGCCCAACCCGACGAGTTGCGTGTTCGGCGGGCCTGATTTGAAAGACCTGTACGTGACCTCCGCGTGGCTGATGCTCAACGACGCCGAGCGCCAGGCCGCGCCGGGGTCAGGTGACCTGTTCGTTGTCCACACGCATATCCAGGGGTTGGCGGAGCCCAAATTCGCGGGGTGAGAGCGAGCCAAGTGACCTACTAACTGCTCTGGGTGTTCCTTCTTGCCCTGCTCTAGCTCCGCAATCCGCGCGAGCGCCGTCTGCAATTGGCCGCTCAGCGCATCAACCTGCTGCTCCAAAGTCGTGTTGGCCTGCCGTAATCCACAATAAAAAAGCTTCTAGCGTTGGATAGAAGCCCATACTTGATACCCTGATTTTGCGCAAAAATCGAGAATCAAAAACACGCTCTGGGGACCTCGCCAAGTTGACGAGGCCCTCGGTGCTGCCCGTAATACCCTCCGGGCAGCATGCTGTCTGGAAGCCGGTTAGTCGAAACTAGAGATCATCTGGTTTTCTCCTGCTGCAGTTCGCTTTCTTGCATACGGGCCTACCATTGCTGGAGTGAGGCGCTACCCTCCGGCGCGCGTTCCAACTTTTCAGCAGCAATCGAACGGCTCGCATCTCTATTGTACCATCCCTGTAGTGATCTCACAAGGCGAATAACCCTCTTTCCATTCTGCCCCATGAATCCACGATGCGCTACTCGGCATCACGATGACCAAATGCCGATGCGATCTGCCAACCCGCCGCCAGTCCGCAACATGATTTCGCCCTGTCAATCGGCTAACCTCGTATCGGACCAGACCAACCAATCGCAGAAACACCGAGGTCACCAGTTCAGAAGATTGTAGGCGTTCATGTCGGTCACATCTCCTCCACCATCTCCTGCACGCGTCGCGCGTTTGGATGCAGGTAGCGCGTGGTCGTGCTGATGTTGGCGTGCCCCAGGATCGTCGCCAGCGTGGCGATGTCACCCTGGTTTTTCGCCAGGGAAGCGTGTCGCAAAGCTGTGGCGCAGCGTGTGAGGCGTCACCGTGAACTTGATCCCGGTCCGCCGCGCCGCCTCAGACACCATCCGCTGCACGTCGCGGGGATCGAGTGCCCGGTAGGTGCGGCTGAGGAACAGCAGATCGCCATTCACCTCGGGCCGCACCTGGAGGTAGGCTTTCAGGGCCTCCCTGGTCTCCGAAGATAGGGCCAGGGTTCTCGACTTTAGCCCCTTGCCCTCTCTCACCAGCAACTTCCCCGAACGGGGCCCCAATTCGACATCGCCGACCTTGAGCGCGAGCGCTTCACTCACTCGCAGGCCCGCGCGCGCCATCACGTTGATTAACGCCACATCGCGCTTGTCGCTCTAATGAGGGCCATCCACAGCACTGAGGAGCCGACCCAAATCGTGCGCGTCCAACGTTTCCACCCGCCCCGGCACCTGCTTCACGCCCTTGATCTTAAGCGTCCGCTGGGGCCCGCGCACGATGGCGCGGACCGGCGCCAGGTGCGCGTTGACTGTGGTGCCTTGTCGCAGATCCTCGTCAGGGGAGAGCCCGTGACGCCGGTCAGGTAGACCCGGCAGTTGCGCAGACCCGAGTTGGAATTGCAGAGGACCGGTCCTTTGTGAAACGCGCCGTTTCCGGCAGGCTTCCATCCTTCACGGTGTCACATCCCAATCATACCAGAACACGTCCGCCAGGTAGCCGTAGACCTCGTCCGAGCCGACCAGGAGCGCCATCTCGCGGTTCTGCTTGGCCGACACCTCGCCGCCGTTCAAGCTGCCGACCACGGCCCAGCCCCGACCGCCGATCTGCGCCAGCACCATCTTGTTGTGGATCCCTTCGCCGGTGGGGTTGCGGCGGCGGGCGTCCAGGTTCAACCCCTCGGCCTGGGCAACAGCCTTGAGATACTCGACCGTGCGCAGGTTGCTGCGGGGGCTGTTGAGGTCCTGGTTGTCGAAATACGCGTCCAGCAACACCCGCACCCGCGCCCCGCGCCGCGCGGCCGCGATGTAGGCCAGCAGCCGCGGGTTGGGGTCGGCGGTCACGTTGCTGGCCTCCGCGCCCCAATACGTGTTTTCGTAAAGCTGTTCCACCAGCACCGTATCGCCCGGCCCGGCCCGGTTCACCAGCCCCAGCAGGCTATCCTGGTCGCGCAACGCCTGTTCGGGCGCGTGGATGACTTGAAAGGGGAAAGTTCCTTCCAGAAAAAGCGGCTGCGGCTTGCGGACGGTGTAGAAGATGCCACCGGAAGCATACGAAGGTGTGAAGCCGGCCGGCGGCGCGCCCAGGGTCAGATCGGCCGCGTCCCACGTCCACACGTCGCGGTGGACGCCCGGCGCGATGTCGTCGTCCATGATCGCGTTCAGCCCCGCCACCACCGACGGCGCATCGGTGACGAGATAGACGCCGCGGCGGCCGAAGGTGCCGTCAGCCTTATCGTCGTCCGCGAAGGCGCTGCTGTTGGGGTTCTCGCTGCCCACCAGCGCAGTGTTGCCATCCAGCACCCAGAATTTGCCATGCTGAAAGCTGTAGCGGGTGCGGATACCGGCCGCGGTGTTGGAGCGGAGGTAATAGACGTGACCGCCGGCCTGAACGATCTGCTGCACTACCCACCGTTGCTGGTCGCTGATTCCGCCCGGCGGCCCGCCGTCCAACAGCATCTCCACCGCCACGCCCGCGCGGGCGCGAGCCGCGATCACCCCGCCCAGGGTCGCGCTCTCGAAGGTGTAGCCCTCGAAGCGGATGCTCCCCTGCGTCGCTTCCAGCAGTGTCTTGAGCGCCGCGTGCGAGTTGTCGGGCGCGAGAAAGACTTCCAGCGTGGCGGTCTCGGTGACGACCCGCGGCACGAAGAAGCGTTCCAGACTCCAGCCCGGATAGCACGCCTTGCGGCCGTTGATGAGGTCGTCCGTCTCCGCGGCCCAATCGGCCTGCGTGTCGCTATCGGCCACGGGCAGACCGGTGCGCTGATCGAGCTTGCGGTAGAGGATCTGCCCCTCTTCACCGAAATTGGTCGAGGGATGGTAGGGATAGACGGCCGGGCCGAGCCAGCCGGGCGCAGCCATGTCGCCACCCTCGTACACCAGGACGTCCGAATAGACGCCCCCCGGTGCAAGCAGCGTGGCCCGGCCGCCCGTGTTGGCAAAGGTGAGCGCGCTCCCCGCCAGGTCGGGCACAAGCGGATCGCTGTCGCCGCTGTACTCGCAATCGGGGGCGAAGCCGAAGGAGAGCGTGAAGCTGACCGCCTTGCGCGTACACCAGAGGTAGCCGTGGGCAGGCAGGGTCATGCTGAGGGGGAAAGTGACGGTATGCCGGCCGTCGCTCACCTGCCAGCCGCCCAGCGCCGCGGCCAGGGCCGCCGGGTTGAAGAGCTGGAATGCTTCGTCCGGCTCGTTTGCCAGGTAGGTGTCGTAGTAGAGCGCGGAAATCAGCAGTGGTGGCTGGGTGGTGACGATGCCGTTGCCGACCAGCGGCAGGTAGCTTGGGGCGGGTGGTGCGGCCGCAGCGACGGGCGGGGGGGTGAACAGAAAGACGGCCGCTAACAGAGCCGTGAGCCAGGGGATCATCGCACACCTCCGGTGAGACGAGATTAGCTGTAGTATAACACAGATTTCCCGCTGTCACGGTGGGCTTGCCGTGGTGAAACACATCTCGTCCTGCCGTTCAGACGCGCAGGCGCCCCGCACCGTCCGGTGCGAGGCGCATTTCAGTTGATCCCTCGGTTCAGCCAGGCGTCAGGCGATCCCCAAAGCCCTCGCCACCTTCGGCTGGTCGAAGTCCACGATGATCGTCCCCTTGATGTCAAAGGTGGGCGTGGTCTCGAAGCCGCGCGCCCAGCCGCGCACCTTCCCAGCGGCCGCCCGGTCTTTCGAGATGTCCACCTCGGTGTATTTGATCCCCTTCTCAGCCAGATAGGCGCGCGCGCGACGGCAATCGGGGCACCAGGGTGTGCAGTACATGATCACGTTACCCTTCGGCGGTTCCGGGGCTGGAATCTTCGCCTCGGCTGCCTTCTGCGCGGCCGCGGCGGCCGGCTCCAACTCGGCCAACACCCGGAACAGCAGCTCGTTGTCCGGCTGCTGGCCGATGTCGTGGACGTCCACGTAGCGGATGACGCCTTGTTTGTCAACCACGAAGATGGCGCGCTCGGAATAGCCCTCGGCGCGCAGGACGCCATACGTGTCGGCCACCTGGCCGTGCGGCCAGAAGTCGCTGAGGAGCGGATAGGTGATGCCCCCCAGGCTCTCTGCCCATGCCCGCAGGCAGTCGGCGCTGTCAATGCTGAGACCCAAGACCTGGGTCTGGACCCCCTCGAACCGGGCCAGTGCGGCCTGGTAGGATGGGATCTGGCTCGTTCAGACGGGGGTCCAGGCCAACGGGAAGAAGGCCAGGACGACGTTGCTCTTGCCCCGATAGTCGCTCAAGCGCACGACGCGCTTGTCGTGGCTTTTCAGGGCAAAGTCAGGAGCGGTTTGTCCGACTTTGGGTACCATAGTCACCTCTCGTTTGCTATAAGTATTCAGGTAAGCTTTGGGGGTAGCGGGACACCCCAGCCTGAACGCCGGGGCCTACGAGTCGTCTCAAGCTGCGACGCCTTCGTCCTAACTCAGGCCATGGTTCAGGTTGCAGTGTCTCATTAACTCCAAATCTTTATCTGACAGACGACAGATGGGATCACTGCTCCACTCGTGCGAGTAAGGCAGAGCCGCTGCAAGTATAAGGCCGGATGGTCCGCGTGTCGGTATGCCCGGTCACGGTCTGGTGGAGATGAGTTTGTGCGCCAGCCAGTCGCCGATGCCGGCCAGGTCTTCGGTGGGCAGGTAGTGACCGGCGTGGGCGTCGAACAATATGCGCGCCTGGCCGGGGAACTCATCGTCGCCGGTCCACAACAGGACGGCCACGGCCAACCGCGGCAACGCCTGGAACCGAAAGCTGGCATCGGCCAGATCGAGCGTCGCGCCGCCGAGCGCGGTCGCGGCCGGCCGGAAGCCGGCCACGTCCGCGCCGAACCGCTGGCTGATCTCCCCCTCCGCGTGGCCCGCGAACGCCTGGGCGTAGAACAGCCCGTCGGGCAGCTCGCGGAAGCTCAGCCACCGGTCGGCCGGCGCCGCGCCATCCGCGGTGAGAAGGTAGTGCAGCAGCACGATGTTGATGGAGATGTGGACCGGTTTACCCTCGGCCGTCGTCGCCGCGCCGTCGGGGTACGTCACCCGCTGCGGCCGACCGAAGTAGGGGACGACGATCCCTTCGGGTGTGAGCGGGCATCCCGCCAGCGCGGCGCAGCGCGCCGGCTCGGCCGCGGCCCACTCGGCGCGGGCGCGGTCGAGCGCGATCTGGAAGCGGCGATTGGGGTCGAGTTGAGACATTGTGATTCGTGATCCGTGTTGCGTGTTGCGTGTTGCGTGTTGCGTGTTGCGTGTTGCGTGTTGCGTGTTGCGTGTTGCGTGCTCCCGCTATTCGCAAGTCGTGCGCCCAACGGACCACGCACCACGCACTACGCACTACGCACCACGGGGCGACGTATACTCCCCGCCGATCAGCTCCCGCGCGATGATCATCCGCATGATGTTCATTGCGCCCTCGGCCCCGATCGAGTAGGAGCGGACGCCGCGGATGCCCATTTCGATGGGGTACTCCTTGGTGTAACCCATCGCCCCCAGCCAGTTGGCGACTTCGTTCAGCGTCTCGAAGGCCATGATCGGCGCGCGGAGCTTCGCCATGGCCGCGGCCAGGGCCACATCCTTGTGCTTGAACGTGTTGTTAGCGTACAGCTCATCCGCCATCCACGCGGCCTTGTAGGTGAGCAGGCGGGCGGTCTCGATGTCGGTGAACCGCTCGGCCGCGGGGAAAGAGATGCCCTGGTTGGTCGCCAGCGGCCGGCCGAACGCCTTGCGCTGCTTGATGTACTCCACGCCCATCTGCAGGCCCGCCTCGGCACAGCCCACGCAGGTGGCGCCGATGAGGATGCGAGCGAAGGTGAACCCTTCCATGGCGTAGTAGAAGCCGCGATTGGCCTCGCCGATGCGGTTCACATCGGGCAGCGGCAGGTTGTCCATGTTGAAGCCGCCGGTCGAGATGCCCTGCCGGCCCCAATCCTCCACCAGTGTCGTCGTGACGTGCGGGTTGTCCTTGAGCGGCACCGCGAAAAAGGTAAAGCCGCGATGTCCCGATCCCGGCTCGGTGCGCACCAGCGTCATGTGGCAGCCGCCCAGCGCCAACTCTTCCCGGATACCGCTGATGTACATCTTTTCGCCGTTGAGCAGCCAGCCTCCATCCGCCTGGCGCTCGGCCTTGCAGCGGGTGGCGCCTTCGATATCGGAGCCGCCGCCCGGCTCGGTGGTGGCGATGCCCAGGAACGCCTTGCCCGCGGTCACCTTGGGCAGGATTTCCTGCTTCAGCTCCCGCGAGGCGTAGCGGTCGAAGATGTAGCCCCAGCTCGCCATCACCAGGTACATCACCGGCAGCGCCAGGCTGATCTCGGCCCGGCCCAACTCCTCGGCGGCAATGGTCGCCATGGTGACGCTCATCCCCTGGCCGCCGTACTCCTCGGAGACGGTGGGGGCCAGCAGCCCCATCTCGGCCATGCTTTTGACGAGTTCCGGGGGAATGCGGCCAGTGGTGTCAATCTCGCGCGAGCGGGGCGCGATCTTTTTTTGGGCGAACTCGCGCACCGCGCGGCGCCACATGGTTTGTTCCTGGGTCCAACCGAAATCCATGACTTCCTCCTTGAAGTAAATCGTGCTGCGTGCTGCGTGTTGCGTGTTGCGTGCTGCGTGTTGCGCGATTTGCGGCGAGCGGCTCGGGGACCTTCGTCGTTCGTCGTTCACGTAGCACTCGTCACGCATCATTCTTTCTTCTTCATCACCAACGCCCTCGCCACATCGCTGCTGGAGATGACGCCGACAAGCTTGTGCTCATCAATCACGATGGCGTTCTGGATGCCGACGCGGGCGAGGAGTTGAGCCACGAAGGGCAGCCGCAGGGTGGGGTTGACCACGATAAGCGGCTTGATCTGGATGTCGCCGACGCGCGTGCGGGTGGGAGAGAGGGACTTGGCGACCACGCGATAGACGATTTCCTGAAAGGTGACGAGGCCGTAGGCGTCGTCCTCGTCGGCGCGGTCCACGACGACCGTCCCGCAGCCGCACTCGATCATCTTCTCCACGGCCTCTTGCACAGTCGCCAGGGGCGAGATGATGACCACGTTGCGGTTCATCACCTCCCGCGCCTGCAGGGAGTAAATCTCTTGAGGTTGCATGTTCAGGCTCCTTTACCTGAGATGGGATTTGCGAAGGGGCGGGCTACTACGCGGGACATTGTACCACAGGTGGATGGTGGGTGGTCAATGTCGAAGATCATTTTTGCCGCGCCGAATTCACCGTCAATACAAGCGCGGCGTTGCGAGTTTGGGGTTTTCGGCCCCCTATGCTATACTTTTTCACGTCGGGCCCGTAGCTCAATTGGCAGAGCAGCGGCCTTTTAAGCCGCGGGTTGAGCGTTCGATCCGCTCCGGGCTCATACCGGGTGTCAGGCCAGACTTCCGAAACCCCCAAGATTTCGGAGGTCTGGCCTGACTTTTTGGTACTTGACATTTGTGCATTTAGGTGCTATCATATTCCTCGATAAATCCTATCTAACCAGTAGACTTTGCGGAACAACGTGAAACTCTCAAAACGCGGCGAATACGGCCTCCGGGCCATGGTGCACCTGGCCTCGTGCGAACCACAGGCATCCGTGCAGATCAAGGAAATCGCGGCGAGCGAGCAGATCCCTGTGAAGTTTTTGGAGCAAATCCTGCTCACCCTGCGCAACGCGGGATTGCTACACAGTCGCATGGGCCTCGGCGGCGGATACTATCTTGCCCATCCGGCAGCCCAGATCACCCTGGGACAGATCATTCGCGTGCTGGATGGCCCCCTGGCGCCCATCCGCTGCGTGAGCCAGACAGCCTACGAGCCGTGCGCCTGCCCGGACGAGAAGACGTGCGGGCTGCGGCTGGTCATGCTCGACGTGCGCAACGCCATCAGCGACATCCTCGACCGCACGTCCCTGGCGGACGTCGCCCGGCGGGTCGAACAAGCCCGCGGTGATGCCGGTAGCGCCCGAAAAGAATAGATTTGACTCCGGTCAGCATCATGGGTGGCTTTTTTGTGAGCCAAATGTCTACTGTTCCGGTAGACATTATGGACTAATCCATTCCTGAAGAACAGGGAGGTTCCACATGACGTCGAAACATCACCGATCCAAAGTAGCTCTGATTGCATTGCTGATCGCGCTCCTGCCGCTGGCGGGCTGCGTATCGGCGCCGGCCGCACCGGCCGCTTCGCTGGCGCCGGTTGCATCGGCTGCACCCCAGGCCAGCAACCTGCAAGGCACGATTGCCGTCTCCGGCGCGTTTGCGCTCTACCCCATGATGCTGCGCTGGGGGGAGGAATTCCAGAAGATCAATCCCAAAGTAGAGTTCGACATCTCGGCCGGGGGGGCCGGCAAGGGGATGGCCGATGCGCTCGGTGGCGCGGTGGACATCGGCATGGTGTCGCGCAGCATTGCGACGGAGGAAGAAGCCCAAGGCGCCTTCTGGGTCGGCGTCACCAAGGACGCCGTGTTCCCAGGAGTGAATGCCCAGAACCCCGTGCTGAAGGAGCTGCTCAGCAAGGGGGTGTCGAGCGAAGTCTTCATTGATATCTACATTACGGGCAAGATCACCACCTGGGGCGCGGTCGTCGGCCGGCCCGAAGTGACCGATCCGATCCACGTCTACACCCGCTCCGATGCGGCCGGCGCGCCCGATACGTGGGCCAAGTACCTCGGCAACAAGAAGCAGGAAGACCTCCTGGGCATCGGAGTCTTCGGAGATCCCGGCATTGCGGACGCCGTCGTCAAGGATCCGTTGGGCATCGGCTACAACAATCTGAACTACGCGTTCGACGCCAAAACCGGCAAACCGGTGGCCGGCCTGGCGGTGGTTCCGATTGACGTCAACAAGAACGGCCAGGCCGACCCCGACGAAGCCATAGATAGTAAGGCCAAGGCCATCCAGGCGATCTCGACCGGCAAGTTTCCCTCGCCGCCGGCCCGGGTCTTGAATCTGGTGACTAAAGGTAAGCCCTCGGGCCTGACGAAGACGTTCCTCCTATGGGTTCTCAACGACGGGCAGAAGTTCCAGGACGAAGTGGGGTACATCCCGTTGACCCAGGAGCAACTAACCAAAGAGCGCGCCAAGTTGCAGTAGGGTCCTGGTTGTATCATGCTGAGCGGGTCTGCGACGAACGGTGCGTTGCGGCGAATGACCAGCGAAGCATCTTTTTGCGGCATCGAGGTGTCACGCCGCGACGCGCTTCACGGGGCTAACCCGCTCAGAGTGGAAAAGACGTTTTTCGATGTAGAATATGAGGTTCGCTTCATGAAGATAGTCCCGATCGCTCAGGCCGTCCTCGCTCGCCCCGCCGCGCCGGCGCGGCCCTGGCGCACGCTCAAGGACCGATTGGCCGAGCGGTCGCTGCTCCTGCTGACGGCGCTGCCGCTGCTCCTCGTCATCGCCATGCTCGCAGCCCTGGCGCTGCGTACCCGGCCCATCCTGGCGACCGGCTCGCTCTGGCATCTGTTGACCAGCGAGACGTGGAAGCCCTTTCAGCGTGAATTCGGCTTCTACCCGTTCATCATCGGCACGCTCTGGGTGACGGGTGTGGCGATGGTGCTGGCGGTGCCCCCTTCGCTGCTGACCGCGATCTACCTGGTGGAATATGCCCGGCCCGCCATGCGCAGTCTGATGAAGCCGCTGCTCGATCTGCTGGCCGGCATTCCATCAGTGGTCTACGGCGTCTGGGGCGTGGTGACGATCGTGCCGTTTGTGCAGCACACGCTGGCGCCGACCGCGGGCCGCTGGCTGGGGTTCATCCCGCTCTTCTCAACGCACAACCCCACCGGCTTCGGCGTGCTCTCCGGCAGCATCGTCCTGGCGGTGATGGTCGTCCCGGTGATCGTCGCAGTGAGCTACGAAGTGATGCAAACCGTGCCCGACGGCCTGCGCGAGGCGTCGCTGGCTATCGGCGCCACCCGGTGGCAGACGGTCAAGCACGCCGTCTTGCCGAAGGCGCTGCCGGGCATCATGGCTGGCGTGGTGCTCGGCTTTTCACGCGCGTTCGGCGAGACGATGGCTGTCCTGATGGTCGTCGGCAACGTGCCGAAGGTCCCCAACTCCATCTTCGACCCCGCCTACCCGTTGACCGCGCTCATTGCCAACAACTACGGCGAAATGCTCTCCATCCCGCTCTATGACGCCGCGCTGATGGGCGCCGCGCTGGTGCTTCTGTTGGTCGTGCTGGCGTTCAACATCCTCTCAGCGCTAATCCTGCGCCAAGTCACCCGGAGGCAGCTCTGATGAACAATGTTAAATCTAAGCGGCTCGCCCGGCGGCACATCGAGGAAGGTTTCTTCAAGGCTCTGATGCTCCTGTCGTTCGTGGTGGTGGCAGGCAGCCTGGCCACCATCCTGTTCACCGTCATCGTCAAGGGGCTGCCGGCCCTCAACTGGCAGATGATTTCCCAGACGCCCAAGGGCGGCTACTACCTGGGCAAAGAGGGCGGCATCCTCAATGCTATCGTTGGCTCGCTCGATCTGGCCGGCGGCGCGACGATCATTGCGCTGCTGCTCGGCCTGCCGATCGCGCTCTACCTGGAGATCTATGGCCGCGGCTCGCGCTGGGCCAACTTCGTTCGGCTGGCGCTGGACGTGCTGTGGGGCATCCCCTCCATCGTCTACGGCGCGTTCGGCTTCACTCTCATGTTGGCGTTGGGGATGCGCGCCTCGCTGCTCGGCGGCATCCTGGCGCTGGCACTGCTGGAGCTGCCGATCATGACGCGCGCGATAGACGAAGTCGTTAAGATGATCCCGGTCGAGCTGAAGGAAGCCTCGTTTGCGATGGGCACGACCCGGCTGGAAGTGGCGACGACCGTCGTGGTGCGCCAAGTGCTCCCAGGCATCGTGACCGGCGTCCTGTTGGCCTTCGGCCGCGGGATCGGCGATGCGGCGTCGGTGCTCTTTACGGCCGGCTACACCGACCGGATGCCCGGCTCGCTGCTGCGGCCGGTGGCGTCGCTGCCATTGGCCGTTTTTTTCCAACTGGGTACCCCGTACCCGGAGGTACAGCAGCGCGCCTACGCTTCGGCTTTAATCCTCACCGTCATCGTCCTGGCCGTCAGCCTCGGCTCACGGTGGCTGGCGGGGCGGCTGGCGCGGAACGTGGTGAAGTAGGTGTTGGAGGTTGGAGGTTGGCATGGAAACTCACATTCGTGTACGCGATCTGAACGTCAGCTACAACGGACAACCGGCGCTCAAGAACGTCAGCGTTGACATTCCCCAGAAGCAGATCACCGTGATCTTGGGCTGCTCCGGCTGCGGCAAGACGACGTTGCTGAAGAGCTTGAACCGTTTGCTCGACGTGACCGACGGGGTCAAGGTATCCGGACAGGTCTTGCTGGACGGCACGGACGTCTACGCGCCCGGCGTGGATGTGACCGAGGTGCGCAAGAAGGCGGGGCTGCTGTCGCAACGGCCCTATCCGCTGCCGATGTCCATCTACGACAACGTGGCCTACGGTCGGCGCATCCACAACTTGAAGAATGGTCGGAACATGGACGACGCGGTGCAGCATTACCTGGAGCTGGCCGGCCTGTGGGATGAGGTGAAGGAGCGGCTGCACGCTCCGGCCACCCGTCTCTCGATTGGCCAGCAGCAACGCCTCTGCCTGGCGCGCGGCCTGGCCGTGGAGCCGGAGATCCTGCTCGGCGACGAGCCGACCTCGGCGCTCGACCCTATCTCGGCGCAGCACATCGAGAAGCGGCTGCTCGACCTCAAGCAGCAGTATACCGTCGTCCTGGTGACGCACATCCTGCGCCAGGCCCGGCGCCTGGCCGACCACGTAATCTTCATGTACCTGGGCGAGGTGGTAGAAGCGGGCCCGGCGGCCGAGCTGTTCTGGCATCCGAAAGAGGCGCGCACACGCGCCTATCTGAGCGGGGAGTTCTAAGCACAGTGGATTCCATCTTCACCACCGCCGTCCACGCGGGCGAGCGCGGCCTGCGGGCCGTCCCGTCCGGCCCTGGCAGGGCCGACTTCACCCCCGTCGCCACGCCGATCTATCCCAGCGTCGGCTACATCTACGAAGATACCGAAGACCTGGACGCGGTGTTCGCAGGCAAGCGCGCAGGGCCGGTCTACATCCGCTATGGCAACCCGACCAACTCGGCGCTGGAAGCTGCGGTGGCCGCGTTGGAAGGGGGCGAAGCTGCGTTGAGCTATGGCTCCGGCATGGCGGCGATCCACGGCGCGCTGCTCGCCGCGGGCGGCCGGGCGGGCACGACCGTGGTCGCCGGCCAGGATGTCTACGGCGCGACCTACGCTCTGCTGAGCCGTCTGCTGGCAAGCCAGGGGGTGACGACCCGCTTCGTGGACGCGACCGACCTCGACGCCGTAGGGGCAGCCCTCGCGGCTGCCCATGCCGCGGCCGCCCGTCCTGTCGCCCTGCTGGTCGAAACCGTGTCCAACCCACTCCTCAAGCTGGCCGATCTGCCCCGCCTGGCCGATCTGGCCCACGCGGCCGGCGCGGCGCTCATCGTGGATAACACCTTCGCCACCCCCTATCTGTGCCAACCCCTGCAGCACGCCGCCGACTACGTGGTTCACAGCGCGACGAAGTACCTGGGCGGACATGGCGACGTGCTGGGCGGCGTGACGGTGACAAGCGCAGAACGGCGAAGCGCGCTGAACGAGATCAACAAGCTGGTCGGCGCGAACCTGGGACCACAGGAGGCGTGGCTGATCCTGCGCGGGATTAAGACGCTGCCCCTGCGGATGGCGCGGCAGTGCGAGAACGCGGCGCAGGTCGCCCGCTGGCTGGCCGGCCACCCGAAGATCAGGGTGGTGAACTACCCCGGCCTTCCGGAGCACCCGCAGCACGAGCTGGCGGCACGGCTGTTGGAACGCGGCGCGTTCGGCGCGATGATCAGCTTCGACCTGCGCGACGGCGATCGGGGACGCGTCTTCCGTTTCATGGAGGCGTTGCGGCTGGTGCTGCCCGCCACCACACTTGGGGATGTATACAGCCTGGTGCTCTACCCGGCCATGTCGTCGCACCGCGCGCTGCCGCCGGAAGAGCGCCAGCGGATCGGCATCGGGGATGGGCTGGTACGGCTGTCGGTGGGCATCGAGGATCCGGAGGATATCATCGGGGACTTGGAACAGGCGTTGGCCGTTGTCTGACCGGAAGCAGTGCTGGAGTAGAGGCTTTGGCCGGGAAGTTGCGGCGGGAAATGGCCCAAAGACCGGCTGAAGCCTCGATTCCAAACATGGGTAGCCGGTTCAAGGTTAAAAATTTAGCAGCGCCCCTCAGCCGCAGGTAAGGTCAGACAGATGCGGGTGCCGCCTGTGGTTGCGCGCTCGATCCAGCAGCGTCCGCCGACGCCCCACACGGTATTCGCCACCATCGTCAGCCCCATGCCCATGCCGGGCACCTGGCCCGTGTGCCAACGGTCAATCTGATAAAAGGGGAGCCACACCCGGTCTTGCAGTTCCGGCGGGATGCCCGCCCCATCGTCCTCGACATCCACGCGAACGCGACCTGCCTCATCATCGCGTACGGTGATCTGAACCTGGGGCGTGCCCTGCGGATGGAATTTGCAGGCGTTCGCAAGCAGTTGGCGCAGGATCATCTCGAGCGCCGCCGGATTCAGGGACAGCGTGTGCGTTGTTGTATCGCGCAGCGTCCACCGCTCGGCAGGCAGATCAAGCTCCGAGCAGATGCGTTGGACGATCTCGGCAATTCTGTCTTTGCCCATGGCGTCGAAGCGTGCGCCGGCGAGAGGCCGCTCCAGCTGCGCAGCCAAATCCAGCAATTGGCCGGTTTCCAGATCCAACCGGCTGACGGCATTGACCAGCATGTCTCGCCATTCAGGCCAGCCCTCGCATTCTGCCTGGGATAGGATCTCGTCAAGCACTTCCAACGATCCTTTGATCAAGGTCAAGGGCGTTTTCAGCTTGTGGGAGATCAGGTCCAGAAGGGTGATGGCGTGCCCGGTATGGCGCTGCAATGCCGTGACGTCTTGCAGATGCACCATCCAACCAGCCGTGCTCCCCTCGGGCGCCGACAACGGCGAAGCCGTCACGTGCAGCCAGAGCGCGTCGAATTTGGGCGTTTCGGGTCGGATGAGCGTCAGCTCGCACGACTGGCCTGCATCATGCAACGCAGTCCAGGTCAGCGGCGGTTGCACGGTGAAGGCCTGCGCCGCGTGTTCGAGCCAGGGACGCGGCGGCGTGGCGGCGGGATCGAGTTCCAGCCAGCGTTGGGCGGTTGCGTTGGCCATCTGACAGATGCCAGCCTGATCCACCCAGAGAAAACCGTCGCTGCTGTGCGTCACCGCCCACTCGAACTTGGCCCGCTCTTGCAACTGGCGCCGCGTGCGGCCCAGATTGACGGTGGTCTGCACCCGCGCGCGCAGCTCCGACCAGTCTACCGGCTTGGAGAGGAAATCATCCGCGCCCGCTTCCAGGCCACGCACCCGCGAGTTTCGGTCGTCCAACGCGGTCACCAGGATCACCGGCATGTCACCCCAGCGCGACGTGGCGCGGATGCGCCGGCAGACGGTGAAGCCGTCCATCTCGGGCATCATTACGTCCAACAGCACCACGTCCGGCCGCACGCTGTCGAGCAGCCCCAACGCCTCGCGGCCGCTGGCCGCGAAGTGCAGGTCGTATCCCAACGGCAGCAACATCCCTTCCAACGTGATGCGACCGATTTCCTGATCGTCTACGATGAGGATGGTTCCGTTCATAGCTGGCTGCTCCTTGTGTTGCGTGCTGCGTGCTGCGTGCTGCGTGCTGCGTGCTGCGTGCTGCGTGCTGCGTACTGCGTACTGCGTACTGCGTATTGCGTATTGCGTGTTGCGTGTTGCGTATTGCGTGACTCGAAGATGTGGCACAGTCCGCACTACGAAACACGCAACACGAAACACGCACTACGCACTACGTCTCGTCCACTTCTCCACCGCCTCAATCAACACTGCGAGGTCTATCGGCTTCGTCAAATAGTCGTCCAGGCCGGCGGCCAGGGCGCGCTCGCGTTCGCCCGGCATCGCTGATGCAGTGAGCGCGACGACCGGGATGGCGCGGGTGGCCGGGTCGGCCTTCAGCCGGCGCGTGGCCTCGATGCCGTCCATGCCGGGCAATTGTATGTCCATGAGGATCAGGTCGGGGATCTGGTCATGGGCGGCAGCCAATCCCTCGGCGCCGCTCTCGGCTAGCACGACGGCATAGCCCTCGTTCTCCAGGATGTCCTGCACGAGCTGGGCAACCTGGGCGTTGTCGTCCACGATCAGCACTCGTCGAGCGGAGGAGACTTCCGAGCGAGGAGCGTCGAGCGTCGAGCGTGAAGCGTCGAGCGTGGAGTGATGAGTGGGTGTCGCCGTTGGCGGCGGGCGTTTCGCCGGCAGCCAGACGTGGAAACGGCTGCCGCGGCCCGGTGCGCTTTCCACCGCCACCCAGCCGCCGTGCAGCTCTATCAACTGTTTGACCAATGCCAGCCCCAGCCCACTCCCCTGGTAGCGCCGGGCCAGATCATCGTCTACCTGGCTGAAGGGCTGGAAGAGGAGCGGCTGGTGCTCTGCGGCGATGCCGATGCCGGTGTCCCAGACCACGAATTCCACTCCGCCGGCCTTGCCCGCCGCCGTCAGGCCCACCCGGCCCTGCTCCGGTGTGAACTTGACGGCGTTGCTCAGCAGGTTGAGCAAGACCTGGCGCAAGCGGCGCTCATCGCCCTCGATGAGGGCCGGGCCTGCGCCCACTTCGAGCTCCAGGCTGATCTGCTTGGCATCAGCGGCCGGCTGGAGCATCCGCACGGCCACCTGGCACAGATCCGCCACGCTGATCGGTTGCACTTCCAGCACCAGGCGATTTTCCTCCACCCGGGCCACGTCGAGCAGGTCGTTGATGAGTCGCAGCAGGTGCTGCCCGCTCTCGTTGACGTTACCCAGGCGGGCGGTCTGTTTGGGATTCAGTTCGCCGTAGACGCCTTGGAGCAGCGCCTGCGAGATGCCCAGGATGCCGTTGAGCGGTGTGCGCAGCTCGTGGCTCATGTTCGCCAGAAAACGCGTCTTCGCCCGGCTGGCGGCCTGGAGGCTTGCCACCAGCTCGCGTTCCTTGGACACATCCCGGAAGACCTCCACCGCGCCGATGCTCTGGCCGGTTTCATCGAAGATGGGGGCCATGGTGACCGATACGGGGATCGTGCGACCGTCTTTGCAGTGGGTAAAGACCTGCTCAGGCTCTACTGGCTTTCCCGTGGCCCACACCCGGATGAAGGGGCAGCGGTCGGTGTCGCACAAGACCTGGCCGCTTTCATCCTGGTGGCGCAAGAGGCCGGCGCAGGACCGGCCGAGGGCCTCCGCGGTGGTGTAGCCGGTGATGGCCTCAGACCCCTGGCTCCACGAAAGGATCACGCGCTGGCGGTCGACCGTATAGACGCCGTCGGCAATGCTGTGCAGCACCGTTTCAGCATATTGCTTCTGCTGGATGACCTCGCGATTTAGCTCTTGGGCGCGTTGCTCGACTTGCCCGTAGAGTTGCGCGTTCACGATCGCCATCGCCGTCTGATCCGCCAGCGTGGTGAGGAGCGAGAGATCTTCCGGCGAGAAAACCCGCCGGCGCAAGCTGAACAGGTCGAGGACGCCGACCAATTCGCCCTGGGCGAGGAGCGGCATGGTCACCACGGTTTGGATGCCATCGCGCCGCATTAAGTCACGCTGGTGTGCCCGCACGCGCGGATCGTTCTGCGGGTCATCCAGCAGCAGCGGCTGCTTCTCGTGCAGCACCTGCTGCAAAATCGGCGCCTCCGCCAGGCGGGCCGTGGTCCCTTTGCGACCTGCCAGCAGACTCAACGTGACCGTCGAGTAGAGGGCTGAGAAGGTTATCAGGGCCGGCTCGGCATCGTAAAGCCCGATGTCCACGGCTTCGAAGCCAGTGGAGCGGGCAATCTTTTCAGCCAGGGTGTCCAGGGTGGCTTGCAGATTGCCGCCGGCCGTCACCAAACCGCCCACTTCGGCGATGGCAGCCAGTTCGCCGACCCGCTGTTCCTTGACCTGTGCGTAGAGCCGGGCATTTTCCACGGCCACGCCGATCTGTTGGCCGATGGTTTGGAGCAACGCCACCTCTTGCGGCGCAAAGGTGCGCTGATCGTTGCTCACGACGCTCAGGACGCCGACGGCCCGGCTTTGGACCTGCAACGGCACACCAGCCCAACTCTTCAACTGTTCTCGCTGGGCCACCGGCAGGCTTTCGGCGGGAGCAGCTTCGGGGATATTCTCGACCACCAACGGCGCCTGGGTCTTGAAGACCCGACCCGTGAGAAAGGCGCCGGATTCGATGCGGGTGTGCTCCCGCACCGTCTGTTCCGACAATCCGCGTTGCGCGGCCAACACGAGTTCGTCGGTCTGGACATCGTGCAGATAAATGCTCCCCACGCCGACACCGATCACCTCAGTGACCTTGTCCAGCGCGGCGTTCAAAACGGTATCCAGATCCAACGACTGGCTGATGGTGGCGGCGATGGCGTTCTGGGCGGCCAGGGCGGCGTTGCGGCGGGCGGTCTCGGCCTCACTACTGCGCAAAGACTCCAACGTCTGACTATTGCGGAGCGCGATCGCGGCCAATGCTCCAAAGGCGGCGGCCAGGCGGACGTCCTCTTCCGTGAAATCGCCCGGTTTGTTAGCCAATCCCAACAGACCGATCGCCTTCCCATCGAGCACCAGGGGCGCAAACAGGACATTGGTCAGGCCGACGTGCCCGCCCGGCAGCAGGCCCACCCATGCGCTGGCAGAAAAGTCGTTATGATAGACGGTTTTCCCGGTACGGTAGGCTTCGCCGCGCAGGCCGCGGATGGGCATCGGGAGCGCGGGGTCAACCATGCAGTTCTGGCCGCCGGGGTCCAGAAATACGACGTGGTTTTCCGTGCCATCTTCCGACAACAGGGCCACGTAGCCGCCGGTGGCGCCGAGCAAGTCTTTGCAGGCATCGAAGATGGCGCGCGCCGCGTCCGCAAACTCGCCATATTCCAGGATGGCGTGGGCGCCTTGCAGCAGGGCCGCGGTCTCCGCCTGGCGCTGCCGCGCCTCACGCAGGGCCGCCCGCAGCGCCTCCGCCGCTTGTTTGCGATCGGTGATGTCTGTCACCGTGCCTTCAAGGCAGCCTTCTTCGGGGTAGAGTCTGATGGAGGCCAGGCAGGTCTTGACCGCGCCGCCTTTCGTCACGATGTCAATCTCATAGTCGGTCAGTACCCCCTGCTCCCGCACCAGCCGCACCATCTCAGCGCGCTGGGCCGGGTTGGCCCAACGGAGGGTGGCTGGACTTGCCAGCATCTCGGCGCGGGAGTAGCCGAAGATTTCGCACAGATGCCGATTGGCCTCCAACATGGCCGAGCCGTCCAGTCGGGAGCGGTACATGCCCACCGAGGCATTTTCAAAGAGCTGGCGGTATTTTAGCTCGCTTGCCTGTAGGGTTGCTTCCCCCTGCTTGCGCTCGCTGATGTCGCGGACAAAGCTCATCACCGCCTGCTGGCCCCGATACTCGACCAAACTGGCGCTGATCTCCACCGGCATCACCGAACCGTCTTTGCGTCGGTGGGCGCTCTCCGTGCCCAGCAAACCGAGCTTCCCGATAAGGCGTTGGTTTGCGCCAACGCGCGCCGCGGCCTCCGACGTATCCAGGTCTTGCACTGACAGCCGCAGCAGCTCATCACGGGTATAACCCAGGCGATGAGCCGCATTCTCGTTCACTACCAGAATGCGGCCCTTCAGGTCATAGATGAAGATCGAATCGCTGGCGTTCTCGAAGAGCCGCTGGTACTCTGCCTGCAAGCCGCCATATCGCTCCGCCAGTTGGCCGGCCATCCGGTTGAAGTCGTCAGCCAGATCGCTGATCTCGACGCCGCCTCCGGCCTGCACCCGTTGGTCGAACCGGCCGCCCGCGATCTGCCGGGCACCCTGCCGCAGGGCTTGCAACGGGGCAGTAATCCGGCCGGAAAGAAAGTAGCCGGCGCCCGCGGCCATCAGTAGTACGAGAAACAGCACGCCGCCAAACACCCGCGTGAGGCGATTGACTGGACCTTGAATCACAGGCAGCGGCACGGCAGAACCCAACACCAGGAAAGCGCCCTGCTGCGGATCTACCTGGATCGGCTGGTAGAAGATGACCCAGGGGCCGGCATAGACCTCGCCGGCCCGCCCCGAGAGGAGCTGTCCGGCGATCTGCGGAAGATCCTCTTGCAGGGAATGGCCGGTATTCAGATCCTCCGGCCCGCCCCATTCCTTTTCTGGGCTGGCGCTGTGGTGCAGATAGTAGCCGCGCGAATCGGTCACAAAGATGTAGCTGCCCTCGCCTGCGGGCAGCGTGCTGGGCCGGTGGAGGATGGCCTGGCCCGGCACGTTGAGGACGACCGACCCCCGGCGCTCGCCCTGGCGATTGAAGATGGGGGTCGCCAGGCGGATGGTGGGTTGGTAGGGGATCACAATCTGGCCCCGTTCCTGGCTCAGATCCAACGGCGAAACATAGATCTGGCCGGCGGCGAGCTGCATCGTTGCCTGGAAGTGCGGGCGGTCGGCCTTGTTCTGCAGCTCGGATGGGGCGATGGGCCGGGCCTGCTGGCCGTCCCAATCCACGCGCACCAGCTCGTTGCCCTGTTCGTCCAGGAAACGCAGTTCCAGGTAACGCGGGGTGGCGGCCTCCGTAGCGGCGAAAATCTCCTCCAGCCGCTTGGTCCACTCGTCGTAGCGGCTCTCGCCCTCCGGGTCGTAGCCACCGCCATCGCGGGCGCGGACGATGCCCTGGATCGGCGGGACGTTGGCTGCCACCAACAGATCGGCCCGGATTCCTTCGAGGGTGATCTCGATTTCACGGGCCACGACCTGGTTGCGGGCCGTGTATTGATCCTCTACACGGCCGTGGAGATCGCGTTGATACTGATAGAAGCCGTAGCCGCCGACCGAACCGACACCCAACAAGGCCACCAGGACGAAGGCGGCCATCATCCGGGCGCGCATGGTAGGAAGTAGTTTGGCCGGAAGAGGTGATGGGTGTCGCATCTGAACCTGCCTGAATCCGGGGTAGGGGCACGGCCTTGCGCCTGCCCGCGGGGGCGACCGCAAGGGTGCGCCCCTACAAATCGAGAAGATGCGTTCATCCCGCGGTATCACCATAATACGGCAACCGGTCTGGAAAGTCAAGCGCCCGCGGCGACGTAATTGTTCACCGTTGGGATAACGGACTTGTACGCCCGCAGGCGTAGCCCCTTGTGGGCGCTCCGCGGACGTCAAAACGGCTGTAACAGGGGCGCACCTACGGCGGGCACGAGGCCCTATGCTACGGCATTCGCGGGGTAAAGGTGAAAAGTTGGCGACCTGCTCACCGCTTCCGCCGCGGCCACCACATGGAGAGCACCAGCCACGCGCCCAGGGCGGATGCGAAGATAAATCCGGCGATAGCGAAAACGCGCGCCGCCGGGTTGCCGGCCGTGCTGGGGATCAGCAATGCAGTGCCCAGGATCAACGCGGCGATGATCATGCTGATCGCCAGGCGCGTCGCCAGCCGTTCCAGCGTGCCCAGGAATGCATCCATCTCCTTGAGTCGCACCGAGAAGAGGTCGCCGCGTTCGGCCTGACGCAGCAGGCGATCGGCGGCGCGGGGCAGCCGGTCGGCCAGGTCGGCCAGCTCGGTGCGACGACGCAGCAGCTCGCGACTCAACGGCCGCCGGGGCTTCAGCAGGCGCCAGGCCAATCGGCGGATGATCGGCGCGGACACCGCGAACATGTCGAAGTCGGGGTCGAGTTGTAGCCCCACCCCCTCCACCATGCTCAAGGTTTTGCCCAACAGCCACAGGTCGGGGGGCAGGCGCAGCCGGTGTCGAAACGCGATGGGCAGGATGTCGGCCATCATCTCGGCCGCGCGCAGATCACGGAGCGGCAGCCCGCGGTACTTGTCCAGCAGCCGTCCGGCGTCGCGCATGAGGCCGCGGCGCTCCACGTCTTCGGCGGCCGCGCCCATGCGCACCAATTGATCCGCCAGCCCTTCGACGTCCATCTCCACCGCGGCGGCGTAGAGGCGAATCAGCTCCAGTTGGAGCGTCTCGTCCAGGTAGCCCACCATGCCGAAGTCCACCACGCCGATCACGTCGCCGCCCGCCATCACGAAGAAATTGCCGGGGTGCGGGTCGGCGTGGAAGAAGCCGTCCTCCAGCACTTCCTTGATGATGATCTGCGCGCTATAAAGCGCCACAGCCCCGCGATCCACGCCGGCCGCGTCCAGCGCGGCCAGATCGTCAATCTTGATGCCGCGGAGCCGCTCCAGCACGAGCGCACGATGGGTTGTCTGCTCCCAGTAGACGGCCGGAATGTGCATGTGCGGCTCGCCTGCAAAGTTGCGGCGGAAGCGGTCGGCGTTGCGCGCCTCGCGGCGATAATCCAGCTCGTTGCGCAGGGTGTGGGCAAAGTCGTCCACGATCGCAGGCAGGTCGTAGAGGCGGCCGAGCGGGGTGAGCTGCGCGCCCGCGGCCAATTCAGCCAGGATTGCCAGGTCGGTCTCGATGGTCCCCCGGATGCCCGGCCGCTGCACCTTGACGATGACTTTCGCGCCGTCCTGCAACGTCGCCGCATGCACCTGCGACAACGACGCGGCGGCCAGCGGTTCCGGCTCGATCGTCGCGAAGACCTCCTCCGGCGACCGGTCGTACTCGGCCGCCAGCACCGCGCGAATCTCCTCCCACGGTGCAGGCGGCACCCGGTCGTGCAGGCGGCTCAGCTCAGCGATGTAGGCAGGCGGTAGCAGATCGGGGCGGGTGCTGAGAATCTGGCCGAGCTTGACAAAGGTCGGCCCCAACTCCTCCAGGGCCAGCCGGAAATGCTCGGCCAGCGCCTCCGCGGGCACGTCGGGCGGGGCAAGCGGCTTGCGGCCGAAGCGCGCTCGCACCGACGGCTGGAGCTGCTCCCAGGCAAAGCCGAAGCCGTGGCGGATGAAGGTGGCGCCGATCTGACGCGAGCGCCGGATTTGGCGGATGGGGTAACGGCCGATGGTCATGGCAGGGATCAGGGATCAGGGATCAGGAACCAGGGATCAGGGGTCAGGAACCAGGAATCAGTGGACAGGCATCTGCCTCCTGTCTCCTGTCTCCTGTCTCCTGTCTCCTGTCTCCTGTCTCCTGGGGCTATTGTGGCGCAGGATGGGGGTAAAGTCAAGTAGCGCATTCACTTCGCGGGTGCTCCCTTTGCCGTCTATCGAAATTCGTGCTAAACTATCTGGGTCATCAACAATTGGAGTGTGTTGAATGGGGGGACCGATATGACAGTAGGAACAGAAGCACTTACGATCCATCTTCCAGTCACGGCTATGCATCGTCTGCGTCGCGTTGCCGAGATCGCACGGCGTCCGGTAGATGATGTGGTGGCCGAAACCTTGCAGACCAATTTACCTCCCATATTGGAGGACGTTCCGGCCGCACTTCGGGAAGAGCTTGCCGGTCTGGAGAAGTTGTCCATCAGCACGCTTCAGAAGCAAGTTCATGCACAATTTGCGCCGAATCGCCTGGAACGGTACGATGCCTTGCTGTCCGCCAATGCCGCCGGCACATTGAGCAGAGCCGAACGTGAGGAATTGGCCGCGCTGCGCGTCGAAGCCGATCGCCTGATGTTCCGCAAGGCCTACGCCGCATTGTTGCTCAAGTGGCGTGGCGCAGGCATCCCCACGCCTGCTGAATCTGAGATCGGGCGATGACGCCTGCATCTCAGGGACACTGTTGGCACGTCTGCACCGCCAGGCCGGTGCACTTTGTGGTTTCTGCCGGACCTCGTCAAGGATCATCGGTCAGCCCCTTACCGTCGAGCACATTATCCCCCGCGCCCGCGGCGGTTCCTCCGATGAAGAAAACCTTTGGCTGTCCTGCCGACGCTGCAACGAGTATAAGGGCGCCCAGATTGAAGCCGTTGATCCGCGGACCGGCCAGGTTGTGTCTCTGTTCAACCCGCGGCGGCAATCTTGGAATGAGCATTTCGCGTGGTCCGGCGATGGCGCCAGGATTATCGGGCTAACATCGTGCGGTCGTGCTACAGTTAACGCACTCCAGTTGAACAATGATGATATTGTTGCGGCCCGTCTTATTTGGGTCGCTGTCGGCTGGCATCCGCCGCAGGGGTGACATGCGACGCTGCTTTGCTTTGATTACGCTCTCGATTTTGTTCCTGTCTGCCTGCGCCCCGCTGCCCGCGCCGGCCACGCCGACGCGTGTCGTAACGGTCCCGCCGACCGCGACACTCGCTCCGATGGTCACGTCGGCGCCGGCTGTTCCGACGACCACGCCGGACCCGATGGCTACGCCGCGGCCCACCGCAACCCCCGCGCCGCCGCTGCTCGACTGGTCGCAGTACGCCGCCGCGTTACGACCCGTCGCGCGCCAGGGCCTCGATCCCGCGCTCGACCCCGCGGCCGGCGCACTGCTGGCGGGCATGACCCAGTACAGCCTGACCGTGACCCTGGCGCCCGACCTGACCCGGCTGGCCGGCGCGGCGCGCATCCGCTACACCAACCGCGAGGACGCGCCCCTGGCCGCGGTGTACCTCCACCTCTTCCCCAACCTGTGGAACGATGGGATGACGGTCTCGGACGTGCAAGCCGGGGGCCGGCCCGCGGCCTTCACCCTCGAATCAGATGACGACCTGCTGAAAGTGCCGCTGGCCGAGTCGCTGCGGCCGGGCGACGCGGTCGAGCTGGCGCTGCGCTTCGCCGAGCCGATCCCCGCCAACGGCAACGTGGGGAACTACGGCGAGTTCGCCTACCTGGATAACGTGCTGGCGTTGGCCCACTTCTATCCGACCGTGGTCGTCTACGATCGAGACGTGAGCTGGCACACGGAGACGCCAGCGCTCCAGGGTGACGTGATTTACCACGACGCCAGCCTATACGACGTGGCGCTGACGCTGCCGGTCACGATGACCGTTGCGGCCACGGGCGCGACGCTGGATCGGGTCGAGAACGGCGATGGCACAGCGACCTGGCGGCTGGTCGGCGGCCCGCTGCGCGATTTCAACGTCGTCGCCAGCGGCCGTTTCGAGACAACCAGCGAGCCGGTGGGCGACGTGCTGGTGAACAGCTACTTCCTACCGGAGCACGCAGCCGGGGGCAAGCAGGCGTTGGGCTGGGCGGTCGCGGCGGTACGCACTTACGAGACGGCGTTCGGCGCCTATCCCTATGGCGAGCTGGATGTGACGGAGACCGGCACCAGCGCGGGCGGGATCGAATACCCCGGCCTGGTGGTCGTCGCGAGCAGCCTCTACGACGATCCCACCCGGCGGGACTTCTTCGAGTCCGCGACGGCGCACGAGGTGGCGCACCAGTGGTGGTACAATGTGGTGGGGAACGACCAGGTCAACGCGCCGTGGCTGGACGAATCGCTGGCCCAATATGCCACCTACCTCTACTTCCGGGGCGTCTACGGCCAGGAAGGCGGCCAGAGCTTCGTCAACGCGATGAACCAGCGGTGGGCGCGGGTGAAATACGAGGAGAAGGCCATCGGCCTGCCGGTAGCAGCCTACGAAGGCCTCGAATACGGTGCGCTCGTCTACGGCCGCGGCGCGCTCTTCTTCCTGGCGTTACGTGACCGTATCGGCGAGAAGATGATGGCCGTGCTCCTGCGCCGCTACTACGCCGAATACGCCTGGCGCATCGCCACGACCGACGGTTTTCGCAAACTTGCCGAAGAGGTGTCGGGGCAGGACTTGGGGGAACTGTTCAAGAAGTGGGTGTATTGAATGTCATTGTGAACGTCGTCCCTCTCTGCCACTTGTAAACAACAACCCGAAGCGCAGACGTCGCACTTCGGGTTGTTTGATTCGATAGTTTGTTCGGAGCTTACTTCTTCCCCGTTCCCTGGTAGACCTGCCCGCTCACCATCGGCAGATAGGCCCGCACCTGCATGGCCGGGGCGGTATTCACCGTCACCGACTGGGGACCGAACCGCTGGCCGTCAGCCGTGTTTTCCAGCCAGTACCAGTAGGTCTGCCCCGAACGGACCGTCTTATCTATGAACTCGTAGCTGCCGTCAGGCTGGCCGTCCAGTGGAGTTGCGGTCAGCCGAACCGCGTCGATACCCTTGGCATTGTCGGCTCGCCACACGTTGAAGGGCAGCCCGCTGGCGTCGTGGGTCGCCCAGCGCAGCTCGACCCGACCATTCTCGGCCGCGACCTCGAACCGGGCCAGCGTCACGGCCGTCGGATAGATGTAGCGGAAATCCAGGTTCAGGTCTTGCCGATCCCCATTCATGCCGACCATGGCGCTGGTCTGCGTACCCAGGGAGACCAGCGAGAAACCGGCAAAGGGGCTGGGAACTGTGACGGTGTACGTGCCGGGCAGCAGGTAGCTAAACAGGTAGAGGCCGTTTGCGGAGGAAGTCGTGCGTTGCACGATCGCGCCCGTAACGTCCTTGCCCACGAGGGTCAGCGGTACGCCGTTCATGCCCGGCTCGCCGGCATCCTGAGTGCTATTGACGTTGATATCCACATAGACCTGATCGCCGATTTTTATGTAGTACAACTCGCCGAAATCTTGATCGTTGGCGAGGCCGCCGGCGCCGACGACTTTCAGCGGCACGGCCAGCACGTCCGGCATGACCGGAGAGTTCTCCAGGCCCGAAGGTTGCGTTTCGACCACCAGGTAGTTGCCGGGCATCAGCCCCGAGAAGACGTACCCACCGCCGTCAGGCGTCGTCTTGCACTCCACTTGCGTGTCAATCCCTGGCTCATAGACGCCGATGGTTCCGGCGTCGCGATACAGGCAGACCTGGACGTTGGCGATGCCGATCTCGTTCGGACCGCCCTGTTGGCCGTCCCCATTCCAGTCGTAAAACACCACGCCAGGGATGCTCCCCTTGCCCGCGTACCCGAAGTCAGCCTCGGTGTAGGTTTGCGCAGTCGCCAGGTTCACTGTCAACGGGTTGTTGGCGGTAGTCAGATAGTATCCGGCGGGGACCGAGGCCACACTCACCGTGTAGACGCCGGCCGGCAGCCAGTAGAAGTGGTAGAGGCCGTCCGCGCCGGTGGTCGCCGTGGCGATTTTCACGCCGCCGCGGTACAGTTCCACCGTCGCGCCCGCCAAGGGTAGTTCGTCGCCGTCCTGCGCCTTGTCGCCATCCGCGTCGTTCCATACGTAGTCACCGATGCTGCCGGTGTATTTCTGGTTCTGAACCGTGTGCAGGCAGTAGTTCGCCTGGCCGTTGTAGGGACTGACGCAGTAACCGCCGCTGTATTGAGCGGTGAACGTCCCGGCGCCGTTGATCGCGTTCCAGCCGGCCGGCATGACGCTCTCGGTCACAGTGTAGGTTCCATTGACCGGCACGGTCAGGCCGTTGCCGCCGGGATAGACGCATTGCAGTGTCCCGCCCGAATAGGAGCAGGTCGCGGCGCCGTCAATGCTGATCGCAGTGATCGCGTAGCTCGGCGCCAGATCGGCCGGCGGCGTGGTCACAGCACCGAAGGGATCCAGCCAGACCTTTTCCAGGAAGACACGCTCGCGACACTGGGTCGAGCTGTTCGATGCGGTCGCGGTCTTGCCGGTCAGCGTCCACACCAGGTTGGAACCGTCGAAAGGTACTGAGAAGGGCGCAGCCGGCCACGAGGCCGAACGCCCCGCCGCGAAGAGGGTGGGCTGGCCGCGATCCTGCGGATTCGGGCTGAATTGGTTGTTGCTGCCCACCAGCGCCGTCATGCTGGCCGGGTTCGGGTTGTTGTAGCCGAAGTGGGCCGTGTAAGTGCCGTTGCCGTTGTTGACCACGCATTCCAGGATCGGGCTGATCTGCTTGTAGATGCCGGCGTCCACCGTCAGGTTGCTCTGATTGGAGACCAGCGTCACATTGGCCGTCTGACCGCTGCTGCTGGCGTCGCTGTCAACCACGTCGTTGCTGCCCTGATCCTGGGGACTGAAAGTGTAGCCGGTGGCCGTGAAGATCACGTAGTAGCTGCCCGGCGTCAGGTTGCTGAAGCTGTAGCTGCCGTCGCTGGCCGTCGTCGTCGTGTTGACCAGCGCGCCTGCACTGGTGTACAGCGTCACGGTGATGCCGGCGACCCCGTTTTCGGCGGAGTTCTGAATGCCATCCAGGTTGGCGTCGAGCCACACCTTGTCGCCCAGGGTGGCCTTGCGATAGAGGCCGGCATCCCAGGTCAGGTCGGTCCGGTTCGAGACCAGGGTGATCGCGCTGGTGCGTCCGGTGTTGGGGTCGGCGTCGCTGTCAACGCTGCTGCCGCCAGCGTTCTTGGGGCTGAAAAAGTAGCCCGTAGGCGCCACGAACTCGACGGAGTAGCTGCCCGGAATCGGGCGAAAGCTGTAGAGGCCGGCGGAGCTGGTCGTTGTCGTGCTGATGACGTTGCCGCCGCTGTCGCGCAGCTTTACCGTCACCCCCACCAGGCCCAACTCGCCTGCATCCTGGATGCCGTTGGCGTTCGTGTCTTCCCACACCCGGTCGCCGAGGGTGGCGCGGGGGATGTAGGTGACGGTGGCGCTGGCTTCGGCGTAGGCCGAGGCGCCGTGCAAATCACGGCCTTTGTAGTCGCTCGGCGTGCCGCTCACATCGGCCGTGTTGACGGTCGTGGTGACAACGGTTGCCGATGCAAAGTATTGCCAGACATCGCCGGGCGCCAACAGACCGGTGTACACTGCCACGATGTTCAGCAGCGGGTTAGGGTCTCTGAGGGTGACGTTGTCCAGGTAGGTGTGGCCTGTATTGGTAACGGTGAAGCAATAATTCACCGTGCTCGGATCGTAGATCGTCAGGCTGGTCGCACCGGGGCAGGCGCCGGTCGTCACGGTCTTCGCCAGCGCCAGGCGAACGTCGGCATAGCCGAAGTCTACGATGGTGACCGCCTGACCAGCCGTCAACGCCACGTCACGATCTTCGGGTGCGATTTCCGGGAAGCTGGTATACGCCATATCTGCCAGGGCGCCGCCCGTCGTGAAGTTGCTGCTCGCGAGCTTGACGCAGTAGTTGCCGGCGATCAGGCTGGGGAAGCTGTAAAGCCCGCCCCCGGCCGTGGTGGCCGAGGCCACAGGGGTCGCGGCAGCGGCGTAGGCGCACGACACGTTGTACAGATTCAAGATGACGCCGTTGATCCCCGTCTCGGCGCCGTTCAACGCGCCATCGAGATTGTCGTCGTGCCACACCCGGTCGCCGATGGAGGCCGTACCCGAGCCGAGACAAACCTGGGGCGTCAGGCTGGCCGAAATGGGGCTGCCGGTCCCAGCCTTGGCCTGGAGCGCGATCGCCGTCGCCGGATTCCAGTCGCTGGCCGCCAACGTGTAGATAAAGATATCGGAGCGGCCGCTCTTCAAGGCCGGGCTGCCGCTGACGTAGTTGAACTGGATGGTTCCCCCCGTCGGATTCTGCACCTGGTAGGTGTAGCCATTGGGCGACGTGTAGGTGCTGCCGTTGGCTGGCGACAGGGCCGATTTGCCGACCGGCAGGCCGAAGCTCGCGTAGGTCAGGGCTTGATCGCAGTTGATCGTCACCTGAAACCGAACTTGCACGGTGCTCCCGATCGGGGTCACGCCGAGCAGTTGCCAGGTGAAGCAACCACTGGACACCGAGCACGTATCGGCGACGCTGGCCCGCACAGCCGGCGTCGCAGCCGGCGCCAAGCTCAGCCCTACGGCGAGAATCACCACCACCGCCAACACCAACCCATTCACACGCATCGAGTGAAACATATCTCTACCTCCTGGGACAAAATACTGTTTTCGGATAATCCAAAAATGATGACGGGGCTTGCGCTCAAGGATGCGAAAGCAACCTTACAATTCGCTTACAGGGATCATGGAACCTTCTTTGTTTTCTCTGCCATAATTATAGCAGGGTCTGAGTTGACATTCAAGGGCTGCGACTTACAAGTACCTGACGCTTTCATAGTACATTCTCGTAAACTGCGGGACATCTCTTGAATAGACTGTCAAACTGCCCCCGACGATCTTCATTTGTCGTTCATCTAACCAGCATACCATTGCGTATGCTGGAATGATTGATGTCGAGGGGTATTTTGCCGTATGGTCGAACAGATTTCCGTCCGCCCGCCACAACTTGCCGGGGCGTTTGCCCAGACCCCGCCGCGGTGGTATAATGCGTCTACGAAACCGGTAGTTGCCGTTCATCCTGCGCCGGAGACTGAGGAGAACCTGGTGGGTATGAAGGTTCTTGTCGTAGACGACGATCGCCCAAGCCTGAAAATGACAGCCTTCCTCCTGAAGGAAGAAGGCTATGTCGTATTCACCGCCGACAACGGCCAGGACGCCCTGCGCCTGATAGATGAGAAGACGCCTGATCTGGTCATCCTGGATGTGATGATGCCCGGCATGGACGGGTGGGAGGTCACGCGCCAGCTCCGACGCTCGACCAACCTGCCCATCATCATCCTCTCAGCCAAAGGGGAGACCACTGACCGCGTCTTCGGACTTGACCTGGGGGCCGATGACTACCTGGCGAAGCCGTTCGAGCCGTCCGAGTTATTGGCACGGGTGCGTTCGGTACTCCGCCGCGCCGAAGCGTTCACCTTCGGCGAGCCGCAGAACCAGCTTACGGTGAGCGGTTTCCGGCTGGACCCGGTCAACAACACCGTGACCTTGCCCAGCGGTCGCGCCGTAGAGCTGACGCCCATCGAGTTCCGTCTGTTGCACACCCTGGTACGGAATACCGGCCGGGTGTTGACGCACGAGCAACTCCTCAGCACCGTCTGGGGCTACGACTACGAGGGCTATTCCAACCAGGTCGCCGTCTACATCCGCCGGCTGCGCACCAAGCTGGAACCGAACCCCGACGAGCCGCGCCACCTGCTGACCGCGCGCGGCATCGGGTACAAGTTCGATGCGGGCAGCTGAAGACGCGGCCGAAGTCTGAGATCCATAACCATGCCAATCGCGGCAGGGGGGCTCGCTGAGTCTCCCTGCCTTAGTGTCAACACCAAGAGGTTGCGCCATGCGCATCGGGAACACTTACACGATTCTACGAATCGAGTGTACTTTCCTGCCCACGGGAAACAGGGCCTCATCGGGCATCCGGCGCACGTTGGCGCCCGGCCGGGCCTTGCTCGTTTACACGATTCTGCGAATCGAGTGTGCTTTCCTGTTGCTCCTGCTGCTGCTCTTGCCCGCGGCCGGCCGGGCGACCGCAGTCGCGACGACCAACGTCACGTGGAGCGACTTCGCGCCGACAACATGGGTCACGGCCCTGCCGGTGAGCGCCCAGGTCGTCGCCGCGTCGCCGGCCGGTCTGACGCCCGCGACAGCGGCCTACGCCATCAGCACCGACGGGGGAAACAATTGGTCGCCCTGGACGACGGCCGGATTGACCGTCAGCGGCGAGTTGAGCACCACCCAGACGATCACCGTAACCGGCTTGACCGTCGGCGATGCGGCCACAGCTAACCGACTGCGCTTCCAGATCGAAGAGGCGGGGGGCGTGACGGAGACTAGCCCAGCGTTCGCTGTTCTCGTGGACACCACGCGGCCGACCTCCGCGCTCTCGCGCCCCGCCGACGGCACGATGCTCCGGATTGCGCCCGCTATCGAAGGTGTGGCTGCCGACGCCACTTCGGGTGTGAGCCAGGCAGCCGTGAGCATCCGGGCCACGGCCACGGGGTTGTACTGGGATGGCGCGATGTGGGTGGTCGCGGAGCACTGGCTGGCCGCGACCGGCACGACCGCATGGGCCTACACGGGCAGCCAGCCGGCCTGGGCCACCGGCGCCGCCTACACCCTCCGCAGCCGGGCGACCGATGTCGCCGGCAACGCGGAGACGCCGGGGCCGGGCGTCAGCTTCACCTTCGATGCGACCCCGCCGACCGTGACCGTGCTGGCCCCGAACGGCGGCGAGGTCTGGGCCGCGGGCCGCGTCTACACGATCACCTGGAGCGCGAGCGACACGCTGGGGCTGGCGTCGGCTCCCATCACGTTGAGCGTCTCATATAACAACGGCGGCGCCTGGACGCCCATCGCCGCGGCCATCACCAACAACGGCAACTTCCCCTGGACGCCGCCGGCCGTGGACAGCGCGCAGGTATGGGTCGAGGTCGAGGCCGTGGATCGCGCGGGCAACCGGGCGACCGACCGCAGCAACGCCACTTTCACGTTGAGCAGCAGTCCGCCCGCCGCGCCGCTGGATCTTCAGGCCAGTCCGGCCGTCTGGACCAACACGGCCAACTTCGCGCTCACCTGGACAAATCCGCCCGGCCTGGCGGCCATCACCGGCGCCTGGTACAAGCTCGACGCCACGCCGATCGCGCCGACCGACGGGACCTTCATCACCACCACCAACTGGATCGCCGGCATCCAGCCGGCGGCCGATGGCAGCCACCCGATCTACGTCTGGCTCCAGGATCAGTTCGGCCGCGCTGACCAGACTCACGCCGCCACGACCACCCTCTACCTCGACCGCACACCGCCATCGCCGCCGTTTGCCCTGCAAGGCACGCCGGCGCGCACCTGGACCAATGTCAATCAGTTCGCCGAGCGGTGGACTAACCCGCCCGATCTATCGGGCATCGTCGGCGCGTATTACCGGATCAATCGCCCCGGTTTGTTCCCCACTGACGGCATCTTCATCAGCACCACGAACGTCATCAACAACATCCAAGCCCCGGCCGACGGCAAGCATGACCTCTACATCTGGTTGATGGATGCGGCCGGCAACGTGGATCAGAACAACCGCAACATTGACCCGCAGGTGTTTTGGTTCGACAGCACGCCGCCGATCAGCACGGCCGCGGTGACGCCTGCGCCCTCGGAGACGGGCTGGTATAACACGCCGGTCTCGGTCGGGTTCTCGGCGGTGGATGGGCCAGGCGGCTCCGGCGTGGAGGCTGTGCTTCACCGGCTGGACAACGCCGCCTGGGACACCGCGGCGACGCTCGCCGTGGCTGCCGAGGGCGTGCATACCGTCGAGTATTACGGCCGAGACGTGGCGGGCAATAATGAAGCGGCCCGCACCCTGACCGTCAACCTGGATTTTAGCCCGCCGGTCGTGAGCCTGACCGCCGACCGGCCGCCCCAGGTCAGCGGTTGGTATACCGCGGCCGTCACCCTGACCCTGACCGTGACCGACACCCTCTCGCCGGCTGTGAGTTACTACCGGCTCGACGGCGGCGCCTGGCAGACCGGCAGCCACATCGCGGTGACGGCCAATGGCGTCCATCAGGTGGACTACTACGGGCAAGATGCCGCCGGCAACAGCACCGCGACGCAAACCTTGCGGGTGAAGCTCGATGCCACGCCGCCCGCCACCGCCTACCTGATTGAAGGCACGCAGGGCCAAAACGGCTGGTTTACCTCGCCCCTGACCGTCCGCCTGGTACCCACCGACAGCGGGTCGGGAGTCGCGACCACCGTCTACCGGATCAACGACGGCCCGTGGCAGACCGGCGTTCTGTTCCAGTTGACCACCGACGGCGCGTACACCCTGGTGTTCTACTCGGTGGATGTGGCGGGCAACGTAGAGACCACCTTCCCCGTCCAGGTCAAACTCGACACGGCCGCGCCCACCGCGGCCATCGCCATCCAAACCACGCCGGCCAACTGGAGCCAGGTTAACCGCTTCAACATCCAGTGGGCCAACCCCACTGATCTGAGCGGCATCGCCGGGGTTTACTACCGGCTGGACACTGAGCCGACCGCGCCGGATGACGGCATCTTCTCGCCGCTGACCAACCGGCTGGACAACCTGACCGTACCCGATGAAGGGATCCATCGTTTATACCTGTGGCTGCGGGACAACGCCGGCAACGCCGATCATCGCAACCGTGCGATCGCGCCTCTGCTGCGCTACGACGCCACGCCGCCGACCACCGCCGCGCAGGCGCAGGGCGTCGCGGGGACCGAGGGTTGGTACCGCTCGGTCGTCACCGTCACCCTGGACGCAACGGACGCCCAATCGGGCGTGGTGAGCACGCGCTATTCGCTGGACGCCGGCCCCTGGACGGTCGGCGCATCCATCGCCATCACGATACCCGAAAAGCACGTGCTGGAGTACAGCAGCGAGGACGTGGCGGGCAATGTGGAGCCGATGCACCGGCTCACGATCCGGATTGACACCGACCCGCCCGCTGCGCCGATCAACTTGACCGCCGGGCCGACCGGCTGGCAGCATTTCAACGACTTTCGCCTGCTCTGGCAGGAACCGCGCGACCTGTCGGGCATCGCCGGCGTCTACATCCGCTTCGACCAGCCGCCGGCAGACCCCACGGATGGGACGTTCTATGCGGCCAGCGAGAGCCTGGCGGGTCTGCAAGCGCCGGGCGAGGGCAAGCACGACCTCTACGTCTGGCTGGCTGATCACGCTGGCAACAGCGACCCGGCCACCGCCGTTGCGCTCCCGGCCGCTCTGTGGTACGATGGGATGCCGCCTGTTACGAACGTGGCGCTGACGGGCAACCTGGGACAGAACGGCTGGTATCTGGGGCCAGTCGCCTTCACCCTGTCGGCGGCCGACAGCGGTTCGGGCATCGCGGCGACGCACTGGCAATTGGACGACGGCGAATGGACGCCCGGCATGGCGTTCACAGTCACCGCCGACGGCCCGCATACCGTGCGCGTGGCGAGCAGCGACGTAGCGGGCAACAACGAGTTGCCGCTCGTCTACGATGTAGCGATTGACCAACAGCCGCCCCTGGTGCGGATGAAGTCGCTTAGTCGCTATCAGTCCAGCCCGCAGTTCGACGTGACCTGGTGGGGCGCGGACCCGATCCCTGGTTCCGATCTGGCCGCCTTCGAGGTGCAGGTGCGCGATGGGCTGGAGGGGAGCTGGCAGAACTGGCTATCGGGAACCACGCTGACGCGCGCCACCTTCTACGGCCAGCGGGGGCACAGCTACGCCTTCCGCGTGCGGGCACACGACCGGGCTGGCAACGTTCAATCGTTCACCGACGGCAGCGCCTACACCGTCGTCGAGACCGTGCGCAACAGCAGCTTCGACACCGGCAACTTCAGCGATTGGACGACCAGCGGCCTGTTGCGCAAGGCGGTTGTGCCGACCGACGGGCCGGGGGGTGCCACCGTGCTCGCCGCCCGCCTGGGCAGCCCGGAGTATGGCCCCAGCATCGAGGAACCGGGGCAGGTGCCCGTGGGCAACGCGGCCATCTCGCAGACGATCACGGTGCCGGCGCTGACTCAGGTGGCGCGGCCCACGTTGGCGTTTTGGTATCGCGTCTACTCGTATGACGTCCTGTACAGCGAGCGGCTCAAGCGGTTCGTGGACACCTTCGAGGTTTCCGTGGGCGACCCGGCGACGGGGAGCACTCCCGACCTGCTGTTGCGAACGGGCAACGTCACCAACCGCTATGGCGCGCTGTACGACAGCGGCTGGCAGTTCGCCGCGCTGGATCTGCGTCCCTACGCCGGACGCACCGTCAATTTAACGTTCACCAACTACAACCGCGAGGACAACCTGTTCAACACCTGGAGCTTTGTGGACGCCATCCAGGTGCAGGATTGGCCCTATGGCGAGCGGCGCTACCTGCCGCTGGTCGCCAGCAAAGCGGCCGAGAGCGTCGCCGTATCCACCGCGATTGAATCTGTTGCAGCCGCGGCAGACAACTTGTCACCGTCGGTGCGCAGCAAACGGTAAGGGCCTATCCGTACAACTCGCTCTGGCCGATCGCCTAATCGTGCCTGGTGGCGCATGCCGCGCGGCGCCACCAGGCATGAGAATGTCATGCTGAGCGGGTTAACGAATCACAGTTCGTCGCGGTGAGATTCCAGCGAAGCATCCCGCCTCGCAAGGGACTCTTCGCTGGATTCGCGCCGCAACGCATGTCACGGGACCGGCCCGCTCAGAGTGACAGTCGTCGAAGTCTCTGAACAGTACCACTTGAGGTTACATGACCACAGGCGAACCCAACTTGAGACGCGAAGAGGCTGCGCGACCGGAAAACGGCAAGACCTTCCGGCCGCGCAGCTTCAGCGCGCCCCCGCCCGACCCGGCCGAGGCGCTGTATTACGAAGGCATGGCCGCCTATCAGCACCGCAACTGGGAACAGGCGCTCGAGCGTTTTAGCCGCCTCAAAGAACTCCAGTCGAACCGGCCGGGCCTGGATGCCCTGTTGGACGAAGTGCGCTGGTTTCTCCAGCTCCAGGCCGCCGCGCCGGCGCGACGCGAGCCGGTCGAGGAGCCGCGGGGCGAGACCAGCCGGCGCGGGTGGCGCAACTGGGCGCTCGCCGGCCTGGCGCTGGTGGGCATCGTGGCCCTGGTCATCATTGCGCTCGGCGGACGCTTCCCGTGGGTGGCCGCCTCCGGGCGTGAGGCGCAAGATCTCTACAACCGCGGACAGGCACGGCTGGCCGTGGGCGATTATGAGGGCGCGCAGGCCGCCTTCAAGAATCTGCTCGAGATCGCGCCCAACGATCCCGAAGGGTTGCAGGGCTTGAGCCGCGCCGAGCGCCAGCAAACGCTGGCCCAAGGCTACGCCGCCGCCGAAGCCGCCATCGCCGTGGATGATTGGGACACGGCCGGCGCCGAGCTGACCAAAGTGCTGGCCCTCGACCCCAGCTATCGCGATGCCCAGGCGAAGGCCGATTTCGTGGCCCAACGCCGGCGATTGGCCGCACTCTATGCCGACGGCAGTCGGCTCTACGACCTGAATCGTTGGGAAGACGCCGCCGCCCAGTTCGCCAGAATCCAGGAATTGGACAACGCCTACCGCAAGGAAGCGGTGGACGAGTTCCTCTTCGTCTGCTATCTGAACGCCGGGCAGGAGCTGATAGACACCGCGGATGCCAAGATCGTCTCAGTGCAACGGGCGATCGAGTATTTCTCCAGTGCGCTCGCCATCCATCCGCGCAACCGCAGGGCCACGGACGAGCGGCGCCTCGCTGTGCTTTACCTGGACGCGGTGCGCGGTCTTGCTAACAACAACCTGCCGGAAGCCCAGGCGCGCCTGGAAGCTTTGCTGGCCGAGACGTCCACCTATGCCAACGGGCAGGCCGCCAGGCAACTCTACGCCCTGCTGTTGAACCGCGCCGAGGCGGCCGTGCAGGCCGGCGATGCGCCGGCAGCCGTCCGCTTCTACCAGGGCGCACAGGCCGTGGCCGTGAGCGATCACACCGCGGCCGTCCAGGGCGAGGCGATCGCCCGCGCCATCACCCCGACCCCCTTGCCGCGGCCCACCGCCACCCCGCGGCCCACTGCGTTGTTTGCTACGCCCACGCCCTTTGCCGTGGCTCGCTCGGATGCTCTGAACGTGCGCAGCGGTCCGAGCACCGCGTATCCCATTGTGGGAGTAATCCGCGCAGGCGACCCGGTGGCGATTACCGGCCGCAACGCCGATGGTAGTTGGCTCCAGGTGTGCTGCGTCGCGCTCGCCGATGGCGGCGCAGCTAGTGCGCAGCCTCCCCTTGGGACGGAAACAGGCTGGATCTCCGCCGGGCTGGCCGAAGTGCAGGGATCGCTCGACCTGTTGGCGGTCGTTACGCCGCCGGCTCTGCCCGTCACTGCTGTCGAGACTCGCCCTGCGCCGACCGGCAGCCAGGTCATCTGCCTGGTTGGTCGCGTGCGCGATACCGGCAGCGGGTCATTGGCCGGCTGGACGATCACCCTGCAAGGGCCGAGCGGCCCGGCGCAGACGCAGCGCACCGACGGCAATGGCGCCTACCGTTTCGATGCCCTGGCCGCCGGCGCGTACACCGTCGGCGAGACGTTGGAGCCTGGCTGGCGGACTGTCAGCCCGCAGAGCAGCGCGGTGACCCTGACCCCGGCCGGCGCCTGCGTGACGGTGGACTTCTGGAACGAGCGCGGCGACGGGCGGTCGTCAACCGAGCCAGTTCCCACCAGGCCCGAACCGACGGCCGTGCCCACCCCGCGGCCGACCCCGCCGCGGTGATGCCGTTATGAGCTTTTTGTTGGGTTTAAGAGTGCGCAGCCTCCCCCTGGGACAGTTCATCGTCGCCAGCCTGATCTTCCTGGCCCCGCTCCTGCTCCTGCCGCTGGCCGGCGCCGCGCGCAACGAGACATGGATGCCCCTGGGTCTGCGCGGCGAGACGGTGCTGGCGCTTGCGGTCGCGGGCAGCAGTTCCGAGCGCGTGGTCTATGCCGAGACGCACACGGGGCTGTGGCGCTTCACCGCGGCCGAAGGCTGGCGTCGCATTGACGACCCACTGCCGCGCACACCGCTGGGCGGCCCGGCGTTGGCCGCCTGGCGCGTCGTACCCGGCCGGGCGCGCGGGCTCTACGCCGTGACCGGCGCAGGCACGGCCCGGCAGCTCTACCGCTCCGAGGACGGGGGCGCCGCCTGGCAGCTTGTCGGTCCAGCCCCCGGCCAATTGGATCAGCCGCCGATGGTCATCCTGGCCGGTCCGAGCGGCGCACCCGACACGATCACCCTGGCGACTGACAGCCGCGCCCAGCGCAGCGCCGACGGCGGCGCCACCTGGGCGCCCGGCGGTCTCTGGCCGCCGCGGCCGGGCAAGACCGATGGCGGCCAACTCGCCGCGGCTCATACCGTTCACGCCCTGCTCGGCGACAGCAGCGCGCCCGACCGGCTCTACGCGTTGGGAGATGACGGCGCGCTGTGGTTGAGCGAGAGCGGCGGCCGGGCCTGGCGGGTGATCCAGAGGCCGGGCGCGCGGCCCGAGACGCCGGCCGTGCTTTCGCCCCGGCCGGTCACGACTCTCGCCATCATGCCCTATTTCGGCACCCGCATCTGGGCGGCGGCCGGCGGCGAGCTGAGCTTCAGCGCCGACAACGGGCTGATCTGGACGGCGCAACGGCTGCCCGTTGCGCCATTCGGAGGCAGCCAGGCCCCCACGGCCCTCCTCGCCGACCCGCGCGTGCCCGACACGATCTATGTGGCGCTGGGAAACGCCGTTTATCGTAGCGACGATCATGGGATCGCGTGGACGCACCTGGGCACACCGGGCGGCCGGCGGATCGCGGCGCTCGCGCTCGACGGCGACACCCGCGCCCTGCTCTACGCGGCCACCGACGACGGGGTTTGGATGCGCGGGGTCATACCCCTGGCGCCGGCCACGCTCAGCGAGGCGCCGGAGCTGGCCCCAGAGACAGCGGAGCCGCCGGCAACCGACAGTGCGCAGCCTCCCCTTGGGACGCCTGAACCGACGCCGACCCCATCACCCACGGTCACGCCGACCGACACGCCGACCCCGACCGATACGCCGTCACCGACTGCGACTGCTTCGGTCACGCCGACCCCCACCGCGACCTTCACCCGCGTCTTGACCCCCACGCCGAGCGCAACGCCGCTCCCGACCGCGACGGTCGCCGCAGAGGCGACCACCGCGCCGGCGCCCCAGCCCGCCGACACGCGCCGGCCGCCGACGGTCGCGCCCACGGCCGCACCTACGGAGGCCCCCCAGCCCACCGCGATTCCCCCGACGGGAACGCCGTACAATACGCCGGTGCCCCGCTGATGAACACTGTCGCGTCCGGCCTCAGCGCTTCTCAAGTAGGGGCGGGGTCACCCCGCCCCTACCCCGGCACGCCCGCCGCCGCCCAAGGCGGGTCGGGAAACACGCTCGGCCGGCTCGGTCGCATGGTGGATCTGCCGAGCCGTTGGGCGCTGCTGCTCGTGGGCGGATGGGTGTTGTGGCGCACACGACCGGCCGGCTGGGCGGCGCCCTGGCCGTGGATCATCGGCGGCTATGTGGTGATCGCGCTCGTCGCCACGGCCTTCTGGTTGAGCTACCGGGGCGGTCGGCTCCCGGCGTTCGTCGCCTACTTCGCTTACGCCGCCGACGCCCTCTTCGCAGGCGCGCTGATCTGGCGCGACGGTGGCTTGAGCAGCTCGCTCTACCTGATCCTGGCGTTGCTCGCGCTCAAGGCCGTGGCCCTGGCGGCCGCGCTGCCCGGCATGGTGTGGGTTCCGTTCGCCTTCGGGCCGCTTTACACGGCCGCGCTCTGGCTGGCCGCGGGCAACCTGGCCTTCCTGGCCGATCCAGCATTTCTCGACCGCTACTTGCTGCTGTGGGTCTGGCTGATCGGGCTGGTGATGGTAGCCGCCCGATTGGCGCAACGATCGGCCCAGGCCACGGCGCTCGAAGCGGCTCTGGTGCAGCAGCAGGCGGCATTGGCGCAGGAGACCGAGGTGCTCCAGCGCACCGCCACCGACCTGGGCGATCGCGTGCTGGAGCTACGCTCGCTGCAAGAGGTCGCCACCGCGCTGGCCTCGACGTTGCGCACCGAGGAAGCGCTCCAGATGATCGTGGAGCGGCTGCGCGGGGTGACGGGCAGCAGCCATTGCGCCGTGGCGCTGCTGGAAACCGAGAGCAACGCGGCTCCGTGGGATGACGGCACGCTGAACGGCACTCTGGCCGATGAGCGGGGCGGCGCGCATCCATTCCGGTTGGCGCTGGCCGCGGAGCCACCGACCCTGGAAGCGTTGCGAGATAACCGTTCGGTGCGCGCCAGCGGGGAGACGGCCCTGGGACGGCTGTTGGGCGGCGCAGCCTACGTCGTTACGCCGCTGGTCTCGCGCGGCCAGCCCATCGGCGTGCTCTGCTTGGCAGAGCCAAGCATGGCAGAACCAGGTATGGCCGAGCCAAGCGACCGCGTCCCGACCGAGAGTAAGACGGAGCAACTCATCACCAGCTTCGCCTACTTTGCGGCCACGGCCATCGAGAACGCGCGGCTCTACGGCGACGCCTGGGAGAAGCGCCGTGAGCTGGAAGCGGTGCTGGCGGGCATCGGCGACGGTGTGGTGGTGGCCGACCCCGATCTGCACCTGATCCTGATGAACCCGGTAGCCCAGGAGATTCTCAACCTGGAAGCGGAGCCGCCGGCCGGGGTGCCTTTGCGGCCCTACCTATCGTCCCCCGGCTTCGCCAATCTGCTGGCCGAGACGTTGCAGAGCCAGCACGAGGTGATCCGGGAACTCGACCTGGAGCCGGCACATCGGGACGCAGCAGCCGACGCCGGCCGCGGGCCGCGCACCTACGGCGCGCTCGCATCGCCCGTGCTCGACGCGGGGGGAGAGGTGAGCGGCGTGGTGGCTGTGCTGCGCGACATCACCGCCCAAAAGGAGTTGGAGCGGATGAAATCCAACTTCCTCTCGGTGGTGAGCCACGAGCTGCGCACGCCGCTGCACTCAATCAAAGGCTTCGTCGAGATCATTCTGATGGGCAAGACCGGACCGGTGACAGAACTGCAAGAGGATTTCCTGAAAACCGTCCGTAGCCAGACGACCGTGCTGCAAAAGATGATTGACGACCTGCTGGAGTTCTCCCGCATGGAGGCAGGCCGGGTCAAGCTGCATCTGTCGGAAGTCTCGCTGCCGGCGATGGTTCAAAGCGTCGCGACCAAATTAGCGCCCCTGGCCGAGGAGGCCGGCCTCCAGTTATTCCTGGATCTGCCCGACCACCTGCCCGAGATTGACGGCGACCGGGTGCGGCTGGAGCAGGTCTTCACCAACCTGGTGGAGAACGCGATCAAATTCACGCCGGCCGGGGGGCAGATCATGGTCAGCGGGCAGCGGACCGGTGATCGCGTCCGCCTGACCGTAGCCGACTCAGGCATCGGCATCCCGCCGGAGGAACAGGAGCGGATCTTCGGCCGCTTCTACCAGGTGGATGGCAGCGAGCGCCGCGCCTACCGCGGCACCGGCCTGGGTCTGAGCATCTGCAAACACATCGTCGAGCGGCACAATGGCCGCATCTGGGCCGAAAGCGACGGCGTGTCCGGACACGGCAGCCGCTTCCACGTCGAACTGCCGGTCGAGCTGCGCCTGCTGGAAGCGCCGACGATTGATTTTGCGGAGCGATAGCGAACAGGGGTCAGGGATCAGGCATCAGGGATCAGGCATGAGTGGCGAGAAGCTCCTGGGAACCATCCAGGTAGACGTTGACGACCTGTGGGTGTACTATGAAAGTATCGGCCGGCAGACGCCCGAGGGGGCGCGGCCAGTGGCGTTCGAGCAGGGCATTCCGCGACTGCTGGCGCTGTTCGACCGCTATGGCATCCGGGCGACTTTCTTCGTCTGCGGACGCGACGCGGCGGCGCAGGGCGAGACGATTCGGGAGCTGATCCGCCGCGGGCACGAGGTCGCCAACCACTCGCTGGCGCACCGCAACGGCTTCGCCCGGCTCAGCCCCGCGGAGAAGATAACGGACATCGCCACGGCTGGCGAGCAGATCAGCCAGGTCACGGGCGAGCGGCCGGTCGGGTTCAAGGCCCCCGGCTTCAGCTTCAGCCCCGATCTGCCCGGCGTGTTGGCCGAACTGGGCTATTTGTACGACTCGTCGCTGCTACCTACCTTCTACGCTCCGGTGATGCGACTGGCGCAGCGTCTGCTCTCCGGCGGTCACGTGGACCCGACGCATTATGGAAGCGCGCGGAATGGATTTGCGCCGTTATCTCCATTTCGGATTTCAGATTTCGGATTTCGGATTTGGAATCGCAGAAGCACGGCTTCTAATCTGCAATCCGTAATCCGCAATCCGCAATTGCTCTGGGAAGCACCTGTCACAACTGTCCCTTTGTTCCGCCTCCCGATGCACAGCACCTTCGTGCTCAGCGCGGGACGGTGGCTGTTCGACCTGGGGCTGACGCTGGCGAAGGCGCGGCGCGTGCCGATCAACTACCTGCTCCACGCGGCCGACGTGGTGGACACCGTTCCCGATCCGGCCCTGGCCTCGTACAAGTTCCTGGCGCAGCCGTGGGCAGCCAAGCGTCCACTGTACGAGCACATGTTAGGCAAGTTGAGCGCGGCGTACCGGCTTGTGCCGACCGCGGACCTTATTGAGCAGGCTGACAAGCTCGACGGAGCGTAGGACATGATACCGACTGAGGAGAAGTTCGAGAAGCGGTCCTCTGTGGGAAGACGGGTCTTGGATTCAGTCAAGGCCCTTGTCGTCCGCGTGTCGGCGTTGGCCGGCTCCAGAGGGTCGCTGTCTGACGCGCGGTTCATCATGGTCGCGGCGCTTCTCCTCGGTCTATGGCTTGCAGCGGTCATTATCGTCGCAACACGGCACGAATTCTGGCGCGATGAGGTTCGGGCGCTATCGTTCGTGCGCGATGCCGGTTCGCCTCTGGACCTTTTCGTCCTGCTCAGAGACGAAGGACATCCGGTTCTATGGTATCTGCTGTTGTATATCGGCAAGTCGCTTATGGACATCCCGCTCGTGTTGCCCGCCACGAGCATCATCGTCGCCTTTGCTGCCATAGCCATCTTCGTGCTTCTCTCGCCATTTCCCCTCTGGTGGAAGAGTGTCTTCATCTTTGGCTGTCTTCCTCTCTATGAGTATACTGTCATGGCGCGCAACTACGGCATCAGCATGTTACTATTGTTCGTTGCCGCGGTGCTCTTCCGCAAGCGAAGGAAGTATCCTCTGGCACTGGCCGTGGTTGTGGCTTTGCTAGCCAACACCAACGTCCATTCGGTCATCCTGGCGTGCGCGATCGCGCTTCTATGGTGCTGGGACGCGGTTATCACGCAGAAGATGCGGTCTCTTTGGGAATGCGGCAGGTATCTCGGTCTGCCGCTCGCCATCATGATCGCTGGCGTTCTGCTCAGCCTGGCCGTAACTCTGCCCGGCAAAGGCACGATCGTGACCGATGCCTATTCGCTAAATGTGAACAAACTCGCTGAGGCTGGGATTGGCGCGATCCTGCATCCGGAGAGGACCTTTCAGGCCATCCTGCCGGAGAAGACTTATCTGGCCCTCCTGCCGGTTACGCTTCCGCCTCTTGCCGGCATCTTCGTAGTTTATCTCGCCGTCTTCGGCTTGCTTAAGAGACCTGGACTTTTTGGCGCTGCACTTATCGGGCAGATCGCCTTTGGCGTGCTCTTCCGTGTGGTCTATTCCGGCGGCTACCGACATCAAGGGCTCTTCCTGATCTTCCTCGTATTCCTATACTGGATCGCTCTGGAATCAACGGAACACGAGGTCGTGAAGGAGAAATTGCCCTGGCTTTTCAAGGCGGGGTTCTACGGCGCCACGACGTTCCTGGTATTGGCGAGTCTGAACCTGACGCCCAAGACGATGTGGCAGGACATTCGGATGGAAATGAGCTCCAGCAAGGCGTTCGGCCAGCTCCTAAACGACTCGCAGGCCTATCGGGACGCGATCATCGTCGCCGAACCGGATTACCTGGTGGAGTCCTTGCCCTACTACGCAGACAATCTGATCTACATACCTCGAGAGCATCGTTTTGGCACGACGGTCTCCTTCACAACCGATGCCGTCGCTCGTTTCTCCCTCGGTGAGTTGCTCTCGGTGGCCCGTGACATCAAGGCGCAATACAATCGGCCAACGCTGGTCGTATTAGGGCACTGGCAGGTCGGGCAGGATGATTTCGGCGAGTATGGCTTCTCGTACAACAAGGTCTTTGCCTGGAATGCGGACGAGCTGGCGAGATTCCGCCAGTCAACAGCGCTCGTCGCGGATTTCGAGACAGCCGTTGGGGACGAGAACTACAGAGTCTACGCCATCCGCTAGCGATGTGTGGATGAGGTATCCTGCTTATGGCCTCGAACGCGAACTCTGCAACCTTCCGGCATCGTCTCATCATCATGCCGGCCCACAATGAGTCCGAGAACTTGCCCAAGGTGATCCCTGCGGTGAGGGCTACTGCGCCGGAGTATGATCTGGTGGTGGTTGACGACGGCAGCCGGGATGACACAGCCCGGGTGGCAGCCAGGTTGGGCGCCGCGGTGGTCAGCCTGCCCGTGAATCTCGGCTACGGCGGCGCGGTGCAGACCGGCTTTCGCTATGCTGTGCGCCACGGCTACGACCTGGCCGTGGTGATGGATGCCGACGGCCAGCACGACCCGGCCTCCGTCCCCCTCCTGGCCGAGGCGGTGGCGAGCGGCGCGGCCGATGTTGCGGTCGGCTCGCGCTTCCGCGGCCGCATGAACTACCGTCAGCCGTGGATCAAGCGGCTGGGGATGCGGGTCTTCGCGTGGACGGTCTCCCGCGTCACCGGCCGCGAGGTCACCGACCCGACCTCCGGCTTCCAGGCGCTCAACGCGGCCGCCCTGCGTTTTTTCGCCTGCGACAATTATCCGGTAGACTATCCCGACGCCGACACGTTGCTCATCCTGCACTACGCCGGCTTTCGGGTGGCCGAAGTGCCGGTGACGATGCGCGAGCGGATCAGCGGCGTCTCGATGCACAGCGGTTGGAAACCGATCTACTACGTCGGCAAGATGTGGCTGGCGATCTCGATGGTGCTCCTGCGGCAGAAGACGCGGCTGTCGGCGCGACGGGGAGATGACGGGGTGACACGGTGAATCTATACGCGCGCATCTATATGTTCCTATTGGGACTGATGGTCCTGGCGTTCGTCATCAACCAGGTGCGGACGCGGCGGCTGCAGGAACGCTACGCGCTGCTCTGGCTGCTGGCGGGCCTGGGGTTGACGGCCGCGCCGTTGGTCATTCCCTGGCTCGATCGCGTGGCCTACGCGCTGGGGTTCGACTATCCACCCGCGCTGTTGCTTCTATTGGCCGTGGTCGCGTTGTTGCTGATCATCTTCCAGCTTTCGCTGACCATCTCGCACAACAGCGATCAGCTCAAGGTGCTGACGCAGGAGATGGGGCTGCTGCGGCAGGAGCTTGACGCGTTGAGGCAAGCGGTTCACGCCGATAGCGGCGCCACAACGGATGAAACTATCCTTGCGAGGAGCGTTTTGTGCGAACAATTCCAAAAGTAAGGTGTCACCCCTTCGTTGCACTCAGGGCAAGCTCTGAGCGGGTTGGTCCCGTGGTGTTCACTGCAGCGAGAATCCAGCGAAGGGTCTCGTCGCAGCAAAGAGAACTTGTCCTGAACGCAGTGAAGGATTCTTCGCTGGACTCACACCATCGCGAGAGTTTTGGGGCCAACCCGCTCAGAATGACGTTTTCGCCCGATCCACATTATGACTCAGTAGCGGAGTACGGTTGATGACTGCCTCCCGCCGGACGCGGTGGCTGGTCTGGGGCCTGGTGATCTTGGCCGCCGCGCTCCGTCTCTACTGGGGCACGCGCTCGCGTGTGGTCTGGGGCGACGAGCCGTTCTACCTGTGGCTGGGGCAAAGTCTGCTGGACGGACAGGGCTACCAGTTTTTCGGCATCTCGGCCGTCCATCACAGCCCGCTGTTCGCCCTTCTCGCCGCCTCGTTGAGCCGGGTCATCGCCCCGCTGGCCGGTCTGGCCGGGGGATCGCCGGCCGCGCTGATCGCTGGGAGCGTGGCGGTGCACGTGAGCGCGGGCGCGCTGCTGGTCTGGCCGGTTTTCGGCATCGCCCGCCGGCTGACGGGAACCGGGCCCGCGCTGGCCGCAGCCCTGGCGACTGCGGTCTCTCCGGCCCTGGCGGTGGCGCCGCTGCTGTGGGGCACAATGACCGAGCCGATCTATCTGCTAGCCGTGGCGCTCGGCTTCTGGGGGCTGTTCATCGCCATGGAAGACGGCAAACTGGCCGGCTACGCGCTGGCCGGGGCCGGCTTCGCGCTGGCGTATCTAACCCGCTCCGAGGCGATCGTCTACGTCGTGGGCGGGCTGGCCGCGGCGCTGCTTCTGAGAATTGCCACGCCACCCGCGGCGTTCGATGCGCCTGGAACGTCAGATGCCGCCGGAGTCGAGGCTTCAGCCGGTTGCGTTGTGCAAGCGTCAAACCGCCCGAAGGCTCAACTCCAGTGGGGCGGCAACCTTCTGCGCAGCCTGACGATGGGGCGGCAACGGGCACGGCGAGAAAGTACACCGTATGTATCAGGAGACCGGCCCGAGCGCGGCCGAAGGTGGTGGGTGCGCACGGCGGCCGGCATCGGCCTGGCGCTGGTGATCTTCTTCGTGCTCATCAGCCCCTATCTGATCGTGCTCAAGGAGCGCACCGGCAAGTGGCAACTGCTGGAAGAGGCCGGCTCGACCTACGTCAGCGCCCAGGGGTTGGCCTATGGCGACACGGCCGCGTTCGACGCCGGCACGTGGGGATTGGATTCGGCCAGCGGCGAGGTCTACTATTTCTCGGACACCAGCGCGGGACAGGGCCTGGCGGAGGCCATCGTCGCCAACCCGGCTGAGTTTGCCCGCCGGCTGCGTGTCAACGTCAAAGACCTGGTCGCGGGGCTGACCGGCTGGCGGCTGCTCGGTTGGCCGCTGATCGCGTTGGCGCTGCTGGGGCTGTTCAACCGGCCCTGGGATGGCCGCCGGTTGCGCGGCGAGCTATTGCTGGCCGTCGTGCTTGCCGGGCCGCTCAGTTTCGTGTTATTCTTCATCCAAGATCGCTACCTGGCGGCCGCGTTGATCCCCGCGCTGATCTGGGTGGGGGGCGGGGCAGCGTGGCTGGGGGAGTGGCTGGCGGGGACGATTGCGGATTGCAGACTGCAGATTGCAGACGGCAGGTTGCAGATGGCAGATAGCAGGTTGCAGATGGCAGAAGAGCAACACGCAACACGCAGCACGCAACACGCAACACGCAACACGCAACACGCAACACGCAACACGCAACACGCAACACGCAACACGCAACACGCAGCACGCAGCACGCAACACGCAACACGCAACACGCAACACGCAACACGCAGCACGCAACACGCAACACGCAACACGCAACACGCAACACGCAACACGCAACACGCAACACGCAGCACGCAACACGCAACACGCAGCACGCAAATCTCAATTTCCCGCCTTTTGCCTGCCATTTTCCTTGCCCTCGCGCTCCTCTGGCAGCAACCCCGTCTCTGGGCCGCGCTGCAAGAGACGCATTCGTTCCAGCCCGGCCACCTGGCCGCGGCCGAAGAGTTGGCCGCGGCCGGCGCAACGCCGGACGCCGTGGTGATGAGCCGCTATCCGGCGGTCGCGTTCCACGCCGCCGCGGCCTGGGCACCAACTCCGGCCGCGGCCTGGCCCGACGTAGTCGCGTATGCGGCGAAACGCCACGCGGCCTACCTGGTGGTGGACGAGTGGGAGACGCGCCTGCGCCCGGCGCTGCGTCCCCTGCTCGACCCGGCCGCCGCGCCGGCCGGGCTGCGCCACCTGGCAACGTTGGGCGCTAATGGCGAGCGGGTCGTGATTTACAGATTTCAACCATAGGAATACCCATGTCTGAGCAGTCAAAGCAAAAAGTCATCGTCGTCATGCCGGCGTACAACGCCGCGCGCACGCTGGAGCGCACTTACAACGACATCCCGCCCAACGTCGTCAACAAGGTCATCCTGGTGGACGACGTCAGCAAGGACGAGACGGTGGAAGTTGCCCGGCAGTTGGGGCTGAAGGTGGTCATCCACATCCAGAATCGCGGCTACGGCGGCAACCAGAAAACCTGCTACGTCGAGGCGTTGCGCGACGGCGCCGACATCGTGGTGATGCTCCACCCCGACTACCAGTACGACTCCACCCTCGTCCCGGAGCTGATCGCGCCGATCCAGGCCAGCGAGGCCGACATGGTGATGGGATCGCGGCTGCTCGGCGGGGGGACGCTGGCCGGCGGGATGCCGGCCTGGAAGTACGTCGCAAACCGCTTCCTGACCATCGTCGAAAATCTGGCGCTGGGCCAGCATCTATCGGAGTGTCACACCGGTTTTCGCGCCTATAGTCGGCGGATGTTGGAGACGATCCCGTTCCTGCTGAACTCCGACGACTTCGTTTTCGACACCGAGGTGATCGCCCAGGCGGTCGCTTTCGGCTTCCGCATCACGGAGATCGCGGTGCCCACGCGCTACTTCGCCGAGGCGTCGTCGGTGAACTTCCGGCGCGGCGTCACCTACGGCCTCAGCACCCTGCGGGTGATGGCGCGCTTCCTGCTCGACCGGGCCGGCATCCGGCCGGCACGGCAGTTCCGCGCGCAGTTGAAGGACGTGCTGAGCCGGTATCACGCCGCCGAGATCCTTCACGCGCAAAACGAGACACCATGAGCGCCACTCCGCCCCACCCCGCCGCCGACCAGCCCGCGCCGCCCCGCTGGCTGACTCCGCAGCGCGCGATCCTGGCGACCGTCGGGCTGGTGCTCAGCGGCCTGTCGCTCTGGCTGACTCTGCGCCAGATCAACCTGGACGAGGCGGCCGTGGCGTTGCGCGGCGCCCATCTCTGGTTCCTCGCGCCGGCGGTCATTACTTATTTCGCTGACCTGGGGTTCAGGGCGTGGCGATGGCGCACGCTGCTGCGGCCGGTCAAGCCGCTGCCGGTGCGGAGCGTCTACCCGGTGACAGTCATCGGCTACATGGGCAACATGCTGCTGCCGGCGCGGCTGGGCGAGGTAGTGCGCGCGGTCGTTCTGATGCGCCGCGGCATCGGCCCCAGCGCGGCATTGGGCAGCATCGCCACCGAGCGCATCCTCGACGGGCTGACGACCATCGCGCTGTTGCTGGTCACGTCGCACTTCCTTCCCCGGCCCGCCTGGCTGACGGCCGGCCTGACCGTGGTCACGGTCATCTTCGTCGGCGCGCTGGTCGTCCTGGCGCTGGCGCTGGCGTTCCGGTCGCAGGTGATGGCGCTGCTGACCCGCGTCTTGGGCCGCTTTCGCTGGTCCGCCGCGCCGTTGCGCTGGATCGAGCATTTCCTGGATGGCCTGGCCGCGCTGCGCAGCCCCGATCTACTGCTGCGCGCAGTCGCCATCGGGCTGATCGCGTGGACGTGCAGCGCGCTGGAATACTACTGGGTCTTCCGGGCTTTCGATCTGCCGCTGGGGGTCGCGGCGTCCTACTTTGCGGTCGCGGCCATCGGGTTGAGCACCATGATTCCTGCCGCGCCGGGCTACGTCGGCACCTTCGAGTTGGCCGGCGTGGCTGTGTTGACCGCGTTGGGAGCCAGCCCGGCCGGCGCATTCAGCGCGATCGTGTTGATGCACCTGCTCCAGGTCGTGCCCGTCACGGTCGTCGGGCTGATCTTCGCGTGGCGCGAAGGGCTGACGGTGGCGAGTTTGCGGGGACGCGCATGAAGACAAACGCCATGCTGAGCGGACGCATATGAACACGAATGTCATGCTGAGCGGACGCATATGAACACGAATGTCATGCTGAGCGGGTTAACGAATCAACGTTCGCCGCGGCGAGATCCCAGCGAAGCATCTCCTTTCGGCGACCGAGACTCTTCGCTGGTGTCACGCCACGACGCACTTTGGCTGGTAGACCCGCTCAGAGTGACAAACCGTAGCATTTTCAGGGCAGTTTCTCATGCCGCGCGCGGCGCCACGGCGGATGAAGACGGCGGGCAATCTGCTGGATTGCCCCACGAGTCCATTCTCAGCGTGGCCATCGTGCTCATCGCCGCGTTGGTGCGACTGGCCTACGCGCTGATGCCGCGCGTCGTGCGCTGGGACGAGGCCGGACATCTGCTGGTGGCGAGCAACCTGGTCGCAGGCCGCGGCTACTCGGAGCTGGCCGGCAGTCTCGACGTCCACCTGCCGCCGTTCTTGCCGCTGGCTTCCGCGGCCCTGCTCGAATTGGGGCTGTCGCCGGCCTGGGCCACCGCGACGATCCATATCGTCACCGGCGCGCTGCTCTGCCTGCCGATTTACGCGCTGGGCCGCGCGATCTATGGCCGCCGCGTCGGGTTCATCGCCGCGATCCTGGTCGCCGTCTATCCAGCCCTGGCCGCCTGGCCGTTCGTTTGGAGCACGATGACCGAGTCGCCGTTCCTGCTGTTCGTCTTCAGCGGCGTGTGGGCGGCGGGAAAGGCATTGCAGATTGCGGATTGCAGATTGCGGAATGGAATGACGGCTGGCATCAATCCGAAATCCGAAATGGTACGTTCTCACCGGCTTCTTCTTCGGCCTCTCCTACTTGACCCGCCCGGAGGGGCTGACCTATTTCGCGGTGATCGGGTTGTTCATGGTGGGTTGGCATCTGCTTCGGCGCACGTTCTGGCGGCCGGCGACGATTGCGAGGCTGGCGCTGACGGTCGTCGCCTGCGTGCTGGTGATGGCCCCCTACCTGGTCTATCTCCACCACGCCACCGGCCTTTGGACGCTGAGCGGTAAAGTGGGGCTGATGGTGGACATCGCCCCGGCCTACATCGCCAACGACCAGGCCGCACATGACCGAGCCGTGTCCGCGCTCGATTCGGCAGGCACGGAAATCATGTGGCTCTCGCCCGACCGGTTCAACAAGAGCCTGGGTCAATACGTCCTGGCAAGCCCGGCGCGGTTCCTCTGGCAGGTGCGGCAGAACGTCGCCGCCGCCTGGCACGCGCTATTCCACGAAGACCTGCTGGCGCCGTGGATCGTCGCCCTGATCGCCCTGGGGCTGTTCGGCCGGCCGTGGAATCGCCGGCGGTGGCGAGGTGAGGCGCTGCTGTGGGCCGCGCTGGCGCCGCTGGCCGGTTTTTGGGTCTTCTTCGTCATCAGCCGCTTCCTGGTCGGCGTCCTGCCGCTGGCGATGTTGTGGGCCGCGGTCGGGCTGGATCACCTGGCCGGCTGGACCGTTGCGTCGACAGCCAACCTACGACCCAACCCGGGCCGGACGACCGGCGGCCGGCTGCTCGCCGCGCTGCCGGTGGCCGTGGCGATCGGCCTCAGCCTGTGGATGGCGCCTGCAGCGCTGCGCCATGAGACCGCGGCCATGCCGTGGAGCCACGTTGACGCTGGGCGCTGGCTGGCAGACCACGCGCCCGCTGGCGCGGTGGTGATGACCCGCCACAGCGAGGTCGGCCTCTACGCCGGCCGGCCGGTGATCGCCAGCCCGAACGCGACCTGGCCGCAAATCCTGGCCTATGGCCGGGCGCGCAACGCCCGTTACCTGGTGGTGGACGACGTGGAGGTCACAAGCCTGCGGCCACAACTGGCGCCGCTGCTGGAGACCGGGCGCGACCGGCCTCTGCCAGGTGTGATCTTCGCCGCCGCGTTCGACGACCCGACGCGGCGGACGCTGGTTTACGAGATAGAGGCCGGGCCATGAGGCAGGAGGCAGGAGGCAGGAGGCAGGAGGCAGCGTCGGTCTTGTTTATCGCGCCGCAGGGCCTGCCGGACGTAGCCGCGCACCACGAGGCAACGGCGGGCATGGGCGCGCTCGATTTTGCCCCGCGGCCGTTTCTCTACCCGCCGCACACCATCGCCCAGGTCGCCGCGGTCACGCGGGCTGCCGGCCTGCCGACCTCAGTTTACGTGCCAGGCACTTCGGAAGTGCCTGGCACGTGGCCGGATGCCGCGGACATTCTCGCCATCCTGGTGAGCGAAGGCACTGCGCACGCCGACGAGACCTTCATGCGCATCCTGCGCTGGCGTCAGCCCGGTCAAAAGGTGCTGCTCTTCGGGCCGTCGGCGCGGTTCATGGCGGAGCGTTGGCTGACCGCGGGCCTGGCCGACGCAGTGCTGCTAGGTGAGCCGGAAGGGGCAATTGCGGACGCGGTGGAGGCGCTGGCCGATGGCAAACTGGCCGGCGCCATTTCCGCCCACACCCTGCGCCCCGACCGGTACGACGCGGGCGACCTGCTGCTCGACCTGGACGCGCTGCCCTTCCCGGCATGGGATCTTGTCCCCTGGCAGGCTTACGAGCAGATGGCGAGCCTGCTCAGCAGCCGCGGTTGCCCTGCTGACTGCCGTTTCTGCGCCTATGTCGCGGCCGGCGGCCGGCGCTTCCGCAGCCAGAGCATCGAGCGGACGTTGGCCGAGTGGGCATGGCTGGCGGCCGAGGTTCAGCCCGGCTACCTGATGATGCGCGACTCCGTCTTCGCCCACGACCGGACGCGCGCGACCGCGATCTGCGAAGGGGTGATTGCCCGGAAGATCGTCTTACGCTGGGGGTGTGAATCGCGGCCGGAGCACTTCGACCGCGACCTGTTGCGCCTGATGAAAGCCGCGGGCTGCGAGGATGTGAAGATCGGCCTGGAGAGCGCCGACCCCGACCTGCTCGACCGCCTGGGCCGGCTGGGCGAGGGGCAGCGCGCCGACGCCTACCTGGCCCACGTGCGGCGGGTGGCGCGCGACTGCGCTGACCTGGGGCTGATCTGCCGCGTCTTCGTCATGGCCGGGCTGTCGGAGACCCAAGCCCGCACCGAGGCGTTCCTCCGCCGCCTCCCGCCGCAGACGACCATCCACGCGCTCCCGTACCAGGCGCACCCGGATACCGCGCTGACCGGCCCGTCCGCCTCCGTTCCCGCCGAGACGCTGGCGTCGCTGACGCAGGCCAATCGGCCGCGGCCGGCGCTTTGGCAACGTATGTGGGCGGCGGTGAAAGGAAGCAAGGGGGCAGGGGAGCGGGAGAGCAGGGGAGCGGGGGAGCAGATTGTTTCATCCGCTTATCCGTTACCATCCGTTGCTTTTATTACCGGTGGCAACGGCTTCGTCGGCGGGCACGTGGCCGCGGCGCTGGTGGCGGCGGGCAGCCGGGTGGTGGCACTGGTGCGGCCGGGCAGCGCGTTGGGGATGCTGGCCGATCTGCCGCCGGCCGCGGTCGAGATCGTGACCGGCGACCTGGCCGGCGCCGCGGCAGATTGGGCCGATGCGCTGCGGGGGTGCGACGTATGCTTCCACATCGCCGCGCGTTACGCCGGCCCGGAGCAGGCGGATGCCATGTACGCAGTCAACGTGGCCGGCACGAACACGCTGCTGGCGGCGTGCGCATCCGCCGGCATCCGCCGCGTGGTGGTGACGAGCAGTATCGGCACCGTGGGCCGTCCGGCCGACCCCGGCGTCCTGCCCGATGAGCGCACCCCCTTCAACCTTTGGCACGGGGCCAGCCACTACGTCCGGTCGAAGTATCTGGCCGAGTTGATCGCCCGCGCGTGGGCTGCGGCCGGGTTGGACGTGGTAATCGTCAAACCAACCGCACCGGTGGGCACGGGAGACGCCCGGCCGACCGCGACCGGGGCGCGGATCCTGGCCGCGTTGCGCGGGGAAGCGCTTGTCTATCCCGCGGGCGACGTCAACCATGCGCCGGTAAGGAACATTGCCGCAGGCCATTTGCTGGCCGCCCAACGGGGCGAGCGGGGACAGGTGTACATTCTGGGCCATCGCGAAGGCAACCTGGATCAGCCGGCGTTCCTGCGGCTGGTGGCCGAGGCGGCCGGAGGGAAGATGAGGCCAGGGCGGGTGCAAGACCCGCCCCTACGGTTGGCGCTCACCGCCGACCCGACCCGCGCGATCCGCGAGCTGGGACTGCCGCAGTCGGATTTGCGCGAGGCTTTTGCCGAGGCGGTGGCGTGGTATCGGGCGCGCGGGATGGCGCCGGTGGCGATAGGAGGCGGTGAATGACGGGTCATGGACAGGCGGGGCACATTGCCTGGGTGGATGCGGCGAAGGCTTACGGCATCGGCCTGGTCTTCTACGGTCATTTCGTCGAGCGGATGTTCGACCAGGGCTATGCGTCGGCATTTCCGCAGTTCAAGCTGATCTACGCGTTTCACGTCCCGTTGTTCTTCATCCTGGCGGGCTACGTACAGAAGGAACGGGATGAGAGCTTCGGTCAATACTTGCGTCGCGGCCTGGCGACCCGACTCGCACCGGCGCTCTTCTTTAATCTGCTGGCCTTCGTCGTTTTCGTGGCCCAGGGGATCGCCACGGGCACGGCGAACTGGAAGATCTACCTGACCAGCCTACTTGACTTCTTGCGTGGCTATCCGTCGTTCAACTTCGTCACGTGGTTCCTGGTCTGTCTATTTACGGTCGAAATCATCCACTTCTGCGTGCGCCGATACGTCAAAACCGCGCCGGCGCTGCTGGCCGCGGCGATCGGCTTCCTGGCGGCCGGCGGGTTGATCCTGGCAAAGATAGGCCTTGTGGTGACCGTTACCGGCATCGCGCTGAATACGTGGTTCATCCACGAGGCCCTGATCGCCTATGGGTTCTACCAGTTGGGCATGTTGGCCCGGCAGACGCGCCTCCTGGAGCAGCCGAGGCCGCTCGCCGTCCGGCTGACGGCCCTGGTGGCGGCCGCAATCGTCGTCCTGGTGACCTTCAACCTGAACGCCGGGCCGTTTACGGGCGAGAAACCGGTGGTGCTGATGGCCGAATCGGCCCATGGGTTCATGCCGCTGTTCGCCCTGACCGCCGTGGCCGGCGCGTTGGCGGTTGCGGCCCTGGCGCAACTCACGCCGGCGGGATGGCCGGTCGCCTGGGTAGGGCAGAACACCCTGGCGCTGATGGGACTGGATGGTCTGTTGCACAATTTCATCAACTTCGGCGTGGCCGGTTGGTTGCGTCCCGTCGTGCCCGATGCGCCGCTCGCCGTGCTGCTGGCGTGCGCTGTCGTGACGGTGTGCTTGTTGGCCGGATGCGCTCCGGCGGTGGCGCTGTTGAATCGCTACCTGCCGCGGTGGATAGGCCAGCGGGCAAGCAAATGAATAGATTCCCGATGACACAAAATAGACTCTCGACCCGCAAGGCAACGACCGCAGGCTGGCTCCTGCTGCTCATCCCCGCGGCCGTTTACCTGGCGCACGCGTGGGTGTTCCGCGGCTGGCTGGTGGACGACGCGGCCATCACCTTCGCCTATGCCCGCAACCTGGCGCATGGATATGGCCTGGTGGCGCAGCCCGGCGCCGCGCCGGTAGAGGCGTACTCGAACTTCCTATGGCTGCTCCTTTATGTGCCGTTTTTCTGGCTGCGCGGGTTCGATCCGGTCGTCGCGCCGAAGATCATCAGCGCGGCCATCGTGCTGGCGACCTACGCGCTGGTCTACCAGACCTTCGCGCCGTTCACGCCGCAGGGCCGGCTGGTGATCCCCGTCGCTCTGACGCTGACCTCGTTGAGCACGCCGTTCGTGGTCTGGACGACCTCGGGGCTGGAGAACCCGCTCTACGCGCTGTTGGTCTGCCTGTTGGTCTACGGGGCCGTGCGTAGCCTGGCCGCGGGCCGGGTGACGGGGCGCTGGGCGCTCGCGTTGGGCGTGCTGGCTGCCTGCGCGGGCATGACCCGCCCCGATGGTGTGCTGTATGTCATTGCTTTTCCGGCCTTGCTGATCGCGAAGCAGCTCGACCGCCGGACGCGCGCGTTGCGCGCCGCCCCTTCGACAGGCTCAGAGCTTGCCCTGAACGCAGTGAAGGGGCAAGCTCTGCACGGCCTCGTGCTCTACGGCCTGGGCTTCTTGGTGCTCTACGGCGGCTTCTATCTGTTCCGGTGGGTGTATTTCGGCGACTTGCTCCCGAACACCTACTATGCCAAGGGTGGTCCTTCTCTCTACGATCTGGTCTCGTTGATCACGTTGCAGCCGCCGATAGTCGCCCGGATCCTCGATCTGGTCGCCGCGGTGACGGGTCGCGGGCTGGCCGGGCCGGTGCTGCTGGCGGCGCTGGTCGCGACGGTCTACCTGGCGTCCACCCGCGGCCTGGGTCGCCAACACCTGATACTGGGCGTCTTTCTGCTGGCCGCGGCGGCCGTTTATTTGTTGTTGCCGAACGATGGCATGGCCGAATACCGCTTCGCGACCGCGTTCGTGATCTTGTTTTACCTGTTCGTCGCTATGCTGACAGATAGGGTTTTAGGAAGACTGTTCGCATCCAATGCCGAGCGCGACGCCAGTGCGCTGCCTCCCTTCGGGACGGCCGACGAAAAGCAACCGACTGGACTAGAGGCTATAGCCGGTTTGTCGGTTGGTGATAGAAACCGGCTGAAGCCTCTAATCCAGAACCGCGGGGACATTTTCAGGACAGCCGTCACCGCGCTGCTGATCGTCGTCGTGCTGGCCGGCGCGGCGTTCCACTTCGCCCGGCGGTCGGCGAAGTTCGCCGAGTACCTGCCGGTGCCGTTCGCGATCGTGCGCGACAACAACGCGTACCGTTACGACGACTACGCGGCCGAGCTTGGCATCAGTCAGTCGTCGGTGCTGCTGCCCGACCTGGGCGCGACGTTGTACTACTCGCAGGTGAAGGTCTACGATCTGGGCGCGCTGGCCGATAAAACGATCGCCCGGACGCTGTGGCGTGACCGGCCCGCGCTACGCGACTACATCTTCGAGACGGCCCGGCCGACCTTCATCCACATCCACGACGTCTGGACCTATCTGGCTCGGCTGGACGAAGACCCGCGTTTCCAGCGGGACTACGCGCCGATTTACGAATACCCGGACGCGTGGGTCATGCAGCGGCACGGGCTGACCTTGTCTTCGGGCGACTACGTCCGGCGGGATGCGCTCAATGCGGGAAATCAGGCGGCCTTCAAGCGGATCGCGGGAGCCTGGCGCACGCACATCGCCTTGAACCAGGCGCTCTTCACCCTGGCCTCCGGCGACGCGGCCGGGGCGCGGCGGCAATACGATGGCATCTTGGCCGCGGGCGCAACGGCTGCCGACGTGCGGGACGCGCTCAACGACGTGCACTTCTTCCTGTCATCCTTCCCGACCCATGCGGAGGCGCTGGCGACGCAGGCGCGATTGCGGGAGATGGAGTCTCTTATGCAATGAGGACCGTCCGGCCGAGATCTGGACGATTGCAGACAATCCATGACAAGCTGCTGGGGCAGTTATACCATGACACAATCGGACACGACATACGTGGCGAAGAACAACAAGGATTGTGGCGAGTCATCTCAGTGTACGACGAGTCTGTCACATTCGACGCCTTGACCGCCGTGTGTAGTCAGCTTCAGATAAACCCACTCCTCGAGTCTTTGCGAGAATGGTACGTCATCTTCTACGACTACGACGGCAAGCTGTACTCTATGCACAAACTGGTACGCGATTACGGGTATGCGCAGTTGACACCAGAGGAAGCACGCGTGTACCACTCCTGCGCAGCAGACTACTATCGAGCGCGACCTGCGGCAGATGATGAAGTGCGGACCAGGAACCTGCTAAAGGCGTTCAGCCACTATATCAGCGGCCGACAAATGGATCAGGCCGAACGACAGTTGCTGGAAATTGCGGATGCCCTTTATGCGCTTGGGGACATTGATTCCCTCCGAAGAGCAATACAAGAGCTTGAAAATGTTTGTGGCCTCAGACCTATTGCCCCATGGCTTCAGGTCTACAAATCTAGAGTTCTGAACCTTTTAGGCAAGCACCACGACGGTAAACAGGTACTCGAGCAGCTCTCGACATCAAACGACCAGCGGATCCGGGTAGTGGCTAACAACGAACTGGCAGACGTATTCTACTACGATGGCGACTTCGATCAAGCCATGGCCGCGTACGCCAAAAGTCGGGCCACCGCGGAAGAGGTTGACTACAAAGAAGGGCGATCTTACGTCCTGCATAGCCAAGCCATGATACACTTCTACCGCGCTGAATATGGCGAGGCTCTCGATCTCTACAATAAAAGCCTGGCTCTTTGCGAGGAGTTTAAGGATGAGATTGGTCAATTGGAAATCCTCTACAAAAGTGCCGCTGTATATACGCGGATGGGCGACTACCACACGGCCAAGGAAAGGGCACAGCGAGCTTGCGGAATTGCAGAGAAGTTAAGAAACCCGAGTGGCAGGTCGAATGCCTTGCATGAAATTGCGTTCATCGAGTTGAACATGGGTAATCTCGCGACAGCCTTGCGATGGTACAAAGCCGTTTTGGAGATTGACAGACAACTTGGAGATACGATCGGACAGGCGCACGTCATGCACGATATCGGCAATGTCTACGCTGAACAGGGGGACTACGACGAGGCTCTATCCCAGTACCGGCAGAGCCTGGAAATCAAGAAACGACTCGGTGATAGAGTTGGCGCTGCCTATACGTTGCACGAGATGGGGAATCTCCACGTGGCAAGAGGCCAAAATGACCTTGCACTTAAATACTATGTGGAAAGCTTCGAGATCAAGAAGGCATTCGATGATCTTGCCGGTTGCTTCAAGACGATCCAAGCGGTTCAGCGGATCCATGGGCTAGAGGAGCATGGACAACAACTGGTCGCAACTTGGGGATGCGAAGACCTCAAGAGTATAGAAACTGCGCTTAGAAAGGCACTTGGCGAACGACTGCCGCTGATTCGAGAATACCTGAATCAGAGAGAGCACAGCATGAAGCGCCACTGGTACTATGTTACAAGACACGGAGATACTTACGTGCGAGCCGAGACGGGTGGCACATCGGATCAAACAGGAGGATAGGCAGATGTGTACATCGTTATCATCGAGAATTGTACTGATCACAACCGGAGGCACCATCGCAGGGGTCTATGATCAGACCGGAACGATACTTATGAATGCGGACCAGTCTGGCTGGGCAAGCGGCATCTTCGAGTTAAGACCTGAGCTGCGCACTATGGTGCAGATCGAATTCGATAGCTGCCTGAACGTCTTCAGCGAAGACATGACCCCCACTGACTGGGCAACGTTGGCGCAACGAGTGGCAGACTGGGTCAGCCGTGGCGTCACGGGCATCGTGATCTCGCACGGCACCGATACCTTGGCCTACACCAGCGCCGCCCTCAGCTACATGCTACCCAACTTGCCAATCCCAGTCGTGGTCACAGGAGCGACAAAACCGCTCGCCGCCAAAGGCACCGACGCTCTTCGGAATCTCTGCGACAGTGTCGTGGTCGCGGCGCACAGCAGCCTCCGCGGCGTCTATGTGGTGTTCGCCTCAACGATTCACGGCGGAACAAGGGTCCGCAAAATGGCATCAAAGAGGCGAGCCTTTGAGAGCATTAACTGCAAGACAGTGGGAATAATTCGCGGACTGGATGTGCAAATCAGCAACAATACGCTTCTGCCCGGTCAGGCCGCAGGGCGTTTCACCGCTGATACCAGACATGACCCATCTGTTGCATTTCTCAAGGTATACCCCGGCCTGGATCCAGCCTGGATTGATCTGGCAGTCGAGAGTAAGAGGGCCATTCTGTTGGAACTTTATGTGGATGGCGCCGCATGTACCCAGGAAGGGAACGCTTACTCTTTGACCGAGGGCTTGAAAAGGGCAAAGACTCGCGGCGTGCCGGTGTTCGCAACTTCTCAACAGAAGAGCGCTCTTGACTTGACGCGATACGAAAGCACCTCACGACTCCACCGAGCCGGGGTGGTATCTCTCTGTGACATGACAACGGAGGCGGCTCTACCCAAGCTCATGTGGGTCCTGGGACATGCCTCCGAACCGGAGCAAATCAAGATGCTCATGTTGCGAAACATCGCCCATGAGCTTTCGGAAGTCATCAGTTCGGACATGCCTTCTCACTAATGGGGCTTTGTGCAGCACTTCGGCTAGAAGTAAGATGCAGCAGATCGAACGCAGATACCCGTATTGGCTGGCCGGTGGAGGGCTGATCGTCCTGGCGCTCCTCCTTCAGCCTGGCTTGGCCGCGCTGAGCGCGGACGGCCGACTCCAGCCTGCCACGCTGCTGACCGTGACGTTTCTACGCATCTTCCTGCTCGGGCTCGGCGGGGCGGCGCTGCTGTGGCCCCGGTTGAACGACCGCCGCGCCCGGATGCCGCTGGTCGCGCTGCTGATCCTGCTCACGGTGGCGTCGCGCGGCATCCGGCTGGACGCGGCCTACCTGGATCACCACTCCCACCGGCAGACCGACATGGCGACCCTGGCGCGCAATTTTTACGAGGTTAATCCGAATATTCTCTATCCCCAGGTCAATTGGCGGGCCGACGCGCCGAACTACATCGAGTCTACCTTCCCGCTGCTGCCGTGGCTGACCGGCCTGGGCTACCGGATCGCGGGCGAGCAGCCGTGGGTGGGACGCGGGCTGGTGGCGCTCTTCGCCGCGTTGGAAGTCGTGGCGATCTTCGGCCTGGTGAGCCTTTACTGGGGGCAAGCCGCGGGCTTCCTGGCCGCGCTCTTCCTGGCGCTCAGCCCGATGGCGGTCTATTTCGGCCGGGTGCTCATTGATGACACTCCCTCGATGGCGTTGACTGTGGCCGGGCTGTGGGGCGTCGCGGCCTGGGCGCGGGGAGGGAGGCGTTGGCGGCTGGCGCTGGGCCTCCTCGCCATCACCTTGGCCTTGATGGTCAAAATCGTCGCAGTTTACGTTTATTTTCCGCTGCTGGTCGTCGTGTGGCAACGCTACGGCATCTTGCAAATTCGTGCATTTTTCCGCGGCGTCTTGACCGCGGTCAAATCGCCCGGCACGTGGGCGATCCTCCTCCTCCCGCTGATCCCGACCGCGGCCTGGTACGCCTGGGCGGCCGGCCTGGGCCGGCAATACCTCAGCTTCGGCATCGGCGGCCCGGCGTCGAATGAGACCGTCGTCAAATGGGGTTCGCTGGCCTTCGTGTTGAGTTGGCCGTTCATCCAGCGCATCGCCGGCCGGCTGATTGAGGCGCTGCTCACTCCCGCGGGGGTGTTGCCGCTGGCGGTGGGCGTTGCGCTAGCAGTTGTCTGCTTCAGGGCAGATACTCATGCCGAGCGCGATATCACGGCGGATAAAAAAGCGACCCGGATTCGAGGCTTTAGCCGGTCTGGTTGTCAACGGCAGAAACCGGCTAAAACTTCGAATCCAGAGTGGCAGGCCGCTATTTTCAGGGCAGGCACCCTTGTCTTCTTTGCCTGGGTGATCGGCGTGCTGGCCTACGTCGCGGTCTCGGGCACGGCGCAGTGGATCCACGATTACTACCAGCTCCCCATCGGTCTGGCGCTGGCGCCGTTCGTCGGGCTGGGGCTGGCGGCCTTGTCGAAATGGCCCGCCGGACGATGGCGACTCGCCGGCCGGACGGTCGCGTTGGGATCGCTCCTGCTGCTGGCCGTTTTTTCGGCCCGCCTGCTGCCCGAATACTATCTTGACTGGCAGGGCTGGATCACCCACGAAGCCGAGGTGGTGCAGAGTATCACCGCGCCGGACGAGACAGTCGTGACCATCGTCTGGGACAACGACCCGACGCTACTCTACCACGTGCACCGGCCGGGGTGGGTGGTGGATTATCTCGACCCGCGCGCAGTAGAGCAAGTTCCGCGCTACCTGGCGTTGGGCGCGGCGGCGCTGGTGATCCAGGAGTCGCAGCGTCCGCAGGCCGCGTACCTGGAGAAGCTGCCGTGGCTGATGGGACTGCAACTGGTGGAGCGCGGGGAAAAATACGTCATCTACCGGGCGCCGTGATGCGCCAGGCTCTTCACCGGAACACGGGGCTTGTCATTCTGAGCGGCGTTACCCCGAACCTTTCGCGACGGCGTGAGAAAGCGAAGAATCTCCTTGTACGAAGACGAGACCCTTCGCTGGCGTGATGCCGCAACGCAACACACGGGATCGGCCCGCTCAGAGTGACGAAGTCTGCAAAGGATGTACCGATGTCGTTTCGAGACCGCTGGATCGCTTTTTGGATGGCCCACGCGGGGTTGAGCCGCCGCGGCCGGCTGGCAACGATGCTGGCGACCTGGTCTGCGCCGGCATATAAAGGCAAGCGCGGCCTGGCGCGGCTGAACCCGCACGGTTTCATCTCGCCCCGCGCGCAGATCGCCTGCCGCGACCTGCGCCTGGCCGCGTATCTTTATGTGGATGACAGCGTTGTCATCTACGACCGGGGGGATGGCGGTCACGTGACCCTGGGAGAAGCCGTGCACCTCTACCGCGGCACCATCATCGAGTTGGGGCAGGGCGGCAGCGTGGAAATCGGCGCGGACAGCCACATCCAGCCCAACTGCCAGTTCACCGCGTTCGTGGGCAGCGTGCGGATCGGTCGCGCGGTGCAGGTGGCGCCGGGGTGCGCGTTCTACCCGTATCAGCACAGCTTCGCGGCCGGCCAGTCCATCGTCGAGCAGCCGTTAGCTAGCGCGGGCGACATCGTGATCAGCGACGGCGCGTGGCTGGGCTACGGCGTCATCGTGCTGGATGGTGTGACCATCGGCGCGGGCGCGGTGGTGGGCGCGGGTGCGGTCGTCGTGCACGACGTACCCGCGGGGGCAATCGTTGCGGGGGTGCCGGCGCGCGTGTTGGGGTATCGGGAGTGAGGTGCTCAAGTGCCTGGACCTGGCCGCATCCACGCCTTCGCCAGGAAATACGCCAGCAGCCCCACGTAGAGCAGGAACCGCCAGTAGCCGCTCACCGGCTCCGCGAGGACGTAGAACTGCGTCGCGGCAAAGGTAAAGAGCACGTAGACGTAGGGGAAGGCCGGACGTTCAACCAGGTCGAGCATCAACAGGAACATCAGCGGCATGAGCTGGTAATGCGTGTCGTTCCACTTGCCGAACACGACGTAGGCCGCGAAAGTGGCGCCCATGGCCGCCCACAGAGGCGCGTCTGGCCCGGTTGGAGACCGGCCTGAGCGTCGTTGGCGCAGGGCGAACACGATTGAAGTTGTGGCGATGAGCAGCAGGAAGAACGGGCTGCTGGCCTGCACCAGCAGAGCGTGGATCGCTGCGGCGCTGCCGGGAGCCAGACGCCGGGCCAGGCCGTCGAGCAGGCGCGGGATGTTGAGGCCATACAGCTCGCGGCGCGATTCCACAGTGAGCAACGCATAACGGGCCGACTCCGGGTGAGCCAACCAGAAGGGCAGGATGAACGCAACCGGGATCCCGACCGAAAGAAGCACGAACCGGATCAGCTCGCCGGGGGCCGGCCGGCGCTCCTGCCAGGCGCCCTTCAGCAGCAGCAGGACGAACGGCACGTACGCAAACGCCGCGGTCTGCTTGGCGGCGATCGCCAGGCCCCAGAAGATGCCGCTGGCGGTGAAGTTGTTGGCCCGCACGGCCAGCAGGATCAACAGCACGACGAAGGTCTCGTGGTGTCCCATGTAGGCCGACGAGAAAGGAACGACGAAGGTCAACAGACACAACAGGAAGATCACCAACTGCCAGCCGCTCTCGCGCCGGTCCGTGCCCGGAACTGCGGGGGATGCTATCCATGCGCCGGTCGTGGCCGCGATCAAGTATGCCAGCGCCACGTCGCCGAGCAGCATCGGCAGGCCGATCAGCACGTGGAGGCCGGATTCCGGCAGACCGAGCGCCTGCCCCACGGCCACCCACGGCGTCAGCAGCAGCGGCACGAGCGGGGGATACGTCAGCGCCATGCCCAGCGGCGGGGCCGCCCAAAGCTCGTCCAGCCGGCTCCAGATGTCCAGCGAGCCGTCGAGGATACGCTGGCAGGCGTAGACATACCAGGTGGCATCGGGCTGGTTGTAGGCGTGGAGGCGCGACGCCATACCGATTGCCACGTACAACAGGCCGGCGATGATTTGCCAGCGCCGGCGGGAAAGTAGGGGTGGGGTGACCCCGCCCGTACCGTATGTAATGGAGATGGATTTGAGAGGATTGAAGTTTCGCATCGCCTGGATTATACCATGACAACCCCAATCAAGGAGTAACCATGCAGTCATCAGACACACGTCAAACCAAATCGAGATCACGCTTGTCGAGAATCGGTCCCATTTACGGCCTGGCGACCCTGGCCGTTTTCGTCCTGCTGGCCGTCGGCCTGGGGCGCGCCCCGGCGGCGGCCGTGGCCGCGCCGGCTGCGCCCGGCAGCATTGTAGACGTCACAACCGGCAGCACCTACTACTTCAACTGGCAGAACTACGCTAACGAAGGCACCCAGCTCCGCCTGCAAGTGCCGATCAGCTACAGCGCGAGCATCTCCACGCCGCTGGTGATCGTGCTGCACGATTACGGCCAGACCCGCCTGAACGCGGTCGCGGATTTCGCAGGCGCGGCGCAGGCCAAGGGGTGGCTGCTGGCCGCGCCCGAGATGCACGGCGAGGTCAACACCGCGCCCGACGTGGGCGTACAGGTGATGGGTTCTCGCGCCTCGCAGTGGGACGTGCTCGACACGCTCAACTTCATGAAGACGTACTACAACGTAGACCCGACGCGCGTCTACCTGGTGGGCTACGGCATGGGCGGCATGACCGCGCAGATCGCCGCGGCCAAGTGGCCCCATCTGTTCGCCGGCGTGGTCGCCGACAGCAGCCCGTCCAACCTCATTGAATGGGAATATGACACCCGTCCCGGCAAGCCGACGTCGAACGCCGATATCAACGCCGCCATCCAGAATGAGCTGGCCGCGTTCGACCCGACCGACCACACGCTGGTCATGCCACGCCGGCCTTTCGCCTACCACTTCGAGGCCGAGCGCCGCTCGCCAAGCGACTTCGCGACGAACTTGAAACACGTCCCGCTGCTGCTGCTGCATCCTCAGAACGACGTCACGGTCGGCCTGACGGCCGCGCAGATCATGTACCAGGAGGTGTTGCTCGCAAACCCCGACCGCCTGGAACTGGTGATCTATCCGGGCGTCCACGGCGACCGCTATCCGAGCTTCGCCAGCTATAGCCTCGATTGGCTGGGTCAGGTCACCCGGTCGCCCAACTATGTGCCAGCGCACAACCCCTTCTCACGCGACGAAAGCGGCCGGCATTTCTGGATGGGCGTACAGCTCTCGTCCGATGCGGTCTGGGTAGACCCTTCCACCTTCGCGCTGCACACCGAAGCCCACTGGACGACGGTGAACGATGCGACCTTTGACGCCGCGGCGAAGATCATCAACGCGGACCTCGAGAACATCGGTCCGATGACCGGCGACCCCAACAGCTACGGCGCCTACCCACTGACCGATCCCACCGTACAGGTGATCTTCTACCTGGATCAGATCGGTCTGCCGGGCAACGGTACGTATGTCGTCGAACGCATCAACAAAGACACCGGCGAGTTTGTCCCAGCCTTTGCCACCGCGACGAACGGCCAACTGCGGGTCTCTATCCCGCTCGGCGCTTTCGCCTTCCGCATCGCCTACGGCAACGTCATGCCGACCTACCAGACCGTCACGCTCCAACAAGGGTTGGACGGGTACGCCGGCGCGGCCGATACCTACCTCAACGGATGGGCGCCCGACAGCAGCTATGGCGCCGAGTCGTTGATGTGGCTCCATCACGAGTATGCCGACCCGACCCAGAAGCCGCTGCTGCGCTTCAACCTGGGCACTCTGCCCGCCAACGCACAGGTGCGCTTCGGCATCCTCAGCGTCAAGACGGTGGACGTGCCGGGCAACATCAACCGACCCGCCGTGGACGCCTATCAGATGAACAGGTTGTGGGATGAGCTACAGGCTACCTTCAACCGGCCGCGCGCCAGCGAGACCTGGAGCGCCCCCGGCGCCGAAGGCGTGCCGGGCGATCGCTCTGGGACCAAAACCGACACTCGCTATGTCTACGCGGCCAGCCCGGCGCGTTGGGGCTACGACGTTTCGCCCCTGGTGCGCGCCTGGCTGACCAGCCCCGCGACCAATTTCGGCGTCATACTGCGCTCAGCTCCGGCCCTCGCCGCTCTGCGGGGGGAAAACGATACCTTCTCCATCGCCTCGGCGACCTACTACAACGTGCCCGACCGCCCCAAGCTGATCGTCGTCTACACCTTGCCCGGCGGGCCTGGGGTGACACCGACCGCGACAGCCACCGTCACCGACGGCCCCTCGCCGTCACCGACTGCGACGCCGACCGCGACGATCACGCCGGTCGCCCTGCCGGTCACTCCTACGCCGGCCGTCACGCCGTCGTGGAAGATGGTGCACAGCGCGCCCGGCGTCTTCTGGCAGGATGTGGATTTCGCAGGGAAGGTGGGCTATGCCGTGGGCGGTCCGGATTGGGATTACACCGGTCCGGCCAGCGTCGCCAAGACCACCGATCGCGGCCGCACCTGGGCAAGGACGCTGATCACCCCCAACACCGCGGGCTGGATTCGCGGGATTGACTGCAAAGACGAGAATACCTGCTGGATCGCCGGCGAGTTCGGGACCATCCGGCGCACCACAGACGGCGGCCTGACGTGGCCCGGCATCAACAACCGCGCCGGCTACACCGGCTGGCTCTACTCGGTGCGCCGCACTGGGGTGGGTGATTCGGCTCTGGTCGGCGCGACGTGCGAACAGATCTTGCGCTCCGACAACGGCTACGACTTCGACTCGGTCGCGCTCAGCGGCTGCGTGGTGCAGTGGGATATCGCGTGCCCGACGGCCGGCAATTGCTATGCGGCCGCCAAGGGCCAGACCATCTATCACACCAGCGACAACGGTCTGAATTGGACCAGGATACAGACCGGCGGCGGTTCATACTATGGCGTCTCGTGTACCAGCGCCAATACGTGCTGGATCGCCGGCAGCTACGGCCAAATCTTCAAGACCGCGGATAGCGGCGCCACCTGGCAGCGCCAGCAGCCCGACATCGCGAGCAACGTCACCTTCAGTCGCATTCGCATGGTTGACGCGCGACACGGTTTTGCCATCGCCAGTTTCATGGACATGAACACCGGCGCGGTCCTCCAGGGCGGCCTGGTCTACCGCACCGACAACGGCTCGTCGTGGCGACAACTGCCGTCTTTCACGACCAACGAATTGAGCGGCCTCTACGTGTCCTCCATGGATGAAGCCATCGTGGTGGATCGCAGCGGCATGATCTGGCGCTACGGGGTGGATGCCCCCGACACGCCCACGCCGACCGCGACCGCCACCGCCAGCCTCACGCCCACGGTCACGCGCACCCCGACGCCGACCGCGACGTCCACGCGCACCTCGACGCCGACTGCCACGCCCACCGCGACGCCGACCTCTACGCCGACGGAGACGCCCACACCGACCGCAACCCCGACGTCTACGCCGACGGAGACACCGACATCCACGCCGACGGAGACGCCCACACCGACCGCGACCCCGACAGCCACCCTGACCCCGACGCCCAGCGTGGGGAGCGTGACCGGCGTGGTCTTCGATGACCGGAACCGCAACGGCGTCCAAGACCCCGGCGAGCCGGGCCTGGCGGACGTCGAAGTGACCCTGGCCGAAGCTGGGGTCGGCCTCCAAACGGCTGGAGCCGGTCTCCTGATACATACGGTGTACTTTCCCGCCGTGCCCTCCACCCGCACCGATGCGGACGGCAGCTACGCTTTCGCGTCGCTGGCCCCGGCCGCGTACATCGTCGGCGTGACGCCGCCGGCCAGCTACTTCGCGCCCGGCGAGACGGCGCAGCGCGTGGAGGTCAGCGCCAACCGCACGACCCTGGCCAACTTCCCTCTGCGCGCCTACGTTCACTACTACCTGCCGGTGATGGCGGTCAACTAAGCCCCCTCTCGTCTCCCCCCTTCTCTCTCTTCGTAGGGGAGGGAAGGGGGCCGCGGGGTTAGGTCTGTCTGCTCAGCCTGAAACTATCAGAAGCCCGCCGTTACGTGACAAAACTTTCACCCGCTTCTTCCAGACCGTTCATCATGAATCGCTCGTGAGACAAGGTTCAGGTGATCTACAACCAACCGCGCAGCCCAGACCGACGTCCCCCTACATGCGTACATCCGCTATGACCTGCCGGAAATTGCGGTGAAGACGTGTACGGACTGTCAATTACACCCCTTGAACAACGCGCGCACGGCAAGCGCGTCCACGTCACACAGATTCCACTGCCTCAACCCCCGGAGTTGCAGGGCCAGCCAGGAATAGCGGACGGAATAAAGGGTGTCATCGTAGGGGACGTTGCCCCACTCAACGTTTTCGAACATCACCTGTACCGGATCCCGCAAGAGAGCGCACATCTGGATGGCACCGCCCGCGACCGCCAAAACCAACGTCACCAGCAACACCCGCCAGTTGGCCCACGCGGTCTCGATGACCGGAGCAAGTAGAATACCGATGAGTGGGAGGACCGGCGTCAAGAGCCGCGACCCCCACGTCCAGCCGCCATCCCAACTGTGCCACGTCGCGATCGCCAGCACGTAGGCCCCGATGGTCAGCAGGCAGAGCGCCGGCACGCGCCTGTCCTTACGACGCCAAAGCACCGCGCCTGGCAGCGCCAACAGGAGAACAGGCGAGTAGAGAAAGAGCGACCGGCCGGGGCTGAACAGCACGCCGTACAGGCCCAGGAGCACGGACGAGCCAAAGCCCTCGGCCGCATAGCCGAAGTCAAAGGGCGAGCCAAACCGGGCCAGATTGTAGACCGCCAGGGTCGCGCCGCCCAAGACGACCGGCACGGCCGATGGGAGCGCCTTCCGGCCGCCCCGCCAGACTGCGTAGAGCCAGATGGGCAGCGCGATCAGGTTCGTGGGGCGGAACAACAGCGACAGCCCCAACGCCAGGCCGCTGAGATAGGGCCGGTCCGAGAGGGCGAAGTAGAGGCAGAAGATGATGAGCGCACCGGCCCCCACCTCCGACAGAAACCCGCGCGACTGATACCACCAGTCCGTACAGCAGCCCACCAGCAGCACGGTCGCGGTCGCGGTCCGCAGGCTGAAAAACCGTGCAAGCAGCAACAACAGTCCCGCCATCGCCAGCGCGCCCCAGACCGCGTTCAGTTTCATCGCCACGCGTGCGGCGACGTCCGACGGGGCCAGCAGCTTGCCCTTGCGGAAATAAGGTGCGTCGTTCGGCCTCGCCGCGATTTTGTAGATCGCGGCCGCGCTGAACGTCTGCCCGGGGAAATATTTGGCGTACAAGTGCCCATCGCGCCCGGTCTGGCCGATGTTGACCCCATCCTGGAGCCACTGCAGCTCATCAATCGCCAAGTCGCCCTGGGTCGCCAGTGATACCGAGGTGGCAAACACGGCCACCTCATCTGAGACCTGGAGCTGTGTCCGGGAGGTGAGGCCATAGAAGCCCAGGAAGAAGACGAAGCATGTCAGGGCGGCGAGATGTTGTTTGCGCATGAGGATACCTGCCATAAGCTCAGATCAGGCGATCGAAATGACTCACACCGCATCATATCCCCACGCGGCAACGGATGTCAAATCGGTCGTGGCAATGGCTTCGCCCCATGTGACAAAACTTTCACCGGCTTCTTCATAGACCGTTCATCCTCTGTTCATGCCGCTAGTCCATAATGACTATGACGTTTTCGCGTTTCCTGCCGCAGACTGGTTCAGGGCTGATTCTGATATCGGATGGGGGAGAGATCTATGAAAGCTAGACAAATTCTCATTTTGCGCAAAACACCCTGGATGTTGCTCGTGGGTGTGATGATCCTCCTGGCTGTAAGCTTTACGCGCCAGGGATCGCCCGCCGTCGCCGCGCCGGCCGCGCCGGGCAGCATCGTGGACGTGACGGTACCCAGCACCTACTACTTCAACTGGAGCGGCTACGCCAACGCCGGTACGCAGGTGCGCGTCCAGGTGCCGTCGGCGTACAATCCCGCTGCGGCCACACCGCTGGTGATCGCGCTGCACGATTTCAACCAGACTCGTCTTAACGCGATCAGCGACTACGCGGCTGCGGCCGAAACCAAAGGCTGGTTGCTGGCCGCGCCGGAGATGCACGGCGAGGTCAACAATGGGACCAACGTCGGCGCGCAGACAATGGCCTCGCGCGCCTCCGAATGGGACGTGCTGGACACCATCAACTACGTCAAGACCCTCTACAACGTGGACGCCAGCCGCATCTACCTGGTGGGCTTCGGCATGGGCGGCATGACGGCCGAGGTTTTCGCAGGCAAATGGCCGCACCTGGTCGCCGGCGTCGTCGCCGATAGCGCGCCCTCTAACCTGATCAACTGGGAGTACTACTCCCGGCCCGGCGCGCCGGCCGACAATCCGACGCTCCAGACCCTCATCCAGTCCGAGACCGGCGCGTTCACGCCGACCAGCCACACCCTGGTCTCGGTGCGCCGGCCCTATCGCTATCACTTCGAGTACGAGCGCCGCTCGCCCACCAACTTCGCCCCGAACCTCAAATATACGCCGCTGCTCCTGCTGCACCCGCAGAACGACACCGTCGTCCTCTTGTCTGAGGCGCAGTTCATGTATCAGTACATGCTGTTCTACGACCCCACGCGCGTGGAGCTGGTGACATACGCCGGCAACCACGGCACGCGCTACAGCGATTTTGCGAACTACTCATTGACCTGGTTGAACCAGTTCACGCGGGCCGCGGGCTTCACACCGCTGCACAATACTTTCCAGCGCGACGAAAGCGGCCGCCACTACTGGATGGGCGTCCAATACTCGTCCGACGCGGTCAGCGTGGACCCCACCACTTACGCCTTGCACACCGAGGCGCACTGGATCAACGTCAGCGACGCGACCTTCGACGCGACCGGCCGCACAATCACCGTGGAGGCTGAGAACAGCGAGCCGATGACGGGCAGCACGACCGACTATGGCGCGTACCCGCCCACCAACCTGACGGTAGACCTGCTCTTCTACCTGGATCAGATCGGCCTGCCCACCAGCGGCACTTACGTCGTCGAGCGCGTCAACAAGGATACCGGCGAATACGTCTCCGCACTCGCCACGGCCAGCGCTGGCGTGTTGCACGCCTCCCTGCCCAAAGGCCCTTGGGCCTTCAGCATCGCCTACGGCAGCCAGTTGCCCACCAGCCAGGTTGTACAACTGCAACAGGGCGTCAGTGGCTACAGCGGGGTGGCCGATACCTACCTGAACGGCTGGGCGACGGACGCGCCCTACGGCTACAGCGACAGCCTGGGCCTGATCCACGACCTGACCTGGCCTGTCGCCAAGCCGTTGCTCCGCTTTGATCTGAGCACGATTCCGGCCAACGCGACACTGCGCTTCGCCGTGCTCAGCCTCCAGACGACGTCGGTGCCCGGCAACATCAACCGGCCGCCGGTGGGGGCTTTTCAGATGAATCGCGCGTGGGATGAAGTTCAGGCCACCTACAACCAGCCGAGCACCGGCCAGGCGTGGAGTCAGCCCGGCGCTGAGGGGACCCCCGGTGATCGTGCGGCAACAGCCGCCGATACCCGCTGGATCTTTGCTGCCAGCAACGCGCGCTGGGGCTGGGACGTCACTTCGATGGCCCGCTCCTGGCGCGCGAATCCGAGCGCCAATTACGGCGTCATGCTCCGCACGGCTCCACCCTGGGACGCGGTCGCCTCTGAGACCAACACCTTCTACCTGGCCTCGTCGCAGAACGGCACAGCCGACTACCGGCCCCGGCTGACCGTCATCTACTCCATCGAGCAGCCGACGCCCACGCCGACCGTCACCAACACGCCGAGCGTCACGCCCACGCCCACCCGGACGCCGACCATCACGCCGTCGCCCACGGCGACCCTTACCCCTTCCGTCACGCCGTCGCCGACGCCGACCGAGACGCCCACGCCGACGCTGACACCGACCGACGGGCCGTCGCCCACAGCCACTGACTCGCCGACACCGACCGAGACGCCGACTGCTACGGCTACGCCTTCGCGAACACCGACGCCTACGGAGACCCTCACGCCTTCCGTCACGCCGTCGCGGACGAGCACCAGTACGGCCACGCCCACGCCGACCGCGACGACGACGCCCATCAATACGACCACGCCGACCGCCACGCTTACGCCGACCGCGACGGCCACCGCCACGCGCACGCCAACCTTCACTCCCGTGCCCACGATTCCGCCCGTCAACGGCTGGCGGCTGCTCTACTCGCTGCCCGGCGTCTACTTCCGCGACATCGAGTTCGCCGGCCGGCAGACCGGCTACGTGGTCGGCGGCCCGCTGGAAGATGCCGACGGCCCGGCGACGATCGTCAAAACGACCGACGGCGGCGTCACCTGGATCGCTCAAACCCTCAGCACCACCTCGTGGATGGACGGGCTGACCTGCAAGGACGCCAACACCTGCTGGATCTCCGGCAAATACGGCGCCATCCAGCGCACCCTCGACGGCCAGACCTGGGAGGGGGTCAGCAACCTGAGCGACGTGTTCAGCTACCTGGTTTCAGCGCAATACACCGGCATCGGCGACACGGCGCTGATCGGCGCGAGCTGCAGCCGCATGTTGCGCGCCACCGACGGCTACAACTTCTTCAAGGTCACAGTGGCCGGTTGTTCCGACCAGTGGGACTACGCGTGCCCCGCGGCCGGCGAGTGCTACTCGGCGGGCGGCCAGGGGAGCGTCTTCCGCAGCGGAGACAACGGCGCGACATGGGCGCAGAGCCAGGCCGGCCCGGCCGACGCGATCTTCTTCGGCGTCAGTTGCACCGACGCCAACACCTGCTGGACCGCCGGCACTGGCGGCCTGATCTACTTCACCAACAGCGGCGGGCAGAGCTGGAGCCGGCAGCAGTCGAGCATCCCAGCTACGGTGCAGTTCAACCGGGTCCGCATGGCCGACGCCAGCCACGGCTACGCCATCGGCAATGGCGGCATCGTCTACCGCACCGACAACGGTTCCACCTGGAGCCAGATCCTCTCCTTCACCGCGGGCGACCTGGTAGACCTCTACGTCTTCAACATGAACGACGTCTTCGCGGTGGAGGCAAGCGGCAAAATCTGGTATTATGACGGCGGCAACCCGCCGGTCACCGTGACCCCAGCGCCCACCAGCACGGCCACGCCGACGCTCACCCACACGCCGACGCCCACCCGCACGCCGACCGCCACGCCGACGCCGACCGCCACTGCGACCGCAACGCCGACCATCACCCCCACACCAACGCGCAGCACCGGCGATACGCGCGGCACGGTCTTCATGGACGCCAATCGCAGCGGTGTGCAGGACATCTCCGAGCCGGGGGTGCAGGGGGTCTGGATCTGGCTGTGGCGGGGCGGCGACATCTGGGGAACCACGCAGAGCGACGCGCAGGGCCGCTTCCGCTTTAACGACCTCGAACCGGGGCTGTGGAGCGTGGACGTGCGCCTGCCGCCCGGCTTCGAGTTGGTGGGACTTGCCAACCCGGTGATCATCTTCACCACGGCCAACACCGTGCTGGAGCTGCCGCTACCCATCGCCCTCGTGCCCACGGTCACGCCGACCATCACGCCCGGCCCGTCGCCCACGCCGACCTTCTCGCCCACGCCGACGGCCACCGCCACCGCGACTGCGACGCGCACGCCCACGCCGACCGCGACGGCCACTGCGACCGCGACTGCGACCGCCACGCCTACGCGCATCCCGGGCACCCGCGTCGTCTCCGGCACAGTATTCCTGGACGTGAACCGCAACTGGCAACAGGACACGGGCGAGCGCGGGGCGGTAGGGGTGATCGCCTGGTTGGAGCAGGGCGCCATCCGCATGCAAACCACCACGGATGCGGCGGGGCGCTTCATCTTCCCCGATGTAGACCTGGGCTTCTGGTCGCTCGGCATCCAGGTTCCGCCCGGCACGGAGCTGATCAACCTGACGATTCCGGTCACGCTATACATCACGAACAACGCGCAGTTCGACCTGCCGTTCGCCCTGTTCGAGCTGCCCACGCCCACGCCGACCGCGACCAGTACGCCTACTTCCACGCCGACCGCGACCGTCACGCGCACGCCAACGCCGACCGCCACGCCCACCCGGACGCCGACGCCAACCGCCACATCTACGCGGACCGCCACGCCCACGCACACGCCGACCCCCACCCCGCGGCGGAACTACATCCCGTTGTTGTTGGTGAGGGGGTAGTCTAAGATCCGTGCTTCGCGATCTGGACTTGAGGCTTTAGCCGGTTTTGTAGCCTGCGAGAGCAACCGGCTAAGGCCACAAGTCCGAGCACTGTTAGAATTCCTGCCCCCACATTGGTTCACCCGCCGCGGCTGTGCTATACTATTTCTTCCATAGCCCATCGTGATCGAAAGAGACTTGTCGCACTACGTATGATCCGTTCAATCATTTTGCCTGAAGGCTTAACTCCGGGAACCCGCCCCCGGCGTGCAATGCACCCGCGAGCACTGGTCCTCCTGGCGCTCCTGATGCTGATGATCGGGCTGGCCGCGTGGAGCGCGCTCGCGGCGCCCCAGGCGACGGGCTTGACTTCGTCCACCGTCGTGGATTGTCTCCCCGTCGGGACCAGCTACCTGGGCGGCAGCTCGTCACCGTACGCAGCGGGCAAGACCGTAACACTGAACTGGACTGGCACGGCCACCTCGGCTCGGCTGATCGCCTACGAGTTCAACGCGTCCAGCGCATACAAGAGCAACATCTACGTCAACGGCGTCTGGATCGGCCAGCCCACGGGCGCGCACCCCAACGAGGGGTTGTGCGGAGGCGTGGACAGCTTCACGCCGCAGACCTGGAGCATCAATCCGACCACCCTGATACAGGGCGCTAACTCCATCACCATCACCGTCACCGCCGATGCCCCCGACCAGAGCTGGGGCCTCAGCCGTCTCCAGCTCGAAGTCAGCGGGCCTGACGTCAACGGCGTGCGCAACGTCCAGGTCACCATTTCCAGCACCTACACCAATAACTGGTCCGGCTACAATAACTGGGGTACCTGGACCGACATCCAGATTCCCAGCAGCTACAATCCGGCTGTACCGGTTCCCCTGGTGATCGCCGCCCCTGGCTTCAACAGCCCTGGGGGAGACTACATTCTGGACTTCGGCCCTGCCGCCGAGACCAAAGGCTGGTTGTTGGCTGTGGCCGACTTGCACGGCGAAGTCCAGCCGATGCCCTCGTTCGACATCACCGCCCTGCAAAAAACCGTCGGCATGGAGACGCTGGGCGCTCGCGCCGCCCAATACGACATCCTGGATATCGTCAACTACATGCAGACCCAGTACAACGTGGACGCCTCGCGCATCTATCTGGTGGGCCACTCGATGGGCGGTCTGACCGCGTTGCTGACCGGGGCCAAATGGCCCCACCTCTTCGCCGCCGTCGTCGCCGACAGCAGCCCCACCAGTCTCGCCGGTTGGTATTACGAGACCCTGAACACCGGCAAGACGCCCAACCCCAGCATCAACCTGGCGCTCCAGCAGGAGCCTGGCGCCTACGACCCGACGACGCATACGCTCCGCGGTTATCGCACCCCCGATCTGTACCGCTTCGAGTACGAGCGCCGCTCGCCCCAGGAGCTGGCGCTGAACTTCAAGCACCTGCCGCTGCTGCTGCTCTACCCGCAAAGCGACACGAAGGTTGACCCCTCGCACTCCCGACTGCTCTATCAGATGGCGCTGGACAACGCGGCCGATCACGTCGAGCTGGTGTCGTTTCCCGGCGGCCACAACGACCGCATCGCCGACCACGGCAACTACACCATGAACTGGCTGGCCCAGTTCCAGCGGCCGGCCGGCTACGCGCCCCAGAATAATACCTTCTCGCTGGATGAAAGCGGCCGGGTCTTCTGGCTGGGCGTGCAGCTCTCGTCCGACGCGGTCAGCGTGGACTCAACCACCTTTGCCCTGCGCACCGAGGCGCACTGGACGCGCATCCACAACGCGACCTTCGACGCAACGGGGAAGACCATTGCGGTGGACGCCGAGAATCTCCAACCGGGCACGGGAAATCCCGACGCCTACGGCGCCTACCCGCCGGCCAACCTGACCGTCAACCTGGTCTTCTACCTGGATCAACTTGGCCTGCCCCTCAACGGACCGTACACCGTGGAGCGCCTGGACAAGGATGGCGGCGACTTCACCCTGACCACTGCCACGGCGACGAGCGGCGTCCTGCGTGTGCCGCTGCCAAAGGGCGCGTTCCTCTACCGCATCGTCGCGGGTGACCGGCCGCCGGCTTACCAGGTCGTCAAGCTCCAGCGCGGCTCCTCCGGCGTCTCCGATACCTACTTGAGCCAATGGGCGCCGACTACGAACTACGGGTACGATCAACTGGCGATCTACCACGAGGGTCCTCAACCGTTGCTCAAGTCGCTGCTGCGCTTCGATCTCGGCGCCATTCCGACCAACGCGCAAATCCGGTTCGCGGCGCTCAGCGTCAAGACCACGGCGTTGCCGAACAACCTGAACCGCCCGGATGTGGGCGTCTACCAGATGAACCGGGCCTGGGACGAGCTGGGCGCGACGTGGAACGTCCCCCGCGCCGGCGCCGCGTGGGATCAGTCCGGCGCCGAGGGGACGCCGGGAGATCGCGCGTCCGGCCCGGCCGACGTGCGGCAGGTCGCCATGTCGGGGACCGCGCGCTGGGGATGGGACGTCACCGCGCTGGCGCGTGCCTGGCAGGCCAATCCGCCGGCCAACTACGGCGTGATGCTGCGCTCGGCCCCGGCCACCGCAGCCATCACGGGGCAGAACGATCTCTTCTACCTGGCCTCATCCGAGTCGGCCGACCGGCCCTTCCTGGCTGTGGTTTACACCCTCGAGCAGCCGACGCCCACGCCATCGGCCACGCCGACCGCGACGGCCACGCCCACCGCGACGCCGACCGTCACGCGCACGCCGACGCCCACGGCCACGCCGACCGCAACGCAGACCCCGACGGCCACCGCCACGCCGCTCGCGGGCCAGATCGAAGGCCAGGTGTTCCGGGACGCCAATCGGAACGGCGTGCGCGACGCCGACGAGACGGGGATGGCTTCGATTCTGCTCTGGCTGAAGCAGGGCGGCGCGATCGCAGACAACGTGACGACCGGCAGCGGCGGCGGCTTTGGGTTCGGCCAGGTGTTGGCGGGCGTGTGGCAGGTGGAGGTCAACCTGCCGCCCGGCTACGCCGTCACCACGACCGAGGGCAACCCGGTGACGATCGCGGTGACCGCCGGCAGCCATGTCATCGTGGGGTTCGGGCTCGCGCCGCAGCCAACGGTCACGCCGACCGCCACGGCCACGCCGACGATGACGCCAACGATGACGTCCACCGCAACGCCGACGCCGGTGTTGCGGTACTTGCCGTTGTTGATTCAGCAATCGTCATCCTGAGAAACCCGTGCTACAGTTGGCACACCTGAACGGATGAAGGTACATTGTCATGCTGAGCGGGTTGACGAGTCGAAGTTCGCGACGGCGAGATTCCAGCGAAGCATCTCATCTGGCAACGAGACCCTTCGCTGGATTCTCGCCACAACGCGCTTCACGGAACCAACCCGCTCAGGGTGACAGTTGGGTGTGAATGAGATGAGGTTCGATTGGATTTTGTCCGTTACTACGACGCCTACTGGCAGGCTAAGCCAGATGATGAGGTAGACCGCAACCGACTGGAACTGCTCGCCCAACATGTGGGGGCGGGGGAGCGCGTGTTGCAGGTGGACTGCGGTCCCGGCTGGCTGCCTGCCATGATGCAGGGCCGCGGCGCGGCCGTGGTCGCCACCGATCTCTCCCACGTCGCCGTGACGCGCGCGCGCGCCCGCGGGGTGGATGCGCGGCAGTGCGACGTGGACGCCAACCCTCTGCCCTTCGCCGACGGCGAGTTCGACGTGGTCGTCTCCGACTCGCAACTGGAGCACCGGGTGGATTTCGCCCACGCGCTCGACGAGATGGTCCGCGTCCTGCGCTACGGCGGCCGGCTGATCCTGCTGCTGCCCAACACCGCCCATTGGCGGGTGCGGCTCTGGCTGTTAGCCGGCCGTTTCCCCTACGTGGATCACACCCCCACCGATCCGCTGCACCTGCGCTTCTTCACCCTGGGCGACGTGCGCCGCCTGCTCGCCGGCCGCGGCCTGGCGATCGAGCAGACCGACGGCAGCGCCAGTCTGTGGGTCGAGGCGCTCTATCCAGGCTTCCTGCGCCGGCCGTGGCCCGCTCGTCTCTACACCGCCCTGGCCCACCGCTGCCCCGGCCTCTTTGCCCGCGATTTCATCGTCGTCGCCCGCAAAAACTCCCCCCTTCCCTCGCAGGGAAGGGGGGCCGGGGGGAGATAGGTCATGAGCCTGAAACGCCAGGTCGCCGCCGGCTTCTTCTGGGTCGGGCTGTCCCAGTTGGCCGGACGCGTGCTCTCCTTCTTCACCTACCTGATTCTGGCGAAGCTGCTGGCGCCTTCCCTCTTCGGCCTGGTCGGCATGGCGTCGCTGGCGATCGCCGCGCTCCAGTTCTTCCAGGACATCGGCTTCGACGCCGCCCTGGTCTACAAACGCGAAGGGGTCGAGGAGGCCAGCTACACCGCTTTTTTCGCGGTGATCGCCAGCAGCACGCTGGTCTGCCTGGTCGCGATTCTTGCAGCACCGGCAGTCGCCCTCTTTTTTCGCGAGCCGGCCGTCGCGCCCCTGTTGCGCGTCCTCGCTTTCGCGGTGGTCATCCAGAGCTTCGGCCGGGTGGCCTACATCCTGCTGGAGCGCGAGCTGAACTTCCGCCGCAAGATCTTCCCGGAGTTGAGCGCCAACGTGATCGGCAGCGTCGCCTCCATCATCTTCGCGCTGCGGGGCGCGGGGGCGTGGAGCCTGGTCTGGGGCCAGTTGATCCGCGTCGCGGTAAGCAGCAGCCTGGTCTGGCTGTTCACATCCTGGCGTCCCAGGCTGCGCTTCAACCCGAAGATCGCGCGCGAACTGTTCCACTACGGCAAACACATCATCGCCTCGCAGGGGTTGATCTTCGGGATCACCAACGTGGACAACGCGGTGGTGGGGCGCTACGCCGGCGACGCGGCCCTGGGCTTCTACGGCTTCGCCTACAACCTGTCCAACCTGCCCGCCACGCAGATCACGGGGATGGTCAACCAGGTGATGTTCCCAGCCTTCTCCAAGATGGGGACGGATGCCGTGGCCGCACGGGCGCGCTACTATCTGACCACGGTGCGCTATGTCACGTGGATCACCGCGCCCATCGCCGTGGCGACGATCCTCTTCGCGCCCGCGTTCATCTACGGTCTTTACGGCGCGACCTGGGCGCCTGCCATTCTGCCGCTGCAACTGCTGGCGATCTACGGCTTCATCCGCTCGATAGCGGCCAACATGGGCAACATCTTCCGGGCAATGGGCAAGCCGGAATGGCTCACCTACATCGCCATCTGGCGGCTGAGCACCATGCTGATCTTCCTGTACCCCGTCACCAAGCAATGGGGCATTGAGGGGGTGAGCGCGCTCTCCGCGGTCGTAGCCATCGTGGATTTCTTCATCTCCGCGGTGTTGGTGGGCCGGCTGGTGGCTGCGCCGCTTCCGGTCTACGGCAAGATGCTGGTTCCGACGTTGGCCGCCGCGGCGGTCGGGGGGCTGATCGCCCGTTGGGCCTATCCTTACCTGCACCTGCCCAAGACCGCGTTAAACCTGGTGGCCGCGGGCGCCGTGCTGATGATCATCTACGCCGGCCTGGCCTGGCTGCTGGATGGTGAGCTGCGCGCCGCGGTGCGCATGGCGCGCGCGCGTCTCCTGCTTTTCTATCGCGAACGCCGTTAGAAGATCTGGTTCCTAAACCGGCAGGAAAGTGCACTCGATTCGCAGAATCGTGTAAAGGAGCACCCGCATGACGGGTTTGGTTGCCATCATCGCCGAGTCAGGACGTCCTGACCTGGGGCGCACACTTGAGGCCATGTTGGGCGCAATCGCGCAGCCTGACCATCACCTCGCGCGCCTGGTGTTGCCGAAATTGGGTGTTGCGCTCGGCTACGCGGGGCCGGCCCGTTTCGCCAACCGCCAGATGGTGGATCCTACTTCCGTAGGGGCGGGGGCACCCCGCCCCTACTTTCCCGCCGCGCCTTTCGCCCTGCTCGAAGGCGAACCCCTTGACCTCCCCGCCATCGCCGGCCGCCTGGACCTGCCGGCCGACACCGCGCCCGCGGCCGTCGTCGCTGCGCTCTACGCCCGCGACGGCGCGGACGCGTTAGCCCGGCTCGACGGCCACTGGTCGGTCGCCATCGCCGACCCCGGGGCGGGCCGCGTCGTCATCGCCAATGATCCTTTCGGCATGCGTTCTCTTTACCGCATGAAAGCGTCCGCCAGCGTCTGGCTCGTCGCTTCCCATCCGGCCGCCCTGCTCGCTTACCCCGGCGCCGTCCGCCGCCTCAACCCGGCCGGCCTGGCCGATTATCTGAGCTTCGGCCACCCGTGGGGCGGGAAGACGCTGTTCGAAGGGATCGAGATGCTGCCCGCGGCCTCGCTGCTCACGTTCAACGACCGCCAGACGCAGGCCCGTCGTTACTGGGTCCCCATTCCGACGCCGGCCACGCATTACACCGAAGCCGATCTGGAGGCGATCCGGCAACTCTTCAACGCCAGCGTCGCCCGCTCCGTGGCGGCCGGTGGGCCTTTCAGCCTGGCCCTGACCGGCGGCATGGACGCCCGCGCGGTGCTTTCGGCCATGTTGATTGCGGGGGTTCGGCCGCCCACTGTCATTCATAGCATCCCCGGCAGCACCGACGCCGTGCTCAGCGCGGAGCTGGCCCGCCGCGCTGGCGCCACGCACCACTTCCTGGAAGTGCGCGGCGAAGACCTGCCGGACCTGGTGCGCCCCGGCATCGGTCTCCTGGGCGGCCAGGTCGCGGGCATAGACGTTCATCCGCTCCGCTTCCTGGGCCAACTGCTTGGCTTCACGCAAGTCATGTTCACAGGCCTGGGCGCCGACGTGATCCGCATGGACTACGCCGCGGCAGAGGCCGACTGCCGTCGCGACACGCGCGCCACGGTGGCGCGGATGGTGCGGAGTTATTACAACGTCTTGTTCGACATCGAGACTGAGCTGCCGGCCCTGCTCAACCGGGACTGGCATCCCGGTCTGCTCGACCGCCCGCGGCGCTCGATGGTCGAGGCGGTCGAGGCGGTTGATCCGGCCGTGCCGCTGGAAGAGATCGGCGCGGTCATTTTCCTTCAGGAGCGCGCGCCGAAGTTCTGGATCAAAGGGGACGCGATCGTGCGGCAGGAGTTGGAGACCCGTCATCCGTTCCTGGATCGGGCGTTCGTGATGCGCGCCTGGAACCTGCCCAGGGCCGCGCGCTGGAAGGCCGCGGCGCACCGCTACCTTATCACCCGCAACGCGCCGGCTCTGGCCGATGTGCCTTACGAACGCGATGGCCTGCCGCTGCGCTATCCGTTTACGGCCCGCGAACGCTGGCAGATCGGCCTGGAACGCGCCGACCAGACTTTGCGCAAGCGGCTGGGCCGGCCCTATGCCCGCGTGTTCAACTATCGCTACGCCGACTGGTTGCGCGGCCCGTTGCGGTCGCTCGTCACCGACGTGCTCCTGGATCCGCGCACTGTGGCCCGACCCTATTTTGCGCCTGGCGCCGTGCAGCGGTGGTTCGACGCACACATGGCCGGCCAGGATCACACGACCAGGCTGTCGGCTCTGCTGGCCCTGGAGTTGACCGTCCGCATGTTCATCGAGGGAGCATAGGGAGTAGAATGCCGGGTCTCGTTGCCATCATCGCCGAGCCGTATTGGCCGGATTTAACGGATGCCCTGGAACAGATGTTAGCCGCGCTGGCGCAGCCTGACGGCCGCGTCGCGCGCCTGGTGTTGCCGGAGTGGGGCGTCGCGCTCGGCCATGCGGGGCCGGCCCGTTTTGCTACGCGCCAGATGGTGGATCATACTTCCGTAGGGGCGGGGGCACTCCGCCCCTACTTTCCCGCCGTGCCCCTTGCCCTGCTCGACGGCGAGCCGCTCGACCTGCCCGCCGTTGCTGGTCGCCTGGGTCTGCCGGCCGAAGTCGCCCCGGCCGGCGTCGTCGCCGCGCTCTATGCCCGCGACGGCGCGGAGGCGCTCGCGGCGCTCGACGGCCACTGGGCGGCGGCGATTATTGATCCCGCGCGCCGGGCAGTCATCTTCGCCAACGACGCGTTCGGCATCCGGCCGCTCTACCGCAGCCGGGCGACCGATGGCGCATGGCTCGTCGCCTCTCATCCGGCCGCGCTGCTGGCGTATCCGACCGCGGTGCGGCGGCTCGATCCGGCCGGCCTGGCCGAGCAGTTGGCGATCGGCGTGACCCTGAACCGTAGGACTCTCTACGAAGGGATCGAGCTGCTGCCGCCGGCCACGCTGGCGACGTTTGCGGCCGGCCAGTGGGCGACTCGCCGCTATTGGCGGCCGTTGCCGGCGCCGGTCGAGCGGCATACCGAACGGGACATGGAGAAAGTCCGCCAGCTCTTCAACGCCAGTGTCTACCGCGCAGCGGCGGCCGGCGGCCCGTTCAGCCTGGCGCTCACCGGCGGCATGGACGCCCGCGCGATCCTGTCGGCTCTGGTGGTTGGGGGCATCCGGCCACACACCGTCATCCACAGCGTGCCGGGCAGCACCGACGCCATGCTCGCGGCTGAGCTGGCCCGCCGCGCCGGCGCCACGCACCACTTCCTGGAGGTGCGCGGCGAAGACCTGCCCGATCTCGTCCGTCCCGCCGTGCAACTCCTGGGCGGCGTCGTGCTGCGCCTCGACGTACACCCGCTGCGGTTCCTGGATGAGCTGACCAGCTTCACGCAGGTCATGTTCACCGGTCTGGGGGCCGATCTCACGCGGCGGGACTACGGCGGCATTCATCTTCGCCCGGCACAGGCCGACCGGGCCACCGTGGCCCAGGCGTTGTTCAAGTATTTCAACTTCCAACTGAGCGTCGAGACCGATTTTCCGGTTTTGCTCGATGAAGCGTGGTACGCGGCGCTGCGCGATCAGCCAGCCCGCGCCATCCAGGAGGCGCTGGACGTCGTGGATCCAGCCGTGCCGCGCGACGAGGTCGGCGGCGTGGTGGAGCTCCAGGAGTTCCTGCCCCGCTTCTGGGTCAAAGGAGACCTGATCGTGCGGCGGGAGCTGGAAACCCGCCACCCGTTCATGGATCGGGCGTTCCTGATGGCCGCGTGGAACCTGCCTCGGGACGTACGTGACGCAGCCGGCGTCCAGCGCTACGTCATCACCCGCAACGCGCCCACCCTGGCCGACGTGCCTTATGAACACGACGGCCTGCCTTTACGTTACCCGTTTGCCCGCCACGAACGCTGGCAGGGCGCCTGGCGCCGCGCCGAACAGCAGGTGCGCGTTCTTTTGGGCCGGCCCTATGTGCGTGTGCCCAACTACCGCTATGCCGAGTGGATCCGTGGGCCGCTGCGCCCGCTCTTCGCCGCCGTACTTCTCGACCCGCGGTCGCTGGCCCGGCCCTATTTCCGCGGCGAGACCATCCGGCGTTGGTTCGACGAACACCTGGCCGGCAAAGACAACACGACTCGCCTGACGATGCTCATGACGTTGGAGCTGACCGTACGGATGCTGATCGAGCGCGATGTTAACTGATAAACACAGTGTACTTTCCTGCGAGACGATCCTCTGCCTGGCCCCGGACCCGTGGACGGGGCTGTGGCGCAACCGCCACCAGATCATGACGCGGCTGGCGCGACGCAACCTTGTGCTCTACGTCGAGCCACGCGTCTATCTGTGGGAGGCGCTGCGCCGCTTCCGCGCGGGGAAATGGCGGCTGGCCGATTTGCGCAAGCCGCTGGCGACGCGTTATGCGGGACCTACCCCCCTGCCCCCCCTCCCTGCGAGGGAGGGGGGAGTAATGCTCCCCTCCCCTGGCAGGGAAGGGGTTGGGGGAGAGGTCGCGGGCCTTTGGCTCTACCACGACCCGTACTATGCGCCCTTTGCAGGCCGGTTGAGCGGCGGTCCGCTGACGGCCGGCCTGCGCTGCCGGGCCATGCGCCGCACGTTGGCCGCGTTGGGCGCGACCGGGGCGCCCATCCTATGGCTCCTGCGGCCCTACCAGGCCGACCAGATTGGGCAATTCGGCGAGAAGCTGGTAATCTATCACGTGACCGACGAGTACGGCGCGTTCCCGGAAGCAACCGACCGGGCCGCGTTTGCCCGCGCCGAAGAGGCGACCCTGCGCCGGGCCGACCTGGTGATCGTCACCTCGCCCGGCCTGCTCGCCAGCAAAGGCCGTTTCAACCCGTGCACCTACCTGGTGCCGAACGCGGTGGATTATGAGGGGTTTCAGCGGGCGCTTGCAGTGGTTGGAAGCTGGAAGCTGGAAGTTGGAAGCTGGAAGCTAGAAACTGGCCGTTCGCAATCTCCAACCTCCAACCTCCAGTCTCCAACCTCCAATCTCCACTTCCTCGGCTACAGCGGCGCGCTGAACGAAAAGCTGGACTACGCGCTGCTAGCCGCGGTCGCCCGTGCCCGCCCCGATTGGCAGCTCGTGCTCATCGGCCAGCGCGACCTGGCGAGCCAGCCGGACAAGGACGCGGCGTTGCGCGGGCTGCCTAACGTGCACTGGATGGGCCGGCTGCCGGTGGAGCAGTTGCCCGCGGCGATCGGCCAGATGGACGTCTGCCTGCTGCCCTACGAACGGGATGAGCGGACCGCCAACATTGACTCGTTGAAGCTGTACGAATACCTGGCTTGCGGCCGGCCGGTGGTGAGCACCGACGTGCCCGCCGCCCGCACCTTCGGCGATCCGCCGGTGCAGCCCGATGAGCGCCTGGTACGCATCGCCCGCGACGCGGAGGAGTTCATCGCCCAGGTGGCCGCGGCCCTGGCCGATGACGCGCCGGACGACGGCGTCCGGCGCAAGGCCGTGGCCGCGGCCAACACGTGGGAACATCGCGTGGCGAAGATCGAAGAACTGCTCGTTACGGCGCTGGCAAACAAGCCATGATTACCGGATTGGACTTCGTCTACTACGGCCCGGAGCCGTGGGCAGGCATGTGGCGCAATCGCCACCAACTGCTCAGCCGGCTGGCACGCGCTAACCGCGTCGTCTACGTGGAGCCGCGGCCTTATTTTCGGGCGACGTTGGCCGAACTCCGTTCGGGCGCGCGCCGGCCGGGTCACCTGTTCGATGGCGGCCTGGCCCAGGTCGCCGATGGCCTCTGGGCCTACCGCACGCCGGCCTATGCCGCGATCGGCGGCGGGCCAGCGTGGCGGCCGATCGGCCGGGTGCTGCGGGTGCGCCATTTGCGGGACGCGTTGCGGCGCCTGGGCATCGGCCGACCGATCGTCTGGCTTTCGCACCCCAGCCAGGCCGATGTGCGGGACGACCTGCCGGCCCGGCTGCGCGTTTACCACGTCGTGGATGAATACCTGAGCTACGCGGGCGTGAACGAGCGACAGCGCGCCTGGCTGGCTGCCTGCGAAGCGCAGATCATCGCCTGGGCCGACTTGGTGATCGCGGTCACGCCGGAGCTGGTCGCCACCAAAGGCGGCCCGTCGAAGGCGCGGCTGTTGCCGAATGCGGCCGATGTCGCGGCGTTCGATGCGTTACCTACCCCCCCGGCCCCCCTCCCTACGAGGGAGGGGGGAGGCGTGCTCCCCGCCCCCGCGAGGGGAGGGGTTGGGAGAGGGGTCACTCTCGGCTACGCTGGTCTGGTCGGCAGCCGGCTCGACCTGCCGCTGCTGGCCGCTTTGGCCGCGGCCCGGCCTGAATGGCGCCTCATCCTGGTGGGCGAGATCGTCCCGACCGGCTGCGAGGCCGAGCTGGCGCGGCTGGCTGGTCTGCCCAACGTGACCCTGACCGGACCACGGCCGGCGGCCGAGATGCCCGGTATCATCGCCCGCTGGGACGTGGGGCTGATCCCCTACCGTATCAACGAGGAGACGCGCCATGCCAGCCCGTTGAAGCTGTACGAATACCTGGCCGCGGGGCTGCCCGTCGTCAGCGCCGACGTGCCGGCCGTGCGGCCCTTCGCCGGGCTGATCGAGATCACCGGGGGACCGGAAGAGACCGCCGCGGCCGTGGCCCGCGCCCTGGCCGCCGACAGCCCGGCCGCCCGCGCCGGCCGCCGCGCTGCCGTCCATGAGCACTCGTGGGACGCGCGGGTCGAGGTGCTTAGCGCCATGCTGGCCGAGGCGCTGGCAGAAAAAGACGGTGTCAGGAGGTCAGCTTGAACGTAGTCCGTCAGGTCTATCAGCACCCGGAGTTTTGTGGTCCTACCACGCTCGAGATGATGTTCTCGGCCTATGGCGTCCTGTTATCGCAGGACACGATCGCCGAGGAGATCGGGGTTCCTGAGATCATGCGATACCGCGGCACCGCCCTCTACCAGCTCTATCAGGCGGCGCAACGGCTGCGGCCCGACTTCGTGCTGATGGCAAAATACGGCGCGACGGTGAGCGATCTCGACTTCCTGACCGGCCAGCTCGACCTGCCGGTCGCCGTCGAGTGGCAAGGCGTTTTCCTGGCCCCCGACGGCAAACGTTTCGAGGAAGGACACTACAGCGTGGTAGTGGGCCTCGACCGGCAGGCCGGCGATCTTCTGATGCTGGATCCCGACCTGCGGGCTGCTTTCGGTGACGGCCGGGTATCCGTCGCCGAATTCGAGGCGCGGTGGTGGGATTGGAACACCGTGCTTCCGGACGGTAATCTGACGCAGCCGGAGATCATCTGGAACGATCGCCTGGCCTTCGTGTTGGCGTCGCCCGACCAGTTAGCGCAGGTGCAAAGCTGTGGCTTGCAGCCGGGAACGTTGTCGCTGATGTTGGCGCACAGTTGGCGCCGGCAGCCGCTCGAGATGGCCGCGAACAGCCTGCAGCTCGACCCCGGTCTGCTCGCATCGCAAGCGCGTGTCCTCGAACCGCGGTCGGCGCTTTGGCAGAATCGGCCATGACTGTTACCATTCACGATACCGGCGCGACGCGCGTCGTCGAAATCGCCGGCGAGCAACACGGCTTCTACGGCATCGTCCAGCACAGCCGGTTCGAGACTCCCTACAGCCGGGAAACGCTCGCGGCGCTTCTGGCGGTCAAGGGCGAGATGTGGCTGCGGGACGAGATCGTCCGCGCCGAGGATCCGGCCTACGTGCAGGAGCCGCTGCGCTGTCAGTTCGCACGGTTCGGCTGGGAGATCGCAGGCCGGCGCGTGCTCGACTTCGGCTGCGGGTGCGGCGGCTCGACCCTGTGCCTGGCCCGGCTTGGCGCGGCGAGCGTGACCGGCGTGGAGCCGCGGCCCGAATTCGTGGCGGCCGCCCGTCTGCGCGCGCGTGACAGCGGGCTGACCGGCCGGGTCGCCTTCGAGCATCTGCCCGACACCACCCGTCTGCCGTTCGACGACGGCAGCTTCGACGCCGTGGTAATGAACGCCGTGGTGGAGCACATCCCGCCGGCCGACCGGCCGGCGCATCTGGCTGAAGTGTGGCGCGCGATCGCGGCGGGCGGCCGGCTCTTCATCGGCGAGACGCCTAACCGGCTGTGGCCGCAGGATTATCACACGACCGGTCTGTGGGGTGTCCCTTACCTGCCGCTGGGCCTGGCTCGCCGCTACGCGATCGCCCGCGGCCGGGCGCCCGCCGGCGCCACGAGCGCCTGGCTGCTCAGCGAAGGCATCCGGGGCGGCAGCTATTGGGAGATCGCCCGCGCGTTGGGGCCGAACGCGGTTTGCCTCAACCGGGTGCAACGGGATGACGTGGCGCGCTTCTGGGCGCGGGCGCTGGCGAAACCAGGGCAGTCGGTCGGCCGCCTGACCCTCAAGAGCAGCCTTTACGCCGTCCATCGGCTGCTTGACCGCATCCTGCTGCGACCGCTCGGCATTCCGGCCGTAGCATTTTTGCCCGAGTTGAGCCTATGTTTTACAAAAGGTCAAAACTGAAGGTGTACGATGCAAACCAGCGATCTAACGCAATACCTGGCGATCTTCCGTAAACGTCTGTGGATGATCCTCCTGCTCTTCGCCGTGACCATGACCGTGATCCTGGTGCAGGCGCTGACCGCCAAGCCCATCTACAGCGCGGCGGTGCGCCTCCAGATCATCCCCATGGAATCGGAGCAGGTGGCGCTGTATAGCCAGAGCAGCGGCGCTTCCACCACAGACCTGACCGCCTACCTGTTCATCCAGGAGGTGCGCGGCGGCACCACTGCCTGGCGTACCATCGGCCAATTGGGCTTGAAGACCGACGCCGAACAGCTGATCGGCCAACTGACCGCAACCCAGGACAAGGACTTCGTCACCGTGGTCGCGCAGGCCGAATCGCCTCAAGATGCCGCGGACATCGTCACGACGCAGGTGGATAACGCGCTGACGGCCTTTCGCGCCGACCGGGCGCGCCCGGCCGTCGTGACCGGCGAGTTTATCGTCCAACAACTCACCGAATCCGAACAGACGTTGGCGGCCGCGCGCACCGAGTTGCAGCGGTTCAAGCTGAGTCACAGCCTGGATTCGCTGGAGCGCGAGATCGTTTCCTACCAGGACATCATCCGCAACCTGCGCCGGGACAAAGAAGGCGCCATCCTGACGGCCGTCCAGTTGGCCGCGCGCGTCCGCGGTCTGGGGGATGAAGCGACCCAGGCCGATGCGCTCGCGGCCGCGGCCAAGCCGGAGAGCGAAGCACAGACGGCCGCCACGCGCCGCGGCAACGACCTGCGCGGTGCGATCGCGTCCCTGGCCGGCGATCTGAGCGGGCAGCAGGCGCTCCAGGCCGAATATGACCACGCCATCGCCCGGTGGGAAACCGACCTCACGTCGTTGATCGGGCTGAACGAGGAATACACGCGCCTGGGCAACGCCGTCACCCAGGCGCAGAACACGCGCGACTTCCTGTTCAACAAGGCGCTGGAGGCCCGTCTGAAACAACAGCAGGCCACCAGCATCGGCTACTTGAAGCTGGTGGAGCCGGCCCGCCGGCCCGATCAGCCCTTGCCGCGCCGGACGCTGCAGATCGCGCTGGTAGGCGGCTTTTTGAGCCTGGTCGCCGGCACAGTCCTGGCGCTGATCTTCGAGTTCATCGCGTCGCTGACGGGCGCCAACCGGACGCGGTCGCGTCAGGCTTAACCGAACGTGCTATGAAGATTCTCTACGTAGACCTGATTCCCGGCTGGGGCGGCTCGCTGGTCAGTCTGGAACGCCTTCTGCCCCGGCTCGATCGGCCGGCGTTCGAGGCGACCATCCTGATGGCCGACTGTAACCCCAGCCGCGCCCGGTTCGAGGCGCACGGCATCCCCGTGCTCACCGTCCCCACCTTCGTCGTGGAGGCGGCCCGCAGCAGCCCGCTGGTCCGTTACGTCAAAGGGACGCCGGCCGGCCGGCAACTGCGCACCGGGTGGCTCTGGGCCTCGGCGCGGGGGGTGCGGGATACGCTCACGCGCACCCTGCCGTTGACGTGGCGGCTCTACCGCGCCCTGCGGACAGCCCGGCCCGACCTGGTGCACGTCAACGATGCGATCTTCGGCAACCGGCCGGCCATCGCGGCCGCCTGGCTGGCAAGAGTTCCGGCAATCTGCCATGTCCGTTCGCTGGGCCGGTTAGGTCTCTGGGACCGACTGTGGGCGAAGACGTTAGCCGGCCTGGTGTTCATTTCCCGCTGCGTCGCCGGGGATGTGGCTGCCCAAGGGGTCACGGCCCCTCACAGCCGGGTGGTCTACGATGGGCTGGACATGACGGCCTTTGCCAGCTTGCCCGACCGGGCAACGGCGCGGCGGGCGCTGGGGTTGCCCCTCGCTGCGCCGGTCGTGCTGGTCCTGGGCCGGTTGGTGCCATGGAAAGGGCAGGATTTGTTCTTGCGGGCCATGCGTCACGTGACCGATGTCATGCCCCAGGCCGTGGGGGTGATCGCGGGCGAGCCGGAGAGCTACTGCCTGGAGTTCGAGCCGGCATTGCGCGCACTGGCGGCCGAGCTAGGCCTGGCAGAGTCGGTGCGCTTCGCCGGCTTCGTGCGCGACCCGCGGACCCTGCTGGCCGCCGCCGATCTGCTGGCCCACACCTCCATTTCAGCCGAGCCGTTCGGGCTGGTGATGCTGGAAGCGATGGCGGCCGGCCGGCCCGTCGTCACCCCTGCGGAAGGAGGCGGTCCGGAGATCGTCGCCGATGGGGTGACGGGCTATCTCTACCGGCCGTGCGATGCCGCGGCCCTGGCCGACGCGATCCTGAAGGTGCTGGCCGATCCCGTCGCCGGTCGCATGGGCGCGGCCGGCCAGGCCCGCGTCGCCGAGATGTTCACCCTGGAGCAATTCGTGGCGGACATGATGCAGTTTTATCGGGAGATTGCCGGGAGGGGCGGGGCGACCCCGCCCCTCCCGGCGCTTCCGAAAGCGCCTGGCACTTGATATGAACGACCCGGCTTTGGAACGTCTCCAGTTCTGGCGAATCGCGTTGACCCTCCTGGCAGTGGCGGCCGTGATGGGCAGCGGCGTGCTGCTGGGCCGCGTCCTATTTACCCCGCAGTGGACGCAGGCGGTGACGCTCATCGGGCTGGGCGCCGCGCTCCTGGTGCTGCTCCTCGAACCGGCCGCCGGCCTGTTGCTCTGGATTCTGCTCGTGCCCTACGCCCGCTATATTTACCTGCGCGTGGATATGGGCGGCGGCATCCCCGACCTGGATCTCACCCGGTTGGCGACCATGCTCCTGGCGACGCTGTTCATCCTGCAGGCGACGGTGCGGCCGCGCGTCGGCGCGGCGCCGTTGCGCCGGCTGGCGCGGCCAGGCTGGACCGAGCTGGCGATGATCGCCTACATCGCGGCCATGGGGATTTCCGCTGCCCCGTCGCGCCTGAGTCTCCTCGTCAGCCTCCCGGCCCAGTTCGACCTCCTCATGATTCCGCTGCTCGTGTACTATTTCGCCCGCAACCTGCTGCGGAGCGAGCGAGCGCTGATGGCGACCGTCGGCGTTGTCGCGATAAGCTGCGTGCTGTTGGGGGTGATCACCGTGCGCGAGCAGTGGACCGGCCTCACCTTCTTCTCGCCGACGGAGTTCACGGAGATCTACGAACTACACAGCCGCAAGGTGATGAGCCTGTTCGGCAGCCCTCTCACCATCGCGACGGCGCTGGCCGTGTCACTTCCGTTGCTGCTCTACGGCGTGCGGCAGGCTACAACGCTCAACCGGCGCGCCCTGCTCGGCCTTGCGGTCATCATAGCGCTGGCCGGGCTCGTCTTCGCATACGTCCGCACCGGCTGGTTGGCCGCCATTCTGGGTTTTGTGGTGGTCATCACCTTCGGTCCAGGGCTGCGCCGCGCCGTCTTACCCGTTCTGCTGGTCCTCGTCCTGGTCGCCGTGGTGTTCTCCGCAGTGGGAATCATCAGCCCCGACGTCCTACAAGAACGGCTGACCTCGGAAGAACCGGTCACGTATCGTCTGCAAGCCTGGAGCATCGCCTGGCGCATTTTCCAGTCATCTCCGATCCTGGGAGTTGGCTACGGTGAATACGGCCAGCGGGCGCTGACCGAGTTTGGTTTTGATCCGCACGCCGCACAGGGCCACGTTGACGCCGCGCCCCCGGTACACAACACCTACCTGGACACCATGGTCTCGGGGGGGCTGGTGGCGATTCTTCCCTTCCTGGGTATCTTTCTGAGCATTGCCCAGCGCGGGCGCGCCTTCTGGAAGCGGGGCCGCAACCGCGATCTGGTGGCGACGTTGTGGGCAACCCTGGTCGGTTATCTCGCGCTGATTGGGTCATACGACGTAGCGAATTCGCAGTTCGGCAACATGTTGTTCTTTCTGATCATCGGCGCGCTTTTGGGCCGCCTGGAAGACGCGAGTGGGGAGGTGCTGACGTGAGGGTCGCGCTGTTGGGACCGTTTCCCGACGATGTGAGAGGCGGACTGGCGGGTGGGGTGGACAGGGTTGTGCTGGCGCTGGCCGATGGGCTGGCGGCCCGGCCCGACGTGGAGTTGCACGTCGTCACGGCCGTGCCGGGGCTGGCCGCGGGACAAACGGTATTGTGCACTGGTTTCACCCTCCACCGGGTGCCTCACCGCCGCGGGGATCGGCTGCTCTTCCATCAGCCGCTCGCGTGGCCGATCCGGCGCAAGCTGGACGCCATTGCACCCGACGTCGTACACGCCCAGATGATCGGCCCGCACGCCGACGCTGCGCTCCAGTCGGGCCGGCCGGCGGTGATCAGCCTGCACGGCGTAGTGTTCCGCGAAGCCGCCCTGGCGTTGGCGCATAGCTCGCTGGCTGATCGGGCGCGCTGGCTCCTGGATGCCTGGTACGAGCGTTGGATCATCCGCCGCGCGACCGATCTCATCGCCACCAGCCCATACGTGATACCGGAATACCGGGCCTTCACCCGCGCCCGCTTCCATGAGATTGACAACCCCATCCCGGACTTCTTCTTCGAGGTCTCCGGCCGCGACCGCGTGGCGCACGCACGGCCGCCCACGCTGCTGTGCGTGGCGCGGGTGATCCCGCGCAAAGACATCCTGACGTTGATCGAAGTCTTCGGCCGGGTGGCCGCGGCCCTGCCGGGGGCCGTGCTCGAGATCGCAGGTCAGACCGACGCGGACCCGGCGTATACAGCCGCCTGCATTGAGGCTGTGCAGCGCCTGGCCACAGGGTCAGACTCCGTGCGCTTCTTGGGCAACATCGGCGGGCAGGCGTTGGCCGAGTGCTACGCCCGCGCCGACGTGGTCCTATTGACCAGCCGCCAGGAGACCGCCCCCCTCGTCGTCTCCGAAGCCATGGCGGCCGGCCGGCCGTTGGTCGCGACCCGCGCCGGCGGCGTGCCGCTCATGGTGCGGGACGGAGTGACCGGTTTCCTGACTGAGCCGGGTGACGTGGCCGGGCTGACCCAGGCCACGCTCGCCCTGTTGACCCAACCCGACCGCTGTCGCGCCTTCGGCCAGGCCGGGCGCGTCGCGGCCGAACAACGCTTCCGCCTGGCGACCATCGTGGATCGCACGATGGCGCTCTACGCCGACATGATCGCGCGGGCCGCGGATGGAAGTGGATAAGCGGATGAGCAGATCATCCGTGCCCGGTCGTCTATCGTTCATCACTTACAGGCGTTACGCAGTCACCCAAGCGCAGGCATGCTGAGCGGAGGCTGGCGGGGTTTGCCAGGCGTAGTCAAAGCACGCCGGAGCGCCACACGCCAGACTGCGCAACTCCTGTCACTCAAAGGCGATGCTAACCCGTGACTGAATCGTTGCGTGTGGCGCTGATTACCCACTATCCTCAAGACCCCACCCGGATCGTCGGCGGCATCCAGGCGGTATCGTTTCGGATAGTCGAAGAGCTGCGCAAGATATCGGGCCTCGAAATTCACGTGATCCATTGCCACAGCGATGTGCTCGTCAGCCGCACGGTGGCGCAGGGCAACGTCACGCTGCACTTCCTGGCCCAAACGCGGCGGCGCCTCATCCCGAACATGGCGACCAAGATCGGCCCGATCGCCGCGTTGCTGCGCAGCCTGGCCCCCGACGTGGTCCACGCGCACGAACACAACCTGGCTCTGGCCGCAATTCGCGCCGGTTATGCGCCCATCTGGACCATCCACGGCGTGCTGGCCGCGGAGCGGACGCAGTATCGGGGGCTGTTCAACCGGCTGAACTTCGCCCTGGCGCAGTACTACGACCGGCGGGCGTTGGGCCAGGTGCGATCCGTGACCACGGTCAGCCGTTACGTGGTGGAGGCGTACCGCGGCCGCGCGGCGGTCGAGACGTGGCGGGTGATCGAGAACCCCGCGCCGTCGGCCTGCTTCGAGCTGCCGCGCCGGCCCGTCGCCGGCCGGGTGCTGATGCCCGCGGCGGTCATCCCGCTCAAGGATCCGTTGACCCTGGTGGCGGCGGCCGGCCAGGCGCGCGGGCAGATTCCTGGTCTCGAAGTTCACATCGCCGGCCCCCTTGCCGATGCGGGCTATGTCACCGAGGTCCGGGCCGAGATCGGCCGCCTGGGGCTGGCCGGGTGCGTGCGGCTGATGGGCAACCTGGACGTGGCCGCGCTCGGTCGTGAGTACAGCGAAGCGGCCGTGGTCGCCTTGCCCAGCCGGCAGGAGGTGACGCCGATGGCGGTGGTCGAAGCCATGGCGGCCGGCGTGCCCGTGGTCGCGTCGGCAGTGGGCGGCGTGCCCTACGTCGTCGCAGATGGCGTCACCGGGCGCACTGTGCCCCCTGCCGACCCGACCACTCTGGCCGGCGCGCTGATCGAGCTTCTGACCCGGCCCGACGCAGCCCGACGCATGGGTCAGGCGGCACAGGCCGTCGCGCAGATGCGCTTCCGGCCCGAGGTTATCGCAGAACAATACCTGGCGTTATACCAGGAACAGCTGAGATGAGCGAGGAAAGCAAACTTCCCCCTGGCGCGTTCCGGCCGCGCGTGTTGGTGTTGACCAACATGTACCCGACCCCCGACCGGCCGATCCACGGCACCTTTGTGGCCGAACAGGTCGAATCGCTGCGCCGGTGTGGGCTTCAGGTGGACGTCTTGTTCGTGGATGGCCCGGCCAGCCGGCTGAACTATCTGCGCGGCGTGCGCGACTTGCATCGGAAACTGCGGGAGGCGTCATACGACCTGATCCATGCCCATTACGTCTTCAGCGGTATCATCGCCCTGACGCAACGCCGGCTGCCGATTGTGCTCACCCAACACGGCATCGAGGCGCAGATGGGCTGGACCGCGCCGCTCTGCCGGTTGACCAGCCGGCTGGCCGATGCCACGATCGTTACGTCGCCGGCCGTGGCCGCGGCGATCGGCCTACCCGCCGTGGCAATCATCCCTTGCGGCGTGGACACGGAGTTGTTCCGACCCAGCGCACGAGCCGAAGCGCGTGACACCCTCGGCCTGCCGGCCGACGCGCCCCTGACGCTCTTCGTGGGCGCACCCCGGCCCGAAAAACGCCTGCCTCTGATCCGCGAGGCGATGGCCCGGCTGCAGGTCAGTCTTCCCGCAGCCAGGCTGGTGACGGCGCACACCGAGCCGCGCGAACGCATCCCGCTCTACATGAACGCCTGCGACGTGCTGGTGCTGGCCTCCATCGCCGAAGGGGCGCCGATGGTCGTCCGCGAGGCGATGGCGTGCAACCTGCCCGTGGTCTCCACCGATGTCGGGGACGTACGGGCACTGTTCGAGGGACTGTCCGGCCATTTCATCGCCGCGGCAACGCCCGATGGCCTGGCAGAGCAGATCAGACGGGCTTTGGCCTTCGGGCAGCGCACCGGGGGGCGCAGCCGGATCCTGCCGTGGGCCTTGGATAGCGTGGCGCGGCAGATCATTGAGATCTACCGGCAAGTGCTGAGCCGCTGACGCAGGAATTCCCAAAGTGGGGTCACCCTGAGCGAGTTAGTTCCGTGAAGTTCGTTGCGGCGAGAATCCAGCGAAGGGTCTCGCGTGCTGCAACGAGACTCTTCGCTGGGGTCACGCCGTAATGCACTGCCCATCGTCAACCCGCTCAGAGTGACAGATGCCGTTGTGAAGTTGCTGAGCAGGAAAGTGACCTTCCAATGAACCATAACGTTGCTTTTATCACCCATTCCCAATACCCCCTGGAGGTGCGGGCGCGGCGCATGGCCGAGGCTCTGGCGGCCGACGGCTATGGCGTGGACGTTTTTTGCCTCCGCCATGCCGGCGAAGCGCCGGTCGAAAGCCTCAACGGCGTGACGATCTACCGATTGCCGGTCATGCGCGGCCAGGGGCGAGGGGGCCTGAGCTATATCTGGGAATATCTGCGTTTCTTCGTGGCCGCCGCCTGGCAGTTGACGCGGCGGCACGTCCGCAGACGCTACGTCCTGGCGCAGGTTTACAACCCGCCCGATCTCCTTGCCTTCGCCACGCTCCTGCCCCGGCTGCTGACAGGAATGCGCGTGATCCTGGATGTGCGCGACATGGCCCCGGAGTTGTTCCAGTCTCGCTTTCGTCTGTCGGCCGGCCACATCGTCACCCGCATCCTGCGCACCTCGGAACGCTGGGCCTGCGCCTACGTTCATGCCGTGACCGTTTGCACGGAGCACCAGTTCAACGTCCAGGCCGGCCGGGGCATCCCGCCGGAGCGCATGACCATAGTCATGAACACGCCGGACGATGCCATCTTCGGCCCCTTGCCCGATCTCGGACAGCCCTCTTCCAACATGACCGCGGCATCTTCTGCGGATGCCCACTCTTTCGCGGTCATCTACCACGGCGCCATCCTGCAACGCTATGGCCTGGACGTGTTGATCCGCGCCATCCCCGATCTGAAGGCCGAGATCCCCGCGCTGCGCGTGGACATCTACGGAATCGGCGATTTCCTGCCAGCGGCCCAAGAGCTGGCTGCGACACTGGGCGTCGCGGACGTAACGCATTTCCATGGCTACGTGCCTGTGGTTGCGGTCGGACCCATCATTCGCGGCGCCGACGTCGGCGTCGTGCCCATGCACCGAGACGTGTTCACCGACACGATCCTGCCGACCAAGCTGATGGAATACGCCTATCTGGGTGTGCCGGCCGTGGTCGGTCGCACCACGACCACCAACGAATACTTTGAGGATGACATGGTTGCTTTCTTCGAAGCGAGCAATCCGCAGGATTTGGCTCGCCAGGTAATGGCGTGCTACCGTGATCCGGCCGGAGCCGCGGCCATGGCCTTTCGAGCGCGCCGTTTTACGGAAAGGCACAACTGGAGTCGCGACAAAGCGGCTTACCTCATGCTCGTGGAGCGCCTCATCGGGAAACATTAGCCCCCGGTTTCTCGGAGAAACCCGATTCTAGAGAGGCGTTGGCGTTGCGTGTAGTTTTGCGTTGGAAAAAGGTTAGAAGCCTTCTGCGGCTATCACTTCACTCATCCCGCGAGGCCACTTGGACACTCAGCCATCTTCGACGGACACCATTCAACCCTTCGACTGCGCCCAGGGCAGGCCTTCTGCCCCGGCCGTCCGCCCCCGCCTCTGGCGGCCCACGGCCATCGTCTTCGTCTCCAGTGCGTGCATGATGGTGCTGGAGCTGGTCGCCGGCCGGATCATCGCGCCCTACGTCGGCGTGTCGCTTTACACCTGGACCAGCGTCATCGGCGTGGTGCTGGCGGGCATGAGCCTGGGCAACTACCTGGGCGGCCGGCTGGCCGACCGGTGGGCGTCGCCGCGGCTGCTGGGCCTCATCTTCCTTCTGGGCGGGCTCGCCAGTCTGGTGATTCTGGCGACCGAGGCCCTGGGCCTCAAGTTGCCCGATGCCTGGCCTATCGTCGTGCGCATCCTTGTTTTCACCGCGGCGCTCTTCTTCCTGCCAAGCATGATCCTGGGCGGCGTCTCGCCCGTGGTGGTTAAGCTGGCCGTGCACGATCTGGCCCGCACCGGCAGCACGGTGGGGCGGATTTCGGCCGCGGGCACGGTGGGCAGCATCGTCGGCACCTTCGCCACCGGCTTCTGGCTGATCTCGCAGTTCGGCACCCACGTCATCGTCTGGGGCGTGGGGATCGTGCTGCTGGTGATGGCGCTGGTATTTCTGTTGGCGTCTAACGTGCCAGGCACTTTCGGAAGTGCCTGGCACGTGTCTCGCTCCATGCTGCTCAGGGTGCTTGCAGTTTTGGGGTCTGTTCTGGCGCTGGCAGGCGGCACGGGGCTGGCATCGGCGCAGAGCTGGCTCAAGTCGCAGTGTACGCTGGAGACCAACTACTTCTGCATCAAGGTGCGCGATGCGGAACGCGAGGGCTCGGCCGTGCGTATCCTGATCCTCGACCGGCTGGTGCACAGCTACAGCTCGCTCGACAACCCGAAGAAGCTGATCTACGGCTACGAACAGGTCTATGCGGAAGCGACTGATTACGCAGCCGCCGCGCTGGATCGTCGAACCGGTGGGCAGGGTCATCTACGCGCCCTGTTCATCGGCGGCGGGGGATACACATTCCCGCGCTACATGGAGGCGGTCTACCCCGGCAGCGAGCTGGACGTGATCGAGATTGACCCCGGCGTGACGGAGGTGGCCTACGATCTGCTGGGGTTGCGGCGGGATTCGCCGATCGCCAGCTTCAACGAGGACGCGCGCATGTACCTGGCCGGGCAACCCACGAAGCAGTACGAGCTGATCATGGGCGACGCGTTCAACGACTACTCGGTGCCCTATCACCTGACTACACAGGAGTTCAACGAGCGGGTGCACGCCTGGCTGGCGCCCGGCGGGCTGTACATGGTCAACATGATTGACGGTCCCCGCCGCGAATTCCTGCGCGCCTACACTGCGACCCTGCGCCGCACCTTTCCTTACGTCTACGTCGCCCCGGCCGTCCGCGCCTGGCGCGATTCCCCGCGCGTCACCTTCGTGCTGATCGCGTCCGACGCGGCGCTCGATCTGGACGCGTTCAAGACGATTGATGCGGGCGACGGCGAGACCTTCTTTGCGAACCAGGTCCTCTCCCAGGCCGAGACCGACGCGCTGCTGGCCGAAGGCCCCACAGTGATTCTGACCGATCGTTACGCGCCGGTGGATCAGATGTTGGCGCCGGTGGTGAGGGGGGAGGGGGGGAACTGAGGGAACTCAGGGACGGATGCCGATGATGACATGATCGCATCGCTGGCGGAGAGCGGGCCGCTCATGGCCGGCCTGGACGAACGTATCCGGAATGAATTGGATCGTTATGCCCAGTTCTCGCCGGTGCTGCGCTTCATCCTGAATAACGAGGCGCGGCGCACCTTCCGCGCCGAGCGCTGGTGCTACCTGGGCAGCATTGACGACTGGATCGAGATTGGGATGCCGGGGGCCGCTGGACCGCCTGGCGCGACAGATGGCGCCCAAGTTGGGCAGCGAGGCGTTTTTTGGCAGTACCGCAAAACTCGCTTTTGTCACCCCTTCGTTGCACTCAGAGCCTGTCCTGAACGCAGTGAACGGATTCTTCGCTGGCGTCACGCCGTAACGAGAGTTCAGGGGCAGACCCGCTCAGAATGACAGGCAACGGGTAGCGAGTTTTGCGCTATTGCGTTTTTTGACTTGATGTAGGACGACGGAGACTTCACGCCGATGACCACTTCTTTGGCCGGAGCACCGATTCCGCGCCTGCCTGCCACCCCGGCCGGCAAGTCGCTCTTCTCCCGCTACTACCTGGAGACCCATCTGCCGCAACATCCAGAGTGGGCCGAGGATCCCCGACCCACTTTTGCCCGTCTGCGCGAGCTATGGGAACGCGGCCGGAGGTTGGGCGCGACGTGGAACGAGAACCAGACCGAGACGGAGTTTCTGCGCCCTGTGCTGGACGCGTTGGGGTGGGCTTTTATCCCACAGGCCGCAGCCACGCGCGGTGGACGGCTGAACCGGCCCGATTACGCGCTTTTCCGTGATGCAGCGGCCAGGGACCAGGCGTATCCGCTCCAGGGGCAAGACGATGCGTTCTACGGCCGCAGCCTGGCTATCGCTGAGGCGAAGCACTGGGGCCGGCCGTTGAGCCACCAAAGCGCTGACGGCCGCGAGCAATGGGATGCCAGCACCAATCCCAGCCACCAGATGGTCAACTACCTGGTGGGCACGCGCTGCCCCTGGGGCATCCTCACCAACGGTCAGGTCTGGCGGCTCTACAGCCGCGAAGTCAGCAGCACCGCCAGCGAGTTCTACGAGGTGGACCTGGGGCTGATCTTTGACTTTCTACCGCCGGACGGCGAACCGACCCCTGAACAACTTGGCGCGTTCAAACTGTGGTGGCTTTTCTTCCGCCGCGATGCCTTTGTGCCGGATGCGCAGGGTCGCCACTTCGGGCAGCGCGTGGCGGCCGGCTCGGCCACGTATGCGCGCGAGGTCAGCGATAAGTTGAAGGACCTGGTCTACCGGGAAGTGATGCCCGGGGTGGCAGCCGGGTTCATCGCCTACCGCCGGGAACGACTTGGCATTGCCCAGGAAACCGACGCGACCCTGGCCGAGATCTACCGGGCCAGCCTGGGGCTGCTCTACAAATTGCTCTTCATCCTCTACGCCGAGGCGCGCGGGTTGCTCCCGGTGGATAACCCTGCGTATCACGCGGAGAGTCTGACGCGCATGGCGGCTGAGTTCGCGGACAAGCGCCAGCGCGGCCAGCCGCTGAGCGACGCGACCCACGCCGCGCGGCAATACGATAGCCTGCTGGCCCTCTTTCACCGCATTGATCTGGGCGACCCCGACCTGGGCATCCCCCGCTACGACGGCGGCCTGTTCAACCCCGCCACGCCGGAGAACCGCTTCCTGGAGGCGCACCGGCTGAGCGACCGAGTGGTGGCACGGGCCGTGGAGATCCTGGTGTACGACGCAGGCGAGCCGGTGGACTACGGCTACATCAGCGTCCGCAACCTGGGCAGTATCTACGAGGGATTGCTGGAGAATCGGCTGGTCCTCACCTCTCCCCCTCACCCCCTCTCCTCGCAGGAGAGGGGGCCGGGGGATGAGGTCACCCTCGTTAACGACCGCGGCGAGCGCAAGGCCACCGGCTCCTACTACACGCCCGACTACATCGTGAATTACATCGTCCGGCAGACGTTGGGGCCGGTGTTGGACGAGCGCCAGCCCGCTTTCGAGGCGGCCATGGCCCGCTGCGCCGAGTTGCGCGGGGTGCTGGCAAAGACGCTGGACGCCGGCGCCAACCGCCAGTTGCGCGGCCAGCTCGAGGCCGCCGAGGCCGCGGCCCGCGAGGCGTTTCTGGGGATCAAGGTCTGCGATCCCGCGATGGGTTCGGGCCATTTCCTGGTCAACGCGGTGGATTTCCTGACCGACGGCATCATCCAGCGCATGCAGGCCTATCACGACAGCCACGCCGATGTGCCGTGGGAGTGGAATCCCATCCAGCAATTGGTGGCGCGCGTGCGCCGCGATATCATAGAAGAGATGGCGCGGCAGGGGATCAGCCTGGACCCGGCCCGGCTGGATGACACCAGCCTGCTGACCCGGCTGGTGATGAAGCGCTGCATCTACGGCGTGGATCTGAACCGCATGGCCGTGGAGTTAGCCAAGCTGAGTCTGTGGCTGCATTCCTTCACCGTGGGCGCGCCCCTCAGCTTCCTGGATCATCACCTGCGCTGGGGCAACTCCCTCATCGGCAGCGACGTGCGCACCGTCGAGGCGGCCATGCAGGGCCAGACACAGGTCAAGAAGGTGAGCGAAGCATCCCGCCGACTGGCCCAGGGTCGCAAGGAACAGGCCCGAGAGGCCGCCAGCGGTTTCCAGTTTGACCTGTTCGGCGGGCCGTTCGCCGGGCTGTTGGAGCTGACCACCACCATGCTGCAAATCGCCGGCCGCAGCGACGCCACCCTGGCCGACGTGCGGCAGAGCGCCGACGAGTTCGACCGCTTCCAGCGCGAGTTGACCCCTTACAAACAAGTGCTCGACCTGTGGGTGAGCCGCCACTTCGGCAACGCCGCGGCCGACGAGCTGCTGACCGTGCATGGCGGCGACGTGTTGCCCGCGCTGCGCGGCGAGCGCGCCCTGGCCGAGACGTACCAGGCCGCCATCGAACGGGCCAAGACGCTGTGGGAGGAGAAACGCTTCTTCCACTGGGATCTGGAGTTTCCCGAGGTCTTCGTGGACCTGGCACGGCGCGATTGGGCGGAGAACCCGGGGTTCGACGCGGTGATCAGCAACCCACCGTATGTCGATATCAAGGGCCTGCCGAAGGAGTTCGTCAATTATCTCTTTGACAGGTACTCGACAGCCAGACAACGAATCAATGTCTTTGCGGTCTTTCTGGAAGCGTCAATCAGGGCTACCAGAAGCGGCGGTGGACAAGTTGGCTTCATAATCCCAACCGCGTTCCTGACTCAAGTATCCTATGCGGCTTTGAGATCGGTGATCCTGGAGAATCATTGGCTCGAAAGTGTTGTGCGACTGCCTAATGAAATCTTCGGCCAGGCAGCGGGCGAGGTCAAAGTAGACACCTGCGTGGTTGTGATACAGACTGGCCCTTTGCACATTGAGCCAAGCACGAAGATCCTGGTGTATGGCTCTTTCGAGCGGGCGAACACTATCTCAACTGGCACAGCAGACAAAGTCTTTGAATATCCACAGCGAGAATGGCTCAGTCGTCAGGATGCCACTATTACGATGATGTCAGGTGCTGAGTCGGGCATCGTTAGCAAAATGCAAAGAAACGCTGTGAAGTTGGAAGATTGCTGCACATTCTGTCTGGGGCTCACGCCTTACGACAAGTATTCGGGGCACACCCCAGAGCAAATCAAAAACAGGGTATTTCACGCAACTGCACAAGTTGATCCAACCTACAGGAAGCTCCTTGAAAGTGGCGACGTTAGGCGGTACGAAGTTGTCTGGAATGGTGGGAACTGGATCAGCTACGGTGACTGGCTGGCTGCTCCGCGGGAACAGCGCTTCTTCACCGAAGAGCGGATTTTGGTTCAGCAAATCGTCGACTGGAGTTCCCTTCGTTTGTTTGCTGGTTTGACTGAAGATGAGCTCTACAACTCGCAAAACCAGTTCAACCTGCTGCGACGGGGTGATGTCAGTCTCAAGTTCGTGTTAGCAGTCTTGAACTCTTCGGTGATGAGTTACTATCACCGGCGTGTCTTCTTGGACGCTGCACTTCAGAGATTCCAAAAGGTTCTCATCAGGGACGCAAAGCAGTTCCCTATCCCTCCCATATCCTTCACCACCCCCGCCGCTGAGCGCGCCCGCCTGGCCGAAGAAGGCTGTCGTCTCTACGAGCAGTTCGGCGCGGCCAGCGACGCGGCCCCCGTCCTGAACTTCGTCGAGCACCACCTGGCCCAGGGGCAATCGGACGTCGTCCACGATCTGCTGGCATACCTGGCCGAGCGGATGATCGCCATGAACCGGGAAAAGCAGGCCGAGGTCAAGGGCTTCCTGGCCTGGCTGAGCCGCGAGACCGGCGCGAACATCAACACGCTGAACAACAAGACGCGCGTACAAGCCTACCTGGGCGACTATCAGAAGGGCGAGCCGCACGCCACGCTGGAGGAGCTGCTCGACATCCTGCGCCAAAACCGCCGCAAACTGGCCGTTGACCCCAGTGGCCGTGCGTTTCAGGAGCGGTTGGCGGTCGAATACGAGGCCAGCCTGGGCAAGCTGTTGCCGATCAAAGGCCGGCTGGCCGCCACCGACCGGTTGATTGACCAGGTGGTGTATCGGCTGTATGGGTTGACGGAAGAAGAAGTGGCGGTGGTTGAGGGGAAGAAGTGATCTCCCTTCTCCTCTCCCTCGCCGCGGGCGCGTGCCTCTACCTCATCCTCCTCAACCGCTGGCTGATCGGCATGAAGGATGGGCCGTTCAAGCTGCTGCCCATCCGCGGGAGCATGATCGCCATCGGCCTCGGCTCGGCTGCGTTCGGCTGGTGGGCGGCCGGGACGGTCTGGCTGCTCGCCCCGGCGCTGGTGCTGCTGGCCGTGCTGACCGGCGAGCTGCGCCGGCTGGTGATCCGCCGGCGCTGTCGCGGATCGCTGCCGGTGGAGATGACGAACTTCGGGATCGCACTCGACCAGCCCGACACGACAACCGATCTGGCCGTGCTCCGCTACGAGCTGCCGGTCTCCGCCTGGCGCGGGCCTGACCTGCGCATCGTCCACGTCAGCGACCTGCACCTGAACGGCGACCTGCCCATCGAGTACTATCGCGCCGCGCTGGCGAAGGTGGCCGAGCTGACGCCCGATGTGCTCGTCTATACCGGCGACTTTGTGACCCGGATCGAGTTTGCGACCCTGCTACCCGACCTTTTGTCAGCGGCCACGGGCCGCCTGGCGACTTTGGCCGTGCTGGGCAATCACGACTACTGGGCCGATGCGGAGCGGGTCGCGGCGTCGGTGCGATCCGCCGGAGTGACGCTGCTGGGAAATGGATGCCAGACCCTTGACGCGGACGGTCATTCGCTGGTAGTCTGCGGCTACGAGGGGCCGTGGTCGTCGGCGCCGTGGCAGCCGCCGCACGTCGCCCCCGACGAACTGGCGCTGATGCTCACCCACACGCCCGACAACATCTATCGCCTGAGCCGGCTGGGGTTCACCGCGATCTTCGCCGGGCACTACCATGCAGGCCAGGTTCGGCTGCCCATGCTCGGCTCGCTGGTGGTTCCGTCGCGTTACGGCCGGCGCTTTGACCACGGTCATTTCGTCGTCAATGGGACGCACCTCTTCGTCACCGCGGGGGTCGGCTCGGCCGTGCCGCCGAAGCGAATCTATTGCCAGCCGGATGTTTTTGTGGTGGATGTCAGGGGAACTGCTCATGAACTGTCACTCTGAGCGGGTTAACGACGAATAGTACGTTACGGCGTGACACCAGCGAAGAGTCTTGATGCCACGCGAGAACTTGTCCTGAACGCCGTGAAGGATGCTTCGCTGGAATCTCGCCGCAACGCAAGACACGGGACCAACCCGCTCAGCATGACAGCGCCGGTTGATTCCCCACTCATGCCGGCGTGGCAGCAGGAGTCGCAGAGAGACTCGAGGGAACTCAGCAGGATGGTAACTGATCTGCGGGTATTGGTTGTTGCCGATGATCCGCTTGCGCGCGGGGGGCTGGCGACGTTGCTGGCTGGGCAGCCGGGCGTGATCGTCGCGGGCCGCGTCTCAGGCCTGGATGATCTGGTCGCGGCCGTGGCGGTCTACCGGCCTGATGTGCTGCTGTGGGACTTGGGCTGGAATCCCGCGTCCACGGTCGAGCGGCTGGGCCGGCTGGACACCGATGCGCCGGTCGTCGCGTTGCTGGCCGATGAGACACCCGCGGCGCAGGTATGGGCTGCCGGTGTGCGCGGCCTGCTGCGCCGGGCCGCCGAAGCCGATCAGCTTGTCGCCGCGCTCGCCGCGGTCGCGCAAGGGCTGGTGCTGGTTGATCCGGCGTTCGCCGAGCTATTGATCGAAGCGCCAGGCGTTTCGGAAAGTGCCAGGCGCTTGCCCCTCGCCGAACCCCTCACCCCCCGCGAGCTGGAGGTCCTCCGCCTGCTGGCCGAAGGGCTGCCCAACAAGACCATCGCCGGCTCGCTGAACATCAGCGAGCACACCGTCAAATTCCACGTCAACGCCATCCTCGGCAAGCTCGGCGTAACCTCGCGCACCGAGGCAGTGGTGCGGGCGACGCGGATGGGGCTGATCCTGCTTTGATTGCAGATTGCGGATTGCGGATTGCGGATTGCAGATTGCAGATTGCAGATTGCAGATTGCGGACGGCTTGATGTGGTATTTCGGACGAGTTGCCTCTTGCGTGTTGCGTTTTTGCCACCACCTAGCCTTTCTTCCAGGTCGCGAACCAATCCAACGGGCGATGTAATCCGCTGCGCCGCGTGGTAGCTTGTTGGTGAGCGTCGAATTCGTTCACGCAACACGCAACACGCAACACGCAACACGCAACACGCAACACGCAACACGCAACACGCAACACGCAACACGGAGGCAACCCCATGTCCGAAGTTCTTTCCAACCTATCCAACACCCTGGCCGCGGCCGTCGATACCGCCGGGCCGAGCATTGTGCGCGTCGAGGCGCGGCGGCGGATGCCCGCCAGCGGCGTCGTCTGGTCCAGCGATGGCGTGATCGTCACCGCGCATCATGTCGTCGAGTTCGATGACAACATCACGATCGGTCTGGCCGACGGCTCCGAGGTCACGGCCAACCTGGTCGGTCGCGACCCGACGACCGATATCGCGGTGCTCCGGGCCACGGGCGCGCACCTGTCGCCGCCGACCTGGGCCGGGGCCGAGACGCTGAAGGTGGGCCACCTGGCGCTGGCGTTGGGCCGGCCCGTCGAAACCATCATGGCGACACTGGGTATCGTCAGCGCGCTGCGCAAGGACTGGCGCACGCCAGCCGGCGGCCGGTTCGACTACTACCTGCAAACCGACGTCGTCATGTACCCCGGCTTCTCCGGCGGCCCACTGGTGGATACGGCCGGCCGGTTCCTGGGGCTGAATAGCTCGGCGCTGCTGCGAGGTGTCAGTCTGACCATCCCGACCGGCACAGTGGCGAGCGTGGTCGAGACCCTGCTGGCGCATGGTCACGTCCGCCGCGGCTACCTGGGCGTGGGCGCGCAGGTGGTGCGACTACCGGCGGCGTTGGCGCAGCAACTCGACCAGGAGACCGGCCTGCTGCTCGGCTCAGTCGAACCGAACAGCCCAGCCGAACGCGGCGGCCTCTTCATGGGCGACACCATCGTCGCGCTGGACGGCCATGCCGTGCATCACCTGGATGATCTGCTGACCCTGCTTACCGGCGACCGCGTGGGTCAGGCCGTGGCCGTGCGCATCGTGCGCGGCGGGCAGGTGCAAGAGGTGAAGGTGGTGGTGGGGGAACAGGAATAGAATCGTGGTACGTAGTACGTGGTACGTGGTGCGTGGTACGTGGTGCGTGGTACGTGGTACGTGGTACGTGGTACGTGGTACGTGGTACGTGGTACGTGGTACGTGGTACGTGGTGCGTACTCGATAGTTGTTCAGGTAATCTTTTGGACTAGAGGCTTTAGCCGGTCATCCTCGCAGCCCACTGAAACCGGCTAAAGCCTCGACTCCAGATACGCACCACGCAATACGCAATACGGGCTATTGCCGATCCAACTGAATCGGATCAAGTTCGAGCAAGTCTGGATCGCTTTCCTCGATCGGCAGCGCGTCATCCTCGGCGATGCGCGTGTAGCCCTTGGCGCCGATGATGACGCTGTAGGTCTCGCCGCGGGCGAGAGGGGTCTCGATAGTGAAGACGCCGCTGGCGTTGGTGATGCCGTAGGATGCCACGGTATCAGCCTTGCCTTTGCTGTTGTCGCCGTCGAAGTCGCTCACCGTCATGCCGGGGATCAGAAAGACGACGGCCGCACCCTGAATCGGCCGGCGGGTGCTGCTGTCCGACACCGTGCCCGTGACCGTCACGTCCTGCGCTTGGCTCTTGGCCGGCTTTTGCGGTGTGTTCGCCGGTTTGGCGCTGCCCACCACGAACTGCCCCTCCTGCGCCACCTGGCCCTGGAGCGACACTTGCAGGTTGTAACTCCCCTCCGGCAGACCGCTCTTGCTCTTCAGGTAGAGATCGAGCACGCCCGACTGGCCGAAGCTCCAGCTTAGATCCCCCTGTCCGCTGACCTCTTTGCCATCGAGTTGCCAACTGTAGGCCCACGGCGCGCCATCGCGCATGTTCTGGTAAGGCACACCCGCGTGAACTTCGAGCGCGCCGGCCTTGAAGGTCGTGGCGGCGCCGGTCACGCCGTTGTTGAAGCCGGTCCCAAAAGTCAACGCGCCGATATTTTGGTTGCCAGTCACTTGCGGTGCAACCGCCGCGGGGGCCGTCGTGCCCAGGTCGCCGGTGCTGCCGCCGGCCTTCATCGCCCGCTGGATCAGCGGGACCGCGTGGTTGACCGGGCGGATCAGGTAGATGATGTTCCCCGACTTGTCCTGCAACCGGGCGGTGGGTACGCCGATCAACTCGCCCTTGTCATTCACCGCAGTGCCGCCGCTGTTCCCTTGATTCACCAGCACATCGGTCTTGAACCAATCAATCACCTTGTCATTGTTCTCGTCCATGAAGCCCGAGATTTTGCCTTCGGTCGCGGTCACGGTGTCTCCGCCGATGCCCGGATAGCCGATCACGAACACCTCGTCCAGCGTTTCGACCATATCGGAGTCGGCAATCGCGGCGTAAACCACGGGCAGCGTCTTGGGCAACGCCTGCTTGCTGTTGGCGTAGGAGACGATCTTCATCACCACCAGGTCAATCTCCGCGGAGGCGGCCATCACCTGGGCCACGTAGGTCGGCGTGGGCAGTTGGCGCGGGCTATCGGTGATGGCGATGAGCGAAAGCCGCTGCTTGTTGTAGAAGTCCCCCTGCTTGAGGCCCATCCGCTCCAAAGTAGTGTCACGCTCGCCCGCAACGTAGCCCACACAGTGGAAGTTGGTCAGGATGTACCCTTCGGGGCTGATCATCGTGCCGGAGCAGAGGCTGCCCTGGTTCTTATCCGCGTCGAAGGGGGTCATCAGCTTGACCGAGGCGCGCAAAATGCGCTGTTGGACGTCCTTCTGGAGCGCCTGGGCCGGTGCGGCGGTCGCCAGCAGCCCGGCGCAGAGCGTCAGCAAAACGAAAGTCGTCAGAAGTTTATTATGAGATCGCATTGTCACCCCCTTATTTCACATCCAGCGACGCCAGAATCCTGCGCCATGTCGCGGTCTGGCCCTCGTACTCATCAGCCGGGGCGGCAAACGTGACGAGTGTCAGTGTGTCGCCGTTGCGCAGCAGGATGTCCTCGGCCCGCATGACCGCGGGGACGCCGGCGCCGGGCGGCTGAACGACGTAGGCGTAATCCAGCGCCACGGCATCCTTCCCGCCTACTTTGGCCGGTTCGACCCCCAGCGCGTTGTAGCCGAGCAAATCCTGTCCCTGCCGATTGCTCCACATCATCGCCAGGTCGCCGAGCGACTGCGCGCCCCGGCCCACTTCGGCCGCGGGAAGCTGGCGCACGCTGACGCCGATCGGCGTCTGGTCAGGAGAAAACGCGTCGGCCACGTGGAGGAACTGGCCGGGCTGCTCGTCGCGCAGAACCGACCAGCCGGCCGGATAGCTCAGCGCGACGCCGTTCCCGCTGAAGCGCTGCGTCCGGCCCTCGATTGCGCCGCGCACGAGCAGGCCGACGACGAGCAGGCCGATCACCGCGGCCCAGACGGCCCATTCCGGTTCCGCGCGTGAGGACGTGCCGGGCGCTGACGTGCCAGGCACTTCCGAAGTGCCTGGCACGTGTGATACGATCGCCGCGCGGGCGTTACGCCGCATGATGACAAAGAGCACGCCGAAGGTGACAACTGCGATGACCGCCGCCAGGATCAGCCCGCGCAACGGGGTGGCTTGCAGCCCGGCCCGCGCGATCTGCCCCAGGGCCACGGTGACGACGCCGTTGAGCACGGCCGCCAGGATCACCCCCGTGGGCAGCCAGAACGGGCCACGTTGCTTGAATTTGGCCCGGCCCAGGAAGTAGCCGGTGACGCCCGCAAAGCTGGCCTGCGCTAACGCCGTGACCGCCACGCGCACCGCGCCGATCCCCAGGTCCACCCCGCCGCTGCCGACGACGTAGGCGATGTTCAACATCGTCGCGTAGCCCAGGCCGGCCGCGGCGCCGTAGATGATGCCATCGGTCTGCTCGTCGTATTCGGCGCTGTTGAAGACGCTATAACGCACCGCCGCGTACTTCAGAAACTCCTGCACCACGCCGACAACCAGGATACCGGCGACCAGCCGCAGCAGCAGGGTGTTGCTCGCCCAGGCGTTCACCCGGAAGAAGCCGTTGATCAACGGCTGCCCCACGGCGCTCGCCAACAGCGCGCCCAGCACAAACACGCCGATCAGGTAGACCGTCGGCTCCGGCTCCAGGCGGTCCTGGGCGTAGAAAACCGCCAGCCAGATAATCGCCGGGACGAGCGCCAGGATGATGCCGGCGATCAGCAGGCCGTCGCCTTGCAGGATCGGGCGCAAAACCGGCGCGAGCAGAGTGACGGCCAGGACAAAGAGCACCAGTCCCAACACCAGGACGGCTGTGTCGGTCCAGATGTGGCCGCGATGCTTGACCAGCTTGTCATAGTGACGCTGGCAATAGGTCCGGCCGCCGAACGTCTGGACCGGGCCTTCGATGGCGCTGTTACAGATACAACAGGTGGAGTTTGGCATCTAATACAACCTCCTTATGATTCTGAACAATACGCCCCAAGTGTTACGGAACGTATTATGCCTTTTCGACTCGCTGGCGTTCCAACTCGCGCAACTGCATACGCGCCCGCCGGCCGCCATCGGGCAGCGACTCGGCCATGCTGAGCGCCAGGCGCAGCCATTTCTCGGCCTCGTTGTACGTCTGTCTTTGGATCAGCAAGGCGGCCAGGTTGGCTGCGGCCGCGGCATCTTTGGGATTGTGCTTCAGTTCTTCGCGCAAATGCTCCTCGCGCGCCGCCTGCCGGTTATCCGCTGCGAACGCAATGCCCACGTCGAAGATGATATCGAAGATGATGTCCTTAAACGCTTCCGGCTGATAATTCTCGGCTCGATGCCGGACTATGGTCCGGCTGCGGGGTACAATCATATCCAATTCGCGCACAGCTTGAAGGTGCAATTGTGCCTGTCCCGCCGACAACTCGCTCGGATGCAGTTCGACGACCTCGCCCCCATCCACGACAGCGTTGATGAGCTGGTCGTGGCCGCCGCACTCCACCGATTGCACCAGGATGGGATATTCACTGTGGTTTTGCACTTTCAGTGTATCGTTCTCGCAATAGGCTGAGACGATATCCGCTTCGGCGGTCGCGCCATCGAGGGCCACCGCAAGGGTGCGGCGTTGCGGGTACTGGACGTCAAGCACCTCAAAGAAGTCGGCTGAATAGTTCTTGAAGATGCCCACGTGCTCGTGTATCTCGTTGCCTTCCTGCAGTTCGATCACCACGCGCTGGCCGATGAACCGCTCCAGCAGCGGATTATAGACGTTGCTGCCGACCTGCCCCAGTACCTTGCCGCTCAACTTGCTGAGGGTGACGTCCGTTTTGTCGCTCAGATATTGCGCCCCGGCCTTCTGCGCGCGTCCCAGGAACAAGCTGAGCACTTCGTTCAGCGAATCGGTGGCGGTCGCCAGGAAATTGCGCGTCGAGCGGGCCAGACGGCGCAGAAAATTGGGGTGAAACGAATGCTGGATATCTTTCGCCCGCCGCTGCTTGCCCGATTCGGAAAGCTTGTCGGCGTAGCGGTAGATAGCCTGGATGTCGCCGTATTCCGAGGCGTGGAGGATATAGCTCGATTCGATGTGTTGTTCGTCTTGCACTGCATCCAGGTAGCGCAGCTCCAGCCCCGTGGATGCCAGGCTCATGACGCCCCAGACGACTTTGCCGCTGGCACGTTCCAGGGTCACGTGGAAGCCATGGAAGGATTTCAGGCAAGCATCTTTGATCGTCGTGCGAATGTAGGCGCCGGTCAGCGTCACTAAGAAGATGAGCGCAATAGTGATGAGCAGGGAGAGGTCTACCATGCTGCCCAATCCTTCTTGAGAAAACGGGTTTCCCGAAGAAACCCGTTTTCAACTTGCTATTTCAGCCGGGCGCGCACCTGTTGGATGATGTCATCGTTCGTGGTGTGCACCCCCGTAGCCGCTTTCGAGTAGATCAACTCCTCGTCAACGGTCACCTCGTAGCGGCCACCGCCCGACGGGATCAACACGATCTCCGTGATTGGGTGCTTCTGACCGACCACCGGCTTGAATTGCGACACGAGCGCCTCCGCCATACTGGCGGCTCTGGGCGTGTAGTTTCAGGCGACACAAAATTCGATGGTGATCTTCATGGCGGCTCCTGGCTCACAACGGCCATTCGATGTCGGATGCGATGATGCTGCCTGGCTCGGTCGCGCTCACCAGCACCGCCAGCGCGGCTCGGATTACGGCCATCTGCGTGTCGGGCTGGCCGGCCGGGCCGAGCGGCGCGCCGTAGGGGAAGTGGACGTAGAGCGCCCGCGGCGTTTTCACGTTGTCGGTGATGTCCCGGTTCATCACGACACACACGGTCGGGATGCCGGCTTCTTCGATGGCCCGCGCAATCAGTCCCACGGACTGTTGACAAATCGGTCAACAGGGCGTGAGAAAGACCGCGTCCACCCCGTCGGCAGCCAGGCGACGGGCCACCTGGGGCGCGGTCTGCGTGATCAACTGGTGCGGCTCGGGCAGATAGCCCATGAAGCTGTAAGCCCAGGGGTACAACCGACCGATCACCCCTTCTTCGACCAACCGTTGAAAGTGGGCGATCGGAAGCGTCACATTCGGGTCGACCGCGGCGTGGACGTGATCGTAGTGCGTGTGAGCGATGCGCAACCGGACGGCCGGCGTGTCCACGTGAATCTCGCGGAACGTCGGATCACCCAGGTCGTGCCAGGCGTCGAACGGCAACTGGGTGTCGGCCCGGTACAAGCCGCACGTGGAAAGCAGAGCCACCGTGCTCTGCGCCAGGGGCCTGGTGACCGGCGTCCAGGGGGCCGCGTCGTTCAGAACCCAGGCGAAGTTCGGGTCATATCTGCGCTGGATGCCCTTCTGCGCTGCCTCCAGTTTGCTGGTGAGCATGATTCTCCCCTTTCGGGTCGCGGCGCTTTCAGGCTTTCGCTACGCGTTTCGCCTCGGCGAATTGCGCCTCCAGCTCGGCGCGGCGTTCGGCTGCGGCGCGCCGAGCGTCCTCCAACACGGCATTCAGGCGCGCCCGAAGCGAAGCCTGGACCTCGTCGCCGGGCTGGGGCGCAAGGAACACCCCGATCGTCGCGCCAACCAGCGCGCCGAACGACAAGCCGCAGAAGAAATTCAGAACTTTGCGCATGACGTCCTCCACGTGAAACTGAGCGAACAGAACAACGAATGACAGACGGAACAGAGTCAAGTATAGCACATGAACGCCGGCATCACAAAGCTCAGTACTGCAAGGTTTTCGTAAGCAACGAGGAGAAAGATCCGTGGTATACTACGCATAGGAAAAAAGAACTAATCCAGCAGGAGCAAAGAATATGAAGCGTCATCTCGTTCTCACCCTCGTTGCACTGGTAATCCTTACGACAGCCCTCGTCCCGGTCGCGCACGCCGAGAGCCAGGGTGCTGTATTCACTGTCGTCAGCCTGGTCTACGAGGATCAGAACGCAGATGGCGCTTACGGCCTGAGCCTGGCCGGTGTCGAACCCGGCATCGCCAACGTGGCCGTCAGCATCTACCTGGACAATGCTCCGCTGAACGTTCTCGGCCCAGAAGACAAGCTGTTGGAAACGCAGTCCACCAACACCGAAGGCTACGTCATTTTCGGCAACGTGCCCCATGGCGCTTACATCCTCCGCACGACCGTCGTGACCAACCTCATTGCCACCACCCCGAGCGTGCAACCGCTGACGCTGACGGGTGAAGCCCACGGCGCGGCGCTCGAGTGGTTGTTCGGGTGGGCGCCGCGCAGCCAGATGCCGGTCAGGGCGTTCATGCCGATGGTCGGCCGCTGACATGTCGGCCCAGGTTACCTATCCAACGGGGAGCTTGCGCTCCCCGTTTTTTGTGCCCCGATTCAAGCGGCTGTTGATTGTTGAAAAGCTGTACGGAATGTGGTAGAATCGGATCGTGGATGCGCGTGGTTAACTCGCGTAGCTCGATCTTCTTGTGAGAGTGTCGGCCATGACGCGAAGTAAGTCGCTTTACGTTTTCGTCGCTGTCCTTCTGGCCCTGTTGTGGCCCGAAGCTCAGAGCTTGCGAGCACGTGCGTTCGACGATGGTCTGCGCGACTTGGCGGCGCTCGCTTTCGAAGATCTCAACGGCGACGGCGCTTATGGCTTGACCGGGACCGGCATGGAGCCTGCCCTGCCGGGCGTCGCGATCGGACTCTACCGCGACCTGCCGCCCACGGCTTCCCACGGCCCGGAAGACACGTTGGTGCAATCGGGTACGACCAACCCGGACGGCTACGTGGTATTCCGGCGTATACCGGACGGCAGCTATTTCATCGTCAGCGACCTGGTCGCCGGCTACCTGCCGACCACGCCGCTGGAACAATCGGTGTATGTGGATGGCAATAGCCAGGGCACGGTGCTCGAATACCTGTTCGGCCAGCTTCCGCGCAACGCGTTCCGCTACCATCTCCTCTTCATCATCGTGGGTGCTCCTTGACCCCTCCATCCACACCATCATCTGCGATGTCTTCTCAATTTGTAGGGGCGCACCCTCGGAGTAAAGTATAGTGAATCTTGCCCTGGGTATTGACACGGGCGGCACCTACACCGATGCCGTCCTGGTAGATCACGACACAGGCCAGGTGTTAGCCGGCGCGAAGGCTCTGACGACGCGACGCGACCTAGCCGTCGGCATTCGCGCCGCGATCGCGGCCGTGTTCGACTCTCATCCTTCGACTCCGGCCACCCCCTCACGAAGATCTTCGACAAACGACGTGGCCCCCGCTCAGTTATCCATGCCGGGCGCGGCGCCACGGCCCATGAAAACAGCGGAGGCGGCTCCCACGCCGCCGGAGCGTCGGGCATGGGAGCCCGACCCGCTATTCTCAGGGCAGGATGCTCCGCTCTCGGCTGGGGCGGCCGGCGCCACGTTTCGCCCCGCCGATGTGACCCTGGTGGGGCTATCCACCACCCTGGCAACCAACACCCTGGCCGAAGGTCAGCGGGGCGCGGCGCCGCTGTTCCTCATCGGCTACGACCGCAGCCTGATGCAACAATTCGGCTTCGAGGCCGGCCTGCCGACCGCGGACGTGGTCTATATCCGCGGCGGGCATAATGGGCAGGGGGACGCGATCGCGCCCCTGGACGAGGAGGCGCTGGTCGCGGCGATCCTGGCCCGCCGGGAAACAGCCGAGGCGTTCGCGGTTTCTGGTTATTTCGCGGTACGCAACCCGACCCACGAGCAGCGCGCCCGTGACCTGATCGAAGAGCTGACCGGCCGGCCGGTCACCTGCGGCCACGAGTTGACCAGCAAACTTAACGCCGTCCTCCGTGCGACGACGGTGGCGCTCAACGCCCACCTGATCGCCCCTCTGGCTGAACTGATCGGCTCGGTGCAACAGACGTTGGGCGATTGGGGCATCGCGGCGCCGCTGATGGTAGTGAAGGGCGATGGCTCGTTGATGCGCGCCGATTGGGCGGCGCGCCGGCCGGTGGAGACGATCCTTTCGGGGCCGGCCGCCAGCGTCGTCGGCGCCTGGCACCTGGCTGGCCGCCGCGACGGGTGGGTCGTGGACGTCGGCGGGACAACCACTGACATCGGCGCGCTGCGCGAGGGCTGGCCTGTCCTCAACGACGAGGGCGCGACGGTCGCCGGCTGGCGGACGATGGTCGAGGCGGTGGATGTCCACACGGCCGGGCTGGGGGGCGATAGCCACGTGCGGCTCGACGCCGAAGGCCGGCTGCTGATCGGCCCGCGGCGCGCGGTGCCGCTCTGTCTGCTGGCGAGCGAGCACCCCGGAGTGCTGGCCGAGCTGCGCCAGCAGGTCGGCGATCCGCCGCGGCGTCGCGACCTGGGCGCGGCCGAGTTCATCACCCTGGGCCGGACGGCGAACGGCCGGCTGGCCGAGGCCGACGACGAGCTGTTGGCCGACCTGGCCCGCGGCCCCCGGCCGCTCCTCCGGATCAACGAGCCGAAGCGCGCCGGCCCCCTGCTGCGCCGGCGGCTCGAAGCGTTGGAGACCTGGGGGCTGGTGCGCCGGGCCGCGTTCACCCCCACCGACGCGTTGCACGTCCTGGGCCGGTTCACCCGTTGGGATGTCGAAGCGGCGCGGTTGGCCGCGACAGTGCTGGCTGGTCAGGCCGGACTGGCGGTCGAAACCTTCTGCGAGCAGGTGGTACACGACCTGGCGCAACGGGTGGCGACGGAGCTGGTGAGCAAGGTGTGCGAGGACGCCGGCATCCGACCCGATTGGGAGGGGCAACCGGTCGCCGGTTTCTTGCTCCGGCAGGCCCTGGACGGCCGCGCCGATGCGGAGTTACAGTGCGCCTTCAGCTTGCCGCGGCCGGTGGTCGCCATCGGCGCGCCGGTGGCGGCTTATCTGCCCCAGGTCGCCGCGTGGCTGCATACGGAGTTGGTCATCCCGCCCCACGCGGAGGTCGCCAACGCGGTCGGCGCGGTAGCAGGGGGCATCATCCAACGCCGGCAGGCGCTGATCAGTCCGCTGGGGAGCGAAAGTCGCGTGCGCCTCTACCTGCCCGACGGCGTCCACGACTTCGCGCTGGTGGAGGCGGCCGTGGAGCATGCGCAAGCGGTGATGCTGCCGTGGGTCGAGGCGCTGGCAACCCAGGCGGGCGCCGAGCAGGTGGTGACGCAGATGACCCGGTACGACCAGATCGCGCCGGTGGCCGGTACTGTGGGCGGCGAGGTCTACCTGGGCACGGAACTGACCTTCATCGCCACGGGCCGGCCGCGGGTGGCTCGGGGCGCGAGTTAAGGGAAACTGTAACCATCCGTTTGAGAAAATACTCCGCACATGTTGCTCAGGGATGTGGGCCAGCGTATTCCACCCACACGATCTGGCTTTCTCGGTCAACCCAGTACTGAATCCGATCGCTGTAGTTTACGTCGTACTGAAGGAGACCCTGTAGCTTACCTTTCAGCTTCTTGACTTTACCGGGCACCCGACGCTCAGGAGTGGTCTGGAGGAAACGCAGCGCCTCGGTCGCGCCCTGGGGATCTCGAGCACAGACGACGCTCCAACCTTTGGCAGCCTGCTTACGCAGACGAACGTCGTAGTCAGGCGGCATGGGGGACAACCATCGGAATGTACTCGTCCGGCCGGCCACGGGTGCGCCAGGTCTCCAGCAATTCGGGATTGCGGTGGGCCTCGGCGGTGGCCTGCCAATCTTCGAGCAGCTCTTCGAGTGGCCGCCAATCCTCCGTGACTGAGCAACGCGCGAAGGCGTCAACGAACTCGCTCACAAACGCCTCCTGCTCCGCGCCATCCAAGTGACGCAGCCAGGGAAAAACCGTGCTGTGGGCCGGAGATTGTTTTAGGGTGATTGTCTCACGCAGAAACTGGGCGACCGTCCGCGCATGAAATATGGTCTGGGCAGCGGCCGCGACCTTCTGCCGGGGCGCCAGCACCAGATCGGCCAGCTTGCCCTGGACAATCGTCACGCCGCCCGTTTGCCGCGCGCGGTCAAACCAATAGCGCTGCTTCTTCTTCAGTTCTGTCGCCAAAACAACCTGATCGCTAAACATCGTCGCTGCCATGATGCACCTCTGAAGGGATCATATACCTTAGAAGGTACTTTGTCAAGCATATTCGAGAGGATTCAGCCTGTGGGACTCCATCCGCTGGGCGGTGCTCAGAGCGTTGAGCAGGCGGGTCTCCTGGGGACTGAGGGTGTGTACACTACGTGTGTTTGCGATGCTCATAACTGAGCATTATTGCAGCACGCAATATGCGACGAGGCAAGTTTCCCGTCAGATCTCTTGCGCGTAGAACGCGACCGCGTGCTTTGTAAAACGCCAATCTCCTGACGTAAACTCCGAATTCGGAGTTCGCGCAGAGTATTTTCGGAGTTTTGCACGCAGTACGCAGCACGTTTCACGCATCCCGTTTCACCACATCCAACACCTCGCACGCCACCTCATACCGCCCAAAGCTCGGCATCAGATAGACCCCTTGCACCTTCGGCTGCTCCATCAGTTCCAGCAGCAGCTCTTGGGCCATCTTGACCCCCTCGCGGCGTCCCTCCGCGCCGGCGCGTTCCATGCGGGCCAGCGCGGCTTCGGGGATCGTGATGCCGGGCACCTCGTTGTGGAGGAAGCTGGCGTGGCGGTGGCTTTGCAGCGGCAGGATGCCGATCAGCACTGACACGGGGAAGTCGCCGTGGCGCTCCTGGTAGAGGTCGAAGAACCGTCGCCACACGGCCGGATCGAAGATCGGCTGCGTCATGGTCAGGTGCGCACCGGCGGAGACCTTCTGGTGGAAGCGATCCACCTCGCGCGCCAGGTCGGGCCGGGTGGGATCGCAGGCGACCGCGATCGTGAAGGCCGAGCGAGTGCCGAACGGTTTGCCCGACCGATCAAGCCCCTGGTTGAATTGGCTGATGATCTTCACCAGGCCGATCGAGTCCACGTCGTAGACCGCCGTGCTTTCGGGTTGATCGCCGAGCGAGGGCTGGTCGCCGGTGAGCGCGATCACGTTGCGCACCCCCAGCGCGTGGCTGCCGATCAGATCCGACTGGAGCGCCATCAGCGAGCGGTCGCGCGTGGTGAAGTGCAGGATGGATTCGATGCCCACCTGCTGCTGGATCAACACGCAGAGCGCCAGCGCGCCCATGCGGACGCGCGCCATCGGGCTGTCGGCCACGTTGACCGCATCGGCGCCGCGCGCCTTCGCCACGGCCGCGCCTTCGAGCATCTTCGCGGGGCTGAATCCGCGCGGCGGGTCCACCTCGACGCTCACCACGAACTTGCCGGCACGCAGTTTTTGCAGCAGGCCGGTGGGCTGGGGCGCTTCCGCGTCCGTCTCCACCAGACCCAGTGAGGATACCCGTACCATCGGTGTGGGAGACAGCTCTGGCCCCGTGATCTGCGATTTGCGATTTGCGATTTGCGATTTGCGATTTGCGTTCTGCTCCAACGCCTCCCGCATCGCCCGGATATGCTCCGGCGTGGTCCCGCAGCAGCCGCCGATCAGCGCCACGCCCGCGTTCAGCAGCGGCCCCACGTGCTCGGCGAAATAGTGCGGCGCGGAAGGGTAGATCACCCGATCGCCGGCGCGGAAGGGGAAGCCCGCGTTGGGCATGGCGGAAAGGCGCAACGCCGGCTCGGCCGCGTGCATCTGGGTGATGACCTCCAGCACGCGCGCCGGCCCCACCGAGCAATTGACGCCCGCCACATCCACGCCCAGCTTTGCCAGCGCATGGGCTGCCTCGGCCGGAGACGCGCCGGTCGCGGTCACGCCATCATTGCCCACGGTGATTTCGGCCACCACCGGCAGATCGGTCTCCGCGCGGGCCACGGCCACGGCCAACGCCAGCTCGGCCGGATCGGAGAAGGTCTCGAAGATCAGCAGATCGGCCCCCGCCTCCCAGAGCACGCCGATCTGCTCGGTGAAGGCGGCTCGGGCGGCTTCTGCGCGGAGCACGCCGTTGACGTGCGCGCGTTTGCCCAGCGGCCCCACCGAGCCGGCGATCCACACCGCCTGCCCGCTCATCTCCCGCGCCTCGCGCGCCAGCTTGACCCCGCGGAAATTGATCTTCCGCACCTTGTCGGCCAGGTTGAACTCGGCCAGCCGCGGCCGGCTCGCGCCGAAACTGTTGGCCTGGATGACCTCCGCGCCCGCGCGGATGTAGGCCAGGTGGATCTCCCGCACCCAGTCGGGCTGGGTCAGGTTGAACTCCTCCACACAGCGATCCAGGCCGGCCCCGCGCGCGTGCAACATCGTGCCCAGCGCGCCGTCCCCCAGGAGCGGGCCGCGGGCCAGGCGGTCGAGAAAGGGATGAGACATGGACTCCTCTACTTTAGCGCCAGGTTGTGCTTCAGCGCCGCATCTACCTCGGCCATCTTCGCGGGGCTGAGTTGGCCGATGGGCCGGAGTACCGCCTCCCCGCGGGGTGGACGCAGACGCGAATCAGGGCCGGCTTGCTGGATGGTGGCGAGTTGCGCGCAATTGACGGCACTTCGCTCCGGCAAGCCGCTTTCGTGCGGCTCGATGACCACCACGAACGGATAAGGCTGCGGTGGCACGGTGCGCGTGATGGCGGCTACGACAGTTGTGATGCTATAACGATTGCCGGTGTCGTTCTGTACGATCAAAGCCGGGCGCGGTCCGCCCTGTTCGCTGCCTTTGACCGGATCGAACTCCACCCAGTAGATCTCACCGCGTTTAACTGGCATGGTTCAAGACCTCCGCAAAGGCACGCGCCGACGCAGCCGCGAATTCGCTCGCTTCTTGAGAATAGAAACGATACCCCTCGGCGGCCAGTCGTTCTTCTTCAGCCGCCTTGACCTGTGCGAGGGCGCGACTGATGATCTCACTCCGACTGATCTTCAGTTGAACGGCCTGCCGGTCGGTGAACTCAAGCAAGCTCGGCGGCAGGGAAATCGTTACCTTGCGGACGGATGAGATGCGTGTTTGCATGGAAACCTCCAGGGCGAGATGAACCTGTGAGCAACTGCTGCTAGCTTACAACACCATCGGAAGGCTGTCAAGTCATACCATTTGGTAAGAAAACCGGACCTTCCGCGCAAAGTGCGACCCTGCCCTGCAAATAGGCCGCGGATGAACGCGGACAAACGCGGATAAAATCCGCGCCCATCCGTGCTGATCCGCGGCCCGTTTTCATGCGCCGTGGCGCCGCCCGCAGCATGCGAAACAGTCCTGAAAACGGGACGCGGACTGCCTTGCAAATAGGCCGCGGATGAACGCGGATAAAGGATAAAATCCGCGCCCATGCGTGCTGATCCGCGGCCCGTTTTCATGCGCCGTGGCGCCGCCCGCGGCATGAGAAACAGTCCTGAAACCGGGACGCGGACTGCTCTGCAAATAGGCCGCTGATGAACGCGGACAAACGCGGATAAAGGATAAAATCCGCGCCCATCCGTGCTGATCCGCGGCCCGTTTTCATGCGCCGTGGCGCCGCCCGCGGCATGAGAAACAGTCCTAAAAACGGGACGCGGACTGCTCTGCAAATAGGCCGCTGATGAACGCGGACAAACACGGATAAAGGATAAAATCCGCGCCCATCCGTGCTGATCCGCGGCCCGTTTTCATGCGCCGTGGCGCCGCCCGCAGCATGAGAAACAGTCCTGAAAACGGGACGCGGACTACGCGGAGAGCGCGAACAAGGCAGAAAACCATCCGCGTCGTCCGCGGTCTCCGCGTCCATCCGCGTTCCATTCTCAGATGCCGTGGCGGCGTGTCCGGCATGAAGAACTGTGCGGCAATTGCCAGCGCGGGGCGGGAGTGATATAATTGCAGCACCGATGAAAACAATCGCCAACCAGTTCAGCCAGCCCGGTCTCGATGGTGACAATGGAGTGGCGGCGTTAGCTTCGCCCCCCAGGGGGCGCCATGTGAGGTGAGCCGACTGAGACGGCGCGCCACAGGAATCCCTAATTCGTTAGGCCCCTTTTCCTGGATGAGATCAAGTACTTGCAGGGCACAATTTGTTTTTAGGAGCATACGATATGCACCCATTTGAAACAATCCTGAGTGTTTGCGTTGAAAACATCGAATTTGAACTCAGGGGATACGCTTCAGTTGAATGGTCAAGTTTTCTGCTTAACCCTCGCCGCCTGCGTGGCAGCGATTTTCTCATGCGTTGGTCACAAGGTGTATGGAGCGAAGAAAGAATCACTCAGGCTGTCAATGAAAGCAATGAGTTCTTTGCAATACCTTATGGCCCAAGTGGAACTGCGCCAGAGGATGATGTTAGAGCATTCGAACTCTATTTTGAACGGCTGGAAGCGGCGGGCTTGGGTGCAATGAAGCGCCCCGAGCTGCTGATTTTCAGGAAGAGAGACCAACACGCCATCGAAAAGCTGATTAAAAACCTCGGCGGCCTATCTGAGTTGCCCTTTACTGTTGAACAAAATGAGGATATCAAAGAGATATTGTCGAAAGCCATTATTGCTGTGGAATGCGAAAATAGCCTTTGGAAGGGGCAACTTATGCCTGATTATGGCGCTGTATTGAAACCACAAAAGCGCTTGAATGGCAAAGTAGGTTTGAGGAAAAATGCTGTTCTGCCGACAATCATCTTGAAAGAAGAAGACCGCGAACCCTTACAGGTGTGGCAAAATGTCAACAAGGTACCGATTTACATTTGGCATGTTTTCTACGATATGGCATTCGGGATCGCGCTCAGTGAAGCACAAAGGCTCATTGAAGAAGGATACATCGAATCAACCGAGCAAACTTTTCAGGCTCCAGGCGGAGCCACAACTACAAAATCGCTTTACAAATTCTATTATCACTATGGTTTCCCGCTTGGCGTTGCCCGTGAAGAACCCAAACTCACCGCTAAACATATCGTCGATAAGAATGGTCACATTCTGCCTTACGTTCACTTTGAAGGCGGAGAAATGTCTTTGAAAGACGAAGCATCAGGTATTCTACGGAAAATAGCAAATGAAGAAGATTAACTCGTATAAAATTCCTTCATCCGGTGAAGCCAGAGAACTACTCCGCAAAAAAGGGCAGTTTTGGACACCTGATTGGGTTGCCGAAGCAATGGTCGACTATGTGCTTGCTGACAAATGCGGTACATTGTTTGACCCTGCCGTAGGCGCAGGAGCATTTTTTCGAGCGGCAAAAACTATAGCAAGAGAAAGGGGGCTGTCTGTCAATCTTTTCGGTATGGACATTGATCCGACTGCACTAGAGCAAGCCCTTGAACAAGGGCTGAATAGAGATGACATCAGAGGAGTCAAGGTCGGCGACTTTGTTTTTCAGCCTCCACATGAAAAACAAAGTGCGATTGTTGCTAACCCTCCCTATATTCGGCATCATCGCATAGCGACGGAAACCAAAGGACTACTCAAGCGATTAAGCCTACAAACCATAGGAAGTATTTTGGATGGGCGCGCAGGTTTACACGTTTATTTTCTAATTCGCGCACTGACTTTGCTAGAAGAAAACGGACGGCTGGCTTTCATTATGCCTGCTGATACATGCGAAGGTAAATTTGCAAATGACCTGTGGCGGTGGATTTCGGCAAATTATGCCTTGGATGCTGTAATCGTCTTTGCGCCTGACGCTTCTCCATTTCCAAATGTAGACACGAATCCGCTCATATTTCTCATCCGCAAAGCCCCGCCAAAAGAAGATTTTCTGTGGGTCAAATGCCACGAGTCACAGACTGAAACCCTCAAGATGTGGGTTCGTTCAGGTTTTGAAATGACGCCTATAAACGGATTAACTGTTACTCAACGGAAATTATCCGAAGGCATAAGTACAGGGCTGTCAAGACCAGTCGCAACAGGGAAAGTAAGCAAATATATCCTTGGTGATTTTGCGCGAATAGTACGCGGTGTTGCGACTGGGGCAAATGAATTCTTTTTTATGACTGC
>JAPLHB010000217.1 GCA_026389845.1 Chloroflexota bacterium
GCCTCCAAGAACTCAAAATGGAGTTCTCTTGGCACTTTACCTTACCCAAACCGGGCTTTCGGCCTGCAACTTAAGCTGCAAACCATGACTCACGCCAACGCACCGTAGGCGTCACGCGCCTGCCAACTGGACTATCGCTCATATCGTCGTTTCGCGCTCATCTGGGGATACCCACCCGTGTCGGGTAATGAGGTCATCGGACAGCAACATATATTCTCCTACTGCCCCTTTGGGGTTCCTGCTATCAAGCTCATAATCTGCTGGCACTTGGTCCGTTCATCGGCCTGTGACTGCTCGATCTGCGACAACTGCTCCAGCACCTAGACAGAGGAGATTTCGATCATTAGCACTCGCAGCCAACGCATCATAGACCGGCCGGCCTTTTCCTGCTGGATCCAGGATACTCCATGCATCCAGTTCTGTACCTGGGTCTGTCATAGCATAGTTCAGGTTCCAGAGAAAGGAAGGCCCGATCCAGCCCCAGTCTTGCATCATCTGGTAGGCTTTTACTGTGAACTGCGCCTGCTCTGCAGGGGTATTATCGCTTAGATACTCGTAGCCTGGGATCGACTTCAGACTGGATCCCCAACCAAAGCTGGTTGGCCAGATCTGCTTTCCGCTGTCGCCGTTCGCGACCATCACCGCGCGGTAGCTTTCCATGGTGTCGCGGAAGAAGAAGCTCCGATGGTTCTTGAAGCTCGGTTCGGCCGGATTGCTGTAGCCGTATTTGGCATCTGGCGGGTTGTTGTAACCGCTGGTGTGCGCGCCGACGGCATCGAAGCACTTTTTCGCGCCGGCAGCATACATGTGCTGCAGATAGGCGACATCGTCGATGGCGACGGCGCCGTCGTTGACACCGGTAGGGGTCAGCGCGCCGGCCACCACGACCATACCCGGATCAGCGGCCTTGATTGCCTGATATGCTCGACAAAGCATGGTGACGTAACGACCCGGGTCTAGGGGTTCGTGTCCCCACTGATACCATAGGTTCTGCTCGTTCCACACCTCAATTGCTTGAACTCGTCCTGAATATCGCTGCCCAAATGCCTCTAGAAAGTCCGCAAGAGTTCCAGGGTCCGCTGGCACACCTTCCACCGGAGGGCCCCAATCCGTATTTGCGGGACGTGCCCAGTCTGGTGCCTTTGATACAGTTACCAGAATCCCCAAGCCGGCCGAGCTCAGATGGTTGATAACAGCATCGATCTGAGTCCAGTTTCGAGTTCCTTGCGTCGGTTCGATCAACTTCCACGGAACGCTAAACTTGACCCAGTGGACTCCCAGGTCCTTCGTGGCATGCTCGACTACTCCGAGTTGTGGCTCGCCCCATACTTGAGCTTCGATGCCACAGTCGAAGCCGTACATTCGATGCACCTGAGGAGTAGCGAGAGGTGTTGGCACAGCCGTGTTCGGTGGAAAACCCGAAGGCAGGCGCGTCTGTAAAAGCACCAACTGATCAGCCTGTGTAGTAGCCATGGCATCGACAACCTTTTTAAACTCCGTCTCAGGCTGATTACCGCGTAATGACGTTCTAATGTTGAGCGCATCAGATACAACGCTGATGATTCCAAGCAGCCCGACAGTTACCAGCAGCAACCTTACAACGGGATGATCAAGAAGGGCACTGACCACGTCCAGGACCGTGGGTCGGGGCGACTGGCCGGCTTGTTTGGCCTGGGCACGATGATTCCAGCAATAGGTCGAGTTGTGCATAGGGCGATTTCTGCACTGATCGCCTTTCTTGGTGATCGCGCTGCATACATTCTTGGCCGTAGAGGACATCAAGGCTACTCCAATCGAGATAAGAGCGTGTTCTGCGAATGGTAACTCACGTCAGCCTCCCTTCAGCCCTAACTCCATCTGTTTCCTCTCCACCTCCAAACCCAGCGACAACTGCTGCGGTCTGGCGAGGCGCCGGCGCAGAATCTCGCGCTGGGCCAGCGTGGGCACCGTCCAGGCGCCGGTCGCTTCATCGGGCCAGAAGTTGTCCCGCAGCAGCGCTTCGACAGACATCAATAATACTCCCTGATATACCCGTACGCCTTGTCGAACAACTCCTGATCCCGGTGCAACTGGTACTTCAACAGCGTGCGCCGTAACGCCTGTTTGACCTCGCGCTCGCCGGCGCTGGTGGATTGCCAGCCGGGGAAGCGCACCAGGCGGACGATCTCGTCCAGGTCGTTGACGATCCGCTCGATGATCGCGGGCGTCGCCTCGGTGCGGGTTTCGTGGAACAGGTCGGTGAGCGCGGCTTTGGCGCTCTGGCGCTCCTCTTCCGGGTCCACCTCGCGCTCGGCCTGGAGCACCTCGCGGGCGATGACGAGCAACTGCTTGAGATATTCCAGGCTGGTCAACACCCCCTGTTCCAGCCGATCTTTCAGGTCTTCCAAGCGCTGGCCCAGAGCGATGAAGCGCGGGTGGTTGCCGTGGCGGCGGATACGGGCGCTGACCTGGAACTCAATCTCCTTGGCCTTCTCTGGGTCGTTGCCGGCGAGCAGCCCCTCCAGGAAGTCAGCGTCCATCACCAGCGTTTCCAGGTCGTCGCGCACCGCGTCCACGTGGATATTCGCGTGGATCAGGTCGAGGGTCTTGGCGCCGAGCACGTGCCAGAGCAGCCGGCCGTTGCCACTGGGCGGCTTGACCGACTCGTAGACCTGGCTCAGCCAGCGATAATCTTCCTCGTAGTCGGCCAGGGCCGGGTCGGGAGAGAGCGCCTCCCAGAGTTGAGCCAACTTTGAGAAATCGGCGGCGAAGGCATCGCGGGCCACGTCGTCGGGCAGACACGTCTGGGCCGCCATCAGCCCCTCGTAGCCGACGACCGTGCGATCCACACCGGGGAAGTGGGCCAGGCAGGCTGCCAGCGCGGCCGGCAACCGATCGTGAAGTTCCGCCAGGTTGGTGATCACACGGCGCATGGCGGCTTCGTCGAAGGCCAGGGTGCGCGCCACGTCATCGAACACGCCGATGTAGTCCACGATCAGGCCGTGGCTTTTGCCGGCGTAGGGCCGGTTGACTCGGCAGATGCCCTGGAGCAGGTTGTGCTCCTTCATCGGCTTGTCGAGGTACATGGCCTGCAGGATCGGCGCGTCGAAGCCGGTGAGCAGCCGTGAGGTGACGATCAGGAATTGCAGCGGGTCATTGGCGTCGCGGTAGCGGTCGAGCAGCTTCTCTTCTTCATCCTTGCCGCGGTCGTAGGCGCGGTAGTCGCTCTCCCCCGCGTTGACGGTCATGACGATCTCACTGGCTTCGCGTGGCAAGATTTCGTCCATGGCGCGCTTGTAGAGCACGCACGCCTCGCGGTCGAAGGTGACGACCATCGCCTTGAAGCCGTTGGGCGCGATTTTCTCCTGGTAGTGCTGGACGATGTCGCCGACAATGGCACGGACCCGCTCGGGCGCCTTAACCAGTACGGACATCTTGGCGGCCTTCTGCGCCAGGTTCGCCTGGTCTTCCTCCGACAGGTGGCCGGTCAGGTTGGCGTACGCCTCGTCAATGGCGACCTTGTCCACCCGAAGCTGGATCAGCCGCGCCTCGAAGTGCAGCGGCAGCGTGGCCTTGTCGCGGATGGACTCCTCGAAGGAGTAGCGGCTCAGGTAGCCCTGGGCGTCCTCCTCCGCGCCGAAGGCCCAGAAGGTGTTGCGGTCGCGCTTGTTGATCGGCGTGCCGGTGAGGCCGAAGAAAAACGCGTTGGGCAGCGCGGCGCGCATCCGCCGGCCGAAGTCCCCTTCCTGGGTGCGGTGCGCCTCGTCCACCATGGCGATGATGTTCGAGCGCAGGTTGGTCTTGGGCGCCAGCTCGGCAAACTTGTGGATGGTAGTGATGATGATCTTGCGCGCATCCTGGGCCAGCAGCGTTTCCAGCGTCTCGCGGCTGTCCGCGGTGATCAGGTTGGGCACGTCGGCCGCGTTGAAGGTGCCGGTGATCTGCGTGTCCAGGTCCACCCGATCCACCACGACCAGCACGGTGGGGTTGTACAGGAGTGGGTGCAGACGGAGCTTCTGCGCGGCAAAGACGATCAGCAGCGACTTGCCGGAGCCTTGAAAATGCCAGATCAGCCCCTTCTTGATGCGCCCCTTGACCACCCGCTCGACGATCTGGTTGGCCGCGTGGTACTGCTGGAAGCGGCAGATGATCTTGATCTTGCGGTGCTGCTTGTCGGTGGCGAAGACGGTGAAATGGCGCAGGATGTCGAGGATGATTTCAGGGCGCAGCAGGCCGCGGACCGCGGTTTCGACTTCGGAAAGACCGGCCCTCACCCCCTGCCCCCTCTCCCGTTCCGACGGGAGAGGGGAGTCTTCCCGCCACGGCGCCCACAGATCAAGCGACATGCGGATCGCGCCGAAGCGGTAGGTCTTGCCTTCGGTGGCGAAGGAGAGGACGTTGGGCACGAAGAACGCGGGGACGTTGACCTCGTAGTCGTCATGCACCTGGATCGCGCCGTCGAGCCACGACACTGCCGGCCGCGTGGGGGTCTTGGCCTCGCCGACGACCAGCGGGATGCCGTTGATGTACAGGACCAGGTCGAACCGCCGCGTCTGCGAGCCGGCGGTGAACACGAGCTGCGTGACAGCCAGGCAGCGATTGTTCCGGGATGGCTCGAAATCCACCAGCCGGACGGGGGTGTGCTCGCCGTGGGGGCCGAACGGCATCGAGCGCTCCCCGCGCAGCCAGGCGGTGAACTCCTCGTTGGCGCGTACCAGGCCGTCGGCGTTGACCGAGAGCAGGATGGCGCGCAGCCGATAGAGCACCTCGTCGGCGCGGTCGGGCCGGGCCGCGATCTCCGGGTTGAGGCGGACCAACGCGTCCCGCAGGTGCGGCTCGACCAGCACATCGCTCGTGGCGCGCGGCAGTTGCGCGCCGGGCAGGAAGCTCCAGCCGAGGCTTTCCGGCCGCGCCGCAGGTGTCTCCGCGCCGTAGGAGGCACGTGGTTCGCCGACGCGCGCGCCAGCCACCGGCTGCGGCCCGCACAGCAGGTCACGGACGAAGTTCTCGACGCTGTTCTGTTCGTTGAACATGAGAGGCTCACTTCCCTGGCCGCGGGGACGATCCCAGCCCGTCTAGCCGCTACACGTCAAGCAGATTCCGTAGGGCTTCTGTCTTTAGCTTCTGAGTTGCGGCAATATGCCGGTCAGTTGCTACTTTCGCCTCATGGAATACCTTCAATTGGCTCACCAGTTCGTCCTGCCTCTCTTGGGAGAGCAGTGGAATCTGTTGACGTCCAATTCCCTGAGCGTTGAGGTTGAAATTGCCGGCCGACGAGCGGATTTCGTGTCGTAACGTTCGACGGAGGTAAGCTGAATTGAACACAGCGCTGAGGTAGGCCGGATGTACCTTTTCCTCGTGTACCCGAAGCCTGATCAGATAGCTGGCAAAGACTGACCTTGGTGGTAGAGTATCGACCACCGCGCATCTACCTACATAGTCAGGATTTCCGTTGGTTCGAACTACGAGCACATCACCGAAACCAAGTTCGTACTTACGCTGCTCATCTGAAGTAAGTTTGACCCATGACAAATCGGTCAAGTCAATCTCACCCCTGAAGACGTTCGGAATACGAAGCACGGGGACGGCATCAGCCTGTGGCGGACATGATTTTTGAGAAGTGCCATACTGCACATCAAGTAGCAGGTCCCCAAGTCCGACCTTGCGTGATTGCGCTCCATTCCCATTTGCCTCAAGGGTAGTTTCGATGAGACGGTCAGACAAATCTGCCACCTGTTCGGAAACTATCGAATAACTCTCAATGGCATCTTCCGCCGCCCACAGGATCTCCGCGATGCGGCGCTGCTCGTCGAGGGGCGGCAGGGGAAACTCGTAAGCGGCCAGGTCGCGCCAGCGGGTGCGCGGGGACAGCGATCCGGCCGAAGTGCCGAGCGCGTGCTGGAAGAAGCCCTCGGTCTGTACGATGAATGGCAGCAGTTCCGGCAGCAGTTGGTCGTCCGCCGGCTCGAAGACCAGGATGTCGCTGGAGCACAGGCCGTCGAAATCGGCCACGGCCACCTTACGCTGGTAGGCGCGGCGCTTGCCGAACAGCACCTGTCCGGCGGTGAACTTGCGCGTGAAGCTCGTCCCGTCGGCGATCAGGCCCCAACGCTTGATGCGCAGCGACTCGGGGTCAATGTGCTCCAGGCCGACGAAGCGTTCCAGGTCGCACGTCTGCGGGTCGCGCACGGCCTCGTCCACGTTGCGGACGACGTCGCCGAAGCGGACGATGCGCCAGCCGGAACAAGACCCGTCCTCGCTCACGCTCGCCCCCCGGATTCTTGGTAGCGACGTTCTCGATTCAGCCAAAAGTGCGTCGGTACACCCAACACGCGCTCCAACTGCCCGGCTATTTCCGCAGTGATCGGTGTCTTGTTGTTGACGATCTCCTCGATGGCTTGTGGTGAATTCCCAGTGCGTTCGGCGAGTTCGACCTGGGTAATCTGGACCGCCGCCAAAGTCTCCAGCAGCGTTTCGCCCGGCGGCGTCACGTAGTCGGGCTGGTACTCGTTCCGAGTAACGTCAACCATCTACATCCTCCACACCGATCGCTTTGACCTGCGCATCCAGTCTCGTCTCCTCCAGCGTCACAAACAGCTCCGCCATCGCCGCGCGCAACGCCTCCGAGCTGGCCTGCCACTCGGCGATGACCTCGCGCAGCGGATTCACCGTGTACTCGGCCGCTTCGTCCCGCACCATCGTCGCCGGCCGCACGTAGAGCGGGATGCTCAGGTTAGCGCCGTGCGAGCGGATCTCGTCCAGCGTCGCCACGTGGGCGAAGCCGGGCGCCTCCGCAAAGTCGGCGCAGACAGCCACGATCCTGGCGATGTGGTCGTCCTCCAGGAAGCTCTGCGCCCGCTCGCGCGTCACCTCGTTCACCGCGTTGACGAAAAGCACCTTGCCCCACCGCTCCGGCGGCTTGCGCGTGCGGCACACCACCACGCACGCTTCCATCGGCGAGTTGTAAAACAGGTTCGGCCCCAACCCGATCACCGCTTCGAGCATGTCCAGGTCTACCAGCTTCGCCCGCATCGCGCGTTCCTCGTCGCGAAATAGCACGCCGTGGGGAAATAGGATCGCGCAGCGGCCGGTGGCCGGTTGCAGGCTGGTCAGGATGTGCTGGAAGAAGGCGTAGTCGGCGCGGCCCTGCGGCGGCACGCCCAGAAAGTTGCGGCCGTAGCGGTCGGTCTCCCACGCGGTGCGATTCCACTGCTTGATCGAGTACGGCGGGTTCGCCAGCACCATGTCGAACCGGCGCAGGCCGTCCCCCTCCAGGAGCTTCGGATCGGCCAGCGTGTCCCCGCGCTCGATGCGGAAATCCTCGAAGCCGTGCAGGAACAGGTTCATGCGCGCGATGGCCGAGGTGATCAGGTTGCGCTCCTGACCGTAGAGCCGCAACGTGCGCGGCTCCTTACCCTGGCGCTTGAGCTGCATCGCGGCCGAGAGCAGCATCCCGCCCGAACCGGCCGTGGGATCGTAAATGCTCTCCCCTTCCTGCGGATCGAGCAGCCGCGTCATCAACTGGACGACGGTGCGGTTGGTGTAGAACTCGGCCGCCGTGTGGCCGCTGTCGTCGGCGAACTTTTTGATCAGGTACTCGTACGCGTTGCCCAGCTCGTCTTCGGGCACGTTGGCGACGGAGAGGGTCAGCGACGAGAAGTGTTCCACCAGGTCGCGCAGCGTCGCATCCGACAGCCGCTCCTTGTTGGTCCACTGCGCGTCGCCGAAGATGCCGTAAAGCTGCCCCTGGTTGGCTTGCTCGATGGTGCGCATGGCATTCTGGAGCGCAGCGCCGACGTTGGTCGTCACCGCGCGCACAGCCTGCCAGTGCGCGCCCGCCGGGATCTGAAAGCGGTGGTTCTCGGCGAACGCCGCGTAGTCCACATCCCCACCCGACTCAGCCAGCGCGCGCTGGCATTCCTCATCGTACACGTCGCACAGCCGCTTGAAGAAGAGCAGCGGGAAGATGAACTGTTTGTAGTCGCCCGCGTCGATCAGCCCGCGCAGCAGCGTCGCCGCGCCCCAGAGGTAGGACTCGAGCTGGGATTGAGTGATTCGAGCAAGAGCGGGGTTAAACATAGAAAGATCTCAATCACTGACCGGATTGGGCTTCATATCCTGCACGATGCCAGGGATATGATCTTTGCCGACCTTCATCAGACCTGCAGCCACTCTAAGCCAGGGACCGCCCAGTTCCATCAAGACCACGGCGCTTGCATCCGCGGTGAGCGAGAGCACCTTGTCCCACGGGACATTCGGTTTCAGTAACTCGATGTCCGCAGGTGCCCAGTTGCCGTTGACTGCATCGATCTGTTCCAGCCTGGTGTCGAGTACTTGTCCCTGAGCATCCAGTCTTATAAAACGGAACACATAGGCCGGGCGGTAATACAGATCCACATTCTCTGCCGCGATCAGCCAATCGTAGATTTCGACCGGATCCATGGACACCATCACCTTTTTCGCAATACCGCAAAACTCGCTATTGTCATTCTGAGCGGGTCAACCCCTAACCTTCGCAACGGCGAGATTCCAGCGAAGAATCCGTTCACGGCGCTCCGACAGGGCCATGTGCAGCCACGGATTCTTCGCTGGTGTCATGCCGTAACGCGAATTCAGGGACAGACCCGCTCAGAATGACAAGCGATCGAAGCGCTCGGTAGCGACTTTTGCGGTATTGCCCTTTTTCATAACATCTCCCAGCGCGCGTTGGGCCGTCTGATTCGGTGGCAGTACGACGTAGGCGCCATCCTCTTGGTCGTCAAAGAGTCGCCGGCCGTCAATCAGTCCAGTTTGGCGCAAGGCCGTCAGATCCCCGACCAGTTGATTGCGCTGCGCCAAGTGTGCCTCAAAACCCTTTTTGTCAGTCTGCAATAGGGCCTTGGCTTTGTCTGCCAACGAACCGGGTTCCGGCCTGTCGTAGGCATCTATGAATTCTGAAACATCGCGTGTTGTGGAGCAGTGCTCGATCCCCTGCAGAGTCACCTTGAGGCTTTTCATAGCCTGGTTGGTGGTGTAGACAATTACCCGCTCTTCGCCGTCCTGATCGGTGCCTTTAACCAGAATCTTCTCCACATCTGCGTCGCTAGCACTAATCGCATAAGTGCTGAGGCGATCATAGCGGAAGTAAGAGCGACAGCGCACATGCCAGAAGGGCAAGAGCCACTTTCGATAGAGATGGGCTTCGATCTTACCTTTCTGAAACAAACCCTTTAGCCCGCCAAAAACCTTCTCTGCGCGCGCGCCGGACTTGGTCAGAGCCTGCGGTACCGAGATGGTAGGCTCGATGGCAAAACAACGCGGTTCCGCGACTTTGATCGGTAACGAGACGCTAGATGATTCCATACTGCCTCCAACACGGTGAATTTTAGATCAGACCTGAGCTATGCAGGAGACTTGTCAAGCGCCCTTCTGCTGCGTATGCATCGGCCAGGCTGGTTTTCAAGTTCGTCAACGCGGCCTCCAGGGTAATCGTCTCACCGGCCGCAACCGGCTCCACATACCGCGGTATGTTCAAGTTCCACTCATTGCGCTCGATCTCGGCCAAGGTTGCCACGTGGGCCGCGCCCAGCATGTCGCGATAATCCCGGTACAAGGCCAGGATCTGCGCCGCGTGCTCCGGCTCCAGTGTGTTCTGATTGCGCCCCCGGCGGTAGAGACCCGATCCATCAACAAAGAGCACCTGGCCTGCCCGCTCCGGCCGCTTGTGTCCCCGGAAGACCAGGATCGCCGCGGCCAGCCCCGTGCCGTAGAACAGGTTGGGGCCGAGGCCGATCACCGCCTCCAGCAGGTCCATTTCCAGAATCTTGCGCCGGATCTTGCCCTCGGCGCCCATGCGGAACAGCGCGCCGTGGGGCAGCACCACGGCCATTCGTCCGCGGCCGGGCGCCATCGAGCGGAGCATGTGCTGCACCCAGGCATAGTCGCCGCTGCTGGAGGGCGGCAGTCCCGCGAAGTTGCGACCGTAGGGATCGTTGGCCCAGATCTCTTCGCCCCACCGCTCCAACGAAAAGGGCGGGTTGGCGATCACGCAATCGAAGGCCGCCAGGCAGTCGCCGTCGAAAAAGGCCGGCTGGCGCAACGTGTCCCCGCGCACGATCTGGAAGTCCTCGATGCCGTGCAGGTAGAGGTTAATACGGGCAATGCTGCTGGTGGTCAGGTTGCGCTCCTGGCCGAAGAGCTTGCCCCACAGCAGCTTGACGTCGCCGCCGGCCTCCTGGACGTGCTGCACCGCGCCCAGCAACATGCCCGCGGTGCCTGCGGCGGGATCGTAGATCGTCTCGCCGGGCTGCGGGTCGAGGATGTTCACCATCAGCCGGACCACGCTGCGCGGGGTGTAGAACTCACCGGCCTTCTTATTCGTCGCGTCAGCGAATTTTTTGATCAGGTATTCGTAGGCCTGGCCGAGGACATCCGAGTTTACCGCGCGGTTGGGCAGCGGCAGGCGCGAGAAGTGGTCAATCAGATCGCACAGCAGCGCGTCGGAAAGCCGCTCCTTGTTGGTCCATTGGGCGTCGCCGAAGATGCCGTAGAGGGTGCGCTGGTTCGCCTTCTCGATCTCGCGCAGGGCACGGCTGAGCGCCTGCCCGACGTTTTCGGTGCGTGCCCGCACGTCGCGCCAGTGACAGCCCTCGGGGATCAGAAAACGGTGATTTTCCGCAAAGGCCGCGTAATCCTGGTCGCCGCCGGATTCATCCAACGCGGCCTGGACCTCCTCGTCGTACACGTCGGAGATGCGCTTGAAGAAAAGCAACGGGAAGATGTAGGTCTTGAAGTCGGCCGCATCCACCGGCCCGCGCAGGATGTTGGCCGCCTCCCAGAGATGGCTTTCAAGATTCCCGAGGTCAACCACAGCGGACGTATTCAAACGGGTTCTCCGTTGCCGAGTCTGATCAGCCCGGCGCTGGCCGAACGAAAACAATAGAGATTATCGGGAATAGCTGTCATTCTGAGCGAGTCGGCTCCAGACCTCTCGTTACGGCGAGAAACCAGCGAAGAATCTCGTCCATGCGGCGCTGAGACCCTTCGCTGGTGGCTCGCCGTGACGCACCGCACGGGGTTAACCCGCTCAGGGTGACACTCTTGCATGGCCCGCTTATTGCCGCTTATTCGCACAGCCCTCGTCTTGAAGGCTGCAATGCCCGGTTCCTGGGGCTACAGGAGACGGGTACGAAGCCGGCCAGCTCGCACCTGGTCGGCTTCGGTCATTTATCAGACGGAATTATATCTTACATTTGGTGGAAACGGCAAATGACGTTGCATGAGGGAAGGCGCTTTCACAGCACGCCGACGGGGAGTAGGGGATAGCAAATCGCAGATTTGTTCATCTCAATCGTCTCAGGCTGTGACAACGTCGCCCACCACAGCCTGAGACCGCCGTCATTATGTCAAAGCCAGGCGCCTAACAGGAGCGCCCGGCGCCACGCCCATCTGACGCTGCCGGGCGGCCTGCCAGCGGCTATTGACCAGGTGCGCGACCAGCCCCGCCGGCGCCAGCCCCCCGAGCAGCCGCAGAAGGCGGTTCACCCAGCCGGGGATGTAGATCGCTTTGCCCCGCAAGGCCGCGTCGAGCGCGCCGGCAGCCACGCTGCCGATGTTCTGGGTTGTGATCTGGCCCAGCCAGCCCTGGGCTGCGATCGCGGTGATGCACTCCGCGGTGGTGGGCAGCCCCGCCGGGCAGAGCGCCGTCACCGTCACGCCCTGGTCGGCCAACTCCTCGCGCAGCGCCAACGAAAAGTCCAACAGAAACCGCTTGGAGGCCGCGTAGGTCGCCTTGTAGGGCATGGGGTAGAAGGCCGCCAGGCTGGCGACATTGATGATGCGGAAGACGCCGGATGCGTCGCGCAGGCTCACCAGCGCGTGCGTCATCTCGACCGTCCCCTCGATGTTCAGGCGCAGGATGGTGCGGATGTGGTCGGCCGACTGCTCGCAGAAAAGCCCTTCGTAGTCGGTGCCCGCGACGTTGATCAAAGCCGAGAAACGCATCCGCTCGCCGCGCAACGCCTCGAACAGGGCCGCGCGCTGGCCCGCATCGGTCAGGTCGCAGGCCCGCCACGTGACCTGTACGCCGTAGGCGCTGCTCAGCGCGCGGCCGAGAAGCTCCAACGGCTCGGCGCGCAGATCGGTCAGGGTGAGATTCCAACCTCGACTGGCGCACTCTACGGCGAAGGCTTTGCCCAGCCCGCCCGTCGCGCCGCTGATCATCACATGACTTTGCATGATACGCTCCTTCCATGCCGGCCGATCCGGCGTCATAAACTGCGTTTCTTCGAGTCCTGTAACATTGGCTGTGTCACCCTGAGCGGGTTGGTCCCGTGACGTGCGTTGCGGCGAAAATCCAGCGAAGGGTCTCGTTGCGAAAACGGATTCTTCGCTGGATGCTCGCCGTCGCGAGAAGTTAGGGGCAAACCCGCTCAGAATGACAGATGCCTGAAAGCGCACTTTGGGACCGTGCCAAGTGTGGCTCAACCCCTTACCACGGCCCCGCACATCCGCTCCGAAAGCGCCCACAGTCGTTCGGCCGCCGGACGATCCAGGGCCTGGCGGCTGGGGGATTGGGGCTTGCCGTGCTTCCAATATAGATCGCGTGTATCCTGGATGGCCGCCTCGCCCAGGAGGAAGATGATGCCCCTGGCGGCCTCTGCGGCCGGGATGCCGGCGGCCCGGCGGCGTTCCCAGATCCACTGCACCAACCCAGGCGTCCCCTTCAGCCCGATTTCGGTGTTCACCAGGCCGGGATCCGCGGCGAAGGCCCGCACGCCAGAGCGCGCGCCCAGCCGCCGGTTAAGCTCCGCGGTGAACAGCACGTTGGCTAACTTGGTCTGCTTGTAGGCCTGCAGGCCGTTGTAGGACCGGCGCAACTGGATGTCGGTCCAGTTCAGGTTCGTGTTGTAGTGCGAACCCGAGCTGACCGTCACGATGCGGCCGGCAGGCGCGGCTTGCAACAGCGGCAGAAGCTCCTGCGTCAGCAGGAACGGCGCCAGGTGGTGAAGCGCCCACTGGGTCTCGAAGCCTTCCGGCGTCAGGGTCAGCCAGTAGGTGAAGGCGCCGGCATTGTTGACCAGCCCGTCCACGGCCGCCCGCCCGCGGCCGGCGGTGATCTGGCGAATCGTCTCCGCCAGCCGGCGCACCTCGCTCTGCAGGGTCAGGTCGGCGGTGCAGTAGATCACGTTGGCGGCGGGGTTGAGCGAGCGCAGCCGCTGCTCCGCGCCCCGGCAGCGTTGGGCCGACCGGCCGACCCCGATCACGTCCGCGCCCTGGCGAACCAGCTCCTCCGCGGTCGCCAGCCCGATGCCGGAGGTGGCGCCTGTCACAACGATGGTCTTTGCGATGAATGGTGAAGTCATGGTACACTCCTAAGAGACTCGTTCGATTGGCCGCAACCAGCCTGCCGGCCAACTTGCCCATAGGATAGCGGAACAGGGGGTGCAGTGTCGTCAACCGGAGGGCACATCGAAGGTTGTATTCTGCGACGGTGGGGGATCAGCGGTGGAGAGCGAAACCGCACCGCCTCCTCGTGCGTAGAATGACCCGGACACCATGAACGCGCCAAAGTGAGAATACCCAATGCACAAACTACTTCTCGACCTCCCCACTCGTCTGGAGACAGAGCGTCTGTATTTGCGCAGCTACCAGCCCGGCGACGGCGCGTGGTACTACCCGATGAGTCTCCGCAACCAGCCCCACCTGGCTCGCTACGAAGCAGGCAACGCCGTCAACCGGATCAAACGCGAGGAGGACGCCGAGATCGTCGTGCGCGGGTTTGCGGCGGATTGGGTCGCCCGCGCGGCGTTCTTCATGGCCGCGTTTTGCTGCGACACCCAGGAATTCGCGGCGCAGCTCTACATCGGCGTCGTCAACTGGGAGCTGCCGGAGTTCGAAGTGGGCTACTTCGCCGACGTCGCCCACGAAGGGCAGGGCTACGTTACTGAGGCGGTCAGGGCCGCTTTGGGGTTCATCTTCGAGCACCTGGGCGCCGAACGCGTGCGGCTGGAGTGCGACGACACGAATCTGCGCAGCCTGGCTGTAGCCGAGCGGTGCGGCATGGTGCGAGAAGCGCACTTTCGGCTCAACAAGCGCCATGAAGACGGCACGCGCAGCGGCACAGTGATCTATGGTTTGCTGCGCAGCGAGTTTGCCGTGTCGAAAGCCTGACAAAGGCCGATCTGATGCAGGCCAAAAGTGCAACCGTACTGCGCCGCCTGCGTACTATACTCGGCACGGTCACAAAATGCGCTTTTGGCGTCTGTCATTCTGAGCGGATCTGCCCCTAACCTCTCGCGACGGCGAGCATCCAGCGAAGAATCCGACCTCGCAATGAGACCCTTCGCTGAATTTTCGCCGCAACGAATTTCACGGGACCAACCCGCTCAGAGCTTGCCCTGAGTGCAACGAAGGGGTGACATAGCCGAGGTTGCGGTACTCGAAGAAACGCAGTTTATGCCCGTGCGCAGTATACCAGCCGAAAGAGAGAATCATCGGAGCAGGTCATCGCTCAAGAATAGAAACGAAAGGAGATCATCCCATGTCAGACGAAATGCAAAGCAGTACGTCCGCCGCCCCAGCCGAGGAGCCTGTCCTCAGCCGCGCCGAGCGTCGCGCCGAACGACACGGCCGCCGACACGACGCCACCCCCTGGCTGGGCGGCGCGATCCTGATCGTGCTGGGCCTGGTCTTCCTGGCTCAGAACCTCGGTATCGCCACCCTGAACAACTGGTGGGCGATCTTCATCCTCATCCCGGCGGTCGGCGCCTTCACCGCAGCCTGGCGCAAGTATCAGGCCGCGGGCGCAAGTCTGACGTCCGGCGCCGTCGGCTCGTTGATCGGTGGGCTTGTCCTCACCGCGGTCGCGCTGGCGTTCCTCTTCAACCTGGGGCTGAACGCGGGCCTCTTCTGGCCGTTGCTGCTCATCATCGGCGGCCTGGCCGTGCTGCTGCAGGCTGTGACCAAATGAAGGCAGAAAACGTCATCACCGTGCGGAACTTCCGCAAGGTATACGGTAGCTTCGTGGCGGTGGACAACATCAGCTTCGAGGTGGGCCGCGGCGAAATCTTCGGGCTGCTGGGGCCGAACGGCGCGGGCAAGACCAGCACTCTCGAATGCCTGGAGGGTATCCGCCGCGCCGACGGCGGCAGCCTCGCGATCCTGGGCGTGGACCCCACGCGCCAGCCCCGCCGCCTGACCGACCTGATCGGCGTGCAGTTACAGACTTCGGCGCTGCCCGAGAGCATGACCGCCCACGAGGCCATCGCCTTCTTCTGCGCCTACCACAAGGTGGCTCCGCGGCACGACCTGATTGACCGGCTGGGCCTGGCCGAGAAACGCCACGCGCAATACAGCCAGCTCTCCACCGGGCAGCAGCGCCGGCTGGCACTGGCGTTGGCTGTGGCCCACCGTCCCCCCGTAGTCATCCTGGACGAGCCGACCGCCGGGCTGGATGTCGGCTCGCGCACGGAATTGCACGCGATGATGGCGGAGCTGCGGGCGGACGGTACTTCGATCCTGCTCGCGACGCACGACATGGCCGAGGCCGAGAAGATGGCCGACCGGGTGGCGATCCTGCTGCGCGGCCGCGTGGCTGCAACAGGCACGCCGCGCGAGCTGACCTCCACCGGCGCGGCGTTCACGAAGGTCTCGGTGCGGACAGAGAACGATCTCCTGCGCCAAAACCCCGTGAGCTTCCCGGCCGTCGCCCAACACGCGGCAAAAGAGGACTACGCCATCTACTACAGCACTGACCCCGGCCCGACGGTCGCGGCGATCCTGGCCTACGTGAGCACGCAGGGCGATAAGCTGGTGGACCTGCGGGTCGAGCGCCCATCGCTGGAGGAGCGCTTCCTGGAGATCACAAACAGCGGAGGGGCGAAATGACCGCCTTTGCCAACCACTTCGCATTCGAGTTCAAGACCGGCCTGCGCAATCCATCGCTCTTTTTCATCAATTACCTCTTCCCGCTCGGCTTCTACGCCATGCTGGGACTGATCATGACGCAGGTCAACCCGCTCTTCAAGGAGACGATGCTGCCGGCCATGGTGACCTTTGCGGTGATCGCCAGCACCTTGCTCGGCCTGCCCGGCCCACTGGTGGATGCGCGCGAGGCAGGCGTCTTTCGCAGCTTCAAGATCAACGGCGTCCCGGCGTTCTCGATCCTGGCGGCGCCGGTCATCACGACCCTCTTCCACGGGTTGATCGCCGCGACGATTGTCGCTGTGACCGCCGGGCCGCTCTTCGGCGGAGCGACGCCTCTCCACTGGGGCGCGGTCGCGTGGATCACGGTCCTGACGGCGTTCACCTTCGCCTCGCTGGGGGCACTGATCGGGGTGGTGGCCGCAAACAGCCGTGCCACGCTGCTGCTCTCGCAGGCGATCTTCCTGCCTTCGATGCTGCTCGGCGGTATGATGATCCCACTGAGCGTCCTGCCGGCCTCGGTGCAGCCCTTCGCGGGACTGCTGCCCACTTCGCACGCCATGCAGGCCTTCGTGGGCTTCGCCTACGGCCAGCCGACGGTCTTCAACCCGACCACCTCCGCGCTGGTGCTGCTGGCCGGCGGCGTGTTAGCGTTTGGGCTGGCGATCTACCTCTTCAACTGGGACAGCCGCAACCAGGCCCGCCGCGGCCACCCGCTGATGGGCCTCCTGGCGCTCGTGCCCTTCGTCGTCGGCGCGCTGCTAAGGTAGTTATACTCGGCACGGTCACAAAGTGCGCTTTTGGCGTCTGTCATTCTGAGCGGGTCTGCCCCTAACTTCTCGCGGCGGCGTGCATCCAGCGAAGAATCCTTCACTGCGTTCAGGACAGGTTCTCACCTCACAACGAGACCCTTCGCTGAATATTTTCCACAACGAGCATTGTGTCGTAGACCCGCTCAGCATGACAAACTGCACTTCTTGACCTACTTGCATGACGCCCATCGGGTGGCATGGCAGCACTCAGGGTGACATAGCCAAGGTCCCAAGGCTCGAAGAAACGCAGTTTGTGCCCGTGCGCAGTATACACGGCGGGATCTGAGTCCTTCGAGGTGCACTCATGCCAGATCCGATTACCTTACAGCAATTCGATTTCGAGACGATCACGCTCAGCCAGCGAGGCACGGTCATTGCGCGTGAAAAGCTCACCGCGCAGCAACTCACAGCCGAACTTGGCGCCGGTATCGTGTTGGAGATGGTCGCCATCCCTGCCGGCGCATTCCTGATGGGATCACGCGTGAGTCAGGGCTACGATGACGAACGGCCGCAGCACCGGGTGACCGTGGCGCCGTTCCTTCTGAGCAAGTATCCGGTGACGCAGGAGCAGTGGACGACGGTGATGGGCGCCGCACCCCGCGGCCGCTGCCACGGCCCCAAACGGTCGGTTGACACTGTGTCCTGGGATGGCGCCCAGGCATTCTGCCAGCGGCTCGGCAAAATGACAGGCCGCACCTACCGCCTGCCCAGCGAGACCGAGTGGGAATACGCCTGCCGAGCCGGGACGACGACCCCCTTCTCGTACGGTTACACCATCACCACCGAGCTGGCTAACTTCAACGGCGAGTTCACCTTTGCCGCCGAGCCGAAAGGGGTCTACCGCCACGTGAGCACCGATGTGGGCAGCTTCCCGCCCAATGCGTTCGGACTATTCGACATGCACGGCAATCTCTGGGAATGGTGCGCCGATCCCTGGCACGCTGACTACCGGGGCGCGCCGGCCGATGGACGGGTCTGGGAGGCTGGCGGGCATCCATCGCTACGGGTGTTGCGCGGCGGCTCGTGGCACGACATTCCCGATGTCTGCCGCTCGGCCGTCCGGCTGAAGCAGGATCGCACCGGAGGCGATGACCTCTTCGGGTTTCGTGTGGCGTTGACATGGCCGCCAGGCCAGGGAGGATCTTCGGTAGGTTAAGAAGCAACACCGCAAAACTCGCTATTGTCACCCCTTCGTGTACTCAGGGCAAGCTCTGAGCGGGTCAGCCCCGTGAGGCTCGGTGCGGCGAGATTCCAGCGAAGAGCCTGTCCTGAGCGCAGTCGAAGGAGTCTCGTCACGGCATGAGAACCTGTTCCTTCACTGTGTTCAGGACAGGCTCTGAGCGCAGCGAACGGATTCTTCGCTGGAATCTCGCCGTCGCGAACCCTGACTTGTTGACCCGCTCAGAATGACAACCGTAGCGATAGCGAGTTTTGCTCCACTGCGTCAAGAAGGTCTCACGGCGTCACGCAGACGCGGAAGCCGGTATCCCTGGCCCAAAACGGCCCCTGATCCCGCTCCGCCGCGCAACAAAGCGATTTGCAGCCAGACAGAAATGATCCCCCCATGAGCAGGCGGAAGTCCCGGCTGCCCAAATCTTCACGCCCATCATCGGCGCGGTAGGGCTGACCGAAGCGGACGGCGCCTTCTTTGTTCCTGGATCGGGTACTGGTCCATTCCCATACGTTGCCCAGCATGTCCGCACACCCATACGGGCTATCCCCCGCGGGGCTGAAGGCGCCAATGGGCGTCGTATCTTCCCGCCGGCCGCGGTGGGCCTGGCAGTTGCACAGCCCAGGGTGCGCCGCGGGTGCATTGCCCCACGGATAGCAGCGACCATCAGGCCCACGAGCCGCACCTTGCCATTCCGCCGCGGTGGGCAAGCGGACCACGGCTCCGCTGATCCGGCTGGCCCAGCCACAGAAAGCAAGGGCATCGTACCAGGTGACGACCATGACCGGGTGTTCCTCCTTCCCAGCGAGGGTGCTATCCTCGCCAAAGGGATGTTGCCAGGTGCGGTCGTGGCGGGCGATGACCTGCGGGTCATCTAGCTCGGTGGGATCGAAACTGTAGGAACGCCTGATCCACGGCGTGCTGAGGCGTTCGGTGGCCTGGGCAAAGGCCGCGTACTGCGCCACGGTCACCGGATAGACACCGATGTAGTATTCGGGCAGGGTGACGACATACAGCTGCGACCTGCTGCGCTCCCGCCCCAGTGAATCGCACCCGTCCGCACAGCCGCCCATCAGGAAGGCGCCGGCCGGCACCCGGACAAGGGGCAGCGTCAGACCGGGCGCGAGATCCAGGCTGCGATCCACGGCTCGACGGTGCTCTTCGCGACGCGCCTCCCGCGGCCGATTCTTGAGACGTCTTGCATCGTACTTGCGGCGGCGCTTGCCATCCGACAGCATCGCATAGGCTTCGTTGATAAGCTTCATCATCTCGCCCGAGGCGTTCGGCAGGCCCGTGTCGGGGTGATACTGCTTGGCCAATGCTCTGTAGGCAGCCTGGATCACTTCGTCGCTTGCGTCCGGTGGGACTTGTAGGACTTCGTAGTAATCGTGACCTGGCACCGATACCCTCCCCATGTCGCACCTTACCAGCCCGGAGGTCGGTCCATCCACGACCTCACCGCCTGGAGTCAGGCCCTCATCGCGTGGCGCGCGACAAGAGCACTGTACGCAGATGCCGTGTCTGGGTTGCGTTAACCCGATAGACAGATCGAGCCGGAAGGCAGGGGGGAACCTCGAAGGTCTTCGTCGCGATCAGACCGCCACAAATTGCCCCTCGTCCGTGACCCGCGCCTGGCCCGATCACGTGCATGCGAACGTGCCAGGCACTTTTCGGAAGTGCCTGGCACGATCACGTGCATGCAAACGTGCAAGGCACTTTTCGGAAGTGCCTGGCACGTGGCCCGCAAGGGAAATTGCGCTCAGCTCAACTCAAGCTGCGTGACCCATTTGACCCAGACGGTGCCCGCTTTCGCCGGAAACACGGCCCGCAACGGGAATCCGTGCGAGGGGGGCAGCGGCTCCTCTTTCCACTGATAGGCCAGGAAATTCTCGGGGGCCTGCACCTCCTCCAGAGCGAAGGGAGTGGTACGGCCCTCAACGCTGGTAATCGTGACGCGCACCGCCTTCGCCTGTGGCCGGGCCAGCGCGAGGACACTGGCGAACGTAGCCCCGGACAGGCTGACCTCATCGGTGAAGTAGCCGGGACAGTTGAGACTGACGTGCGCTTGCACCTTGGGCAGGCAGCGCACATCGTCATAGCTCAGGCTCAACGGTTGTTCCACCAGGCCGATCACTTTCAGGCGGTAGGTGGCCAGGTCAACCTCCTGAGCCGGCCCCGTGACGTGGAGTCCGGTCGAAGGCTCCATCTCCGAATAGCCGGGATAGGGCATCGGCGTGGGCCGCACGACGGCGGCAAGGACGCACCCACCGCCCTGGTTGAGCGGCGTCGCGGGCGTCGCGGGCGTGGGGCTGGGGGTGCCGCCTCCGTTGCCGGCTGGCGAGGCGCCGGGGTCGGCAGGTGGATTGGGCGGCCGCGCAGTACAGGCTGCCAGCAGCGTGAGCGCCTGGAAGGCGCCAACCAGAAGCGCACGGCGACTCCAGGTCGCGGGCGTGACCCCGCTGTGGGGGCCTTGACCGCGACGGGAACGCAGCAGATCAGACATGGTAGACCTCTCCTATATCCTTACACGAGAGCGAAAAACTCACTCGGACCGGGACGAACCATTCCGGTACAGAAATACGATGGCGCTGATCAGCAGCGCGGCGCCGAGCAACCCCAACGAGCCGAGTTGTTCGCCAAAGATGACCAAAGCCAACCCTGTCGAAGTCAAAGGCTCGACCAGGCTTGCGATGCTCGCCTTCGAAGCCGTGGTATTCTGCACACCCCGGTAGAAAAGCGCATAGCCCAGCGCCGTCGGCACCAAACCGAGATAGAGGAACAGCGCCCAGACGGCCCATGAGTATCTCACCGTAACGCCGATGGTGATGGCCACCACCGTTAGGAGCAGTGCAGCGCCGACGCTGACGGCAACGGTGATGGAGAGAAGTGGGTGGTAGCGGTTGGCAAGCAGACGGCTCACCAGAATGAACACCGAGAAGCTGAATGCCGCTCCCAGAGCCAGTAGTATGCCCCCCAAAGAAGCGCTAACCTGCGGACCGGCATCGCGCTGCCCTACGCCAATCAGCAGCACCGTTCCGATCAGCGCACAGGCAAGTGCCCCGCCAACCGCTCCCGTCAGCCGCTCCCGAAGCAGCGCCGCCGAGAAGAGGCACACCAGGACAGGCGCGGTGCAAATCGTTACCAACGTAGCGACTGCCACGCCCACCCGCGAGATGGCCGCGAAATAGCAAGCTTGTGACATCCCCAGGCTGGCGCCAACCAACAGCATCCAGGCGAAGTCGGCACGTGCGATCCGGAAGCTACGAGAGCCGCTCGTATAGCGGAAAGCTGCCAGTAGCATCGGCGCTCCCAACGCCAAACGGAATGCAGCGACTGAAACGGGACTGATGTCAACGAGGGTGTAGATGGTTTTGGTCGCCACACCCGAGGTGCCCCATAGAGCCGCTGCGAGCACGACGAAGATTAGTCCACGTCGTGTCGTCGTGCGGCCTATCCTATCTGTAGTCATAGCGTTCGATCCTTTCCTCAGATGGTCCAAGCAGTCTATGGGTCGAGAGGTAAGGGCAGGATCAGCATAGCAAAGCGAGAGCAGGCCGGTATGGCCCAGTTCAGCGTCCACGGGCGGCGCTTTGGATTATACAAAAACTTCATGTTTCGCGGAAAGTGTGGTATATGTGGAACCACTCAGGAGAATGACGATGAAGCAAACTAGCGGTCTAAAAACACCAGGTTCATACAACACAGCCACTATTCGGGACTTGTTGAGCGCCAGCTTCTCCGATGAGGAGTTCATCGCCTTCTGCTACGACCATTTTCGCGAGGTCAATGACGGCTTTGCCTCTGGCATGCCGTTTCGTCAGAAGATGCAAGTACTGATCGAGCACTGCGCTAACCGAAACCGGCTGGACGACCTGCTGGAGTTGATGCGGGCGATCAATCCCAACCAATACGCGCGTTTTGAACCCGACCTCTATGTGCCGGCTGTGTCGCCAAGCGCAGCCCTGCGCAGGCTGCCGTGGCTGCGGCCGCGTTACGCCGTGCTGCTCGCCGGGTTGCTGGCCGCCGCGTTGGGGGCAGGGATATGGGCCTGGACCCGCCCGACGCGTTCCGATTGGACCCCGCCGCCGGTTTGCCAGCCCGTCGAGGTGGTGCATGTCGGGCTGGCCCCCTTGTCCGGATGTGCGCCCGCGGTCGGCAAGCAATTGGCGGACACCTGGCAGGCCGGCACGGGACGGGTGCAGGTCGTCGCGGTGGACCAGGCTGGCCGGCCGGTTCCGTCGACCGACACGCCGTCGAGCCTGGATCTGGTGGTGACCGGCGGCTGCCCTGAGGGCGATACAAACCGCGTGGCCCTGACCTACGCCCTGGTGGCGAAGCGCACGCCCGACGAACTCTACACGCCGCCCCGCATCGTCTTCACCGACACGCTGGAACCAGCAGCTCGTCTCGGCCAGGCGTTGATCAGCTATCAGCGCGGAGATCCAGAGGCCGCCGTGAACTATTTCAGCGCGCTTCCGCTTGCGCCTGAAGCGCGTGAGCCGGCGCTGCTGGCTGCCAACAGCCTGCTGCTGGCAGGCCGCTACGATGAAGCCGTGGCTGCCTTCGAGAAGATGACCCTGTCTCCGGCCACCGCGACCTGGGACGCTGCTTACTACAACCTGGGCCTGACGCGGCTTAATCGTTACCTTCTGAAGCCGGAGGGTGCGCCGCAGGCTGGACTGGATACCTTCGAGCGTGCCGCCGGCCTGGCCCGGCAGGGCGCAGATCCGCAGATCGAGCTCATGGCGAACGTGGGCAAGGCCTTGCTGAACGATATTGCCGGGAATTGGAGCGAAGCCGATGCGAGCTGCCGGGCAGCGCTCAGCCTGAATGCGCGGTCGGTGTGGCCCTACGTGTGCCGGCTACGGCACACCTTTCAATATCATGCGCGGGTGAGCACGGCCGGACCGCTGCCCGCGGGGGACATCGAGCAGTGGCTCAACGAGGCGGAGCGGCTGGATCCGGACTTCGTGTGGACGCACTACTTTCGCGGGATCTGGCATCTGCGGCGCGACGAACGCCAGGCCGCTGCCGCTGCCTTTGAGAAGTTCTACCAGGGGATGCACGATCGCGCCTGTCTGCGCACCGACCAGGAGGCGCTCAGCAATGCAGGCCAATTCATCACTGGCCCCACTCGCTGAGCGCCGCCGCGCGCGGGGCATCACTCGGAATAGATGATCTGCCCTGTCTGAAAGTCGTGCTTGTGCAATCGGCCCAGGAACCAGTGTCTGTCCCAATAGGTGTGCCCGATGTCGTGATGATGGTCTTCACTCAGCCCCAGGGCCAGCAGCAGATGCCAGGATGTGACGGGCAACTGCTGTTCTTCCAGGTGCGCTGTCTCCAGCTTGCGCTGCAGGTAATCCCACAGTCCTTGCAGCGATTCCGGGATTTCGGGCTCCTTCTGGATGAAGTCCTCGAAGGGTATTTTGCTGCTTGCGGCCGTCAATGGCAGTTGCCCTGATGTAGCAGCCTCGATGGCGGCCCGCTCCTCGTCGGACAACCCCTGGCGGCCAAAGAAATCAACGAGGTCCATCAGGCGCTTGCGCTGCGGCCAGATGCGCGCCTCCAATAGCTGCCGGACCACCGGCCCGATGTCCGTTGCCAGGTCGCTCAACGCTGTCTCGGAGAAGCGATGTGTCTGCTGGCCGGCATCGCTGCTGCAGAAAGCGGCCCAGCGGGCCTCCAGCCGGCCGATGATGTTGGCCGGGCCCGTCAGCAGATCGCCGAGCGCGGACGATGCGGTCTGCTGGGCCATCCAGCGGAGCGTCTCCATGCAGATAAGCGGCCGCAAGTAGGCGGTGGGATGCTCGCCGTCGTCCAGGGCGAAGTCGGCCGGCACGGCCACCTGTTCGGAGGCCAGATCCTGCGCCGACACGACGTAGGTCGGCCCGGCCAACAGCGTGCCGGCGATATCGGCGAAGACCTCCTCGGTCCACCGCTCCCAGGTCATGATGCGCCGCAGTGAACGCTCCAGCGCTCGGATGTAGTCACCCGTGAAACCTTCCTGTTTCGGGATCAGATGCGTCAGCGCCTTCGCCATCAGGCCGCGCATGTCCTCGTGTACCCGGTCGGTGGCGTCGAGGTCCAGTGCGTTCCAATAGAAGTGATGGCCCGCCTCGTGCGCCATCGCCTGCCAGCGATCATCCGATTCATAGTCGGTCAGGGGGATGGATATCACGGGGATCTCCGGCGCGTAGACCGAGCGGCTGATCGCATACACCTTGTCGAAGTAGATGACCACGCGCCTGTGATTGTCGCTCACGGTGGGGACGAGATACGATTTGCCCTTGCCCTGCCAGCGATCGAAGTAGCGGGTCAGGCGATCCTGGGCCGTGCCGAGCTTCTTACCCAGCGCGTCGTCCGTCTTCGGATTGCCGGCATCGAGGCGCTGCTCCGACGCGCGGCTCAGGATGCTCCATTCGTGATACAACTGATCCAGCCCGGTGGTGGCGATCAGGCGCGGGCTGGCGACCGAGGGCGGGATCTGGTCCAGGAGCTTAATGTAGTCACGCACGAATACCGAAAATTTATCCAGCAGCGCGATCATCTCAGGCCATTGCGACGGGTCGAGTGCTTTCTGCCATCGCTCGACAAAGATGCGCATCGCGGCCAGCTTGCGCAGATGGCTCAACGGGGTCTCCTGCTCCTGGGTGATGCTGCGCCGCCGGGCAAATGGGTCTGTCGGAGGCAGGTCGTACGTCTTGAGGTCCTGTGGATTCTGGCTGGCGGCCTTCGGATCGTCCTGGGATGACGATCGGGATTGTTTTATGGTCATCGGAATTCTCCTGGTATGCATGGGCGGGGCTGCTGGCAGACAACTTCGATGAAGTACGCTAACATTATACCATATATGTCAAGTGCCTTGACAGAGGATCGGCGGTTCCAAATGTGGATTGGGCGCAAACGTCACGCAGAGCGTGAGCGGGTTGGTCCCTAGATTCCCGCAATGGCGAGCGTCCAGCGAAGAATTCCTTCGTTGCACTCAGGGCAGGCTCTTCACTGCGTTCAGGACAAGTTCTCGTTGCCGCGACGACACTCCTTCGACTGCGCTCATGACAGGCTCTTCGCTGGAGTTTCGCCGCAACGCCCTGCATGGGACCAACCTGCTCAGGGTGACAAAGCAGCTTCTGCGGTTCAGTGCTTCACTATCATCGGCAGGAAGACCCGGCGGCCGGTGAACGCGCTCCAGTAGCCCATCTGCGCCCCGTAGTTGGCGCTGGCCGAAGCGACGATAGCCGGCTGCCCCGCGGTCACATCTGCCGCGAACTGCGCTGAGTCCATGCGCGGCCCGCCCACGCCGGTCATCAGCTCGAACCAGTCCAGCCGATAGTTCGCCGAGGACATGGTCAAGACCGTGCCCGCCGCCAAGAGCAATGCCAGCACGATCAACACGAGGAGAACTGGCCGTTTGACCCGGCCCTCTGTCAAGCGGTCCGGCCGCCCAGAAACGACAGTAAGCGCATCCGGGTCCGCCCCGCCTCGATGCCCGTGAAGCCAGCCGCGGCCAGCACGGGCTGAAGATCACTGAGGCCACCCCGCATCATGCGGTGCCCCAAGACGTGGCTCAGGAACTTCTGCGCGAGCGGCGCGGTGGGTGGCTCGAAGTCAACCGCCAGGAAGCGCCCGCCTGGCTTGAGCACGCGCCTGACCTCGGCCAGCCCGAGCGCCTGCAGGTCGTCGGGAAGGTGGTGCAGCATCAGGCTGCTGAGCACCACGTCAAACTCGGCCGCGGCAAACGGCAGTTTCTCGATCAGCCCCACCTCGAACGTGACGGCCAGTCGCGCCTGCGTCGCTTTTTTGCGAGCAACGGCGATCATGGTCGGGTCCGGGTCAATGCCATAGACCTGCCCGGATGCGCCGGCGCGGCGTGCGGCCGCGAGGGCCAGGCTGCCGGTGCCGCAACCCACCTCCAGCACGCGCTCCCCCGGCTGCACCGCGGCCAGGTCAACCGTCATGGCGCGTACTGCGGGTTCCTGCCCCAGCAGCAGCAGGCCAGTCACAGCGTCATAGAACCGCGCCCACCGGATGGTCACGCCACGTGTGGCCGGCGCTCCCACGCGATCCTGATGTCCCAAAATGTGCTTTAGCATCGCCGACTCCTCTCACGTAGTAAATCGAGCAGTTCAGCCCCGCTCATCCAGCGACTGCACTGCGCCGACGATACTCTCCAATCCTCGCAACAGCGCCTCCTGATCCGGCTCGCTCATCCGGGCCAGAATCGTGCCGAGCATCTGGGGCGCCTCGCGATGGATGGTCGCCACAACCTCGCGACCGCGGGGCGTGATCCGCAAGCGGACGACGCGCCGATCCAGCGGATCGGCTTGCCGTTCCACCAGGCCGGCCCGCACCAAGTCATCTGCAATTTTGACCAAGACTGCCTGGCGAAGTAATATCCCCCGTGGAGGATGAGGTCAATCCGGCGGGTGGCGCCGTGGGGCAACGGGGCTGATTTCTCGAAGACATAGGCGTTGGCGGCCTCGTCGGGCGTGGTCGGCTGCGGCCGCGCCACCTCCAGCACGTCGCGCAGCTCGGAGAGGAAAAGCTGATAGTTGGCCCGCTCGGCCGCGCCGGAGTCACGCCAGCGGGCGATGAAGGGGGCAATGGGGGCGGGGAGATCGGTCATGACGTGTGCCTGCAATGCAGAAGTCTCACTCTACCCAACAGACGTAGCGTAGCCCCTCGTGGGCGTCCTGGTGGGCATAGAAGCGATGCCGACGGGCACAAGGCCCTATGCTACGACGATGCATCAGGTGGTGAGTGCAGAGGTCATCGGGTTAGTTTCCGCCAGGCGAAGCCACGGTACGCCTCGGTGAAGCCGAGGCTGTCGTAGAGCCGGTTGGCCGGGAGCATGTTACCCGTGTCTACCGTGGCTTCCACCGCGCCGATCGCACGGAGCCGCAGCAGCCCTTCCTGCATCAGCGCCTGCGCCAGCCCCAGGCGGCGGTGGCTGGGGTGAGTGCAGACCGGCTCGAAGATGCCGCAGCGGTTCACCGGATCGTAGGGGATGCCGACGTAGGCGGCCAACGTCCCGTCGGCCGCCTCGGCCACCAGGTCCAGCTCGCGGCGGAAGCACGGCGCGTGCAGGGCGAAGTTATGATACTCCTGCGCGTTGTGAAAAGTCCGGCCAAACGCGGCGTTGAGCAGATCCGCGATGCGCTGGCAGTCGTCGGGGACTTGCCCCGAAAATGCGCCGCGGATTGCCGCGGATGAACGCGGAGAAGACGGGGGACGGGTAGTGCGCAGCATGTAGCCTGCGGCCATCTGCGGCGCAGCGAGGGGCTGGCGGCCCAGGCGCAGGTGGCGGAGCGTGCCCCACGCGTCCGTCTTGGTAAAGCCGCGCGCCCGCAGCAGCCGTTGGCGCAGCGCATCGTACTCGTAGACGTAGATCTCAAGCTGGCGCTGCCCGCCGTCGGCCGCAGGGACCGCCAGGTGCGCCTCGGCCCAGGCGATCATCTCATCTTCCAGGTGGCGGTAGTCGGGATGCACCTGCAGGTGCGCGTCGCCGCGGCCATCGGGCAGGATGAAGCCCACCAGCTCACCGGCGTCCTCCCATAGCGACACCGGCCGATCCAGCAGGCGGTTGGCATCCAGGTCCTCGTTGTAGAAACGCTTGCCATCCAACCGGCGCACGTCCCAGTTCAGCCCGATCGGCGTCTGCGCCGCGCTCGCGATCAACAGCCCGCGCATCTTCCAGAAGTCTGCGTCCTCTTGCATGGGTCGAACGGTGATGGGGTGTGGCATGGTTACTCCGGTCCATGATGCGCCCCCATTTCGCCCACTCAGGACGAGCCGCGCATCCGGGGATCCACCGCGTCCCGCAGGCCGTCGCCGAAGATATTGACCGACAGCACGGTGATCATGATCATCAGGCCCGGAAAGACCGTGAGCCAGGGAGCTTCCACCAGCAGACCGCGGCCTTCGTTGAGCATCGCGCCCCACTCAGGCGTCGGCGGCTGCGCGCCCAGGCCCAGGAAGCTGAGGGACGATGCGGTCAGGATAGCCCAGGCGACGTCGAGCGTAGAGAGCACGATCACCGGGCCGATGATATTGGGCAGCAGGTGCCGCAGCAGAATCCGGCCGGCGCCACACCCGGTGGCGTGCGCCGCCTCGATGTAGGGTTCCTCGCGCGCCGAGAGAACGCAGCCGCGTACCAGCCGGGCGTAGCCGGTTACCCCCGAGATGCCCACCGCCAAAATCACGTTGTTGATGCCCGGCCCCAACAGTGCCACGATGCCCAACGCCAGCAGCAGACCGGGGAAAGAGAGCAGCACGTCAACAAAACGCATGATGGCGCCGTCCACCAGGCCACCGAAATAGCCGGCCACGGCGCCCAGGAGCGCGCCGCCAACGGCTGCGATGACCACCGACACCAGCCCCACGGCCAGCGAGATGCGCCCGCCGGCCAGCGTGCGGCTCAGGATGTCACGGCCGAAGCGGTCGGTGCCGAAGAGGTGAGCGAGGCTGGGCGCCTTCAGGTAATCGCTCGCCGACATCTTCACTGGATCATAGGGTGTGATCAGCGGGGAGAGCAGCGTGAGTCCGAGGATCAGCACGAAGGCGGCCAGACCAACTATCGCCCCGCGGTTGCGCCTCAACTGGCCCGCCGCCACCTGCCACGGGCTGCGCGGCCGCAGGACTTGCCCCCGCCGCTGACGGATCGGCAAGTCTCGGCGCGCATCTCCTGGGAGGACCGGCAAGGCTGCCGGATTGTCAGCGGTATCTGTCGGCGCTTTGGCGGCGCTAACCATAGCGAATCCTCGGATCCAGTAGCCCGTATGATAGGTCTACCAGCAGATTGACCAGCACGTAGGTCAGCGCAATCACCAGCACAGCCCCTTGGACCACCGGGAAATCCAGCCACAGGATGGCGTTAATCGTCATCTGCCCCAGCCCGCGACGCGAGAAGATGGTCTCTGTGACCACCGTGCCGCCCAGCAGGAAGCCTGCCTGCATGCCGATCATGGTGACCACCGGGATCAGCGCGTTGCGCGCGCCGTGACGCAGCACCACCAGCTTCTCGGTCAGGCCCTTGGCGCGCGCCGTGCGCATGTAATCCTGGGTCAGCACGTCGAGCATGGTGGCCCGCAGCAGGCGGGCGATTGAGCCGGCCGAGGAGAAGCCCAGCACCAGCGCCGGCAGCAGCAGGTGCTTCAGGTCGCCTTCTCCGGTGGCGGGCAGCCAGTGCAGTTGGGCGGCGAAAATCTGGATCAGCAGCAGGCCGAGCCAGAAGATCGGCACCGATACGCCGATCACCGAGAGCAGAACGCACAGGTTGTCTATCCAGCTATTGTGTTTCAACGCCGCGATCAGGCCCAGTACCAACCCCAGCGACAGCGCCACCAGCATACCCGCGCTCGCCAGTTCCAGTGTGGCCGGGAACTGCCCCGCGATCATGTCAGTCACTTTCATGCCAGTGCTGATCGAGCGGCCCAGGTCACCCTGCAGCGCATTGGCGAAGAAACGCAGGTATTGCACGTAGAGCGGCGCGTCCAGTCCAAGCTGCTGGCGGATCGAGGCGATGGTCGCCGCCGATCCGCCAGAGCGGGACAGCATGACCTCCACCGGGTCGCCCGGCAACGCGTGCATCATGCCGAAGACCAGGGTGGACACGCCCCACAGCACCAGAAGCGACACCAACAGGCGCCGCACGATATACTTGATCATGGCTCCTGAGGACTTGCCCCGAAACGGCCCACCGGCCGGGCCGTTTCGGGGCAGGCGTCTACTTCACGATGTAGGCGTCATAGAGGTTAGGCCACAAACCGTACGGATCGTAGGTCAGGCCCTTGACCTTGTTGCTGATGCCGACGATCTGCCCGTCGCTCAGCATCGGCAGGATCAACGCGTTCTTCATAATGATCTGCTGCGCCTGCTGGTAAAGCTTGACCCGGTCCTCGGCCTTCAAGCTCTGACCGGCCTGAGCCAGGATCTTGTCCAGGTCAGGCATGCTGATCTTGCTCCAGTTGAAGTAGGCATCCGAGGCGAAGTAGTCACGCAGCACGCTGGGATCCCAGCCGCCACCGCCATAGGGCGACAGGTGATAGTTGCCGTCGCCGACTGCCTTCAGTGCTGCCGGGTAGCTCATCATCTGCAGCTCGAGCTTGACGCCCACCTGGGCCAACTGGCCCTGCATGAGCTGCGCCAGCTCCTGGATGTGACCCCAGTTCTGCATGATCACCTGAAGGGTCAGCGGCTTGCCGTCTTTCTCGCGCACACCGTCGTTGTTGGTGTCAACCCAGCCGGCCTCCTTGAGCAGCGCGGCGGCCTTCGCCGGGTCGTAGGGGTAGAGGTCTTTCAGCGTGGGATCGTAGCCGAGCGTGTTCTGCGCCAGCGGGCCATAGGCCACCGGGAAGTAGCCCTGGAAGATCGTGTTGGCCGCGACGCGCGAGTCCACCGCGTAGAGCAGCGCCTGGCGCACCTTCAAGTCGTCGGTAGGCGACTTCTGGGTGTTCATGAAGAACTGCATCGTCTGCCCCGGCATGGCCGTCACCTTCAGGCTGAAGTTGGGGTCCTGTGCCAGGCGCGGCGCTTGCTCAGGCGAGAGCTCGCGAGCCACGTCGAGATCGCCGGCCTGCAACGCCTTGGCGCGGGCCGTAGTATCGGGGACAAACTTGAAGATGACCTGGTCAAGGTAGGCCGCGCCCTGGTGCTTAGCCGATGCCGGCGGCCAGTTGTAGTCGGGGTTCTTCACCAGCACCAGTTGCTGGTTAAGCACGTACTCCTTCATCATGAAGGGGCCGGTGCCCACCTGGTGCATCTGGTAGTCGGCGCCCCACTTGGCCACGGCCGTGGGCGACACCATCGCCACGTAGGGCAGGCTGAGATTGGCCAGGAAGGGGGCAAAGGCCTCGCTCAACGTGACCTTGGCAGTAGTGTCGTCCACTACCTCGGTCGCCTTGTATGGGCCGAGCAGGTTGACTGCAAAGCTCGACTTGGTCTTGGGGTCAACGATGCGGTCGAAGCTGAACTTGACGGCGGCGGCGTTGAATGGCGTGCCGTCGTGGAACTTGACGCCCTGGCGCAGCTTGAAGGTGATTGTCTTGCCGTCGTCGGAGATGGTCCACGATTGCGCCAGCCCCGGCACTGGGTTGCCGTTGGCGTCGGCATTGACCAGAGGATCGTAGACGTTGGCCACGGCCGCGCCCGAATCCCACGAGCTGCCTACGTGCGGGTCAATCGCCGAGGGTGAGAAGAGCAGCCCGTAGGTGAGCGTGCCGCCCTTCGGCAGCGGAGTGGCGGTGACCACCACGGGCTTTTCCACCACCTTCTCGACCTGCTGAGTGACGACCTTTTCGACTTGCTGGGTCACGACGACTTGCTTCTCGACCACCTTTTCGATGGTCTGCGGGGTAGGTGCCACGCAGCCGGAGAGCAGCGTGACAATGAGCGTGACAAGCGACAGCAGCCGTAAGACAGTAGCGGTTTTCATCTTGACCTTCCTCCTTTGGAATGGGTTCGAGCTTCCCTAAGACCTTCCCCAAGAGTGAATTTAGGCAATAGCGCAAAACTCGCTATCCGTTGCCTGTCATTCTGAGCGGGTTCGTCCCTGAACTTTTGCTACGGCGTGACACCAGCGAAGAATCTGTTGCCCACGACGAGACCCCTTCGACTGCGCTCAGGGCAGGCTCTTCGCTGATTTTTCGCCGCAACGAGAGTCACGGGAACAACCCGCTCAGGGTGACAAAAGCGAGTTTTGCGGTACTGCGAATTTAGAGAATGTTTTTCACCTCCGCGATGATTTGGGTATGCCGGCGGGCAACCTCGACGTTCAGAGCGTCAACGGATGCGCGCGTTTGCCGCACGAAATCCTGATCCGCGATCAGGGCCAGGTTTATGGCCACGGTCAGGGCGGCTCCTTCCGCGCCGGCCGCGGCGACCGCAGCCGCGGTTCCCACATCGCTCAGCGCCACCGCCGCGCCGAGCCGCACCGCCGTCTCGCTCATGTCGAGCGCCGCGGCGCAGGCTTGCAAGATGGCCAGAGAGGCGCCGGCCGCGGCCTGCAGCGCAATCTGCAGCTTCGCGCGCAACGGGCCGGCGGCATCCGCCGGCGCGGAGCGCAGGGCGTGGACCAATACCACCATGCCGCCGGCCACGCGGGCATCGTCAGCAGCCAGCGTCAGAAAGCGCGCCCGCAGGGTCTCGGATTGGGCCAGCAGGGAGCGCAGCTCGCCGTGAACGGCGGCGTAACCGGTGTCATTCAGCGTCAAGCGGCAGACCATGCTCACCAGCGCCGCGCCTAACGCGCCGCACACGGCGGCGGCGCTGCCTCCCCCCGGCGCCGGACGGTCGCTGGCGAGGTCGTCAAGGTAGACGCCGACACTCGTGCCGGCAAGGTCATCAGACATGAAATAGTCCTTCACGCGGCCCGGCGCGCCGGATCACGGCGCCTGACCGGTATAGTATTACCCTGTGACATTTGCGTGGTCAGCGAGTATGTTTGTCCACGAATAACGCGAATCTCGCTAATCTCTTTTTGCAATAGTGCAAAACTCGCTACCAGTTGCCTGTCATTCTGAGCGGGTTCGTCCCTGAACTTTTGCTACGGCGTGACACCAGCGAAGAATCCGTTCGCTGCGCTCAGAGCTTGCTCCTTCACTGCGTTCAGGACAGGCTCTGAGTGCAACGAAGGGGTGACAAAAGCGAGTTTTGCGGTACTGCCTCTTTTTCTATTCGCGCTGATTCGCGTAATGCGCGGATCAGGTGATTTGGTTGCGGCAGGAGGCCACGCTATAGGTGGGAACGATTTGCGAAACCAACTCGGCCGGAACTCGGCCGAAGAGAGCGCGTAGAAGCACGAACTGTGGGCGATGGCGATCGGCGTGCCGCATCAAGGCATCCTTGCGAGATAGGGTCGGGCATACGTGCAAAGTCAATGCGGGGATTATATTGCAGGACGTAGGGGATGTCAAAACCCCAAAAGCAAGGTTTTATCGTGAGGCAACGCGCCCTGTTCGGAATGGCTGCCCCATCTTGCCTCGAATGCTTGGAACGTCTATAATCTCGGCGTGATGAGCACGACTGCTATCCCGCCAACCGCCCCCAAGGCCCGACGCCGCATCTGGACGACCATCCGCCGCCGCGTCGTCCTGCTCCTCCTATGCCTGCTGCTCACCCTGCTGGTCCCGTCCGATGGCTATCTCGGCTCCGCGCGCGCGGACCTGATCCTGAACTCGTCCATCGCAGGCCACGGCTTCCAGTTGGCCGCGTGGGAAGTGGCCGCGCTGAGCCAGAAGGCGGCCGACCTGGTCGCCCGCCCCGGCGCTGACCTTTCGCCCCAGGAACAACATGACCTGGCGGTGCATTTCTTCGACGACGTGGGCCGCGTGGACGATCTGGCCGCTAAGATCGAGCGCATCTACGCCGACCCGCAGCAGGCTGACCCAGCCTCGGCCGCGGCATCCTTGCAGGCCGAGTTGGACGCGTTGCGCGCCGAGCAAGAGCGCCGACGGCCAGCCGTCGAGCGCATCCTGGAACGCCAAGCCGCGACTGTGTTGGAGGAGGCCGGCCTCACCACCCGCGGCGTCTTCTTCCCGCCGGTGCGCTTCCAATTCACCGAAAGCCCCTTCTACCTGATCGTCTCTCCGCGCACCCGGATCGCCGTCGAGCATGGCATCTACCTGGACCCGACCCTGGCTCTGGCGCAGATCGAAGGGATCGAAAACAGAACGGCAGAGCGTCTGGGAATGAGCGCCTTGATCGAGGGCACCGGCGGCTTCTCATCCTACCCCACCATGATCATCGAATATCCCGGCATGGACTGGGTGCTCAGCACGATCAGCCACGAATGGGGCCACCTGTATCTGTTCTTCCGGCCGCTGGGCCAGCGGTACTTCGACAACGGCGACATGCGCACCCTCAACGAGACGACCGTTTCGATCCTGGGCGACGAGATCGGCCAGAAACTGCTCGGTCGCTACTACCCGGAACGGCTCGCCCCCGCGGCCTGGCCGCGCCCCCAGGCTCTCCGCGCCGATTGGTGGGACCGCCAGCAAGCTCGTCCGGAGTTCGACTACGGCGAGTTCATGCGGACGACCCGCCTGCAGGTAGACAAACTCCTGGCCGAAGGCAGCGTGGACGAAGCCGAAGCCTTCATGGAAGCGCAGCGGCAAATCCTGGTGGATCACGGCTACGCCATCCGCAAGCTGAACCAGGCATTCTTCGCCTTCCACGGGTCCTACGCGGTCGGCCCCTCGGCCACCGACCCCATCGGCGGGAAGCTGCGCGCGTTGCGCGAGCGCAGCGGAAGCTTAGCGGAGTTCATGGCGAAGGTGGCGCGGATTACGAGCGCGACGGAGTTGGACGCGGCGCTGGCGCGGTGACACTGGGAGCAGAGGAGCAGGGGAGAAAGGGGGTGATGAGATTCGTGGCTAAATGCTCGCTGTCGCGCAAAATTAGGGGTCAACTGGGACGTCATTGCGAGGCCCGCCTTTTGGGGCCGAAGCAATCCCCTGCTTCACGCTCCACGCTCCCCGCCTCACTCCTCCACGCTGCGTCCCACCCACAACTCTTCCGGTTCCTCCAACAGGGCGGCGCGCTGGACCGCCCGGTCGCCGAAGCGGGCGCGGATGCGGTCGAGCGCGGCGTCGAGCTGCGCCTGCCTTTCGGCGTTGGCCGCGCCGTCGGGGCCGTCCGCCGTGAAGAGTCGCAACTGGCGGCCGGCCTGGATCAGGTTGGCTGCGCCGATGCCCAGCAGGCGTACCGGCTGCCGGTTCCATGCGGCCTCGAAGAGCGCGATCGCCTGGGCGTAGATGACCGGCCCGGCGTCGGTCGGCTCGGATAGCGTGGCCTGGCGGGTGAGGGTGGTGAAGTCGCCATAGCGCAGCTTGAGGCCGACGGTGCGCGCCTGGCAGCCGTGCCGGCGCAGCCGGGCGGCCACCGCGTCGCTCAACCGCAGCAGCTCACGGCGCAGGATGGCCGGATCGCCGATGTCCTGGGCGAACGTTTCCTCGCGGCTGAGCGACTTGGCCTCGCGCTCCGGCGTCACGGGGCTGTCGTCCAGACCGCGGGCCGCGCGCCACAACCCCTCGCCGTGCGCGCCGAAACGGCCGCGCAGATCGCCCAACGGCAGGCGCGCCAGATCACCGATGGTCTCGATGCCCAGCTTGCCCAGTTCGCGGCCGGTCACCTCGCCCACACCCCACAGACGGCGGACCGGCAGCGGAGCCAGGAACGCAGCCTCCTCGCCGGACGGGACGACCATGATGCCGTGCGGCTTGCGGAGGTCGCTGGCGATCTTCGCCACCAGCTTGTTGCTCGCCACTCCCAGCGACGCCGATAATCCCAACTCCGCCTCGATGCGATCCTGGAGCGTTTGGGCCAACTGGCCGGGCGGGCCGTAGTGCGCCTCGGTCCCGGTCACGTCCAGGAACGCCTCGTCAATGGAGATCGGCTCCAGCAGCGGCGTGTACTCGCCCAGCAATGCCATGACCCGCCGCGACATCTCGGCGTAGCGCCCGTGATGGCCCTCCACCCGCACGACGCCAGGGCACAGACGCAGCGCCTGGGCCGTGGGCATGGCAGAATGGATGCCGTAGACCCGCGCCTCATAGGAAGCCGACGCCACCACCCCGCGCGCCTCGGCCCGACCGCCGACGATCACCGGCCGGCCGATCAGCGCGGGGTCGTCCAACCGCTCCACGGCGACGAAGAAAGCGTCGAGATCGAGGTGGATGATGGCCCGGGAAGGCATGGTTGCCCCTGATCGGTCACGCGTCTACTCCGGCTTGGCCGCGGCGAAGATCAGGCCGCCGAGCGCGCCCAGCCCGGCCCCGAGGAGCAGACCCGTGGGCAGACAGCAGAGCGCGGTGATGCCGGCCAGCGTGCCGCCGTTGAACAGCAGGGACGGGTCGAGGCCGGCATCGGTAAAGACTTGCAGGGTCTCGGGCGGGAGCTGGCTGATGAGCGCCTGCGATCCGCCCGAGACCGCCAGGCTCAACGGCGTGAGCAGCGTGCGGGTGATGGCGCCGATCAGGCCGGCGAGCAGCCCCGCAATCGCGCCTTGACCGGCCGCGCGGCCGGTCTCCCGCCGCGGCGACAACCAATAGGCTGCCAGCGCGCCGACGGCGACGTAGACCAGCAGCTCCAGGGGCAGGCCGATGCAGGCCAGCACCGAAATGAGACCCATCAGGTTGAGCAGAACGGCGGCGATGCCGCCGATCAAACCTGCTCTGACTCCGGGATGCTTCACAATGACCTCCTTATGACAGATAGCTGGCCGCGTGCTGTTGCAGCACGGTTTGGACAAGCGAACGAATCTCGCCCAGGCTGAACGGTTTGGTCACGCAAGCATCGGCCGGGGGGAGGGGCCGGCCGCCGACCGGAGCGACGCCCGGCGCCCGTGCTGTGACCAGGATGACCGGCGTCTGTCTGAGAGCTTCGTCTGCCAGCATGGCCGCACGGATTTCCCAGCCGTCGGAGCCGGGCAACATCAGGTCGAGCAGAACCACGTCGGGGCGCAGTTTGCGCATCAACGCCAAACCTTCCCGGCCGTCCGTTGCACCGACCACCTCACAGCCCAGGCGGCGCAGGGTCAGCCGGACCAGGTCAACCATCTCAGGCTGATCTTCGATGTACAAAACAGAGGGATGCTCACGGCTCATAAACGATGCTCCGATCTTCATCTGACTACTATTATCACTATATATGGACGCCAGCAAGCGCCATTCGTCGCGCTCAGTTCGCCAGATTGCGTCACGAGCGAGGGTCACTTATAATGCCGCCGAAAGAGAGAGACACCCATGTCCGTTGCCCATGAAGGAGACCTCGTCTTGCTGGTCAGCCCTGACCGCAAACACTACTTGATCCGCCTGCAGCACGGTGGGCAGTGGTTCTCGCACCGCGGCTCGATCGCTCACGACGAGTTGATCGGCCAACCGCTAGGCCGCACCGTGCGCACTCAGCACGACTACGCTTACCTGGCGCTGGAACCGTCAACGACCGACCTGATCCAAAACCTGCCGCGCACCACCCAGATCGTCTATGGCAAGGACGCCGCCGAGATCGTGCTGCGGCTGAACCTCTACCCCGGCCGCACGGTGATCGAGGCGGGCACGGGCAGCGGCGCGCTGACCTTCATCCTGGCCCGCGCCGTGATGTCCACAGGGCACGTCTACAGCTACGAGACCCGGCCCGAGGCATTCGAGATCGCCCAGGGCAACCTGGCCGACCTGGGGCTGACGCCTTACGTCACCTTGTACAACGAAGACATCAGCGGCGGCTTCCACGAGCAGGACGTAGACGCGCTGTTTCTGGACCTGCGCGAGCCGTGGTTCTTCCTGAAGCACGCCTGGAACGCGCTGAAAGGCAGCGGGTTCTTCGGCGCGCTGCTGCCCACCACCAACCAGGTGAGCGAGTTGTTATCCGCGCTGGAGGCGTTGCCGTTCGGCGATATCAGCGTCGAAGAGGTGCTGGTGCGCCCCTGGAAGCCCGTGCCCGGCCGCCTGCGCCCCGAAGACCGCATGATCGCACACAGCAGCTTCCTGGTCTTCGCCCGCAAGCTGGCGGCCGGCGACGAATCGCTGCGCTGGATGCCGGAAAAGAAACGCCGCGCCTACCTGGGAAAGCAGGCGATGCTGGAACGGGAAGCGGCGGAGGCCGCGGCCGAGACTGCTGACGAGTAGGGCGTGTTGCGTGTTGCGTGTTGCGTGTTGCGTGTTGCGTGTTGCGTGTTGCGTGTTGCGTGTTGCGTGTTGCGTGTTGCGTGTTGCGTGTTGCGTGTTGCGTTTTCGCGCTGGGAGTGTCATCGAATGCGTGAAGTCACGCACCACGCACTACGCACCACGTTTCACGCCTCACGCAACACCCTCTGGATCGCCTGCAACAGCGGCCCGCGCTGCTCGTTCCCCTGTTCCCCCATTTCGCTCAGCCCCAGGTGGATCTGCACGCGACAACGCCTGACGAGGCCCAGGGCCAGCGCGTAGAGCGCATCCTGCCGGGCGGCGTATTCGTCCGCGTCAGTCCACAGCGCACCGGCGGGCCAGTGACGTGAGAGCACGTAAGGATGGGTGAGCGGCTGGTTGAGGCGCTCCCACCAGCCGGTGCTGCCCACGTCGAGCCAGAACTGGTGCGCCACGGGCCGATTCATCATCAGGAAGGTGTAGGCCGGGGAGAGCAGCACGGCGTCCTTCGGCTGCCGCTGCCAGCTCCGCACGTATTGCGCAGCGATCACGCCATCGTGAACCATCTGGACGTACTCGCGGCCCAAGCCGCTGTCACTCTGAGCGGAGCGAAGAGTCTCTGCCTGGCGAGAGGGAGATTCTTCGCTCTTTTTCAGGGACGATAGTTTCTCGCCGCGATGACCGCTCAGAATGACATTCCCAGAAGTAGTATCCGGCGCGATCATCACCTGCCGGAACTTGCGCGCCGACTCGATGACGTTGGCCGTGACCTCGCCCGCATCGTAGTTGCCATGGAACCCATACCCCGGCTGCGAGAGCAATTCCCCAAACAGCCGGCTGAGAAAATGGTCAAGCGCCGGCCGTACTGCGTGTTGCGTACTGCGTGTTGCGTGTTGCGATTTGCGACTTGCGATTTGCGCTCCACCATCCGCCGTATGCGCCCGCAGCCAATTGCGCAGCCCTTCGTACCGCCCGCCCAACAGAAACGTGATCCGCTCCTGCATCGGCTGCTCGATCTCGGCGAAGGGACCGAGGGAAGGCTGGTCGTCGGCGACGCGGTAGGCGATGTCGGCCAGGAGCTGGGCGCGCACCAGGTCGAGGTCGTCAACCGCCTGCATGAACGCGTAGGCCACGTCGAAGCGGCTGGGCAGGACGCCCCACGCCGGATGGCAGAGCGCGGCCAGGGTCAGCAGGCAGAGGGTCGCCGGCTCCTCCCGCAATGCGCGCGAAGGCCGATGCGAGCGGACGGGCACGTCGCGGCCGGCCAGCCGGTTCTGGAGCGAAAAGCGCAGCGCGCCGCTCAAGAACGGCGCCAACACGGCAATCTCGGCCGGCGGCACCCCCTGTTGGTGCACCAGACCCGCGATTTCGTCGGCCACCCAATCGAGCAGCTCGGGGTGGTAGCGGTGGGAGGCGAAGACGAGGGCGGGGAACTGGGAGGAACTGGGAGGAACTCCGGGGAACTCCGAGGAACTGCCAGGGAACTCCGAGGAACTGCCAGGGAACTCGGAGGAACTGCGAGGGAACTCCGAGGAACTGCGAAGGAACTCCGAGGAACTCGGGGAGGCGCCGCCTGGAAACGCATCGAACGACAATTCCTCTGAGACCCCCTGTGTTCCCCTAAGCGCCCCTGACCTCTGACCCCTGACCCCTGACTCCTGTGTTCCCCGTCGCCCCAGCGCTCTCGCCAACCTGCCGCCAAACGCCGCCACCGCGGCCGTGGTGACGAACGACTCGGTGAAGACGACCCGCTCCTGGCACAGCTCCTTGAACCGGTACGCGTCCGCCGGATCGGCGCCGAGGAAGCGCCGATAGCCGGCTTCGCGGTCGAGGACGATCAGTGCGGACCGGCAGCCGGGCAGCCACTCGGCCAGCAGGTCGTGGGCCACGGGCGTGTCCTCTTCGACGTTGTCGGCAATGAGATGGCTGTAGCGGCGGGTCAGGTAGTCGCGGCAGGCGGGCAACGGCCAGAGGCGGCGGACGAAGAGATCGTATTGCAGCGAGAAGTCCAACAGGTTGTGCGCCAGGCAATACGCGCGGAAGCGCGCCGCGCACTCCTGGGCCTCGTCGTACACCCGCGCCTGGGCCGATTCGCCGAGCCACGCCCCCTTGAGCCGGCCGGCGATCTCGTCAATGGGGAAGCCGACCACCGCGGCTTTGTTGAGATTGTCGAGAAGCTGGCTGTAGAGGCGGTTGCGCTCGATGCTGATCGAGTCGAAATAGCCCGCGTCCAGCAGCGGACCGACCAGCCGGGCCATGTAGTA
>JAPLHB010000127.1 GCA_026389845.1 Chloroflexota bacterium
ATGGAGATGTTCCTGCGCGGCTTCGACCTGGCGGTCAAATGGATCGTGATTCATGGTAGCCTCCCCGGTTGTGCGTGACAGGGTGCAAGGGTGCATTCGTTACCCGACGCCTGTCATTCTGAGCGGGTCTCCCCACGATCTCTCGTGACGGCGAGTATCTAGCGAAGTTCACATGCCGCGCGCGCCGGCGTATGAAAATGTCATGCTGAGCGGGTTAACGAATCACAGTTCGCAGCGGCGAGAATCCAGCGAAGCATCCGTTCGTTTCGCTCAGAGCTTGTCCCTTCGTTGCACTCAGGGCAGGCTCTGAACACAGTGAAGGAACAGGTTCTCGCGTCGCAAGAGACCCTTCGCTGGATTTGCGCCGCAACGCAGTTCACGGGATCGACCCGCTCAGGGTGACGGATGCCCCCCAATGGGTTTCGCACTATTGCGTTTATTCCACCCTCAGCACCTTCGCCCCGCGAATCTTCCGCGCCTTCAACTCCGCCAGCGCCACGTTGGCGTCCTCCAACGCGTATTCCTGCACCTCCGGCTTGATCGCCATAGCCGCAGCCAGCGCCAGGAACTCGGTCACGTCCCGCCGGGCCACGTTGGCGGCGCTCTTGATCTCCTTTTCCAGCCAGAGGTGGGCCGGATAATCCAACTCTAGCAGGGCTGGCTTGTCGGCCTCTTCTTTGCGGATGGCGTTGATGACCAGCCGGCCGCCCGGCGCCAGATTCGCCAGCGCCTCGACGATCGACCGCCAGACCGGCGTGGTGTCAATGATCGCCGCCAGCTTTTCCGGCGCAGCTTCGCCAATGTCCCCCGCCCAGACCGCGCCCAGTTCCCGCGCAAACGCTCGCTCTCCCTCACCGCGAGCGAACACGTAGACCGGCGAACGGGGGTAGCGATGTCGCGTCATCTTCAAGACCAGGTGCGCGGACGCGCCGAAGCCGGTTAGCCCCAGCGGTTGGCCATCCTGCAGGTTGGTCAAGCGCAGCGACCGGTAGCCGATGGCTCCCGCGCAGAGCAGCGGCGCGGCCTCGGCGTCGGTGAACACATCGGGGATGCGGTAGGCGAACGCCTGGGGAATGACCATGTACTCGGCGTAGCCGCCGTTGGCGTCGCGGCCGGTCGCCCGGAACTGCTCGCACAGGTTCTCATCCCCGGTCCGGCAGTGATGGCATTTTCCGCACGCCGAGAAGATCCACGCCACGCCCACCCGCTCGCCGATTCCGAACGCGTCCGCGCCCTCGCCCAGGGCTGCCACCCGGCCCACGATCTGATGGCCCAGGATGACCGGCAGTTGCGGCGGGGGCGTGCGGCCCTCGATCTCGTCCAGCTCGGTGTGGCAGACGCCGCAGACCGCGATTCTGACCAGGATTTCACCCGGTTTGGGGGTGGGAATGGGCAGATCGGCCGCGACGAGCGGCGTCGGATTCTCTGCCACGCTGCAAATACGTTTCAGTAACAGTGCTTTCATACAGCACACCCACCATGGCTGTTCAGATCATCTTTCGGACTTGAGGCTTTAGCCGGTTGCTCTTGTAGACCACGAAACCGGCTGAAGCCTCTATTCCAGGCTGCCAGCCCGGATTTTTGTCTAACTTACGATAGTTAGAGCGGCACCTCGAAGATCTGCGTGTGAACCTCGCCGTCCTTGACCGTCACCAGCCGGTAGTGCGGTGGTTCGAGGCACAGCATCGGCTCGTCACACCGGGCGAACTGGTAGATCGTGGAGCGCAGGCCAAAGACGGGGATGCCATCAACGAGGGTCTCGTGGGTAGTGTGCGCGTGACCGCAGAAGATGCCGAGCACGTCTTGCCCCCGGACGACGTCCCAGAAGCGGGCCACGTCGTCGGCGATGAACTCGTCCAGCCACCGGCTGCCGACCGGCACAGGCTGGTGATGCATAAGAATGATCGAAGGCGAGCGGCCGCGCAAGACGCGCGCCAGGTAATCCAGCATGGCTGGATTCGCGACGGCCTTGGCCTCCGTCCCCCAATCCAGGCAGATGAACTGCACGCCCTTGTGCACAAACGTTGCGTTCACCAGATCCAGCGGGGCCGTGCGCGGGAACAGATAGCGGATGAAGCTGGCGCGATCGTCGTGGTTGCCGGGCAAGAAGTACATCGGATACCGGTGGAGGCCCTCAACAGTGACGTACAACGGTCCCGGCGCGCGGCCGTCGGCGCTGTTGATGTTCAGCATGGCGCGTGCGGTCTCGTAGGCGGCATCAGAGGCCGGCTCCACCAAGTCGCCGGTGGATACGATGAAATCTGCCTGGTCGGCCACGGTGGCAGCGATGTGGCGCAGCACCGTTCGGAACGCGTAAGCCGGTGCGAAGCCGCGCGTCAGGGCGGTCTCCGATTCGCCGAGATGATGATCGGTCACGTGCACGAAAGAGAAACTGGTCATGACATGGACTCCGATAGGATACGTGCCTGCTGCGCCATATGATAAGGTCAGTTGGCTCTGCTGTCAATGCCTGCGCCTTACAGTTTGTGTACGGTTCATGGGTAAATCACCCCACGCATAAATGGTGAATCTACCCGATGGATTAACGCAACGCAACGTGATATGCTACGGGTGAGGTTCAGAGTCAGCGTGGATTAGGAAGTAAGCACTATTTCCCCGGCTATCTAACCCATCGGAGGTGTTCCATGATTAGCTTCATTGATCTGCTGGTCGTGATCGGGATGTTCCTCGTGCGCTTCGGCGCGCCGCTGGTGATCGTCCTGGCGCTCGGCTATTTCCTGAAACGGCTGGATGCCAGGTGGGAGGCTGAGGCACGCGCACAGCGCGGGGTCGAGGCCGCCGAGCAGCCTGCGCAGCGGCCATCCGTGCCCAAGCCGGCCGAGCGTCCCGCGACTCCCAAACGCGCGCCGTTGCCCGCGCCGATGCCACAGCAGCCCTTCATTATTCCGCCGGCGATGGCGCGTGGCGGCGCGGGCCAAGTGGCGCAGCCGGGTCTGCTGGCGCAGCAGCCCGCGGCCTACTGCTGGGATGTCAAGCAGTGCAGCGCGGAACAACGCGCCAACTGCGCCGCCCCACAGCAGCCGGGCATGCCTTGCTGGCAGGCGCGCTTCGACGCTGAAGGCAAGATTCCCGACGACTGCGTCAACTGCGACATCTTCCAGCGGTATCCGTTGATGTGAGAGGTCAACTAACAGGAGTTACGCAGTCACTCAAGCTGTCGCTCAGGACAGGCCCTTCGACTACGCCTCGCTAAACTACAGCGAGGCTCCGCTCAGGGTGCTCCGTGTCACACTGCGTAAGTCCGGTCAATTAATGCAAGGAGGCATTTCGATGAAAGTTCGATGGCTCCAGTTGAGACGCGGCCTGCCGGCCAGAGGTTGGGTCGTCATCCTGCCCAGCCTGGTGATCGTGGCGTTGGCGCTGGCTTTCACCGGCCGCACCAGCGCCGCACCAGCGCCGCAGCCCCGCGTGCTGCTCAGCGATCTGCTCTTCCAGCAGCAGCAACCGCTGTGTCAGAACTGCCACCCGGACGAGTACGCCGTCTGGAAAAACTCGGTGCATGCCAAGGCGACGCTCGATCCCGAGTTCCAGGCTCAATTGTCCAAGAGTCAAAACCAGCAGGCGTGTCTCCAGTGTCACACGACCGGCTTCGATAGCGGCAGCGGCAAGTTCCTTTCAGAGGGCGTGACCTGCGAGGCGTGCCACGGCCCTTACAAGGAAGGCCATCCCGCTGGTCAGACGATGAAGCTGCCCATGGAGTCGGTGGACACCTGCCGGATGTGCCATCAGACGGCCTTCCAGGAGTGGGAGAAAACCAAGCACGCCGAGCAGAAGATCGAGTGCTTCGACTGCCATCAGGCCCACACCCAGGGCGTGCGCACCGGCAGCCCCGAAAAGTTGTGCGCAGCGTGCCACAGCGACCAGCAGACCAAGCTGGCCCATTCGGTCCACGGCATCAGTGGGGTGGATTGCGGCAGTTGCCACATGGCGAAGGAAATGAAGGACACGGCCACCACTACCGGCGTCCAGCTTTCTGTCAGCAGCCACAGCTTCGCCGTGCCGGCCGACGTGTGTAACCGCTGCCACAGCGACGTGACCCACGCCAGCAACGTCCTTGCGAGGGCCTCGCAACTGCCCCAGGTGGGCATGGCCGATGCCCAGCAGCTCCAGCAGGCAAACGCGCGGGTGAAGGAGTTGGAAGACCAGGCCGCGGAGATGGATAACCGCCTCAACTCGCTGCGCAACGTTTCTGTGGTGGGGCTGGGGCTGGCCTTCGGGAGCGGCGGCTTCCTGGGCCTGTTGGTGGGGATCGGCGGTATAACACTGTTGAAGCGGCGAGGTGTGCAATGAGCCAGGGCAAGAACCTCTCGCGGCGTCAGTTTCTCAAGCTGACAGCGGCGACGGGCGCAGCGGCCCTGGGCGCAAACGTCGCCCGCCCGGTGTCAGCCTCCGTCGGCGTGACCCGTGACAATGTGCCGGCGATGCTGATTGACCTCAGCCGGTGCGTGGGATGCGGCAACTGCCAGCGGTCGTGCAATGAGGCCAACAACCTGCATCCGACTACGGAGCAACTGAAGGGGCTGAGCAGCCAGACTTACACCTACGTCGAACAGCGCGATCTGGAAGGCGACAAGACGCGGTGGGTCAAGCGCCAGTGTATGCACTGCCTGGACGCCGCGTGTGCGTCGGCGTGCCCGGTGTCGGCGCTGCACAAGACGCCCGAAGGCCCCATCGCCTATCACGCCAAGCGCTGTCTGGGTTGCCGCTATTGCATGGTGAGCTGTCCGTTCGGCGTCCCGCGCTTCGACTGGAACAACGGCCTGACCCCCGAAATCCGCAAGTGCATGTTCTGCATCGAGCGGCAGCGTGCAGGTGAAGGGCCGGCGTGTGCGGTGAATTGCCCGTCGGGCGCGCTGAAGGTGGGTACCCGCGCCGAATTGCTGAAAGAGGCCCATGCCCGCATCGCCGCCAACCCGAAGGTCTATGTGGATCACGTCTACGGCGAGCAGGAGGCCGGCGGTACCGCGATGCTCTACATCTCCGACGTGTCGTTCCAGATGCTCGGCTTCCGCACCGACGTGACCACGCGGCCGTTACCGGCCTACACCTGGGACGTGATGTCGAAGCTGCCCGCGGTCGTCGGCGGCCTGGCGGTGGTGCTGACGGGCGCGTCGGTCATCACGCGGCGCAAAAACGGCCACCACGACGATACGCCGCCGTGGGAACGAACGGAAGAGCACCAATGATGAGTTGACATAGCGGAGCAGGCATCCTGAGCGGAGTGTCATCCTGCGTCTGTTGCAGGATGACACGAAGTCGAAGGAGGTAGGGGCACGGCCTTGCGCCTGCCCGCCGGGGCGACCGCAAGGGTGCGCCCCTACAAATTGAGAAGATACGCTCAGGATGCTTTCGTGTGATTACGAGGAGAAGTATCCCGTGTTACAAGACATTCTTACACTTGCCGCCTTGTTCATTCTCCGCATCGGCGTGCCGCTGTTGTTAGTGGTGGGAGTCGGGTACACGATCCTGGGGATAGTGACCGGTCAGAAGTTCGCCTTCTCGCCGAAGTTCATCACCGCCGTCGGACTGGTGCTGGCGCTGTGGGCGCTGGCGGTGATCGCGGTGACGATGCGCCTGACGGGCGGCCTGGGCACGGTCACGAATTTGAGCGACCAGTTCCCCCTGGGGCTGTGGATTGGCTTCGACGTGATGGCAGGAGCCATGCTCGGCGGCGGCGCATTTGTGCTGGCGGGGCTGGTCTACGTCTTCGGGCTGGAACGCTATCGGCCTATCCTCCGCTCGACCGTGCTGACCGCCTTCCTGGGCTACTCGCTGTTGATCGTCGCGCTGATCATTGACATCGGCCGGCCCTACAACATCTGGCGTCCGTTGATGTACCAGAACATTCACTCGGTGTTGTTCGAAGTGGCGATGTGCGTGATGACTTACACTGCCGTGCTCGCCCTGGAATTCGCCCCGGCGCTGTTCGAGCGGCTGCGCTGGAAGCGCGCCTGGCAGATCACGCACAAGATCACGCTGCCGCTGGTGATTCTGGGCATCCTGCTCTCGACGATGCACCAGTCGTCCCTTGGTTCGCTCTGGTTGATCGCGCCGGGCAAGTTGAACGACCTCTGGTACACCCCCTGGCTGCCGGTTTTTTTCTGGATCTCGGCCATCGGCGTGGGGCTGGGGATGGTGACTGTGGAGTCGAACCTTAGCTCGCGCGGGTTCAAGCGCGGGCTGGAGCAGAACCTGCTCGCCGGCCTGGCGAAGTTCAATAGCTACTGGCTGGCCTTTTATGCCATCGCCAAGATCGCCGATGTGGTCTTCCGAGGCAAGGCCGCGCTGCTGACCGCGCCGACGCTCCAGACTGTGCTCTTCTGGGTCGAGATCGGTCTGGGCGCGATTTTGCCGGCCATGCTGATGTCGCAACCGAAGATCCGCGCAAACAAGAACGCGCTCTTCGTCATCGGCGGCATGATCGTGACCTGCGGCATCTTGAACCGGCTGAACGTCAGCGTCTTCGGCCTGTGGAGCTACACTGGGCCGATCTACATCCCATCGCTGATGGAGATCGTGGTAACAGCGGCGCTGTTCAGCTTTGGGGTGGCGGTCTTCGCGGTGCTGACGAGGTGGTTGCCGGTGTTCCCGAAAGAGCCGGAAGCGGAGGCGGTGGTCGCGTAGGGGCGAGGAACGACGAACGACAAAGGACGAAAAAGACGTGCGACGCAATTGCCAGTTGCGTCGCACGTTGTTTGTAAAGCCGCTGCGAAATCGGTGTACCACATCAACCATGCTCACCTGCGGTTCGGCCGACGGATGTTGGCCGAACCTGTTTTTCTGTGATAGAATCCGCAGCGTGAAAACCTACCCCATCTGCCTCATCGGCCTGACCTCGCGGCCGGCCGTGGTGATCGGCGGCGGAAGCGTGGCCGGGCGCAAGGTGGTCGCGCTCCTGGCGGCTGACGCGTCCGTCACGGTGATCAGCCCCGAGCTGACGCCGGAGCTGGCCGCCCTGGCCGCGGCGGGCCGGATCGCCAGCATGGGGCGGGCCTATCGGGATGGCGACCTGGCGGGCGCGTGGCTCGTGATCGCGGCGACGGATGATCCGCAGGTCAACGCGGCCGTTTGGGCTGAGGCGGAGCGCCGCGGCTGCCTGGTCAACGTGGTGGATGATTCAACCCACAGCAACTTCATCGTACCGGCCGTAGTCCGCCGCGGCGAGGTGACGGTCGCGGTCTCCACCGGCGGCGCCAGCCCCGCGCTGGCGCGGCGGCTGAAGGAGCAGTTTGAGGCGCTCATCGGCCCCGAATACGGCAACCTGGCCGATCTCCTGGCCGAGTTGCGTCCCGAGTTGATCGCCCGCTTTTCTCCCGGTCAGCCGCGCTTGGCCGCGGCGTTGCGGTTGGTGGATTCGGATTTGCTCGCAGTGATCCGGCGGGACGGGGTGGAGGCGGCGCGTGAACGCGCGGCGGTTCTGTTGGACTTGGCATGATTTGAATGTCCTCACCAACTCCTGGCATCGTTTACCTCGTCGGCGGCGGCCCGGGCGACCCGGGCTTGCTGACCCTACGCGGGCTGGCGTGCCTGCGCCGGGCCGATGTGGTCGTCTTCGACCGGCTGATCGGTCGCGAATTATTGGCCCATGCACCGGCCCAAGCCGAGTTGATTGACGTCGGCAAGGAGTCGGACCGGCATCCCGTACCTCAGGACCGGATCAACGGTCTCCTGGTGGACAGGGCGGTCGCGGGCAAGGTAGTCGTCCGGCTGAAGGGCGGCGACCCGTTCGTCTTCGGCCGCGGAGGCGAGGAAGCGGAGGCGTTGGTTGCGGCCGGCATTCCATTCGAGATCGTGCCGGGCGTGACCAGCGCGATCGCCGCGCCCGCGTATGCCGGCATCCCCGTCACGCATCGCACCGTTGCATGCAGCGCCGCGATCATCACCGGCCACCGCTCGGAAAGTGGGCAGGCCGAGGAATGTAGCTGGCTGTCTGCCGCCGGTGCGGATACATTGGTGTTGCTGATGGGCGTCGCGAATCTGCCGCGTATCGTCGCGCAGTTGGTCGCCGCCGGCCGGCCAGCCGAGACGCCGGTCGCCGTGATCCAACGCGGCACGTTTGCAGATCAGCGCGTCGTCGTGGGCACGTTGGCCGACATCGCTGACCGTGTCGTCACCGAAGGCATTCGCTCGCCCGCGACCATCGTCGTCGGTGAAGTGGTGCGCCTGCGGGAGCGGCTGCGCTGGTTCGACCGGCCCGACCGGCGGCCGTTGGCCGGACTGCGCGTGCTCAACACGCGTCCCAGGCACGAGGCGGCCGAGTTGACCGCCCGACTGGCCGCGCTGGGCGCGGAGGTGGTCGAGCTGCCCTGCATGGAAATGGCGCCGCCCGATTTCGGGCCGCTGGATGCGGTGTTGCAGCGGTTGGCCGCGTTCGATTGGCTGGTATTCACCAGCGTCAACACCGTGACTTTCACCCTCGACCGTCTCTTCGCCCTCGGCTACGATGCGCGGGCGTTGGGTGGGGTGCGGCTGGCGGCCGTGGGGCCGGCGACCGCACAGGCGTTGCATTCCTACGGCTTGCGCGCCGATTTCACGCCGTCGCGCTTCACCGCGGCGGACCTGGCAACCGAAATGGGAGACGTAGCCGGCGCGCGGGTGCTGCTGCCGAGGTCGAACCTGATCCCCCCGGCCCCCCTTCCCTCGCAGGGAAGGGGGGAGATGCTCCCTCTTCTCTCCCTTCGCAGGGGAGAGAAGGGGGATGGGGGGATGAGAGAGGTTCGTCCCGACCTCGCCGATGCCCTCAACGCCCGCGGCGCCATCGTCGAAACCGTCATTGCTTACACCGTCCGCCCGGCCACGGCCGAACCTGGCGCGTTGGCGGCCTTGCTCGGCGGACAGATCCAGGTCGTCACGTTCGCCAGTCCCTCGGCCCTGGACGGACTCGCGACCCTGCTCGGTGACCGGACTCTGGCCGATGTGCTGACCCCCCTCTGCGTCGCCTGCATCGGTCCCACCACCGCCGACGCGGCCCGCGACCTGGGCGTGCGCGTGGACCTGACGCCGGAGGAGCATACGGTGGCGGGGATGGTGGATGAGTTGGTGAGGTGGCGGCAAGGGAAGTAATGTGAATTTGCTCGACGACAACTGCGCCATCATCAACGCCTTGAGCGACGCCATCGCGGTCATCGGGCTGGACTATCGCATCCAGCAGGCCAACACCGCTGCGCGGGCGTTGGCGGCCGGGCGCGGGATCAGCCCCGACGCGGACATCACCGGCTGCTCCTGCCATCAGGCGTTTGCATGCGACTGTCCGCCTGGGGCGCCCGACCGCGAGTGCCCCGTGCCGACGATGCTGGCGCGCGGGGAACCGGTGCGGGTGACGCACGTCCAGGACGATGGGTTGGACGACGCAAGAAGATATATTGACATAATCGCATCTCCGTTGCGCGATGCTGCAGGGCGGGTCGTGGCTGTCATCGAATCGCGGCGCGACGTGACCGACGAGCGCCGGCTGGAAGAGACGTTGATCCGGCGCCACGAGCAGCTTTCGATCCTCAACACGATTGCCCGCACTGTCAACCAATCGCTCGACCTGGCCGACATCCTGGGCCGCGCGCTCGACGAAGTGCTTCGGCTGACCGGGGTGGACGTGGGCGCGATCTTCCTGCGGGAGGAGACGCTGGGCAGCCTGGATTTGCTGGCTCATCGCGGCCTCACGGAGGAGGCGGCCCGCGCGGTGGCCCAATTCGGTATGTTGGACGGCTCCTGCGGCGGGGTCGCCGAGCAGAAGCAGGTCATCGTGGTACCGGCTTTGTCTCGGTATCGCGGCCGGCGAGCGCGGACCCTCCAGCGCGAGCAGTTGAATACCCTGGTGCACGTCCCGTTGATCGCCAAAGGCGCGACTCTGGGCAGCATGTGCGTGGCGACTCGCTGCCCGCGCGAGTTCGATGCGAGCGAGCAGGATCTGCTCGCCGCCATCGGCAGCCAGATTGCGGTTGCCATCGAGAATGCACGGCTTTACGCCGAAGTGCAGCGCAAGGAACATCTGCGCGGCGAACTGCTCCGCAAGGTCATTACCGCCCAGGAGGAAGAGCGGAAGCGCATCGCCCGCGAGCTGCACGACGACACCAGTCAGGCACTCACCGCCCTGCTCTACGCGGCCGAGGAGGCGATGGAGTTGAGCGATCCGGCCGAGGTGAAACTCACCCTGAAGAACATGCGCGGCCTGGCGCAGCGCACCCTCGATGGCGTGCACAAGCTCATCTTCGACCTGCGCCCCAGCATGTTAGATCACCTGGGGCTGGCGCCGGCGCTGCGCTGGTTTGCCCAATCGCGCCTGGAGCCGTCCAACGTGCGCCTGGTCATCGAAGCAGACAACCTGCCCCGCCGCCTGCCCGCCGAGATCGAGACGACCCTGTTCCGCGTGGTGCAGGAGGCGGTTACCAACATCGTCCGTCACGCGCTGGCGCGCAACGTCCGCATCGCATTCCGTCTGGAGCAGGGGGTTGCCGCGATCACCGTCGAGGATGATGGCCTCGGGTTCGACGTGGTTGAGGTGTCTCTATCCCCGGACAGCGACCGCGGCCTGGGCCTGCTGGGGATGCGAGAGCGGGTGCAACTGCTGGGCGGCGAGATGACCATTGACAGTGCGCCGGGGCAGGGGACGCGATTGGATATTTTTGTGCCGGTGGACAGGACATTCCATGAGTGATACAGCAATCTGCGCCAAGTGCATTCGCGTGCTGGTGGTGGACGATCATGCCATCCTGCGCGACGGCATTCGGTCGCTGTTGGAGCGACACGAGGATCTCACCGTGGTCGGCGAGGCAGGCAATGGGGTAGAGGCGTTGGCCCTGGTCGAGGCGCTGCGCCCCGACATCGTGCTGATGGATCTGGCAATGCCGGAGATGGATGGGCTGGAGGCAACGCGGCGACTGCGGGAGAGTCATCCCGCCGTCAAGGTGCTCATCTTGACGCAGCACGCCAACCAGGAGTACATCGCGCCGGCGTTGCAGGCGGGCGCGGCGGGCTACGTGCTCAAACGCTCCGGCGGGCGCGAGGTCGTGGCCGCCATCCGGGACGTCTTCGAGCAGGGCGCGTTCCTGGAGCCGGGCGTGGCGCGCGAGGTCTTGCGAGATTACGCGGCGCCGCAGGGCAGGGATGCCGAGCCGCGCCTGACCGACCGCGAGCGGGAGGTGTTGGGGCTGGCGGTGGTGGGCAAGAGCAACAAGGAGATCGCCCAAGCCCTGTTCATCAGCCCTAAGACCGCCTCGGTGCATCGCACGAATATCATGGCGAAGCTCGGCGTCCGTAACAGCGCTGAGTTGGTGCGGTACGTCATGGAGCATCGGCTGTTGCTGGACGAACGACGAAAGATGAAAGACCGATGACGGCTGACGGCTGACGGCAGATGGTTGTAAGCTGTCGCCCTGGATGAGGTTACCACACACCCCGCAGAATTGAGGAATCCATGCACTCACAACTTGACCTCCAATTCGCGCTTATTCCCGCCGGTGAGTTTGTCGCCGGCAGCAACCGCGCTGACCGGCTGGCCGGTTGGCCGGCGACGACGAGCGGCCTCAACACCGGCTGACCGTTAGCGACTTCCGCATCATGCGATACCCGGTTACCAATAGCCAGTACCAGCTTTTCCTCGCCGCGACCGGCCACCGGCCGCCGCTCTTCTGGAAGGACGGCCAGTATCCGGCCGCGGCGGCCGATCATCCCGTTGTCGGCGTGTCGTTTCACGACGCCGTGGCCTTCTGCCGATGGGCGCGGGAGATCATGGGGCTGCCGCTGCGTCTGCCGACCGAGGTGGAGTGGGAGAAAGCAGCGCGGGGGACGGACGGACGCCTGTACCCGTGGGGCGATGCCTGGAACCCGGCACTGTGCAACAACCGCGAAGGCAAGGCGAAAGGCACGACGCCTGTGACTCAGTTTTCGCCGGCGGGTGATAGCGTCTATGGCGTGGCCGATCTGGCAGGGAACGTCCAGGAATGGTGCTCGTCGCTCTTCGGACCTTATCCCTACGATCCGGCCGACGGCCGCGAGGTGCTCGTCTACGACATGGCGCCGGGCAGCCTCCTGCCTCAACATGCACGAAAGCGGCGCCATCGCCAACGCCGAGCGTCCGGAGGCCAACCTGGGCAAGCAGACCTTACGCGGCGGCTCCTGGCGGGGTGATCGGCACGAGGCCCGCTGCGCCTACCGCAGTTGGGCCGCACCGATGCACCGCAGCGATGATACGGGGTTTCGGTGTTGTTACGAGTGAGGCGTGAAGTGTGTTACAGGTTACGTGCTGCCCCGCGCGCGCGGACAACCAGCCCCTCCGCCCACCCCGGCGCGCCGGCCGCGTGGAGGTGGGTGTAGGATGTCAGGACGTTGCGGTAGACCAGCCCGTCGCGTCCGCCGCCCAGGCCGCGGCCCCGGCTGAGGTGGTAGGCGGTTTCCAGATCGGCGGCCAGGTTGACCAGGCGCGAGTTGTGGAATTCGTGGCCGCGCAGGATCGCGCCCGCGGGGAAGAAGGGATTGGCGCCGGTTACGTCGGCCACGATGTAGCCGTGCCCCTGCGGTCGGGCGGTCATCTCTACGTCGCACGGTAGCACCCCCGCCATCTCCGCCGACCGCTCGCCCCACACGATCCGGTGCGACAGGTACATCAGCCCCCCACACTCGGCGTAGATTGGCAGACCGGCTTCGGCCTTGGCTTTCACGTCGCCGCGCAAGCCGGCATTGGCCGATAGCTCCGCCATGAAGATCTCCGGGAAGCCGCCGCCGATGTAGAGCGCATCCACGGCCGGTAGGGCTTGATCGCGGAATGCATCTACGAAGACCAACTTGGCTCCCGCGTCTGCCAACGCTTCCAGGTTTTCGGGGTAGTAGAAGGTGAAGGCGCGGTCGCGGAAGATGCCGATTCTGGGAGCTGGAAACTGGGAGCTGGAAGCTGGAAACTGGAAGCTGGAAGCTGGAAGCTGGATTGCCGGGGCTGAGCGTGCGATGGCGAGGATGCCGTCCAGGTCAAGGTTGAGTTCCGCGGCAGCGCGACAGGCCTCGACCGCGGGGGCCAGGCGATCGTCTTCGACGCGAGGGATCAGGCCCAGGTGACGGTCAGGGATGGCGAGCGCGTCGCTGCGGGGAAACGCACCGAGCACCGGGATGCCGCAATCGCGCTCGACCGCGTGACGCAGTTTGGCCTCGTGGCGGCTGTTGGCGACGTTGTTCAGGATCACGCCCGCGATGGGGGTGTCGTCTTCGTAGGTCTGGTAGCCGTGGACGAGCGCCGCGATGCTGCGCCCCATGCGCGCGGTGTTGACGACGAGCAGGATCGGCGCGGCCAGGGTGCGTGCGACCGCGGCCGTGCTGCCGTTCTCCTCGTCGTCATCCGCGCCGGGCAGCCGCTGCCCGTCGTAGAGACCGTGGTTGCCCTCGATCACGCAGATGTCGGCCCCTGCCGCGCCGCGGCCAAAGGAGGCCACCAGCGTCTCATCGTCGCCGCAGAAGAAGGGATCGAGGGTGCGACAGGGGCGGCCGGCGGCTTCGGTCAGCCACGAGGGGTCAATGTAGTCCGGCCCCTTCTTGAACGGCTGCACGGCCAGCCCGCGGCCGGCGAGCGCGGCGCACAGCCCCAGGGTCACGGTCGTCTTGCCGCTGCGGCCTTGGGGTGCGCCGAGGATGATTCGTGCTGCGTGCTGCGTGCTACGTGCTGCGTTTTGCGTATTGCTTGGTGCGTGATCGTTGTTCTGACTCATTCTTTGGCCTGCAAGATCCGTGACGGATTGCCAGTGCGTCTTCTGGGCGATACGTCGCGTTTTGCGGCGACCGCTCCACGACGAGTCAAATACGCACTACGCAATATGCACTACGAAACACTACTTCTGCCACACAATCGCGTTTGCCGTCAGCTCGCTCAGGTTCTGCACCTTAACGCCCAGCTTGTAGTGCTTGTTGATTTCCATGAGTTGATCCAGACAGTTGTGGCACGAGGTCACGACGATCTCCGCGCCGGTGGCGCGAATCTGATCGGCTTTGACCTTGCCGGCCGCGATCCGATCTTGGGCGAACTCGGACATCGAGAGCATGCCGCCGCCCCCGCCGCAACAGTAGTTCTCAACCCCGTGCGGCGTCATTTCGACGAAGTCCTGCACCACTTGGTGGAGCACGTAGCGCGGCTCCTCGATGATGCCGCCCTGGCGCACCTGGTTGCACGGGTCGTGGTAGGTGACCCGCTGGGGGTTGCGGGTCGGATCGAGCTTGAGGCGCCCCTCGCGGATGTATTGCGCCTGTAGCTCCACGAAGCTGTAGATCGGGAACGGGTAGGCGTGGCCGACCCAGTTCTCCCCCTCCCAGCGCTGCGAGCGGAAGCCGTGCCCGCACTCGGCCATCACCAGCGTAGCGCCGCCCAGGTGGTTGACCGCGTTCTCCAGGTTTTTGGCGATGATGGCTGCGGCCTTGTCGTCACCCGAGAAGAGGCCGTAGTTCGTGGCGTCCCAGCTCTCGGTGGCGAAGGTCCAATCCTCGCCCGCGGCGTTGAAGATCTTGGCCGCGGCCTGGATCAGGTAAGGGAAGTATTTGACCTCGCGCGGGTTCAGCGTGTAGACCACGCGGGCGTGTGGCTTGTTGATCGGGATCTTGACGGTCGGATCGTCCAACTCGGCCTGCAGCTCTTCCTCCATCCATTTCAGGGTGTCAACGTAGTCCTCTTCCGAGACGCCCATGTTGTTGCCGGATTCCAGGTGTACCTCGACCGTCGCTTTGAGACCCTTGGGGGTCATGTCCATGGCCGTGAGCATGGCCCGCGCGGTGCGGATGATCTGTCGCGTCTCAACCCCGACGGGGCAGTTGAGAGTGCAGCGACCACATAGGGTACAACTGCCGAACGCGGTGTTAATGAGCTGCTCGACCATCTCCTGGTCCAGCTCGGCCGCGCCGACCCAACCCCGCGCGACCTTGCCCAGCGGGTCGAAGAGCTGGCGGTAGAGCTTGCGCAACTGCTCGGCGCGATAGGCCGGGATATGCTCCGGCTTGGGATCGGCCACATAGTAGTGACACGACTCGGCGCACATGCCGCAGCGCACGCAGACCTCAAGGGAGGCTGCCAGTTGCCGGTTTAAGTGTTTGCGCAGGACGTCCAGCGCTACTTTGGCCTTTTCGTCGGTCAGTTGGAATCGTTCGTCGCTGAATTTGGCTTCAGACACCTGCGCCCCCTCAATGCGTGGATTTGCCGCCAGCTTGTCCAATCACGCCGCGGTGCCCGTACCCCTGGCCGAAGAAGAACTTGGCATAGAAGAAATAGACACAGTGCCGGATCTTGCTGAACGGAATGTAGGCCAAAGTGATGGCCGAAACGAGGTAGAAGACGGGCAGCACCGCCGGCGCTAGAAGCGTCAGGCAGGCCAGCGCCACAAAAAGCGCAGTCAACGCGACCGAGAAGTAGTCATCCGGCACGCTGAGGGCGCGCTCGTTCTTGTCCAGCCGGCGCATCGCCGCGCCGATGAAACCGGCCAGCGCGCCCGCGGCAGTGATCACCACCGCCAGCCAGACGATCCAGCGCGGGATCATGCCCAGCCACGGGCTGGCAAGGAGCACCGCGAACGTCACGAACACGCCCAGGTGGAACAGCACCCCGCGGATGTAGGTGTCCCAGTGCAGCCGGCCGCTCTCCTTCTCCCACGGCGCCATGCCCAGAGTGAAGGCGTTGAGTACCCCGCGCCAGCGCGAGCCGCGGCCCCTGGACAGATCCTTCCTGAAAGGCCGATTCATGATGTCGTTGAGCCTGAACGCAATGCCCAGCACGCCGAGGAGCAGGCCGGCGATGGCGATGAGACGCGTGATCGAGAGCAGGGACATGTTAGGAGACTCCTGATGAGATGACGGATTGCAGATGGCAGGTGGCAGATGGCAACGCGCAGTACGCAATACGCAATCTACTTGTACTTGACCGTGATCTTCTGTGCCGCGTCGAGGGCCTGCGTCAACGCCCGCTCGATCTCAGCCTTGACCTTAGCCTGTCGTGCCAGGGCCAGCGATGCTTCGGCCGGAGCCAGGGCGTCACCGCGCACGCGGGCGGCCAGGGCCATGCTCAGGGCGCGGTCGAAGAAGGCGGCATCGCCGGTGGCCGCGGCGACGGCCCGCAGCGGTTCGGCTTTGTCGGCCTCGCGCTCCATCTTCTCCACCAGCGCCAACGCCGCATTCGGGTCGCTTTGCGCCAGGGCGACAGCCAGCCCGCGCAGCGGGTAGGTGTCCTTGAGAGCGGCGATGTCGTCCGCCGTCACCTTTTCGGGGGCGAGAGCCGTCAGGGCCTGGATGCGCTCGTAAGCTGAGGCGATGCTTTGCGCCAACGCGACGTCCTTTTTGGCGATAGCGATGTCGCGCAGCGCGCGGTCGCGCAGAGTGGGATCGCTGACCTGGCGGGCGGCGTCGGCGTTTAGCGACCAGGCTGCCACGGCGGCCTGCGCCCGCGCACGCTCGAATGGATCGGCGATGGCGCCGGCTGCGGTCAGCGCTTCGGCTGGCTTACCCAGGGCGAAGAGCGTCCGGGCGCGGGCAGCAGGGCTGGCGGCGCCGATTTGCTCGATCAGCCTGGCATCGCTGAGCACAACGGCTAGATCGCTTACCGCGTAGGCCTTCTGTGCGCCGGCGGCCTTCGCCAGCGCTGCCAACGCTTCGGCGGCCGGGGCTTGATCGCCCCAGCGCAGCGCGATCTCGCGCAACGCCTGGCTGCGGCGGATCGGATCGGGGACGGCAAGCGCCGCTTCGGCAGCCTGCTTGAACAGCGCCGGATCCTCTGTCACGACGGCGATCTCGCGATAGGCCCAGGCGCGCAGCGCAGGGTCGGCCACCTGGCCGGCGACCTCCAGTCCCCTGGCCTTGTTCAGCCCCGCCCAGGTGACGGCGAGGGCGCGCAGGTCGAGGTCGGAATAGGTATTCGTATATCGGGTATTCGTTGCGGTGGCAAGGGCTTGTTGCAAGATAGCTTCAGCCTGTTTCGGATCAACGGCAATCCACTCTTCGGCGATGAGGCGGAGCGCCCAGGCGCGGTTTTGCGCGGCCCCCAGCCGATCGGCGATGAGCAGCGCCTTCTCTTGGCTTGCCAGGGAGCCGACGGCCGCCTCCTGGACGGTCTGCCCCTCGCCCCAGAGCGCGGCCGCGTCGGTGCGAACTGCATCGGCAGCGGCCAGCGCGGTGGTCAGGGCCTCGTCTCCCAGTCCCTTGTCCCCAGTCCCCATCTCTGCCCCCACCCGCGCGAGCATCCACGCGCGGCCCAGGGCGCGATCTGCGACGTCGGCTTTGCGCGCGGCCGCATCGAGCGCGGTCTGCCGCGCCTGTTCTTCGGCGGTGGGCGTCGCCACGACCGCAGCCGGGACGCGGAAGAGGGGCAGGGAAAAGAAGAGAAGGGTGAGTCCCGCCAGAACGAGCGGGCGCCAGGGGAGACCGAGGACGAACGACGGACGACGAACAACGGAGGACGACGGTCGGCTGTCAGTGGCTGGCGGTCGGTGGTCGGCGGCCGTTCGTCCGAACCGCAGCGTGTTGCGCCAACCCCAGGCCAGGGAGATGAGCAGTGCGAGGGTGACGAGGCCGGCGACGAGCAGGATGCGGTCGCGCTTGACGGCGGCGTCGAGTTGGTTCAGGCTGGCGTAGACCTTGCCCAAGCGATAGCGCAGCGCGAGCGCCTCGGCGGAGAACGCGTCCAGGCTGGTGAGCGGGGTGTCGAGCAGGCGGCTGTAGGTCTGGCGGGCGGCGGCGACCTGGGCTTCGGCCCGGTCTCGTGTGGCGCTGGCTGGCACGCTGGCGCGGCCGCGGTCAATGGCGAGGAGCAGCCGTTCGGTGTAGTAAACCTCCTGGCGGGCTTGAACGACGGCCGGGCAGGGGGTGATGGCCTCCCGCTCGATGCCGCCGGCCCAATCGAGCGCGTGCGCCAGCCGGTCGTCACCGGCGGTATGGCAAGCCACGCAGTAGTTGCCGGGGTCAACGCTCGCTGCGCCTGCGGCGCGCACGACGGCCGGTGGCAGGTCGGCCGCGGGCGTGGGCGTCGCAGGCGTGCAGGCGGCCAGCAGCAGGGCGAGGCTCGTTGCGAACAGCGGCAGGAATTGGCCGCGGATGGCCGCGGATGGCCGCGGATGCTCTTGTTTCATGTGCGGCTATTTCTCATCGCGCGGCGCGGCGGCGATCCAGCGCACCATTGCAACATAAGCTAGAAAGACGGAACCGGCGACCGCGAAAACGATGATCGAGCCGATGCCGGCGGTGTCGAGAATCCAGTGGGCCATAGGTGCTCCGTATTGCGTACTGCGTATTGCGTTTGGAAGGGCGACACTGCGGCCTGAACGCACGCAGCTTGCCTTATCCACTCGCTGCTATTTGTCCCGTCGCCCCTTGCCCCATCAACTCCCGCGCCTTCTGCCGCACGGCCTCCACGTGCTCCCCTTCCTCCACCTCCCAAATCGAGATGGCGGGGAAGAGCTTGAAGAAGAGCAGGAAGAGCATGGCAAAGAGTGCCAGCGCGGCGGCGGTGATGAGCGCCTCGGTGATCGTGGGCGCATAGACGGCCTTCTCGAAGCCCAGCGACGGCCGGGTGAGGGTGGGCGCGATGATGGTGAAGCGCTCGATCCACATGCCGATGGCAATCGCGACCGATGCGATGAATGTGCCGGCCGGCGTCCGTCCTTGCCGCCGCAGCAGGATGGCGAACGGCAGGATGAGATTGCAGAGCAGCATGGCGTAGAACCACGGCGCGTATTCGCCGGTCAGCTTGGCCTGGATCACCTGCTGCTCGTGGATGATCGTGCCGTAGCCGGTGGTCAGATACTCGGCCAGGGTGAAGTAGCCCCAGAACGCGCTCATCACCAGCAACAGGAGGCCCAGGTAGTTGTATTGCTTGGCCCCGATCCACCGCTCCAGCCCCCACGCCTTGCGAACGATCGTCATAAAGATGAAGAGCACGGCGATGCCGGAGAAGATCGCGCCGACGACAAAGTACGGTCCCAGGATCGTGCTGTGCCACATCGGCTGCATGGTCATGCCGAAGATCCACGAGACGACGGTGTGCACGGAGACTGCGATCGGGATGATCAGGATCGCCATGATGCCGATCCCCCGCTCCAGCCGGCGGAATTGCTCGTGGCTGCCATGCCAGCCCAACGCCATCACCCGATAGAGGTGATAACGCCAGTTTCGCCGGGTGTCATTCTGAGCGGCGTGGCCCTGAACAGTGCGTTGCGGCGAGGTGAAAGCGAAGAATCTCCTCCAGCCAACACGAGACCCCTTCGGCAGGCTCAGGGCAGGCTCTTCGCTGGTGGCTTGCCGCGGCGCATCATCAGGGGCAGACCCGCTCAGAGCTTGCCCTGAGAGAAGCGAAGGGGTGACAGAGGCGCCTTCGATGGGTTTCATCCGATCGCGCAGCCGCGCCAGGTCGGGGAGCAGCGGCAGGAAGAGGTAGAGGCTGCTGCTGAGAAAGTAGATGCTGACGCAGGTGACATCCCACAGCAGTGCCGACTGGAAGCGACCCCAATAGAACAGGTAAAGGATGCGGTCGGAGCGGCCCAGGTCGAGGAAGATCTGCGTCACGCCCAGGATCAGGGCGAAGAAGGTGATCGCCTCGGCGATGCGGGTAATCGGCCGCCGCCATTCGGCCTGGGTCACACGCAGGATCGCCGAGATCAGCGTGCCGGCGTGGCTGATGCCGATGAAGAAGACGAAGTTGGTGATGTAGACGCCCCAATAGATCGGCCGGCTCATGCCGGTGACGCCCAGCCCCAGGACCCACTGCCGGATGAGCGCGATCAGCCCCACGGTGAATACCGCGCCCAGCGCAGCGATCACCAGCCAGAACTGCATCGTGGTCTGGCGGAGGGGGTTTAGCACTGTTCGTTCGAGGTCGGTTTCCCGATCCTTGATCATATCTACCCCTGCTTGAGATAATACACTTTCGGCTGCGTCCCCATCTCTTCCAACAGTCGGAACGCGCGCGGGCTGTGAGAAAGTTGATACACCAGGCTCTTCGGGTCGTCCAGGTCGCCAAAGTAGCGGGCGTGACCGGTGCAGGTCTGGACGCACGCGGGCTGATAGTCGGTGGCGGTGAAGGGACGGCCCTCGGCCGTGGCCTTCTCCTGCGCCTTACGCAGCCGTTGGATGCAGAAGGTACATTTTTCTACGACGCCTTGGGGCCGCGGGGCCACTTCGGGGTCGGGGTTCAGGTGCGCCTTCAATGCCTCGGGCCATTCGGGCCGGTACCAATTGAAGTAGCGCACCTGGTAAGGGCAGGCCACGGTGCACATCCGGCAGCCGATGCAGCGGTCATAGTCCACCAGAACGATGCCTTCCTCGTTCTTGTAGGTCGCCCGCACCGGGCAGACGTGCGTGCAAGGCGGGTTGTCGCATTGCTGGCACGGCCGCGGGATGAGCAACACCTGTACCTTGGGGTACTCCCCTTCCACGAAGGGCAGCACCTCGTTCCACAGGATCGCCCGCCCGCGGTCCGTTTGATCCGGCCCCGCGACCGGCGTGTTATTCTCCATGCGACAGGCTGCGGTGCAGCTCTGGCAGGCGAAGCATTTGTCCAGGTCTATGACCATTCCCCAGCGGGGCATGAGGCCTCCGTGATATGTGCTGCGTGATACGTGTTGCGTGTTGCGTGGATGTGTGGAAAACGGGATACGCGCTACGCACCACGCAACACGAACTACGCCTTCTGAATCCTCACCCTTGTCACCCCATCTCCCACCCGAAGCTGGTTGACGTTGGCGCCGATGATGACGTCCGTGGCGCTGTCGCGGCCCCATTTGACCTGCGTGCGATGCCCTTGGCCGGGGGGCAGGTAGACGGCATTGGGCCATAGGCCGGCGTAGATGCGGATAGGGACCTGCACCTTGCCCGTGGGCGATTCCACCCAGACCAGGTCGTCGTTCTTCACGAGCAGCGACTCGGCCGCGCGGGGGCTGACCTCGACCCAACTCGTCCATTTGCGGTTGGTTTGCAGGCCATAGCTCTCTTGCAGGGTCGGCACGATGCCCCACCAACCCTGCGGCTCCGTGATCAGTTCCTGGGTAACAAGCAGGAAGGGGAACGTGCCCGCTTCGGCGGTGGATGCGGCCGGCAGGTCGAAGTGCGGCAGACAGGCCAGGTCTGTAGGGGCAATGGCTTGCCCTTGCCCCGTCGTGGGCGACCGCAAGGGATCGCCCACACTGGCGAACAGCTCGCGTGAGAAGAAGTCGAACCGGCCATCCCGCGGCGCGTTAACGCGGTCGCGGCCGACGACGTCGGCCCAGGCGCGGCTGCCGGGCTGGGCGTTGAAGTAGACCAGCTCCGACCAGACGCCATTCTCATCGAACTTGGCGCGATCCATGTCAATCGCGGCCAGGCGGTAATCCATCAGTGCCCGGTAGTCGGGCCAGGGTAACGCCTGTGCAACCGACCCGCCGAGCGCCTTTGCCAGTTGCAGCAGCACATCGCCGGGGTTGCGCGTGTCGTAGACTGGCTCGACCACCGGCCGGCGCAGCGAGACGCCGGGATAGCCCGCGCCCTCGACGAAATCGTCGCCCCAGATTTCCAAGAAGGTGCTGGCGGGCAAGATCACATCGGCGTGAGCTGCGGTCTCGTCCAGGGTCGAGGCGAAGCTGACCACGAACGGCGTCTGCCGGAGCGCCTGCGCCCATTCGCCGCCGTCGGGGCGGTCGTAGACGGGGTTGGCGTTCAGGATGAAGAGCGCTTGTAGGGATTGGGAATTAGGGATTGGGGATTGTGGATTAGGAACGACGAGATCAACACCAGATTCTCTAATCCCTAATCCCTGGTCATCAGTGTAGGCGGGCCAATCGGCGAGTTTGGGGAAGCGCTGCACCAGGACGCCGCCGGCGGTGTCAATGGCGCCAACCAGGGCGTTGAGGCTGTGGATCGCCAGCGCGGCGTAGACCCCTGCGCCGTCGAGACCGTCCGCTTCCGTCGGGAGGATGGCGACGGCGGGGCGGTTGGTGGCGAATTCACCGGCCAGGCGGGCGATGTCGGCCGTGGGCACGCCGGTCATCATCTCGACGCGCGCCAGGGTGTACTGCTCCAGCACGAGCGACTTGAAGCCCTTGTGGCTGCCGCCCCGCTCGTCCACGAAATCTTCGAACCCGAAGGTGTAGTCTCGCACGAACTCCTTGTCATGGAGGCCGCTGCTGATGATGACGTTCGCCATGCCCAGCACCAGTGCGCCATAGGTGCCGGGGCGGATGGGCACCCACTCGTCGGCCTTGACACCGGTAAGACCCAGGCGAGGGCTGATCGCCACCAGCTTGCCGCGCTGGGGCCGGCCGCGGCGCATGAACGCGGTCGCGGCCAGGGCACCGATGACGTGGCGGCTGGTCTCCAGCAGGTTGCCGCCGAACGCGAGCGCGTACTTGGCGTTATTCAGGTCGTAGATGGGCAGGCCGTTGATGCCCTGGGACAGGTACATCGCCTGCCGGGCCACACTCTCGGCCGCCGGCGCGTGCGAAATGACGTTGGGCGAGCCATACGCGACCATGAATCGGCCGATCAGCTCACGCAGCGAGCCGCGCGTCTCGCCGTGCAGGAAGCCAACCGTGTGTGCCTGGCCCGCTCCCCGCACTTCCCGCAGCTTGCCCGCCACCAGCGCCAGCGCCTCCTCCCAGGATGCCTCGCGAAAGGGGGAGACCTTCGAGGTCTCCGAGACCTCGAAGGTCTTTGGTGTGGTACGGATCAGTGGGTGCCGGATGCGCTCGGGGCTGTAGAGCACTTCCAGCGCCGTCTGCCCGCGCAGACAGCAGACCCCCTGGTTGAGCGGATGGAGTGGATTGCCCTCGACCTTGACCGCGCGGCCGCCCACGACGCGCACCTCCAGCCCGCAGCCGGAGGGACAGAGCGCACAGGTGGTCCGCACCCACTTCTCATCCAGGGACGCGGCGGCCAAGACCGTTGTGGTCGGTCTCTCGACCGCGCCACCGTGCTCTAGCAGTGCGCGCGTGCCGGTCGCCGCAGCGACGCTGGCCGCGGATACGCCGGTGATTTTGATGAAGGTGCGACGAGTGAGCTTTGGCATTGCTGATCCCGACGGTGCGTATTGCGTACTGCGTATTGCGTACGTTAACTACGAGGTACGTAGTACGCAGTACGGCTAGTTCCCTTCGTAATTCTTCAGAACCGTGTTGATCTGCTTGGTTTGGTTGGTCTCGACCTTCAGCGGCTCGGCGGCTTTGACCGCGCCGGGCGTTGCCACGAAGTCCTGCTCATTGACTTTCAACCGCACGCCCAGCAGCGCCAGCGCGTCGGCGAGGACGGGGACGGCGCCGGGCCGGCCCGATCCGATCCACCCCTGCCCGCGCGGGGTCCGCAGCCCGCCGCCGGACGGGCTGATGTGGCACGTGGCGCACGGCTCGCCAGTCTGCGCGGAGTATTCCGGCAGGGCCTGGGATGGGCGGACGGCCGCCAGCACCAGAACGGCGGCCATCACTAGCAGAAGTGAAACCAGCAGCAGTCGTTTCATAGATAGCTCATGTCCAATGCACGCATTACGTTTCACGCCGCCTCTCCCACAATCACCTTCTCCCCCTCCACCTTCACCGCCACCTGCTCCAGCGGCACGGGCGGTGGGCCGGAGATGACCTCGCCGAACTGGTCGAAGATGCCCTGGTGGCAAGGGCAGAAAAACTCCTTCTTGCCCTCCTGCCACTGCACAATGCACCCCAGGTGCGTACAAATCAGCGCGAAGGCGCGCAGGCCCTCGGCCGTGCGCAGTACCAGGACGGGCGTCGCGCCGTACGTGATGGCCTTCGTGCCCCCAACCGGCAGCTCGGCCAACGGGACCTCGACGGGCTTCACCCCCTCGGCGGTGGCTTCGGGGAAGATCCTCGATTGGACAAACACGCCCGCCCATGCCGCGCCCACCAACCCGATCCCCGCCTGGATGAACCGGCGGCGCGTGGTGAAGGGGGAAGTGTGGGGTTGGGGAGAGATTTCGGGCATAGGAAAGGCTCCGGAAAACGTATTGCGTATTGCGTGTTGCGTGACCCGTGCCACGTGTTGCGTCCTTGTCTACCTGTTTCCTTGTCTACCTATCTACCAATCACCGTCACCCCCACATACCGATGGCAGTTGTTGCACGACGTCTCCGGCTGATGGCAGTAGAGGCAGTCGGTCTGGGCCAGGTCGCCGCGGTTGACGGCATCCATGTGATGCTTCTGCCACCAATCGAGCGGGCTATGATATTCGGGCGCGACCACGCCGGGATCGAGCCGGATCGCCATCGGTCCCGTGCCGTCCTTGACGGGCTTCTCGACCCAGCCGGGGTAGAAGCCGACCGTCAGGCCGACGAGAAGGATGACTGCGATAACCAGAAACAGCTTGCGCATGAACGACTCCATGCAGGGGTCAGGGGACAGGAGTCAGGGCTCAGGGATCAGACCGCTGACTCCTGCCTCCTGCCTCCTGGGTCACAGCTTCAACGCGTTCCCCAACAACTGCACCACGCCCCCCACCTCTGCCGGTACATCCCAGTACTTCATGACCTCCGGCAGTTGGGCCTTGCAGATGGCGCAGGGGGTCGCCAGGTAGTTGGCCTTGACGTGCTTGACCGCCATGGCCCGCGGCTTACCGCCGGCCATGCGGATGGGCATGACTTCATCGGTCAGCAAGCCGCCGCCGGCGCCGCAGCAGAAGGTCTTTTCGCGAATCGTATCGGCCGGCATTTCGATGAAGCGATTGCACGAAGCACGCACGACCTCACGCGGCTCTTCGAGCAGTTGGCCGGCGCGGGCGGGATTGCACGGATCGTGATAGGTCACGAGGTATTGGTCATTGGCGCTCTTGTCAATCTTGCCGTCGAACGCGCCCCTGCGCAGCATGTCCGCGACATACTGACAGATGTGATACGGATAGGGCGGGTCGAACATATCCATCGGCCCGTTGAGCGTAGGGGTCAGGATGCCCGCCTTCCAGGCGTGGCCGCACTCGCCCCAGATGATCGTCTTGACGCCCAACATGCGCGCCGCATCTACGATGCGCTTGTTCACCTTCTTCAGGTTGGCGTAGTTCAGGAAGAGGCCGAAGTTGCCGCCCTCGTTGCAGTAAGTGCTCGTCGTCCAGCGGACCCCCAGCACGTGGAACAGCTTGGCGTAACCGATCATCGTGTCGGTGTTGGCGAAGTTGTCGGCCGACGGCGGCACCAGCAGCACGTCCGCGCCCTGGTCGTCCACGGGGAATTTGATCGGCGCGCCGGTCTGCTCCAGCAGATCATCCTCCAGGAACTCGCAGTTATCCTTCCACGCGGCCGGCGGGATGCCCAGGTTGTTGCCGTGCTCGTAGACCTTGGCGACCACCTCGGTGACATATTTGGTGCTGACGCCGATGGCGCACATGATCTCGCGCGCGGCGGTGGTGATCTCGGCGGTGTCAATGCCGTAGGGACAAAAGACCGAGCAACGCCGGCACTCGGAGCACTGGTAGAAATAGGTGTACCAGAGCGCCAGCATTTCTTCGTCGAAGTCCGCCGCGTTATTTGCTTGTGGGAACCAGCGGCCGCCGGGCGTGAAGTAGCGACGGTAGACCGCCCGCAGCAGCTCAGCGCGGGCTACGGGCATGTTGTGCGGGTCGCCGGTGCCCAGGTAGAACTGGCATTTGTCCGCGCACGCACCGCAGCGCACGCAGATGTCCATGAAAACGCGCAGCGCCTTGTTCTTTTCGAGCAGCTCGCCCAGCTTCGCCACCCCGCGCGCCTGCCAATCGGGCACGCGCTCCGGCGGCAGATCAATCTGCACGGTGTCCTTCGGCTTGCTCGGCCAGCACTTCACGCCCGCCGACGCGTCCTCGCGCAAGTCAGGCGGCTTCAGGATGCCGTTGACAGCCGGGTCTTTGAGGATCGGTGTTTCGTCGAATTTAGCCAAGTATCTGACTCCGCTTGGAGAACAGGTATTACAATACCTTCGCCAAAACGGCGGTGAGTCGAATGTGAACTAAACGGGCTTTCGTAGTAGAGTGGTTGTGTACAGAAACCACAGCTCAAGGACTAGTGAAAGCCCATGCCTGATATTGTAGCACTTCTCTACTGCATCCAA
>JAPLHB010000226.1 GCA_026389845.1 Chloroflexota bacterium
TGTGTGTCATACAGATCAATACCAGCCAACAAAGGAGCAACCGATGGCCACCAGGCGTCATATTCTCCAGCGTCTGCAGTTCGCCCAATTGCGTACCCGTATCGCCGACCAGATCGCCCATTTCCACCCGCAACTGCGGAAAACTCTGTTGCGCAATTTGAGCGAGTTGGTCGCGGCCGTTACGATGGCCCGCAGCGTGCATCTGGCGCGCATTGGGGAAGAACTGCCGGTCACCAGCACGGAGGCGGCGCGCGAGCAGTGGGTGCGCCGCCAGTTGAGTAACGATACCGAGGACACGCTGCACCTGTTCCGGCCGGTCGCCGAAAGCCTGCTGGCGGGCTTTGCCGGCCGCACCGTGCGCTTGATTCTCGACCCGACCGACTTGGCCCCCGACTTGACGATCGTGACCATCGGTCTGGCCTACCGCGGCCGGGCCTTACCCTTGGCGTGGGCGACCGTGTACATCAAGCCCGACACGGTCAAGGACGCCATCCAACTCCTGTTTGCCGAACTCAAAGAGTGGTTGCCCAAGGAGGCCACGGTATATTTGCTTGGCGACCGCGAGTTTCACGGCCAGGAGACCCTGCAACTGATCCAGGACCAGGGCTGGATTCCCGTCGTCCGTACCATGGGCGACATCAATGTCGAATTGGAAGATGGCCGCCAGTGCAAAGTAGAAGATTTGGCGCCCGCCCGGGGGCAGACGGCCTTCTATCAGAAAGTCTGGCTGACCCTCTGGGGTTGGGGACCCTACAGCCTGTCGCTGAGCAACGCCCTCCAAGCCAAGCGCGGCCAGAAACCCGAAGACCCCTGGTACATTGTCAGTACGGAACCGGCCGGCCCCCAGATCCTGGCCCTGTACAAGTGTCGCATGTGGTTGGATGAGACCTTCCGCGACCTGAAAAGTCAGGGCTTTCACCTCGACCAAACCCGTCTCGATCGGACGGAGCGGATTGATCGCCTGATGTTGGCGCTGGTGCTCGCCTGCTGGTGGGTCATGGGCTGCGGGCTTACCGTTGAGCGCACAGGTCAACGCCGGCAAGTGGATCGCGTCAAACAGCCCAAGTGCAGTCTGTTCACCATCGGCCTGCGCTGGATCAATCAACTGCTCAACCGAGATGAATTGCCAGATGTCATTCTTGTTCCCGTCCTATAAACTGAAAGCCAGTCAGGTCCAAAGTCGGATTTTATCTTCGGTTGATGCGAGCGAAACAAGATGACTAAGTATACCAGCAATAGCTGGAAAAGTGGCAGGCGAAACGACCGCTATGTCGGTAGCGATAGCGACTTGCACCTCTAGATCATCAGGCGTCTCGGTTCGCTTCGATAAGTTGGCATGGAATTCGCTAACCAAACGACGAAGAGCGCCACTGTTTGGGAAGCGCTGACCAAATGCATGCAGCCGCAGAAGTTGCTTCTGAATCGTCTTGGCGTTTGCGTCTCCAAGGTCTTGTAGGTCAATACCGGCCAGCTTGTCCGGCTTTATCGATCCCTCAACAGCATTCTTGCAGATGACCGTTTTTGAAACACCTAGCTTCATGCCGACGACCCGCAATTTATCGCTGATGACCTTGAGTATGTTCTCGGTTCGCTCATCGCTATTCGCAAATATCCTGTAATCGTCACGATATCTTAGAATCCGAAAATCGTTCGGTTCGCCAAGTGCGGTGTTGATTAGTTCGTCAACAAACCCAAGCACGATTTCTGCCACAAAGTCCATCAAGACTGAACCCTGAGAAATACCATTGGTCTGCCCATACCGGCTCGCTTGAATATATGAATCGATCCTGTTCCCAAGGAGGGAAGTCTTACCTTTGCTACTTTTCGCCGTTCCAAGACCGTGAAGCGCCCAAGAAATACTGTGTGTGTAGAGAGAACCGTAGCAATCTGTTACGTCGGTATGAAGAACGTGGCTGAATTCTAGAGAGTAAATCAGGGATCGCTGCTCGACACTTTGCCACCAACTCCTAACCTGCGTTGCCGCATCTGTTTGGTTGTCGAGTGACATCACCGGGGCGCTGCAACAGTCAACTGCACCGCCTTCAAACTCCGCTAGACGTTGAGTAATAAACGCCCAATTTCCGGGTTCACAGATCAAATTCACCAAAGAGACATAAATCGCTGGATGCATTAGCTCGTACGGACGCCACGCAAATCTACCGTCCTTGTTTGCAATGAAGTTGTAATTCACATTTGGGAAATCGCTTGGGTTCACCGACTTAAAGGTGGTATAGTTTCCGCCACTTAAGATCGATTCAACGTCGGTCAGAATCGGATCGAAACTGATATAACTGGGCATATCTCCATTGAAGTAGCTGCTCCCCTTCAAGAAGTGCTTTTTTGCCTCTTCGCTTGAAAGCTCAACGACTCGCTTCATAAGCTCCGTCCATTTTGAGATGCTGCATCAACCCTATTTTGTCTTCAGCCAGCCTAACGGCCCGCGTAAGCTGCGGCTGCGCCACACGTACCCACAATCGCGCGAACTCCACCGGCGCAGCCATCAGCTTGACGCAAGTGTTAGGCCCCGCCCTGGCCCCCGCGCCCCAAAACGGGACCCGCCACCCATGACGGCGAACCGTGCTGACCACCCACCACTGCTATCGGATTTGAGTTGGTATAGGCATCGCCGCCGTAACCAGCGTGGCAGCTTTCGCATTCATCAAGCGCGCCTGTTCTCGGTAGAAAGCCAAGCGCTCGGCCCGCGATAGATGACGCAGACGCTCATAATTTCTTTCGCGAATACTGCGTGTCATCTTAACTGCATCAATTTTCTGCTCGGTCATAGGTTGTCACCTCCCGCGGGCTGAAGATCTGTAACGGTTTGTAACCGTACTCCAGACTCACCGCGTTGAACATGCGGATCTTATCGAAGTGCACAATATGCTTGAAGTTCCAACTGACCAACACGTCAGCCGCGCCCACGGTAGCGACCGCGATATGCAAACCGTCATCGTAGAACTTGGGGGTTAAGATGCCATGCTCTTGATATGCATCAGCCAGTTCCAATGCGCTGTCCGACGCCTCAATGATCTCAGCGCCGAGCATCAACAATTCGGCGTACACCGCTTGGACTTTTTCTGGCGCATCCCGCAGTTCGGTCGCTGTGACCTGGGACAGCAGCGGCTTGAAAAGCTCATTGCGGAAGTCTTGCATCAGACCATTCGACCACTCTGCAAATTCCGGATCGAAACAGCCGCCCAACACCGAAGTATCCAAGTAAACTCGCTGTAGTTTCATCCGGCTAACCTCTCCCAACGTCAGAAGTTCGTCCTCGTTCTACGGCCAGGGAAGCGGCCACCTATGGAAGGCCTCGAACGTTGCCTCTGGGATAACCATTGTACCACACGCGGCGCTGGCTGCGAGCCATACATCACGGCAGTCCGTGCCGGTTGACCCACAGTGTTACATTGGACTGCCTAACGGAATGGCTCAGCGGCAGCGGCGGGACTGGCGAGATTCTTCTCATTATCGCGCCATTTCTGGCGCACGCCGGGCTTTTTTTCCCTGGAGGCCGCGAAGCAGGAGATGGCGGTACCCCAGGCCGTGACGCCGACGCTGGCGACGGCCGCGGCTGAGTACCAGGAGCGCCAGCCAGCCGCGCCCTTGCGCATCCTCAGCAGCGAACCGGCCACCGTCTGGCACAAGCTGGATCACCTGCTCTATCTGCCGGTGCTGGGCTTGACGCGGCCCGCCGACCTCTACTACTATCAGGGGCCTGGCTTGCAGGTGTTGTACGGCTTCACCTACAAGTACCTGCCCCTGGAACATTTCCTGGGCCACCTGACCCGGCTGCAACTCGGCGCCCCGTTGGCCGCCGCCTTGAGTCGCTGTTACAGTCAGGCCTGGTATCCGGGGGCCACGCCCATTTTCATCTTCACCGACTGGCACGACAAGCCGCTGTGGACCAAGGCCGCGGCCCACGCGGGGCCGATGGACGGCACATGGTGGGTCGAGGCGAAAGCCGCCACAGTGTCTCAAGTTGAACTACGCCGGGCAGACAAAGAGCGTCGGCTGTATGGCGATTCAAACAGTTGTTATTGTGTAGATCGCACGCCACAACGGGCATGACAGGGCTATTATCGCACAACATTACAGGCACGTCAAGCGAAAATTGTCGCCATCGGCCGATCGCTTGCACCAGGTCCGTGTCCCTCCGCGCTCATCCGCGTCCTTCCGCATCCCCATCCTTCGCCATCGCTGCGATGACCTCTCCCGGCTGCATCGCCTCGTGACCCGCCAACACGCGCCGGAGGAACTGGCCGGTATACGACTTCTCTACGCGCGTCACGTGCTCCGGCGTGCCCTCGGCGATGACCCAGCCGCCCGCGTCGCCGCCCTCCGGCCCCAGGTCAATCAGCCAATCGGCGCACTTGATCACGTCCAGGTTGTGCTCGATCACCGCGACCGTGTTGCCCTGATCCACCAGCCGCGCCAGCACCACCAGCAGCTTTTGGGTGTCCTCGAAGTGGAGGCCAGTGGTCGGCTCGTCCAGAATATAAAAAGTCTTGCCCGTGGCGCGCCGGCTCAACTCCTTGCTCAGCTTGACGCGCTGCGCCTCGCCGCCGGAGAGGGTGGTGGCCGGCTGGCCCAGCTTGACGTAACCCAGCCCCACCTCGGCCAGCGTGGTGAGCTTGTTGCGGATGGGGGGGATGTGCTGGAAGAACTCCTGCGCTTCGTCCACCGTCATTTCCAGCACGTCGGCGATGCTCTTGCCCTTGTATTTGATCTCCAACGCCTCGCGGTTGTAGCGGTGGCCGTGACACACCTCGCACGGCACGTAGACGTCGGGCAGGAATTGCATCTCGATGCGGATGATGCCGTCGCCCTGGCACGCCTCGCACCGGCCGCCCTTCACGTTGAAGCTGAACCGCCCCGCCTTGTACCCGCGCGCCTTCGCATCGGGCAGAGCCGCAAAGAGGTCGCGGATTTCGGTGAAGAGGTTGGTGTAGGTGGCAGGGTTCGAGCGCGGCGTCCGGCCGATCGGGGACTGATCAATGTCCACCACTTTGTCGAGATTCTCGATGCCTTCGATGTAGTCATGGCGCCCTGGCTTCTCCTTGGCGCGGTAGATCCGCTGGTTCAGCGCCTTGTAGAGCACCTCGTTGACCAGCGATGACTTGCCGCTGCCGCTGACGCCGGTGACGATGATCAGCTTGCCCAGCGGGAAGCGCACGTCCACCTTTTTTAGATTGTTTTCGGTGGCCCCGTGCACGATCAGGTACTCGCCGTTGCCGGGCCGCCGTTGCGCGGGAACCTCGATGCGCTTGTCCCCGCGCAGGTACGCGGCGGTCAGGCTGTCGGGGCAGCGCAGGAATTCCTCGGTGGCCGCGGAGCAGACCACGTGACCGCCGAGCTCGCCCGCGCCCGGCCCCAGGTCAACGATCCAGTCGGCCGAACGCATGGTTTCTTCGTCGTGCTCGACCACCAGCACGGTGTTGCCCAAGTTGCGCAGATCGAGCAGGGTGCCGATCAGCCGGGCGTTATCGCGCTGGTGCAGGCCGATGCTCGGCTCGTCCAGGATGTAGAGCACGCCCATCAGTTGCGAGCCGATCTGCGTTGCCAGCCGGATGCGCTGCGCCTCGCCGCCGGAGAGGGTCGCGGCCATCCGGTCGAGCGACAGATAATCCAGCCCCACATCCACCATGAACCGGAGCCGTGCGTGCAGCTCCTTGAGAATCTGCCGCGCGATGGTGTATTCGCGCTGCGAGAGGGGCGAGGCGGGAGGTACGGTCTCTGCTGAACCGATCTTGCGTGTTGCGTGTTGCGTGTTGCGTGCTGCGTGATTCGCTGATTCGCCATTCGCTGATTCGCCGATCCCCGCCAACCGCTCTACCCAGCCTATCGCGTTCGTGACCGCAAAATGACTCACCTCGTCAATGTTGTGATCGGTGATCGTGACGGCCAACGCTTCGGCGCGGAGGCGCTTGCCGCCGCAGGTGGGGCAGGGCCGGCTGGTCATGTATCGCTCCAGCTCGCTGCGGATGTAGTCGGAGGTGGTCTCACGGTAGCGCCGTTGCAGGTTCGGGATCACCCCTTCGTAGTTCGTCTGAAAGTGCCGGTCGTGGCCCTCGTTGTTGACGTATTTGATCGCGATCGTGTCGCCCTTTTTGCCGCCGGTCAGGATGATGTCCATCTGGTGCTTGCTGAGCTGCGCCACGGGCACGTCGAACGGGATGTGGTAGTGCTCGGCCACCGATTCCAGCATGGCGTGGTAGATCGTCTGCGTGTCGCGATCCCACGGCTTGACCGCGCCCTCGGCCAGGCTGAGGCTTTTGTCCGGCACCAGCAGATCGGGGTCGAACTCCATCTGGCTGCCCAGGCCGGTGCAGGTGGGGCAGGCGCCGTGCGGGCTGTTGAACGAGAAGGTGCGCGGCTCGATCTCCGGCAGGCTGATGCCGCAGACCGGGCACGCAAAGTGTTCGGAGAAGAGGCGATCCCGCGGCTGCTCCGCATCGGTGATGTCCGCGATGAAGATCACGCCGCCGCCCAGGTGCAATGCGGTCTCCACCGAATCCGCCAGTCGCGTCCGCTGCTCGTCCGCCTCCTGATTCCTGCCTCCTGATTCCTGATTCCTGTCTCCTGCCTCCTGCCCCCTGTCTCCTGACCCCTGTCTCCTGACCACCAGCCGATCCACCACTGCCTCGATGGTGTGGTTCTTATAGCGGTCGAGATCGGGCGGGGTCTCCAGCTCGTAGATCTGGCCGTCCACGCGCGCCCGCACGAAACCGGCCTTGCGCGCGTCCTCGAAGATGTTCTTGTGCTCGCCCTTGCGCGCCAGCACCAGTGGCGCCAGGAGCAGCAGGCGGCTGCCTTCGGGGTAGGCCAGGATGGCGTCCACGATCTGCTGGACGGTCTGCGCGCTGATCTCGCGGCCGCACTGCGGGCAGTGAGGGATGCCGATACGCGCATAGAGCAGGCGCAGGTAGTCGTAGATCTCGGTGATGGTTCCCACGGTCGAGCGCGGGTTCCGGCTGGCTCCGCGCTGGTCAATGGAGATGGCCGGGCTGAGGCCCTCGATCTGATCCACGTCCGGCTTTTCCATCAGGCCCAGGAATTGGCGGGCGTAGGCCGAGAGCGACTCGACATAACGTCGTTGGCCTTCGGCGTAGATCGTATCGAACGCCAGGGACGACTTGCCCGACCCCGACAGCCCGGTGATGACTACCAGTTTGTCGCGGGGGATCACCACGTCAATGTTTTTCAGATTGTGTTCGCGTGCGCCGCGGACGATGAGTTGATCTTGGCCCATGATACCTCAGCATGAACTCGGAGGAGCTTGGGGGAACTCGGTGGCGCTCCGAAAGAGTGCGTTCCCCGAATCGAACAGGCGTGCTAATGACAGTATAGCACGGAACCTGCTGTCATGCAAAGTCGGCCGGTAGCCGTTCAGTCTGTACCACGCAGCAAGCGTCATGCCCCAACCCGGACAAGCCGGAGCCAAACAGGTTCAGAACCACTCGACACCAAGTCCTTTGATTTGCTCCCCCTCGTGACTTCGTGTCTTGTGGTAAATTTCCTTGCTCGCCGTACAAGAATTCGACTGGAAAGATGCTAAGAAGTCAGCGCCGTCATTGCGAGCGGGTTGTGCGAAGCAATCCCTCCCAGCCATGCAGCAATCTACTATTTTACCATGAACAGAGTTTGGCGGCTAGTTTTGGGGTCAGGTTTGGGGAGGAGGAGAAGTCAACGGCCTCCCCTCTCCTGACGACGATCCTTCGACTGCGCTCCGCTCAGAGCTTGCCCTGAACGGAGTGAAGGGATGCCATCGTCAGGAGAGGGGGCCTGGGGTGAGGTCAGGGCTGCCCCGGCGTCAGGCTGAAGCTGAATGTCGCGACGGCCGCAGCGTCGGCGTGGCTCGTGCCCGCGCAGTTGACCGTGCGTAAGACATAGTAGCCATTGGCCGCCGGGTTGCCCACGGTCTCGCCGGTATCCTTGTCATGTTGTGTGGTGACGCGCCGGCCGACCAATCCAGGCTGGCGTAGTGCTCTGCGACCACGCCGATCGTCGCTGGCGTTGCGATCGCGGGGCCGCAGATGCGAGCGTTGGCCCATGCCTTGCTCGGGGTGGACGCGACGGTGACGGTGGCTTCGTTGGTGATGTTGCTGTTGACCGGGCCGGTCGCGGTCGCCTGGTAGGTGAACTGCTTGATCGTCGGGTTCAGGCCGACCCAAACGTCCACCGCGCCGGTCGGCACGGTTCCTTGCGGGCTGCCCGAGCCGCCGTAGTAGTAATACTTGACGCCCTCGGTGCCGGTCGCGTTTTCCGCGCCGACAGTCGCTTTCGGGTTGTTCTTCCCCACGCTGGCGTTGAAGCCCGACGGGTAGGCGAACCAGATGTTGTCCGTGCCGTCCTGAATCCAAAGCTGGAAGGAGACCCGCTGGTTCGTCTCCTTGATCAGCGCATTCTCCCACTCGATGACGGTGTGTGCGACCCCGTTCCAGCCGATCACTGCGCCGTACAGGTTGCCGCCGGTCATGTCGAGATCGGCCCACCACGGCGCAATCAGGTTGTCGTTGGTGTGGAACGGGTTGTCTGTGGCAGGGAAGTTCTGGTTGGTGTTCGAGGGGCAGCGAGTAATCAGTCCGCCCGGAAAGCCGGCCCGCATCACGCCGTTGACCGATACGATCACGTCGGTGTAGTGGGTGTCCAGGTAGTTAAAATCCATCTCGCCGAGGCTGAAGCATCCACCGTCCAGGTCGAGCCCGGCGAGATCGAACGGCGCGATTCCCTCGGCTGCCAGGCTTTGGTAGCCCGACAACGTCTTGGTCACCACGGCGAAGGTGGCCGCGTTCAGGCTCCCCGTCCAGCTTAGCGAGTTCGTGCCGCCGCTGTAGGTCAAGCCGCCGGTGGCCGAGCCGTTGACGTAGGCCGCGTTGCTCGGAATCGGGTCGGTCACGGCGAAGGTGCGTGACGACTTGACCGTATTGCTGACGCCGATGGAGAACTGCACCGCGTCGCCCGGCCCCGTGCCGCGCGAGCCGGCCTGCTTGGAGACCACGCCCCCGTTCTGCGAGCCGGCCACCTTGACGGCCACGGGGAAGTGCGCATCGGGCGCCAGGCCACTCGCCTCATGCCACGTCACCGTGCCGAAGTACCACTGGCCGGCCGCCAGCCCCGTCACGTCGCTGATGGTGAGGGCGAAGCTGCTGCCGGCGCCGGGGGCCACAGTGAAGCTGGGCGGCGAAAGCGTCCCTTGTAACCCGTCCAACCCTACGAAGGTCCCGTTCCAGGTCATGGCCGTGCCGGTCGGATTGCGCACCGTGCGCGTCCAGCCGCACGTCTGGTAGCAGGCGTCATCGGCCAGGCTGGCGAGGTTCAGCGTCTTGGGATCACCGCCGAGGGCCGGGTCCGCGTTCTGATACTCCGCGGTGGTGACGTTGAGCAGAAGCCCGGCGTTCACGGCCGCGGCCAGGTTGACGCGTCCGGCTCCGCGGTCGAACGGGTCCGCGGGCACGATCCAATCTTCCTTGCGCACGTTGGCGGTCCGGGCGGTGGTCATCAGCGCCGACTGGATCTCGGCCGGTGTCCAGGCGGGATGCGCCTGGGTCATCAGCGCGCCGGCGCCGGCCATGTGCGGGCTGGCCATGGACGTGCCGCTGTAGATGTCAAATTCGGGCGGATTCTTCCCCGTGCCGCTGGCGACGGCCGCCAGGATGTCCACGCCCGGCGCGGTGATGTCCGGCTTCAGCACGTCCCCTACCGACTTGCTGGGGCCGCGCGAGCTGAACGCGGCCAGCACGTCGCCGTTGCTGTCTCGAATGTCGCTTGACGTCCCGGTGATGACGCCGATGTGGCCGGTATCGCCGTTTGCCAGCCAGGCCTTGAGCGTTACGCCGTCGGCGTAGGTGATGTGCACCGCGGGGACGCTGTGCGCGTCGCCGATCAACTCGTCGCCGTTGGATTCGGCGTTCGCCAGGATCATGCCGCCGCCGCCCGCGGCTTGCACGTTGGCGCTCTTCTCGACGCGCCCATTGTTGCCGCGGTCGCACACCACGATCTGCCCGCTGAACTCGTTGATGGGCCAGACGCCGGCCAGGCAGAGCGCGTTGCCGTAGTCGCCGGCGTAAACGATGGCCGCAGGGCCGTAGTCCGCGGTGACGCTACGGCCGGTGATGTCGGGCAGGTCGGCGCCTTGGTCGGTGGTCAGGTTCACCAACGAGTTGACCAGCGCCCGGTCGTGGGTGGCGGCGGCCACGGTGGTCAGCCAGGGCGCGCCCGCGGGCGAACCCATCGTGCCGGCGCTCGGCCCATTGTTGCCGGCCGAGGCTGCCACGAAGATGCCGGCCGCGCGCGCGTCCAGGAAGGCCAGGGCATCCGCCTCCACCCAGGGGCTGGTACCGGCGGCGCTGCCGATGGAGTAGTTGATTACGTCCACGCCGTCGGTCACCGCCTGGTTGATGGCGGCCAGCAGCGCGTCGCCGGGGCAGCCGTCGAGGGTGCAGGCGTCATAGGCGATGATGTTGGCGTGCGGCGCGACGCCGGAGATGTCGAAGGTCAGGTCAATCGTCGGCGCATCCAGCACGATGGCATTCAGACGATTGCCCGCGGCCGTGCTGGCCGTGTGGCTGCCGTGGCCTTCCGGGTCTTCAGGATCGTTGCCGCTGCTTGAGTAGCTCCAAAGGCCGATCAGCTTGTCGTTGCACGTGTTCAGCGGCGGGTTCTTCACCGCGGGGTTGCACCAGCCCTTGTAGTTGCCACTGCCGAGCGGGTTGGTGTGGTCGTAGCCGTCTCCGCCGACGTCTGCAAACGAGGGATGGTCGGTGTTGATGCCGGTGTCAACGACGCCGACGATGATCCCCTCACCGCAGAAACCGCCGGGCGCACAGGCGGCCGGCGCGTCCCACAGCGCCGGCGCGCCGATCCACCGCGGGCCGCGATCGGTCAGCAGCTCCCGCTTGAAGTTGGGCTGGATCTGCTTGACCATGGGCAGGGCAGCCACGGCCGCGGCTGCCCCGGGCGTCAGCTCCAGCGTCAGGCCATCGAGCACGGTGTCGTAGACGTACCCCGGTGTCGCCGGCCGGCCGATCAGCGCCTGGACTGCGGCCAGGAACTCGGTACGCCTTTCGGCCAGGTGGGCCAGGTAGGCTTTGCTGGCAGGGGTGTTGACATCCAGCTTGCGGGCGCCGGTGACGGCCGGGCTGGTGGGGGCCAGGCCGGTCAGGTCGCCGCGGTAGGTCGCCAGGGATGGTTCGACCAGTTGGATGATGTAGGTGCCGGTCGCGTTGACGTCCGCGGGCTTCAGCGGCCGCCAGGCGACCCCATCATCTGCGGAAGCGGACTGGCCGCCGGCGGCGGGGCAGGCGGTCAGAAGGACGATGAGGATGAGCAGCAGGGATAGGTGGCGTTTCATGCGATGCTCCTATGGCGGTGGGCGGCTGAGTGCTGTTTTGTCACCCTGAGCGAGTTAGCCCCGTGAATTGCGTTGCGGCGAGAATCCAGCGAAGGGTCTCGTCGCGGCATGAGAACTTGTCCTGAACGCAGGGAAGAGCCTGCCCTGAGTGCAACGAAGGGATTCTTCGCTGGATGCTCGCCGTCGCGAGAAGTCAGGCGCAAACCCGCTCAGAATGACAGTCGCCGAAAAACGTACTTTGCGACCGTGCCGAGTATAGCACCGCTTTGCGCAATTCGGGAAATCGTAGTTGCGGACAGATTCACGCAGGGTTCGCGCACACTCCTTCGACTACGCCCGCGAAAACCGGCGGGCTTCGCTCGGGATGCTCCGCTTCCGCCTTTAGCGGCCGATCAGCGGCAGGTAGCCGGAAACGCCGCCCGCGGCCACGATCACCCGGCCGTCCGTGCGCGTGACCGGGACCGGCTGGCCGCGGCTGAAGACGCCGGTTCCCTCTCCAAAGCCGATGGCGGCGCCGCCGGCGTGGGTGGTCGCGATGGCCCGGAAGCGGATCGTCGCCACGCGCAGATCACCCGCCGGCATGGCCCCACCGGGCTGCCGGCCCGCACTGAAGCGGATGCGTCCCGTCCCGTTGTCGGCCTGGTTTTGCAGGACGATCGGCAGGCCGTCTCCCGGCACGATACCGGTGGTCAGGTTTCCCGCAGCATCCACCACCTGGAAGTGAGCCGGGTCGAAACTCACCGCGGTGTCCACCACATCCACGCCCTGGCTGCCGGCCTGTGCGAACACATCCACTGCGAACGTCGCTCCCCGCATCACCGCGCCCGCCGGCGGGCTGATGCGCAGTATCACGCCCGGCGCGTCATCGGTAGGGGCCGACCTCATATCATCGGTAGGGGCAGACCTTGCGCCTGCCCAGGGCGACCGCGAGGGATCGCCCCTACTCGCGGACGCGTTCCCCACCGCGATCGGCCCTTGCCGGCCGTAGTTGGTCATCAATAGCGAGAAGTCCGCGCCGCCGACAAAGGCATCGCCGTTGAAGTCAGCGCGGGCGTCCCAGTTGGGCTGGCCGGGGGATGCACCGTAGGCCGTCACCACCACGGAGAAGTCGCCGCCCGCCACCTGGTCGTCGTCGGTCGCATCCCCTTCCAGCAGCGTGCCGAAGTCCAGCGGATGCAGATCGCCCGGCGTCGTCACCTCCGTTCGCCGGTTGCTCAGGCTGTGGCTGTTCTTGACGATCACGTCGTAGACACCGACCACGACATGCGTGGCCGTGAAGACGCCATTGGCGTCGAGCACGGTCTCGTAGGCGGCGACCGGAGTCGCATCGCCGGGCGGGTAGAAGGCCAGCCGCAGCGGATAGTCCTGCCATCGGGCCGACGGCGCGGCCCCGCGGCCTTGCAGCGCCACGCGGCCGATCACGAACGGCTCGAACGCGGTGACGACGCTGTCGGCGGTCGCCAGGAGGATGGACCCGCCGCCGTAGAACACATCGCTGGCGGGCAGGAAGCGCACCGGCGTGCCGCTCGCCAGGGTCTCCGTTACAGCCACGAACCGGATCATCCCGAGTGCCAGATCGCCGGACGGTGCAGCCTGTCCGGGCTGCCGGCCCGCGCTGAAGATGATTTGCCCATCGGCGTTGCTCACCCGGTTCTGCAAGATCAGCGGAAATGCGTCGCCGGGGGTGATCGCCGCGGCCTCGACGCCGTTCGCATCCACCACGCGCAGCCGGGCCGGGTCGAAGCCGAGCACCGCATCCACCGCGTCCACCGGCTGTTGGCCCGCACCGAGCCGCAGCGTCAGGGTGAACGGTTGCGCTGGCTCCACCCGCACGGCCGCGGGCGACAGGGAGAGGGTCGCCTCGCCGGGGGTCGTCGTCACGGTCAGGGTGACCGGCACGAGCAGCGTGCCTTCGTCGGGGTCGTTGCTGGTGATGACCAGGTTGGCGCCGTAAGTCCCCAGGTCGAGACCGGCAGCATCGAGCGTCACGTTCACAACCGCGGCGCCGCCCGGCGGCACGACGCCCGAGATGGGCTGCTCCGTCAGCCACGGCACGCCTTGCTGGGTCGCGCAGTTGGCCGGCTGGCCGGGGTAGGCGAAACAGATCGCCAGGCCGTCGGATAAGGCGGCCGCGTTGTAGGAGTATTGCAGCCCCGTGGCCGCATCGCCCTGGATGCCGACCGTGGCTTCCCCGCCTTGATCCCGCCCGCTGCCGAAGCTCACGTCCTGGTACTGGTAGAGGATGTTGCCGGTGTCGTAGAGGATCACTTCCCACGTCGCCGAGTCCGGAGTCAGACAGCAGCCCGAGGCGTGGTAGTATTCGACGATCAGGCGGCCCGGCTCCGCCAGGTAATACACCGCGCCCGGAACGATGACCAGGTCATCCCAGAAGTGGGCGAGAAAGCGATTGGCGCCGTAGGAGCCGGGGATCGGCCCGTTGCCGTAGCCCAGGTAGTAATCGTTGAAGTACAACGTTCCGTTGCTGTTGACGGCCATCTGCGTCTGGCCGGCGCCGTAGAAGTTGAAGGCGAACGGCAACGGCAGCGGCCAGAGGTAGGCGTCGTCGCGGCCCGTCAGTGTGGTGATCTCGATGCCGCTGCCGCCTGCTGGCGGTGCGATCTCGATCCAATTGTACGCCGGGCCGCCGGCTTCGGCCGACGTGGCATAGGTGTAGCCGAAGGGATCCGGGCCGCCGCTTGCGGGGCCGGCCACGCCGGCCGGCGAGACGGCCGGTTCCGTTGGTTTTGACGCAGCCGCTTTCGACCCCCCTCCGGCTCCCCCCGCTGCGGCAAGGGGAGTGGCAGTGGGCGCGGGGGCTGCGGTCGGCGTGGAGCTGCGCGTAGGCGTCGCAGGGGGCGCCGCGGTGGGCACGGGGCCCACGGTGACCACGACCGGTGTTCTCGCCGGCGTCGGGGTGCGCGTGGTCTGCGTGACCCGCAGCGTCTCTGTGATGGCGTAGTTCAGCTCCCCGCGCCCGGTGTTGTGGATGGTCAGCCGGCGCTCCGTCGCGCCGCCGGGCGCCACCTTGGCCGCCAGGTAGACGGGCGAGACTTCGATCTCGGGCGGGGGTGGAACGACTTGCAGCGCGACGGGCACTTGCTGTAGGCTCTTAGCCGGGTCGTTGCTGCTCACGATCAGCGTGGCGGTGTAGGCGCCTACGGGCAGGTCGCTGGTGTTGAAGTTCACCGCGACGCGGCTCTGGCCGCCCGGCGCCACCAGCCCGGCGGCGGGCGCCACGGCCAGCCATGCCGCATCTGGGCCGGCCGTCGCGCCGGCCAGCCAGACGATGGCGTTGTGGATCAGCGTCGGCGCGTCGCCCGTCCAGCGATGCGTGCCGTCGCCCAGGCTAGGCAGCAGGTTCAGCGCGACGACGGCCGTCCGGGTCGCGACGAGCGGCGTGCCGTCGTCCCAGCTCGCCACCAGCGCCGCGCCGGTCGCCAGCGCCGCGTTCTGGTGGATCGCGGCCTCGCTCAGCGCGGTCACGCCTTGTAGGATAGGATGGCCGGCAAGGGTAGTGCCCAGTTGCACGAGGCGATTCAGGTCGGCGGTGGCCCGGTCGAGGGGGCCGTAGCCGGCGCGGGCAAAGCGGCCGCCGATGCCCCAATCGCTGAAGTCGTAGGCGTAGCTGGCGGTGACGACGTGACCGCCCCGATCCACGTAGGCCGCCAGCGCGTCCCCCAGCGCGTCCGGGTTGATGCCGGCGGCGGCCCACATCCGGTTGTTGCTCGTCAGCACCACGTCATAGGGCGCCAGGTCGGCCAGGGCCGGCGCGCCCGACCCGGCATAGCGCGTGGCCTGCACGTCGGGGAAGGCGTTGAGGACGGCCAACAGGTCGTTGATGTCGTGATCCGACGAGACGACGAGGAGCCGCACGGTGGTCGTGGCGACCAGCCCGTGGGAGACGCGCAACTCCTGCTCGAAAACGGCCCCCCCAGCCCCCCGACTGCGGGGGGAGTCAACTTCCCCCCCAGATTGCAGGGGTGGGCCGCCGGATTCCCCCCCAGATTGCAGGGGTGGGCCGCCGGATTTCCCCCCAGATTGCAGGGGTGGGCCGGATTCCCCCCCAGATTGCAGGGGTGGGCTGGATTCCCCCCCAGATTGCAGGGGTGGGCTGGATTTCCCCCCAGATTGCAGGGGTGGGCCGGATTCCCCCCCAGATTGTAGGGGTGGGCCGGATTCCACCCAGGGTTGGGGGGGCAGGGGGGCCTTCCCGGTCTTGACCCCACCCGGCAGCGCGCCGCTCGGCTGAGACGCCAGGCGGATCGTCACCGCCGGCGCGGTCGTCAGCTCGGCATCGCGAATGTCGAAGGTGAGGGTCATCTGCCCGGCGTTGCCGATCGCCAGAGTGCGCGTGGTTGCTTCGCCGACGACCACGGTGACGCCGAAGGCCGCGGGGGCCAGGCGGATCGCGGGCTGGGCGATGAGCGGCAGCGTGTACGCCTCGTTCACGCCGGTGAAGCCGCCGTTCCACCCACCCACGGCGTAGAGCTTGCCGTCCAGCTCGGTCAGGCCCAAGGTGCGTCGGCCCACGCTGATCGGCTCGATGGTCTCCCACCGATCCGTGAACGGGTCGTAACGTTCGCCGGTGTTCAGATAGCTGTTCCAGCCGCCGCCCACGACGTAGAGAGTGTCGCCCGCGCCGACTGCACCGGGGCCGCCGCGCGCGGCCGACATGGCCGCGCGGATCGTCCAACGGTCGGTCGCGGGATCGTACTCTTCCAGGGTATTCAGATCGTTGGCGCTGAGGTCGCTGCCGCCGCCGACGTAGAGCTTGCCGGCCACCGTCCCCGCGCCCGGCCAAACTCGCGCGGTGTGCATGGCGGCGCACTGCGCCCACTGGTTGCTCGCGGGATCGTAGCGGTAGCAGGTGTTGACGGTGCTGCTTGCCGTTCCGCCGCCCAAGACGTAAAGCTGGCCGTCCAGCGCGACCGCGGCCGCGCCGAGCAGACCGACCGGCAACGACGCGCCGGCCGTCCAGCGATCGGCGGCTGGATCGTAGATCTGCAGCAGGTTCGATATCGCGTCGTTCCATCCGCCCGGCACGTAGATCTTGCCCCCGATGACCGCCGCGGTCACGTTGCTGAGGGGTGTCGGCATACTGGCCTTCGTCGTCCAAGTGTTGGTCGCCGGGTCATACTCCTCCACCAGGCCGCTATAGCCCTGGACGCCGGCCAGCGAATCAGCAGAGCGGGCGGCCACGCCCGCGGCCGGCGGCATGGCCGCCGCCGCGGGTTTGGAATCCAGGAGCTTGCCCGCGGCCGCGCTGGCTGATTCGCCGCCGATGGCGTAGAGCTTGCCGCCGGTCGCGGCCAGGGCCAGCCGGCTGCGGGGCAGGCTGAGCGGCGCGCGGATGGCCCAGGCGGGGGCCGCCGCGGTCTCCACCTGGTTGACGCAGAAGCCCCAGCCCGTCACCGAGCCATCGCTGGTCAACTGGATGCGCACCAGGCGGCCGGGCACGACGGCGCTCCAGAAGCCGCCGCGGTTGCCAGTTACCCGCTGGATTTCGTTGCCGGCTTCGTCGCGGATGATGACGTAGTCGAGGCCCGTTTCCAGTTCGACCCGCGTGAAGCGCACGCGCGAATAGAGGGCGATCGGGTCGGGGTTCGTCACGGTATAGGTGGTGTTTGCGCTGTTGGGATAGGGGTGCGGCGATTCGGCCAGGCAGGTGCTCGGGGTCGGTGTGGAGGTGGCGGGCAGATCGGCCAGGGTCACGGCCGCCGCGGCGTCAATGCGCCCCCAACCGAAGACCTCGTCCGGGCCGCTGTCTCCCACGTCGCGGGCGGTGGATTCGATGGCCCATTCCACCTGGTCGTTGGTCCAACCGGGGTGCTGCGACCAGACCAGCGCGGCCAGCCCTACGACGTGCGGCGTCGCCATCGAGGTGCCGGCGTGGCGCTCGTAGGCGGCCTGCACGCTGTCCACGCCGGTCGCCGCAGTGCGCAGATAGGTGCTCATGATCCAGTGCCGCGGGTTGGGGTCGCTGGAGCTGCTGGGATCGCCCCCCGGCGCGGCGATGTCCACGTAGGCGCCGGTGCTGGAGTAGGACGCGTGACCGTCCTGGTCGTTGGTGGCGGCGACCGCGACGACATGGGGGTATGCCGCGGGGTAGACCGTCGGGTTGCCGACGAGATACTCGTTGCCCGCGGCGGCCACGATCAACAGGCCGTGGCCGTAGGCGTAATTGACCGCGTCTTGCAGGGCGGCGCTTATGGCCGTGCCGCCCAGGCTCATGTTGATGACCGCCGCGCCATGGTCGGCCGCCCAGTGGATTCCCTCGGCAATGTCGCTCTCGAAGCCGGAACCCTGGCCGTCCAAGACCTTGATCGGCATGATCCGCGCGCCCCACGCGACGCCGGCCACGCCGGTCGCGTTGTCCGAGAGCGCCGCGGCGATGCCCGCCACGTGGGTGCCGTGCCCCTCGTCATCCTGGGGGGTGTTGTCTTCGTTGACAAAGTCGTAGCCCGCCACGATTTTACTGCTCAGATCGGGGTGGCCCAGGTCAACGCCGGTGTCCAGGATCGCCACGGTCACGCTGATCGAGCCGGTGGTGATGTTCCACGCGGCCGGCGCGTTGATCTGCGGCAGATTCCACTGGTCGCTGGCGTAGTAGGGATCGTTGGGCACGCGGAAGGCGCGGTAGATGTAGTCCGGCTCCGCGTACTTGACCGCCGGGAGACGCCTGAGCCGCGCCGCGGCCGTCAGCTCTTCGCCAGCCGGCACGTCGGCGACGTATACGTCCGGGCCTTCCAACCGGCGCTGGATCGTCAGCCCTTCCTGGGCGAGGGTGGCCTGGGCGGTCTCTGGGGTGGCAAACGCCTGGAACCGGATCAGCAATCGGCCGGGCGCGAAGGCGTCGCCAGCAGGAGTGGGTTGGGCCAGGCCGCCGCGGGCGATCGCCAGCGGGACGGCGACGGAAACGAGCAGGATGAAGGCGACGAGGATGGAGAGTGGGCGCGATTTCATGGGTTGACTCCTCGATCAGAGCGCAGTGGGCAGGAGCCAGTGGGGGAATTGCAGTGTCTGCCGCTACACGGCGACAAACAACGGCCTGTCCAGCAATACTTGCTCAATTGTGACGCCAACTGCCGAAAATGTCAAGCCGACAGAGTGAACACCAACTGTGCGCTGAAACCGTTTCGAGTCACTCGCACCGTCTGCGCTCCTGACGCTTCGAAAAGCGCAACCAGTCGAAGAGGCGACAGGAACCGGCTGCCCATCAGCAGCAGCTTCTCCATGAGCACGATGGGCCAGGCCCAGGCGCGGCTGACGTCCGGTTCTTCGATCACCAGGCGGCCGCCAGGGTTGAGCGCCCGGAGAAGCTCGTGGGCGGCGGCCGGTTGGGCGACTTTGGGAGAGGGCTGGACGAAGTGATGGAACGCGTCCACGACCAGCACGCGCTCGGCGCAGCCACCGGCGAACGGCAGATGGCTGGCGTCGCCGACGACCGCCGGCAACCCTTTAGCCCACGCCTGCCGCGCCATCGGGAGGGACGCATCGCAAACGATGACCCTGGCCCCGGTCGCCAGCAAAGAACGGGCTATCCGCCCCGTGCCGCCGCCCACGTCCAGCACGAGTTGCCCTGGTTCGGCAGCCACTACCGTCAGCAGTGGGTCATCTTCTTGCCGGCGAATGAGGCGGTCATAGAAGCGGGCGATGAGGTCGAAGTGGTCAAAGGGAAGTCGCATGGTCATCACCGCATCATCGTCAGCAGCCGCTTCCCTGGAATCTGCCGGAAATTCGCGCCCTGGCTCACGGCCGCCAGCGCGGGTGCGATTTCGGTGATGACCGTGCCGGAGATGGCATCCACGCCGTAGTCGAACAGCACCGGCGAGAGGGGTGTGGACGGGCCGAGGACGAGCACGAACGCGCCCCGCCGGGGGAGCGCGGCCAGCGCCTCGAAGGTGCCGTTGACCAATGTCATGCCGGTGATCGCGACCACGTCGGCCTGGGGGATGACCTCGGGTGCTTTCTCCGCAGGCAGGTCGCCGGGGGTGGGGTTCAACTCCAAAACCCAGCAGGTCGCCGCGACTTCGCGCACGCGCGGGACAAAGGGGAAGTGGCCGACGATGGCAACGCGTTTGCTCGACGTGCCAGGCACTTCGCAAGTGCCTGGCACGTGCATGACCTTTTCCAGGATGATCTCCTCCGCGTTCATGTTTACGCACGCGGTCTCGTCCACCTCCAGCAGCGCGTTGAGCGCCGCAAAGCCGATGCTGCGCTCGGTGAGGCTGTCGGACCGCGCCAGCGCGACCAGCTCCCAGCCATCTCTACCGATCAGCCGGCCTGCGTCGCGGACCGCCGGGCGGCCGTGCTCCAGGTCGTGGATGAGCTGGGTGGCCGCCAGGCCGGCCCGCGGCCCGAGCGGCGTCTCGACGACGACGGCCGTCCAGTGCGTGCCGATGCGGACGTCGGTCACGGTGCCGTTCAGACGCGGCGCAGCGATGAGGCGCTCGATCACGGAGCCGGACACGGAGGGAACGGAGGCCACGGAGCCGGACACGGAGGGAACGGAGGCCACGGAGCCGGGCACGGAAGGAACGGAGGCCACGGAGCCGGACACGGAGGGAACGGAGGCCACGGAGAGCGCGGGGGGATGGGCGGCGCGCTCGGCGCGGAGCCAGTCAGGGATGAAGAGCCACGGATACTGGACGCGGAATTCAGCGGCTTGAGTTGACGGGAAGACGCGGCGGGGGATGAGGCGACGCTCTCCGAAATTGAGGAGAAGGCCCACCTGCAGCCCGGTGTGGTTGAGATAGGTCACGACCTGCCCCAGGTAGCGCCGAGAGAGGGACGAGAAGGCCTTGATCTCGACCACGACCTTCTCTTCGTAGATGAAGTCGGGGATATAGTAGCCGACGAGCAAGCCGTTGTCGTGGACTTCCAGCAGCTTTTGCGCTTCGAAGGCCAAACCATCCTCGACGCTCTGTGCCTCCAGCGCGCGTTGATATACGTCTTCCTTGTGGCCCGGGCCAAGCCGACTATGCACCGCCATCGCCGCGCCGATGATCCGGTAGGTCAGGTCCTCGTGCGGCCCCTCAACCTTCTTGTTCATCCCACACCCCCTGTTTCATCCGGGTCGTGCTCATCCGTTTCTCCGTTTCATTCTTCTTGTTCATCCCACCCCTCCTGTTTCATCCGAGTCATGCTCATTCGTTTCTCCGTTTCAACCTTCTTGTTTATCCCACACTTCCTGTTTCATCCGAGTCATGCTCATTCGTTTCTCCGTTTCAACCTTCTTGTTCATCCCACCCCCCCTGTTTCATCCGGGTCGTGCTCATCCGTTTCTCCGTTTCATTCTTCTTGTTCATCCCACCCCTCCTGTTTCATCCGCTCATCCCACCATGCTCAGCCCGACTCGTCCCCGGCCGCGGTCAATGCTGATAACCGTCACGTCCACGATGTCGCCCACGCCGACGACCTCGTGCGGGTTGCGGACGTACTTTTTCGCCATTTTGCTTACGTGGACCAGGCCATCCTGCTTGACGCCGATGTCCACGAACGCGCCGAAGTCTACGACATTCCTGACGGTTCCCTTCAGCACCATGCCTTCACGCAGGTCGTCAATGGACAGCACGTCGCGGCGGAGGATCACCGGCGGCAGGTCCTCGCGCGGGTCGCGGCCTGGGCGGAGGAGCGCAGCTACGATGTCGCGTAACGTCAATTCGCCGATGTTGAGGAGGGAGGCGGTGGTGGACCAGTTGTCCGTATTACGTACTGCGTACTGCGGATTGTGTCCTTCATCGTTCGTCGTTCGTCGTCCGTCGTCCGTCAAGCCCAGTCCATTCTCCTCGCACCACTTCCGCAGCCGCCCCGGCAAGTCCGCCATGCGCAGATTCAGCCCCGCCAAGTCGAGCAACGCCTTGGCCGCGTCGTAGGATTCGGGGTGGATGGTCGTGTTGTCGAGCGGATTGCGACTGCCGGGCACGCGCAGGAAGCCGGCGGCCTGCTCGAACGCCTTCGGCCCCAGCCCCTTGACCTTCTTGAGCTCGGCGCGGGAGCCGAAGGGGCCGTTCTCGTCGCGGTGCGCGACGAGTGCTCCGGCCACCCTCTTGCTGATGCCGGAGACGTAGCCCAGCAGCGCGGCCGACGCGGTGTTCGCGTCCACGCCGACGTAGTTGACCACCGATTCGACCACCGCATCCACCGCCGCGGCCAGCTTTTTCTGATCTACGTCGTGCTGATACAGCCCCACGCCGATGCTCTGGGGGTCAATCTTGACCAACTCGGCCAGCGGGTCTTGCAGCCGCCGCGCAATCGAGACCGCGCCGCGCATGGAGACGTCCAGGTCAGGGAACTCGGCGCGGGCGATGTCGGAGGCGGAGTAGACCGACGCGCCCGCCTCGCTGACCATGACGTAGGCGAGATGAGACGCTGTTGCGCCGCGGATAGACGCGGATAGACGCGGATGCTCCTGGTGGTCCGATCCGCGGTCATCCGCGTTGATCTGCGGCCCCTGAATCAGTTCCACCACTAGCGCCTCGGTCTCGCGGCTGGCGGTGCCGTTGCCGATGGCGATCACGCTGATCTTATCCAGTTGCACCAGCCCGGCGAGAACCCGGAGCGACTTTTCGCGGTCGTTGCGCGGCTCGTGCGGATAGATCGTGGCCGTGTGCAGCAGCTTGCCGGTGGGGTCCACGGTGGCGATCTTGCAGCCGGTGCGGAACCCCGGATCAATCCCCACGACGGCCCGCTCGCGCAGGGGCGGCTGGAGCAGCAGGTTGCGCAGGTTGGCCGCGAAGACCTGGATGGCGTGGTCGTCGGCGTAGTCGTTGAGCTGCCCGCTCACCTCGCGCTCAACTGAGGGGCGCAGCAGCCGCTCGTAGCCGTCCTCCACCGCCAGGCGCACCTGCTCGGCCGCCTTGCTGCCCGGCGTTTTGATCCACGCAGTCGCGATGCGGGCCGAGATCTGGCCGTCGGGGGTCTCGATCCGCACCTTCAGGCTGCCGTCCTCGCTCCCGCGTTGGAGCGCCAGCCATTGATGGGGCTGGACTGCGGCCAGGGCCGCGCGGAATTCGTAGTAGACCCGATAGCGCCCCTCCGCGTCGGCCGCGTCGCCCGCGCGCTGGCTGATGACGAAGCCATCGGCCGCGAAACGCTGCCGCGTGACCTGCCGCGTGGCCGGGTCGTCGCTCACCTGCTCGGCGATGATGTCGCGCGCACCGGCCAGGGCTGCTTCGATGTCGGGCGCCTGGTCGGTGAGATAGCCGGCAGCGAGTTGTAGGGGCGTGGCCTTGTCGCCCGCCCCCCTCGCCTGCGCCAGGAGCGCCTGGGCCAGGGATTCCAGCCCCCGTTCCCGTGCGATCGCGGCGCGGGTCTGGCGTTTGGGTTTGTAGGGGCGGTAGAGGTCTTCGACCGCCTGGAGCGTGGCCGCCGCGTCCAGTTGGCTGGACAGCTCGTCGGTCAGCTTGCCCTGCGACGCGATTTCGGCCTTGACGGCCTCGCGGCGCTCGGCCAGCTTGCGCAGGTAGTCCAGCCGCTCCTGGATCTGGCGAATTTGCACCTCGTCCAGCCCGCCGGTGACTTCTTTGCGGTAACGGGCGATGAAGGGGATGGTGTTGCCGTCGTCCAGGAGGGCCACGGTAGCGGTGATTTGATGGAGCGTGATCGCGAGTTCCTTCGCGATGACTTCCGGGATGGGTAAGAGAGCCAAGTTGAAACCTCAATTATCGGGCGGGGGATTCATCCGCCACTATCTCTGCCCGCGCCCGGTTGAGCGCCAGCAGCCGTTCCAGGAGCTCCTCGTCGCTCGCATCGTGCGGCCAGCCGTACGCGTCGAGCACGGCCGCAGCGAAGATCAATCGCCTTCCGCTTCCCGCAGAACCGTTTTTGCCTCCTCCCAACCCGGTTGGCGGCGGAGGGCTTCCCTGGCCCAGCGCGCGGCTTCCCTGCGGTCATTCTGTGCCTTCGCCAGCTCGGCGCGGCGGAGCGCCAGGTAGGGTGAGTCAGGATCCAGCGCCTCGGCCGCATCAATCTGGATGCCGGCCTCACCCAGGCGCCCCAGGGCAAGCAAACTGTTGGCGTAGTTGCGGCGGAGCATCGCCTGATCGGCCGCCAGGGCCACGGCCTGGGCATAAGCTTCTGCCGCGGCGGCTTCATCATTCAAGTTCGAGCGAGCGTCAGCCAGCGCGGCCCAGGCATCGCCATCGGCAAAACCCAATGCGATCAATTCCTCGGCAGCCGCGGCCACCTCGCCCCACGCCTCCAGTCGCTGGCCGACCTGCAATAACCCAGCCAGAGCCTGGGCCAGTGCCTCCCGATCTCCGCTGGCGCGGGCATCGGTGGCAGCCTGTTGCAGCGCGTCGCGCACCGCGGCAGGATCCTGCTGCCAGACCAATTGCGCCTGCCAGCCCGCGATCTCGGCCTGCAACTGTGGTCCCATTGGGTGGTTGATCGCCATGCCAAAATCGGCGGCAGGCTGCATGTATTGGATCGCCGCTGCGTAATCGCCCCGCGCGGCAGCATAGCGCCCCAGCATGATGCCGACGTTGGCCAATCCAGCGCGCGCACCGACCGCGGCATAGAGCGAACGGGCGGCTTCCATGAGCGCCATGCCTTGCTCGATCACTCCCGCGGCCAAAGCCATTTGCCCCTGCGCCTGCAGCACGTTCGCCTCGCCCAGCCGGGCACCCACCGCCCGGAACAGCCCGAGCGCCGCCTCGTACTTCGCCAGCGCCTCGTCCCGCCGATCCTGGAACGCCAGCACGGCCCCCTGCGCCTGCAGCACGTTCGCCTGTTCCCATGGTTCTCCACCGCGTTCGGCCGCGGCCACGGCCGCAGTGAGCCAGGCCAGCCGCCGCGGGTCGTGATTGTTGTAAAGGACGTTGCGCCAACTGCGGCTGTACTCGATGAGGAGCTGAGCGGCTGCGTTATCCGCCGGCGCCCGCGCGGTCAACCGTTCAAAGACGGCCGTGACGTTCGCCCATTCCAGGGGTGCGCTGTAGGTCATCGCGCCGCTGGCAATCAGATCATCATACGCAGCCACCAGCGGCTGGAAGGTCTCGGCGTGGCGCAACTCATAAGTGCGCCGCGTGCCGGGGTCGGGGGGCCGCCGCGCCTCCAGGTACGCGCGCACGGGCGCATCCAGGTCGTAGCGGTCGCGGTCGCGGCGCAGCAGGCCCGCGGCCACTGCGGGAGTCAGCGCCTCATCCTCGAAGCCGATCGTCTGGGGGCTGTCGTCGGGCACGTCCGCCCCCAGCGCCACGAAGCGCAGGCGGGGCAGCGCCGCGCCGCCCGCGAACGGCAGCGCAGCATAGAGCAGCGCCAGGCCGGCCGGCGCGTGCGCGGCCAGATCATCAGCCATCTGGCCGATGAAGTCATCCAGCGCGTCGGCGATCTCCTTGCCCTGCAACGCGGCCAGCCTGGCCCTCATGCGCGGCCAGCCGAGCTTGTCCCAGGTGCACACGGCCTTTTCAATCAGCGCGGGGTGCCGGAACGCCAGGCCCGCCAGCTCGTCGAGCGCAGCCGCCTGCGCCAGCGGCAGCCGCTCGAGCCAGGCGCGGCGCTGTGCGGCCCGCACCTCGGCCGCGGCCTGGGGCGTCAACGGTTGGGCCGGGGCCAGCCCGGTCACGTCGAGGTGCCGTGCGGCCGCCTCTTCCCAGGCCAGGCGCAGCGCGCTGGGGCGGTCCAGGTCGCGCAGCAGCAGCCGGTCGCCGCGGGCCAGCGCGGTCAGCGGGTCGCGGTCATAGGGCCGCAGCGTCATCAGCACGCGCGAGCCGCGGCGCGGGTCCACCCCGGCCAGCGTCCGCGCCAACTCGGCCGCACGGACGGGCGCCACGCTCTCCAGATTGTCCAACACCAGCAGCACGGGGCGGTCGCCGTTGAGCCGCTGTGCCAGGGCGCAGGGCAGGTTGCCGGTCTCCTCGGGGGCCAACGCCGTGCCGAGCGCGGTGTCGAGCGCCTGCACCGCCTGCAACGGGCCGAAATCGGGGATGTCCTTGGCGCTGGCGAAGGCGAGCGCGGCGAAGCGATGGCTGTAGCGCAGCGCCGCGTTGAGCGCCAGCGCGGTCTTGCCTGCGCCCCCCGCTCCACTGATGGCGAAAGCGACCACCCCCTCGCGGCGCAGCCAGCGGGCCAGCGTCACCAGTTCGCCGGCGCGGCCCACAAAGCCATGCACCAGGCTCAGCGGCAGCGGCTCGTTGTGCGGGGCCACGTCGAGCACGAAGCGCGGCCGCCCGGCCGCGGGCGGCTCAGCCTGCAGGCGCAGGCCGGCGTCCCCCACCAGCACGACGTTGGCGGCGCGGGTGTCCGGGTCGCCCAGGTCGGGCAGCTCGCCGGAGCGCAGCCGCTCGACCAGCGTGCGGCGGAACTCGTCCAGCGCGGCGCCTACCGCCGCGCCGCCCCCCAATCGGCGGTAAAGCCGCTCCGCGAGCAGCTTGGCCTCCAGGTCGAAGATCGGCTGGCAGGCCGCGAGCGCGGCCCGCGCCGCGCCCCCGGCCACCACCGCCTGGGCCACCGGCTGCGTCTCGCACGCGTTGAAGACCACCAGTGCGGGCGCGGGCCGGCTGCCGTCCCCGCTCAAGATCGCCACCAGGTCGGCGGTCGGCACAAACTGTTCGCAGCCCAGGCTGTTCTCCAGCAGGATGCCGTCGGGGCTGCCATGGCCGATGAAGTGGACGACATGGTAGCCGGGGCCGGTCGCCAGCGCATCGCGCAGCCGCTCGATGGTCGGCTCGGCCAGGCGCACCACGGCCCAAGCCGCGGCCTCGCCCGCCACCGGGTCGGTCGGGCCATCCAGCGCCGCGCGCAGCCGCTCCCACTCGCCCCACACATCCAGCGGAGGACTGAGCGGCGTGTTCACGCCATCGGCCGCGGCCACCGGCGCGGCGATCACCGCCAGCATGCGCAGGTAGTTGCGCGCCTCCGGCGAGCGGGCGAATGCCTCCGCGCTGATGTGGATATCGTTGCCGCTGCCGGTCACGATCAGGCTGCCCTGGATGGCGCCGGTGGCCAGGCTGCTCGGCCCGGCGGCGGTAATGTGACCTGGCATGAGTTTTCTCCTTGACGCGTCTCCCTCACGTGCCAGGCACTTCCGAAAAGTGCCTGGCACGTCATGGTCATGCGTCTCCCGCACGTGCCTGGCACGTCATGGTCATGCGTCCAACGACCTCAAATACTTCTCCAGATCTTCAGGTAGCTGTGCTTTTCCGCTCACGTACTCCCACACAAACCGCCCGTAGCTCGCCCGATCAGAGAAATGCGCTTGGACGAAGGCCTGATCCCACAAGACACCGTTGCGTAAGCCCATCCACTCCGGATAATTGGAGTAGGGCCACTCCTCAAGCCGCTGCACCAGCCCATGTCGAGCGGGATTGGCATGGATGTAACGGCACAAGTGAAGCAAGTAGCCCTCGTTAGTCACCGGGATAGCGCGATAGGGACCCTCGAACAAGGTGCCTGTGCGTTCGTAACGCTTATTGAACGCCTTGGAATAGCTATTGAAGACGCGCTGAAGCAAAAGCCCGGCCGCGTTGTTACCATCCTGACGCAAAAGGAAGTGGTAGTGGTTCGGCAACAGGCAGTAAGCGATTATGGCGATGCCGAGCGCCTGCGCATATTGCTTTACCTGGCGAAGCAAGAACAGGTAGTTCTCCTCCTCCTGGAAGATCCTGCCATGGCTCGCGCCGCGATTATAGATGTGATAGTAACCGTCCTGCTGAAAAGCGACCCGATAGCGAGACATAACTCCTCCCCCCACGTGCCAGGCACTTCCGAAAAGTGCCTGGCACGTCATGCGAGTGCCTGGCACGTCATGCGAGTGCCTGGCACGTCATGCGGCGCGTCTCCCCCACGTGCCAGGCACCTCGCAGGTGCCTGGCACGTGCGTCCCGACTCACCCCTTCACCCGCTGCTGCAGCTCATACAGCTTGTTCAGCGCGGCCAGCGGGCTGAGGCTGTTCACGTCCAGCGACCGCAGCTCGACGATGATCGGGTCCTCGCGGGAAAAGAGCGACAGTTGGTGGAGAGTCGTCGGGGCCACCGAGCGCCGCGGGCCGGCCGCGCCCGAGGCTTCCAGGTCGGCCAGGATCTCCTGGGCGCGGGCGACGACCGGCTTGGGCAGTCCGGCCAGTTGGGCCACGTGGACGCCGTAGGAGCGGTCGGCCGCGCCGGGGACGACCTTGTGCAGAAAGACGACCGCGTCCCCCTGCTCGGCCACGGCCACGTTGAAGTTGACCACATGCGGCAGCCGCTCGGCCAGATCGGTCAGCTCGTGATAGTGCGTAGCGAAGAGGGTCTTGGCGCGCAGGCCGGGGTGGTTGTGGATGTACTCCACCACTGCCCAGGCAATCGCCAGCCCGTCGTAGGTGCTCGTCCCCCGGCCGATCTCGTCCAGGATCAGCAGCGAGCGGTTCGTCGCATGGTGCAGGATGTTGGCGGTCTCGACCATCTCCACCATAAAGGTGCTCTGCCCGCGCGCGATCTCGTCCGATGCGCCGATGCGGGTGAAGATGCGATCCACCAGCCCGATCCGCGCGGAGTCGGCCGGCACGTAGGCGCCGATTTGGGCCAGCAGGACGATGTGGGCGACCTGCCGCAGATAGGAGCTTTTGCCGGACATGTTCGGGCCGGTCAGGATGACGATGGCCTGCTCGGACGACAGATACGCGTCGTTCGGGGTGAATGGCTCGCCGGTGTGGAGCTTCTCCACCACCGGATGCCGGCCGGCCTTGATGTCAATCACGCGGTCGTCGGCCAGAGTGGGGCGGACGTAGCGGTTGGCCTCCGCCACCTCGGCCAGGCTGGCGAAGACGTCCAGCTCGGCCACCGCGGCCGCAGCCGCCAGCAGTCGGGGCGCAGCGGCTGCGATCTGGGCCAGCACTTGCCGGTAGAGCTGCCCCTCCAGCTCCAGGATGCGCTCCTCCGCGTTGAGGACGAGCGCCTCGTATTCCTTCAGCTCCGGCGTGATGTATCGCTCGGCGTTGACCAGCGTTTGCTTGCGGATGTAGTCCGCGGGCACGAGCGCCGCGTTGGCGGTTGTCACCTCGATGTAGTAGCCGAAGACCTTGTTGTAGCCCACCTTCAGCGACCGGATGCCGGTGCGCTGCCGCTCCACCGTTTCCAGGTTGGCGATCCACTCCCTGGCGTCGCGGATCGCGATGTGGATGCCGTCCAACTCGGCCGAGAAGCCGGGGCGGATGACGCCGGTGGTGTTGAGCGTGGCCGGCGGCTCGTCCGCGAGGGCCTGGGCGAGGAGCGCGGCGATGTCGGGGCAGGGGTTGAGATGTACTGCGTATTGCGTATTGCGTACTGCCGCATCCTGAACGTCTGCGCCGCTCCCCTGACTCCTGCCTCCTGCCTCCTGCCTCCTGCCTCCTGCCCCCTGTCCCCTGATCTTCTCCACCCGCGCCAACCCCTCCCGAACCCCCACCAGGTCGCGCGGGAGGGCGATACCCTGGACCGCGCGATTGGTCCAGCGTTCCAGATCACCCAGGCCGCGGAGGAGGCCGCGCAGCTCGGTGCGCAGCGGTGCATCCGCGTGCCAGGCAGTCACCGCGTCGAGCCGGCGGTTGAGCGCGGCCACGTCGAGGAGTGGCTGGTTGAGCCAGCGGCGCAGCAGCCGGCCGCCCATGGGGGTCAGCGTGACGTCAAGCACGCCGAGCAGCGAGCCTTGCACTGTGCCGCCGCGGATGCTCTCGATCAGCTCCAGGTTGCGGCGGGTGGCCTCGTCGAGCAGCATGTACTCGCTGATGTCGTAGGTGCGCAGCCCTGCGATCTGGGCGACGTTGTCCCGTTGTGTCTCGCACAGGTATTGGATCAGCGCGCCCGCGGCTCGCACGGCCAGCGGTTTCTCGGCGCAGCCGTAGCCGTCCAGCGAGGCAGCGCGAAAATGCTCCAGCAGCGCCTGGCGAGCGGTGGACTCTTCGAAGCGCCAGGCGGCGTAGGGGGTGACGTGGTAGGGCTGCAACCATGAGGGGATTGTGTCGGAGGGCGGGGTGCGTGCTGCGTGGTGCGTGGTGCGTGCTTCGTCGTCCGTCGTTCGTCCAGCCCACCGCGGATCCTTTGCCGGCCACAGCAGCTCAGCCGGGGCGAGACGCCCCAGTTCCTCGGCGACGCGGCGCTGGACGTCGGCGCCGTCGCTGATCTCTGTCGTGGCGAATTCGCCGGTGGAGATGTCGGCGTAGGCCAGGCCCGCGGCCCCCCCAGCCCCCCGACTGCGGGGGGAGTCAGATTCCCCCCAGGTTTGGGAGGGTGGAGGGGCGCCAGATTCCCTCCAGGTTTGGGAGGGTGGAGGGGCGCCAGATTCCCCCCAGGATTGGGGGGGCAGGGGGGCGCCATCAAACACCAGTGCAGCCAGGTAGTTGTTGCGCTTTTCGGGCAACAGCCCCGGCTCGACCAACGTGCCGGGCGTGACGACGCGGCGGACGACGCGCGGGACGAGCTTCTCGCCCTTCGGCGGCTCGTTGCCGATCTGCTCCGCGATGGCGACCTTGTAGCCGGCGTTGATCAGCTTGGCGATGTAGCCGTCCACCGCGTGATAGGGCACGCCCGCCAGCGGCACGCGCTCGTCCGCGCCGACCGGGCGCGAGGTCAGGACGACGTCGCAGACTGATGAGACGATCACCGCGTCGTCGTCGAAGGTCTCGTAGAAATCGCCCAACCGGAAGAGCAGGATGATGTCGGGATACTGCTTTTTGATCGCCAGATACTGGCTGCGCATGGGGGTGGTGGTCATAGGTGAATCCAGGGATCGGGAATGGGTAGATTGGTAGATCGGGACATCGGTCAGCCATTATACACCGGAACGGTGCGTTGGACAACGAAAGCAAATGGCCGCATCGGGAACGGGCGTTGTGTAATCGAAGTCACTTTTGAATTCTGACAGGGTGCGTTATAATAGTGTACGGCGCGTTTGTGCGTGACTTGTGGGATGCGCCAGCCTCCCACCGCCTCGGACGACCGGTGGCAGAAACCGCTTCGCCGCGAGTGCAACCTTTTCCCTATTCTGGTTGGCCCATGAGGAGGAGCCAAAACATGACAGGCAATCGCAGTTGGATTCGGTTTGCAGCAGGGATGCTGATCCTGGCGCTGCTGCTCGCGGGTGTGTGGGTTCTTGCGCGTGACCGTTTCGCGGTAGAACCTGAAGAAGGCGTTGCGGGCCTGGCCGCGCCGAGCGGCGTCACCCGCGCCGAAGGCCCGGGTTCGGACGCGGTGGTTGCCGAGCTGAAAGGCCCCATCGCGATCGTCACGGTGATGTCGGAGAAGAACGATGTGACGCCGCCGCTGACTGAAATGAAGCTGCTCCCGCCCGAGCCGAAGGTCAAAGGCGAGGAAAAGGAGCAGAGGAATCCGCCGCTGCCGCTCCGCGGTCACGTGGATGAAGAGGACCTGGTGGTGCAGCTTGCAGAAACCGGCGCCGCCGGCGTTGCGCCCGCCATTCCCGCGCCGTCGCTCACTTTCGAGGGGATCAGCTTCAACAGCAGTAGCTGCAACTGTGCGCCGCCCGATCCCAACGGCGACGTCGGCCTCACCCATTACGTGCAGACCGTGAACGTGGCGTTCGCCATCTACAACAAGGCCGGCACGAAGCTCTACGGCCCGGCCGCGATCAAGACGATCTGGCAGGGGTTCGGCGGCGCGTGCGAGACCCGCAACGACGGCGACCCGATCCTGCTCTATGATTCGATAGCCGATCGCTGGCTGATCAGCCAGTTTACGGCCGCTTCGCCCTACTACGAGTGCGTCGCGATCTCGCAGACCGGCGATCCGACCGGCGCGTGGTATCGCTACGCCTTCCAGCTCAGCACGAAGGACTTCCCCGACTACCCCAAGTTCGGCGTCTGGCCCGATGGCTATTACATGAGCGTCAACTGGTTCGTCAACGCATCCAGCTACGGCGGCCCGCGGCCCTACGTGTTCGACCGCGCCAAGATGCTCGCGGGGCAGCCGGCCAGCTTCCAGACGACGAGCGCCGCGCTGGGCAGCAGCGTCAACCCGATCATGCCCTCGGATATCGACGGCGCGACGTTGCCGCCCTCCGGCCAGCCGAACGTCTTCCTGGGCTTCGGCAGCACGCTCAATCTCTACAAGTTCGCCGTCAACTGGACTACTCCCTCGTCCACCACCTGGACCAAGTCCGCGTCGGTGACGTCGGCCGGCTTTACGCAGCTCTGCGGGACCACCCGCAACTGCATCGCGCAACAAGGCACGAGTCAGAAGCTCGACGGCATCGGCGACCGGCTGATGAACCGGCTGGTCTACCGCAACATGGGGACGTACCAGTCGCTGCTGGCGTCGTTCAACGTCAACGCAGGGACGAAGGCCAAGGCGCGCGCGGGCGTCCGCTGGCTCGAAATCCGCAATCCGGCCGGCACGCCAACCATCTACCAGCAGGGCACGTACGCGCCCAGCGACACCTTGAACCGCTGGATGGGCAGCATCGCGATGGACAAGGTGGGCAACATCGCGCTCGGCTACAGCGGCTCCAGCAGCACCGCCTATCCCTCTATCCGCTACACCGCGCGCCTGGCGACCGATCCGCTCGGCACGATGGGCCAGGGCGAAGGCGTGATCTACCAGGGCACCGGCTCGCAATCCGGCGTCAATCGGTGGGGCGACTACTCGAACCTCTCGGTTGACCCGGCCGACAACTGCACGTTCTGGTACACCACCGAGTACAACAACAGCTTCAACTGGTACTGGGGCACCAAGATCGGCTCGTTCAAGCTGGCTAACTGCCAGTAGACGTTGCATCTCTATCAACCAAATCGGCCATCCGGGGGTTCCGGATGGCCGATTGCATAGCCAGTTGGTTTGTTTTGCCAGGGACTCGTCAGAAACGACTTCCCGTTCTACACCGGATTCCTCATGTTCACCACGGAGGCCAAGAGCTCACGTAGGGTGTCACTGTATCACCGCCGGCAGCCACAGCCACGTGGTCGGCATCTGCACGCTGACCGCTGCCAGCGGCGTCTCGACCCCCGCCAGATCCACAGCCGACACGCGATACCAGTACGCCGCGCCGCGGCGCGCCGTCGCGTCAGTCCACCGATAACTGTAGCCTGCGGACGATCCTGGCGCCTGACTGGCGATCATCTGCGCGTTCAGGCGGACCCACGTGCCGCCGGGCCCTGCCGCCCGCTGCACGAAGTACCCCAACGCAGCCAACTCGTTCGTGGTCTCCCACGCGATCACCGCGCCGGCCGGCGTCGCAGTCCCCTGCAGCACTTCCAGCGGCACAGCCAAGGGCGCGTCATTGCCCACTGCCCAATCGGAAAAGTGGGTGATGGTCCGCGAGATGGTGCCGTCGCCGTTGTCGCTGCCGCCACAATCCCAACCACCCAATGTGCCGGAATAGAAGCACAACTGCGGTTCGGCAAGACCGCCGGTGGGCGCGGTCATCGTCGCGGCAAAGCCTGTGGCCGCTGACCCGGCGGCATCACGCGCCGCGATTTGCCAGAAGTGGTCGGCGCCCACGCCGTGCCCGACGACGCCGGTGGCGTGGGCCTGGGCACGCGGGAAGTAGACGCCGGCTGCGCAACTGATATCGCCCAGGTTACTGAAGTTGAGCGTGACGGCCGGGCTGCCGAAGGTATAGTTCACGCCGGTGGAGAGGCCGCATTGCTGCAGCACTTCGTCGTAGCCGATGTCGTAGCCTGGCCCCTGCGGCCGGCTGTCACCATCATAGTCGGTGGTGATGCCCGCAGCCACCCCGGCATCCACCGCGGCCGAGTCCGCGCCGAGATGGTAGTCACCGTTGGCCGGGTCCACGAAGAGCGGATCGCCGGTCACGGACGCGTTTTCATTCACCGTGCCGCTCGTGTTCGCGGTGTTGCCGTTGAACAGCGTGTTCCAGGTCGTGACTGTGCCGGCTACCTGCTGGATGCCAACGGTGTAGCTGGCGATAAGGGTGTTCGTGATATCGGTTGTCACGCCGCTTGTGCCGCCAACATAGATGGCTTGCCCCGCGCCCAGTGATGGGCTGCCGATGGTGGTGTGGAGAATCGCGGCGGTGCGGCCAGTACTGTTGGCGGTGAGATACAACGCGGCCCCGTTCGTGGTGGCGCTGTTGCCGCCAAACACGCTGTTGACCACCCGACTGTTACCCGCGCCGATCCCACTGCCATAAAGCCCACCGCCGTTGGTGGCGGCGTTGTCAATGAACAGCGTGTTGGTCAGCGTCACCGGGTAGCTGGCGTACAGCCCGCCGCCAGCGCCGCTGAGGGCGGTGTTGCTGGTGAATTGCGCGCCGGTGAGCGTTGCCGCACGACCGGCATACAGCCCGCCGCCGTTTAGGCTAGACGTGTTGCTCATGACACGGGTGTCAACCAGCGTCACCGGACCGGCCGCATATAGCCCGCCGCCACTGCTGCCGGCGGTCATGATCTTCGCTTGGGCCACTTGCTCGGCAGGGATTGCCAAATCCCTGCTGGCCGAACTGAAGATCAACGCCCCGCCGGCCTTGTTACCGATGAACTCCGCGCCTGTCACCGACACTACCGCTGAACTACTGTTGGCATACAGCCCGCCGCCAGAGCCAATGGCAGCGTTGCTGATGAATTGTGTGCCGGTCACCGTCGCTGTACTGGCGACATACAGCCCGCCGCCAGTGCCGGTGGTGCTATTGCCCGTGAACTGGGTGTCGGTTAGCGCCGCCGTACTGCTGGCGTACAGTCCACCGCCACTTGTAGCGGTGTTACTGATGAAGTCCGTGCCCGCCACCGTCGCTGTACTGGCGGCGTACAGCCCACCGCCGGTGCTGGAGGAGCTGTTCCCCGTGAACGTGCCGTTGGTCACCGTCAGTCCCGCCCCAGCATACAGACCGCCGCCGCTGCCGTTGGTGGCGCGGTTGCCCGTGAACTCGGCGTCGGTCAGCGTCGCCACGCCATAAATGCGCGCGCCGCCGCCGGTGCCGCCTGAGGTGTTGCTGATGAACTGCGTGCCATTCACCATTGCCGCACCGGCGAAAGATACCCCGCCGCCGTAGCTGATGGTGGCAATGTTGCGTTCAAAGCGCCCCCCGGACAGCGTCATCGTCCCCGGAGTTGCGGGGTTACTAAACACCCCGCCACCTCTATATGTCGCTGAATTGCTGATGAACTGCGTATTGGTAAGCCATACATTCGCCTCGAGCGTTATCCCGCCGCCAGCATAGGCTGTATTGCTGATGAAGGTCGTACCCGAGATGGTCACATTCGGCTGGGACCCGGTAATCGCATTGCTGCGAATCGCGCCGCCTTCGCCGGACGCCGCGGGCGCTCGATTATTCTCGAACCGGCCGCCCGTCACCCGCAACTCGCCCAGTACGCGCACCCCGCCGCCGTCATAGTCACCGCTGGCGGCCGCCACCGTGTTGCTCAGCACATTGACGTTGGTCAGCGTCAACGTGCCACTGACGTATAGGCCGCCGCCGCTTTCGATGATGACATAGCCGTTCTGGATGGTCAGGTTAGCGAAGGTGGCGCTCGTGGCCGTGACGCTGAAGACGCGCCCGGTGTTGCTGCCATCCACAAAGGTGCTGTCCGCGCCCGCGCCGCTGAAGGTGAGCGCCTTGCTGCCCACGATCACGTGCTCGGCATACGTTCCGGCGGCGATGTTGATGGGGTCGCCAGTCAGCGCCACGCCGACCGCAAAAGCGATCGTTCGGCACGGCGCGGCCACGTTCGTACAAGCGCCGCCATCCGCACCGGTCGTGGCCACGTACCGCGGGCCGCCGCCCCCGGTAGCGTATGCCGCCGGCGCGCTGGCAAGGAACAGCGTCAGCGCGAGCGCGCTCACGAACACCGCGCCGATCAACAAGGACGCGGCCAAACGCATCGGACGAGAAGCGGCTGTGTTCATTGCGATCCTCCGAACGGCTGGGCTTTGGTGTTTTTGCGACTACGTTAACATCGTGCTCCTGTCAGGAAGTCACGCCAACAGGAGCCAGCATGATCCGAATCGAGTTCACGCCTGCCGCGCTCGGCATTCCTGAGTATCAGTAGATCGCAGTTTCCTTGCAGAGGCGGCTCCCATGCCGCCGGCCCGCAGGCGTGGGAGCCTGCTCTGCTGTCAAATCGTGATCTACTGAGTATACCTTCACCGACGACACTCTATCACGGCGGAGAGCGTGTGTCATGATCCATAGGTAACCGCTTATCGTCATGGTCACGGACTCGTGGAGTTACGTTCGCTACTTCCCCAGGAGCACCTGCCCCTGCGGGTCGCCGTAGAGGACGTAGGCTAGCCAGGTGGGGTTAGCGGGATCGGCGTCCTTGATGACCTTGCGCGCCTGGTAGAACGCCTCACCGATCGGCAGCGGCCCCTGGCCGGCGAACTTATCCAGCCCCCACAGCCGGTTGTAGAACTCCTTCGCGAACTGCGCGGCCAGCTCGTCGCGAATCTCCCACTGCGAGCCGATGAACGCGCTGGCGCCCGCGCCGAGGAAGCGTTGCGCCCAGCCGCCGAGCTGTGTCAGGCCGAACCCCACGCGCCCCGCATGACAGGCGTTCAGGAAGACCATCGGTCGCGATTTGCTCAGGCCGAGCTTCTTCATGCCGGTGATCTGGCTCGGCCGGAGATAGAGACCGGCATCCAGCTTCAGCTTGGACTCATTGGGGTCGTCGGTGTTGATGTTGCCGTGACAGGAGAAATGGAAGAACTCCGTCTGCCCGTCCACGAACCGGCTTTCGACCTCCGGGACCTTGCTCAAGGGGCCTTGAAGCTCGATGCCCCACTGCCGCCGGTGTAGCTCGGCGAAGTAGTCGCTCTCGATTTTGGCGGCCTGAAGGTTGTCGGCCGGCGTCACCCAGACACCGTGCAGCATAACCATCTGGTCAGGAGCGCCCGGCCCGGCCAGCCACCGCGCGAGCCGGAACATCTCACAGAGTGGCGGATCCACGTACGCCTGGCCGGCTGCATCCAGGCCGGCCGGCCGCACCATTTCCCACGGAATCCAGGGGTCATCGGAGATGATCAGCAGGCTCTTTTGACCGGCGAGTCCGGCCCGGAACCTGGCATACTCCTGCCGCAGCTCGTCGGAGAAGAGCGCCTCGTAGAGGTTCGTTCCGATGTCCGAAAGTTCATCCAGGGCCGCAGCGGTCTCGGCGGGGGTGCGCTCGTCCCCCATCTTCCGCGCCAGCGTGCTGAGCCGGTCGAAGGTCGGCTGGAAGTATTTCTGCGGTTCATCCGCCAGCGGCGACTGACCGGCCGGCCGGAAGTTGATGCCGTCTTCGTTCGGTGCGCGCACGGTGTACGTGAGCGTTCGCCGGTCGCTCGACAGCGTCACGCGCAGCTCCAGATCGGGCAGCTTGACGTCGGCGCCGGCCGTGACGCTGGTCAGGGCCAACGGCTCGAAGGCGACGTTCTCCGGCTTGCTCAATGCGCCCTGCGCCACCACCTCGGTCTCGAAGGCCAGGCTGGCGGCTTGCCGGTTAAACTGGTACACGTCAATGCTGATCCGCTTGCTCCCGGCTGATTGAGGCGTCAGGAAGAAGACGACCGGCTCGCAGTCCCGGTCCGGCTCGACCCGGACGGTGCGCGCGGCCGGCAGATTGGGCGTTTCTTCTCCCCCCAGGCTGGCTTCAAGCGCAAACCCCTCGGCGTAGAGTATCAGCGTCAACGGCCCCAGTTGCAGCGAAATCCTGGCCTTATCGCCGCTGACTCGGGATGGGATCACCTCTGAGGCTTTCTGGGCGATGTGGACGACCAGTGGAATCTGCTTTTGGGTCAGCAACACTTGGGTCGGAAAGTAGACGTTGCCGTAGCGTTGCACCGCGGTCGTGGGGAGCGGGCCGACGCTCTTGGGCACGGGAGGAGGCTGCGCCCGCGGGAACGACGGCGCCGGGTAATCGGGCATGGCGCTCTCGCCCGGGCCTTGCGGGCTGGGAAAACCCTTGATGGGGGCGGGCCATCCGCCCGGGCGATAGTCGCGCATGACCGGCTTGCGGACGTAAGTTTTGCCGTCATCCAGCAGCTTGCGCACCTGGGGATAACTGCCCAGCAGCGCCTCGACCTGGTGCAGGTACGCGTCCGCGGCGTCCTGGCTGCGGGGTCGCGGGTAGGCGGTCTCCAACCTCTGCCAGTCAGCGCACTCCTTATCGGTGAGCCGGTCGCGATGCTCGCTGACGGCCAGGGCGACCTGTTCGCTCAGGGGTGCGGGATCGCCGAAGACGCGGAAGTCAACCACCTTGAGCAGGCTTTTGAGCAGGGCGTCGAGGTCGGCCGCCGGAGCGGAGCGCAGCGCGGCGTCTTCTGCGCTGCTGTAGGCGGTTTTCAGGGCCTGCGCAGCGGCCGGGGGCAGGTTATCCCGCAGCAGCCAAAGCGCTTCCAGCAGCTTCTTGACCTGAGAGATCACTCCGAACGTGTCGGCTGTGGCGATCTGGGGGCCGTTCTGCCGGATCAGCGCGGTGACTTGCCCGGCCGTGATCGGATCCAGCGCGGCCCGCTGGTCAGCCAGGGCCTCGGCGACGGCGCGCAAGGTAGAAATGGCTACGTTCGTGCGGAAAGGCATAGGGTTACCTCGTCAGGATCAAAACTCGTCGTAAAGCCATTCCACCAGCCGGTCCCAGCCGGTGTGCTGAGCGAAGGCCAGCCCGCGGTAGAGCTTCAGCGCGGCCTGGCGCTGGCTGGCGGCCTGGCTTTCGGGCGGCACATAGACCGACAAGCCGTTGGCCCGCTCGTATTTGTCCAGGAAGCCGACGCGCAGCACTGGCGCGTTGGGTCCGCGGGCTGTCAGGTGATCGCGCAGCGCGGCGGCCGCCTGGGCGACGGCGTCGTAGTCCTCGAACTCGGTCTGGCTGGCGATCTGGCCGGCGAAGTCACCCAGGTCACAGTAGTTGCGATCCTGGAAGGTCAGCGTGTTCTTGCGCGCCTTGCGGATCAGCGTGCGCAGGGCGGGACTTTTGTCCGCCAGGATGCCGTCTACCAGCGCCTTGCAGAGCTTTTCCGTGGCCGCGGTGCGGGCCAACGCCACCGCCGATTGGGTTACGGTTTCATCGCGCGTCTTGCCGCCGTAGACCCCGGCAAACTGGGTGACGATGGCCTCGGCGAGCGCGGCGGGGGTTGGGCTTGGCTGGCTGTCCAACGCCTGGAGGATCGGCGCGTAGGGCCAGCCGTACATCGGCTCCACCTCCTGCGAGGCGACGAAATAGTCGCCGTAGGGCGCCAGCTCGATCGCACCCTCCACCATCGCCATCAAACAGGCGTCCATGCCGATGACGTCCAGCCGGGCGCCCGCGGCCTTTTCTGCCTCCCCCAGCGCCTTGCGCAGATCGGCGGTGTCCAGGAAATCCTTGCTGGAATCGTCGAACGCGATGGGGCGGGTTTTGTCGCCGCCGGTGATCTGCTGCGGCGTGGTGCGGAAGATCGCCCCGTGCGATTTCGCGTCGGGGTCGTCCGAGCGGGTGATGGCGTAGACGTCCGTATCCAGCCAGCCCGCGCCGTGGTTCCAGATGACGAGCGCGTAGTGGTCGGCAGGGTAGGCCTTGATCGCCTGGACGACGAACTGGCGCAGGGTGTTGGGGTCGCCGGTGTTGACGGCGGGGACGCGCCGAACCGCGCTATCGCTGAAGCCGCGGCCCTGGCGCACTTCGATGAGATAGGTGTCGGTCGGCGTGTCGAAGAGGCAGGCCACGGCCACGTTGGCGGTGGTGCCGATCGTACCCATCTTCATGAGATCGGTATAGCCGGCCGCCTCCATCGGGTCCATGAGCTTGATCTTGCCGAGCTTGCTGTCAAGGATCTTGCCGTTGTCCCCGGCCATGTAGACCATGAACGTCCAGGGGCGGCGGACGGTTTCGGGTGTCACGTTTTCCTCCTTGCCCGGTTGGGGCGGGTCGGTGCGTTGGCGAGGGTTCAATAGGGACAACAACCGTTTCACGAGGGCAGACAACCAGTTCACTGATCACCTCCGTAGGCGACGTTCACCATCCGCGCCAGTATAGCACAAAGCAGGCGGGCAGGTCAACCGGAAAACGGAGGCTGGATGCTGGAAGCTGGATGCTGGAAGCTGGATGCTGGATGCTGGAAGCTATAGATGCAATACCGCAAAACTCGCTATTGTCACCCTGAGCGGGTCGGCCCCGTGAAGTGCGCTGCGGCGAGAATCCAGCGAAGAGCCTGCCCTGAGCGCAGTCGAAGGGGTCTCGTTGCGGCAAGGAGAACTTGTCCTGAGCGCAGCGAACGGATTCTTCGCTGGTGTCACGCCGTAACAAGAGTTCAGGGGTAGACCCGCTCAGAATGACAGGCAGCAGATAGCGAGTTTTGCTCCATTGCCTATAGATATTCGGGTAATCTTTTGGGGTAGTGAGACACCCCAGCCTGAACGCCGGGGCCTGAAAGCGGTCTCAAGCTGCAACGTTTAGGTTGC
>JAPLHB010000178.1 GCA_026389845.1 Chloroflexota bacterium
TCATAGGCTTGGCGGTTCATCGGTGACCTTGCTCCAAAGGGGGAGATGGGTACATCATGTACGGAGCATGACACCGGAAAATCGTCAAAATGTCAAATCTACAAGGCGATCTCTATTTTACTTTCAAAACACGCTCTTAGCCATCGTGCAGGGAATCCAGGACCAGTATAACCGAGCCAGAGTACTGATTGCGCTGGCGCGGCGAGCGACGGGGCAGTTGCTCTCGGATGTTCTGTCAGCAGTAGAAGCGATGGATGATGAAGGGTATCGCGCGCTGGCATTGGAAGGTCTGGCGCCCCTCTTGCCAACAGAGCTTCTCGACCGGGCAGTGACCCTGGCGACTGCGACCGAGAACTACTGGTCGCAAGTAGGGGCATTGACGAGTCTTATTGTTCACTTGCCAGAACCATCCAGGAGTCAGAATTTCGAAAGAATATGGTCATGGGCCATGACACTGCCTGAACACGATCTGTCGTACGGACTGACAATCCGACCGGCGGTTCTGGCCCGACTGGCTCCTTGCGCCCCGGCAAATTCAGCACAGCAAGTTTTGAGTATAGCTCGAAATCTGCCGACGGAAGAAAGGATAGGAACTAGCCCGAGAGCTGGGGTCCTGGCTGATATCGCCGGATTCCTGCCGGAACCTCTTCGCTGTGAAGCATTGGACGAAGCTATCGCGGTAGCCCAGACGCTGCCTCAACGAAACCGATACATGAGTAGTCCGCGCGAGCAGGCATTGGCATCTGTGGCTCTGCGAGCGGCTGAACTGGGTTACCTGGATTGCGCTGTTATAACGATAGGCTCACTTGAAGACGTTCGCCTCCGGAGAGAGGCCTTAGCGCGGCTGGCTATACACTTGGTACTGTGTCCGCTACCTCGACTTGGCGCATTGTGGCAAGAGTTGCTGCCCATATTGGCTTCTCGCACCAGGCAGAACTTGTCAGGCGATCTGCGGCAGCTCAAACCTGTGCTTGCCGTCCTGGGCAAGCTAGAGACGTTCACGGAAGTTTGTGGCGCGATTGAAGACGTAGGGCGCTGGTGGCCTTAAGAGAGTAAGCTGGACTTCGCCGGCTTCCTGGCCGAGGTGCGCAAGGCGCTCAAGCGCGAGATCCCTGTGCGGCAGCGCGACGACTGGGAGGAATGGCTGGCCTTCCGCCGCGCCGAACACGCGCAACGTACGGCCGAGATCGTGCGGCTGGAGACGCAGCTCAATGGCCGTGTTTATGACCTGTTCGATCTGACGTTGGCCGAGATCAGGGTCATCGAGGAGAGCACGAAGTACCGGTACGGGGAGGTCTGAGCTCGAATCGGCGCGGCTCACCGACCGCGCCAGTCCGGGAAACACACGGAGGAAGCCCATGAACCAGCAAGATCGGGGCCGTTGTCTTGTCGTCTTGGTGATCAGTCTGCTATGGGTCGGGACCAGCCCCGTGTCCAGCATGGCGATAGCGTCGTCCTCGGCCATGTCTTCAGACGTGGCGCTCCCTCCTGGCACACCGGCCGCCATGACTGAGCTAGGCCAGGGGGTGGCAGGTGAGGCGACGCGCGCCACGAGCGCCATCACTGCCTGGACGCAGGCGGCCGAGTTGACCGCTTCGGCGAATAGTTTTGAGGACTGGTTCGGCTACACGGTTGCCGTCAGTGGCGATGTGGTGGTGGTCGGCGCGCTGCAGGCCGATCCAGGCGGGCTGACTGACGCAGGCGCGGCCTATGTGTTCGTCAGACCGGGGGGCTGGGCGGGCAAGCTGACTCAGGTGGCCACGTTGACCGCTTCCGATGCGGCAGCAGGGGACTGGTTCGGCGCCTCGGTAGCCATCAGCGGCGATGTGATTGTGGTCGGATCGCCGCGGAGCGATCCGGGCGGAACTACCAACGCGGGCGCGGCGTATGTGTTCGTCAAACCTGCTGGCGGGTGGGCGGGCAGTCTGCACCAAACTGCCCGGCTGAGCGCCTCCGATAAGGCGGCCGCGGCCGAATTTGGCATCTCGGTTGCCATCAGCGGCGAGGGCGTCGTGGTCGGGGCGCACCAGGCCGCGCCAGGTGGGACAGCCTATGCCGGCGCGGCGTATGTGTTCACCAGGCCAAGCGGTGGCTGGTCGGGGAGCCTGACCCAGACGGCCAAGCTCACTGCGTCTGACCGGGCTGCCGGCGATCTCTTCGGCAGCGCGGTCGCCATGAGCGGCGATGTCATCGCGATTGGGGCGCACGAGGCTAACCCGAATGGGATCATTGATGCGGGCGTAGCTTATGTGTTTGTGAAACCGGTGGGGGGGTGGACGGGCAGTCTGACCCAGACCGCCAAGCTGACCGCTGCGATCCAGGTCAAGGGGGACGTCTTCGGTACCAGTGTCGCCGTCAACAACGACGTGATCATCGTCGGTGCAACGCGTTCGCGGGCCAGTGGAACGCACGCGGGTGCGGCCTATCTGTTTGTCAAGCCGGCTGGCGGGTGGACGGGCAGCCTGATCCAAACCGCGACCCTGGCGCCCCTCAATGCTCCGACGCCGGCGCTTAGCGACTATTTCGGCCAATCCGTAGCGATCAGCGGGGATTTGGTCCTGATAGGGGCACCCATGTTGAATGCGGCTTATGTCTTCGTCAAACCGGCTGGCGGCTGGACGGGCAGCCTGACCTCCGCCAATACGCTGACAGCCGCAGACCCAGCGGATGCGTTCGGCTTCGCCGTGGCCCTGGACGGGAATACAACCGTGATTGGGGCGCCAGAAACCGATCTGGGCGCGACGCTCAGTGCAGGCGCGGCATATGTGTTTCGGGGCGCACAGGCAATGCGTGCGCACTATCTGCCGCTTGTGCTGCGGCGATAGCGGCCGAGGTTGAGGCGCGCTGCTCTGGCGCACCGCGGCGGCCGCGGATGTCGGCGGGCCTCAGACGCCGACGTTGCAGTACACGGTGGCGGGGGATATCGCGTTGTTGAAGGTGTGAGGTACCTATGCCCGATTCAGTCCAACAAGCCATTCATCTATTGGCCGATCTCATCGTCCAGGGCGACTGCGTGGTTTTCCTGGGCAATGATCTGCCCCTGGGCTATCCCGATGTAGCCCCGCCGTGCCGGGCTGAGATGGCGGCAGCACTGGCCAAGGATCTCGGCATGCCCGCCGCGGGCGATTTGCGCCTGGCGACCGTTGCCCAGACGTACGAGCGGCAGTGTGGCCGCCAAAAGCTCGTCGAGCGGATCAAGGAGTTGGTTGATCAGCCCAGCTATCGCCCCGCCTGGCTCCACCAACTGGCCGCCGAGCTGCCGGTCAGGGGCTATGTGACCACCGCGCTCGATGCGCTCCTGGTAGAGGCTCTGAAGATGCGGTCCCGCCGGTCGGATAAGGTCGTGCGCGACGTGGACAGGAGCTTCACGAGCGAGACCAGGGCCAGCGTGGTCATGCTGTGTGGCGACTGCCAGCAGCCCGACAGCCTGGTGCTGACACCCAAAGATTACCAGCGGCTGCCGCATGAGGTCAAGAACCGGCTACAGGTGGTGCTGGACTTCTTCAACACGAAGACGATCTTGATCGTGGGCTACCGTCTGGACGACCCGCTCTTCCAAAACCTCTACATGGATGTGCAGGCGAGCGTCGGTAAGTTCCTGCATCCAATGTATGCCGTCTATTCGGGTTATGCCAGCGCGCCACAGGAGACCAAGGACTACTGGGATGGCGAGGGAATCACCATCCTCGACACCGATCCCCGCGTTTTCCTGAATGAGCTGCAAGCCGAGGTCCAGAAGCGACAACAGGCGGTCGAAGACCGGAAAGCCGCACCGGAGCCTCTGCAGCTACTCGACAAGAAGCCCTACAAGTTCCTGGATGCCTACACGGCCGCCGATAGCGACATCTTCTATGGCCGGGACACGGACGCGGCGCTGGTGTGGGGCAAGATCCTCTCCTTTCGGACGATGATGCTCTTCGGCGCGTCGGGCACCGGCAAGACGTCGTTGCTGCAGGCGGCTGTGGCCCCACGTCTGGAGGCCGCCGGCTACCGGGTGGCGCTGACGCGCGTGCTCGACGATCCGGTGAAGGCCGTGATGCACGCCGTCCAAGTGGTTCGCGACGGGAAGCCGGGCGCGACGCCGCTCCACTTGACCGGCTTCTTCCGGGGGCTGGGCGAACGCGAGCGGTGGGTGGTGCTGCTGGATCAGTTCGAAGAGTACTTCGTGCGCCAGGTAGAGACCGAGCGGGCGCGCTTCCGAGACCAGGTGCGGGCCTGCGCCGATGATCGGGCGCTGGATGTGCGCTTCGTCTTCTCGCTGCGCGAAGATTTCGTGGGACACATGCAGGAGCTGCGGCCGGCGATGCCCGATCTGTGGGTCAACAGCCATCGCCTGATGCCGTTGAGCCGGAGCGAGGCGATCCTCGCCGTGACCGCGCCGGCGGCCCGCACGGGCCTGCTCTACGAGCCTGGGTTGGTGGAAGAGCGCCTGCTGCGTGACCTGGCCGAGCGGGACGGCGGCGTGGCGCCGCCCAACCTGCAAATCGTCTGCCAGCAGCTCTATCAAGGGGTGGATGAGCAGACTTCGACCCAGGCCGAGGCGTTGCTTGCCGCCTGGCGGGCCAGCCATCCTGACCTGGATGTACGTTTCCCCGCGCGCCGCGCCGTGACTTTGGCCCAGTACCAGGCGTCGGGCGGCGCGCATGAGATCCTGCGGAAGCACCTGGACGACAAGCTGGCAACGCTGGCCGGGAACAACGCACAGGCGCTGGAGGAGCTGCGGGAGGTGTTGCGGGCGCTGGTGCAGAAGACGGACTCGGTCAGCACCAAGGCCGCCCTGACCGCCGCCGAAGTGGCCGAGCGTGCGGACCTGCCAACGACGCAGGCCGAGGAGGCGCTCAAGCAACTGGCAAGCCAGGATGTCCGGCTGGTGCGGGCGCTGGACGAGGGCCGGAGGCACGAGCTGGCCCACGAGTGCCTGATCGAGCGCATCCAGGCATGGCCCGAATCGCCGCAGCGGGTGCGTGCTCGGGATATCAAGAGCCTCCTGCGCGAGCACGTGAAGCTGGGTGAGTTGTTGAGTCGTCAACTCTTGGAGCGAGCCTGGGAGGAGCGCGAAAATCCACGACTGAAGCTGAACGCCGACGAGCTGGAGCTGCTCCTGCGCTCGGCGCTGGCCGCGGGCTTCGAGGTCGCCTATTGGTTCCAGCGCGCTTGCGCGGCCGGCGTGGCCCCTGGCATCGTCCTGGAGGGACTGAAGAGCGATAGCTTTCGCACCCG
>JAPLHB010000173.1 GCA_026389845.1 Chloroflexota bacterium
ACCCTCAAGCGGCGCTGCTACGGCATCTCGCGTGTCACAACGCTCTTTCAGCGGCTGTACCTGGATCTGGAAGGGTATCGCCGGTTTGCGTAAGGTGTACCCCTATATGTGGCCCTTTCCCGCAAAATCCCAAAGAGCCTGAAAAGACAAAGAACTTGCCCAGGAGATGTCCCAGGGTCGCACTCCAGCCGCCCGGTTTGCCGGGCCGGCGCCAGTAGCTGACCGCGCCCCGCTGGTGGACCTGAGTCCAGCCATGCCGGGCCAGCAGCGTCGCGGTCTCGGCCAGGGTCGTGCGGGCGTTGTAGTCGTCACCGGGCCGCAGTCCCCCCGCGGCCGGCGCGGTGGTGGGCGCGGGCCCGCTCCGGGCATGGGCGGGCGCCGTAATGGTCGCGGTGGCCGTGTTGAAGCTGCGTGCGGTGGCCAGCAGGATCGCCCGCGCCGCCGGTGTGATGGTCGGGATGGCGGTGAGGTCACCCTGGAGCACGGTGTAGCCAGCCGACGGCTCGACCAGGAAATAACCGCCCTCGCCGCGCGTCTCGATCAAAGTCATACGCTGGGGCTTACCAGTGGCCAGTTCGGTCGTCGGGTACTGCGCCAGTTTCTGGTTGCCGGCGATCTCTGCACAACGGTAGGCGACGTGCCGGCCGTCGTGCTGGGTGCGGGCGATGATCAGCCGCGCGACCAGGCCCGGCGCCTGACTCTCCACTAACTCGGCCCAGGCGGCGCAGACCTGGGGCTGCTCCGGTGGGTGGTGGTCGAAGTCCAGCACCTCCAACCCGCCCGACACCCGGCCGCAGACCAGGGCCATGCCCGCGTCGGTGGCGGCAAACCACTGGCGCAGCCAGTCGTCACTCGGAATGTGCACCTGAAACGGCGCCCAGACCCGCCGGCCAGCGCCGTTTTTCGGCAGCAAGGCCGCGGCCGGCAGCTTATCGGTCAAACGCACCGGCACCACGGAGAGACCGGCTGCGGTATAGCGCTGGGCGGCTGCATACATTGGGGGACTCATCGTCAGCTTTCCGCTTGCGGTGTGTTGCTCAGGCCGACCTGGACCGCGGACGCGCCTGGGTGCAGCCGGCGGCGGCGTGGTGGCCGCGGTGCGGATCGGCGCGCGCCAGCCGCTCGATCCCCGCCGGCCATCAGACAACCCGCCGCACGGCTAGCTACGGGCCGGGGCCGCGGCCAACGCGGCGCGCAGCAGCTCGGCATATGGCAGGTGCTGTTGCTGACAATTCAGCCAGACCACCAAGGCGCGCGGCGAGAGCGCATTTTCCAGCGCGATGGTGGCGGCGAAGTCCGTGCCGTGGAGCACCCCCTCCCAATGCACGCACGCGCCCACGCGGCGGCAGAGCAAATGCCAGTGGACGGGGCGCTTGCCGCCGCCCGGATTGCCGTAGCTGCCGCGGGCGCGGGCGCCGCTGACATCCATTTTCCAGTTGTAGCCGGCGACTTCCAAGCGGAAATCGTGGTCACAGGGTTGCGTCCAGCGCCCTTGGTTGGCCGGGTCGCGATAGAACGCCGGCCAATGATCGCTGAAGTATTGGCGCACGGCCGCTTCAATGGTGAGGCCGTGCGCCAACGCGCGGCGGCGGCGCGCCGGGCTGGTCGTCTGTTTCTGGAGCATGTGGTCCACCCGCATCAGGGCCTCGAACGCGACCTCTTCGGTCAGCGCCGCGGCCAAAGGGATGACGATGGCCTGATCGGTGGGCGCCGTCCAACCCGGCTGGGCGAACCAACTCCGCTTACCCGCCAAACACCACGGGGCGCCGAGGTAGAACGCATCAAAGCGGCGCGCCACCAGCAGCTTTTCGCGGACATCCTCGATCTGCCGGCGCCAGTTCAGCGTCCGGCGTTGCGCTTGGCCATAGCCCAAGCGCCGCAGGGCCGCGGCCGTCAACTTGGCGTAGTGCAACGGCGTCAAAACCTCATCCAGTGCCGCGCTACAGGCCGGGAACAAGCCGCGCATCGGTACCACATCACCGGCCATCGGGGTGTTCCTCGAGGCGCTGCCGCGTGACTTCGATCAGGGCGGGATCGGTGTCCGCGCCGATGAATTTGCGGCCCAGGGCCACGGCCACGACGCCGGTGGTGCCGCCGCCCAGAAAGGGGTCGCAGACGGTCTCGCCGGCGTTGCTAAACCGTTCCAGCAGATCGGCCATGCCGCTTTCCGATTGGCCCCAGCGGTGGAACCGCTTGTCGTTGTCGTTGACGGCGCTCTTGGCGACGTCGCCCGCCCATTTGCCGGCGTAGTTACCCTGCACAAACCACAACACCGGCTTCCAGAAGGTGTTGATCTGGCGCTGCCACAACTGGACGGCCTGGCCGCCCGGTGTCAGATAGGCGACCATCCAGTGATAGCGGATGTGGGGCTGCATCAACGCCAGCACTTCGGGCAGATAGGATTGGCCGCACATCACGATCAACGAGCCGCCCGGCTTGAGCGCGTGCGCGCCGAACTGGGCCAGTTCGGCGTAGAGGGGCAGGGCTGGGCGCTCATAGGGCGGATCGGTGATGATGACATCCACGCTGCCCGCCGCGATCTGCTGCGCCAGGTCGGCCACGCTGGCGACCAGCAGCCGATAGTTGGCGCGCTGGGCGTGTTCGTCGAGCAGTTGCTGGATCAGCTTCTCGAAGCCGGCCGCGGGCAACGGGTCGCGATCGTAGATGCCCTTGTTGATCTCCGTCTGCGCGCGTGCCAGGTACTCAGCGGGCAGGCCTTTCAGCCGGCCGGCCGCCTCGGCCAGGAGCGCATTGCGCGCCTTGTCCCGCTCCGCCGCGGCCTTGAACTTGGCCTTGTCCATCCGGCCGGCCGCCAGGTCATTGACGAGCTTCACCTGCTGCTCGGCGGTCAAGCCGGTGATGTTGCGCAAGAGGCCTTCGGTAAATGTTGTTACAGTGGTAACATGAGCTGTTACACTGCCGTCTTCGCCGCCTGTTACAATCTGGTTCTTTGTTGTAACAACCACGACGTGCCAGGCTTCGGGCGTAAGGCCACGCAGGGCGGCATACTGCGCAACGAGCGGGCGGCTCCACCGCATGATGCCGGCGATCTCCTGCTGCGTCTTCCCTTGGCCGACCAGGTTCCAGATGAACTCAGCATCGTCGGTCCAATCCTGCGGCACGATGGCGTCATGGCCGGCGTTGCTTTCGTAGGCGATGCGGTATTCATCGTTGGGCGTCAAGTCTTCGTAGACCTGGGCAGGCAACCGCTCCAAGCCCAGCCGCCGCGCGGCGGCCAGCCGGTGATTGCCGTCCAGCAGCTTGTAGCCTTCGCCGGTCGGTGTCACGGCCAACGGATAACGTTCCAGGTAGCCGCGGTCTTCGAGACTGCGCCCCAGGCGCAGGATCCCGGCCTCCGTGACCTTGCGAATCTGGATTTCGGCGGTGATCTGGTCGAGGGCGATCTGCGTCAAGAAGGTCATGGGGACGGCTCCTCGCTGGTCGCCAGCTCATCGCGCAACTCCAGCGCCAGGCGCTCAAACTCGGCGGCCAGCAGACTTAGCGCCTGGCTTCGCACTGCCGGCGGCATGACTGACACCGGCTTGGTGAACTCCCATTGCACCAGTCCGCCCACATCCGCGCTGCGGCGCGTAAGCGTGATCGGTGGTCTGCAATGACGCGGAAATGTGACCATGGCCAACGCTCCTGAGAATCTTACCCGTTGCCTTCGGGCACGCCGAGTGAGCCAATTCACCATCAAGACCAAGGCGCCGCGCAGCTTTGGCTGCTGCGGAGTGTCACTGCGTTTGTTGGTACGTCGCTGCAGTTGGTCTGTTGACGGCTGGCACAGGCTGGGCACAGCGACGCGCACGCCACCGCCGTAGGCGCGGCCAGCTTCGCTACGGACTCGCGTCAGGATGCTGAGGTTTATGCCGCGACTTGGCTGCGTTGCGCAGGGCGCGGAACGGGAAGGTGCTCCACCTTCGGCCGTTGCCGGTAGTCGGCCTGGCCTGGCTGGGGCCGATCGGGTGGTTGGCATGACTGCCCCAGCGCACGACTGAGGGTCGCGCTGCGGTCATCCGGCGCGGCAGCCAAGGGCAGGAGGAGCAGGTCACAGATGGCATCGAGAGCCGCCCGGCTCAGCGTGAGCTGACCGGTCACGCTTACGCGCAGCTCGCGGCGCGTTTGTTTGGCCGAGGTGGACCGTGGCATGCAGAAACCTCCACAAACGACTTAGCCCAGCGGGTGAATGCAACGGTATGGACTTGCCTGGCAGACGCGCGCCCATGGTCGGCCAACCAGCTTGTACGCGACGTCCCTGGCGTGGTTGTTCCAGGTGCAGTCGGCGTATCTACCGCGTAGTCTCTGGGTGGTCATAGACCTCCTCGGGTAATGTGCTGGGGCGCCTTGCGGGAATTCGGTATCGTGTTGGGCCGCACCGAGCGCGCTGCCGGCGCACAAGCCAGGGTGGTTGGCTTGTCTCGGCTGTCCCCCAGGGTTGCCGGCTGACGCTACGTCGCGCGCGCTCTGATCGCGGGTGGGCCGGGCGCTTGTCCCCCATGCTGCCGGTCAGATTTACCAGGTTAGTCAGGTTCGTGTTCTTGGTCGTTCGCAGCAGGCGAGTTTTGGTCGGGAGGTCTAGCAAGGCAGATTCCCTCTTGTACTTCAACCGCTGACCCGCGATACCAGATTTAGATACTCTCAAATTAAAAAAAGAGGCACCAGGGAAAATTCTCTATCTTGGTACTTATTGTACTGAGTTTTAGTATAATTGTCAAATAGCCAGAAATGGCAGAATTGCGCGAAGTCTGTTATAATAGTGGGGTGAGGCTGAAAAAATGACACGACTTGACGCGCAGGAACAGGCGATCACCGAACGAGTCATGCGCGCGCGGGAAGACCTGGGCATGACGAAAACGGAGTTCGCCGAGAAATTAGGGCTATCCAAGCAGGGCTATCAACCCTACGAAAAGTATCGGGCTCCATTTTCAATTAGTCAACTTTTCCAGATCAGCCGGATTCTGGAGCGTCCAGTAGCGTACTTCCTCGGTCTGGACACCGGGCTGACCGGACGCGAGGAGCGTGCCCTGATGCTTTTCCGGCTGGCCGAACAAGCGGGCTATGGCGATGTGGTAATCGGCGCGATGCACGCGATGGTGACGCAACTACTCGCGCCGAGCCAACTCGACAAGCCCGTCGGCAATGAAGCGCAGTAGGTCGGCCAGCGCGCGCAGGATGACACCTCGGCTAGCCGTTGGTTTTGGCAGCGGCGGCACTTCAATTGGGTAGGGCTTTGAGATTGGTGGTTTCTTCTTCTTTTTCTGGGGCATGGTTGACCTTGTCGCGCAGGGTACCACCTGGAACTAATGTTCTGATTATAGCGAACAACGCGTGCAAAGTCAAACGACAAGCTGCTGGCGTAATTACAGCAGATATTGTTGGACGCGCCACCCGCCGATCGATGGGTTGGTCAGTCCGTTGCGAGCAGTCTTCTGGTTGAAGGTGGGGCAATGGCAGCAGGTAAACTCGTGCAACTCGGCCCAGGTGCATCGGTTTTTGGTTACGGTCGTGACTCAGGCGGTAAAGAACAGGAGCGCAGTCTGACTGATCAGCGCGCGGCGGTGCTGACTTATTGCGCCCAGCAAGGCTACCAACTCGTGCATTGGTATGCTGACGAAGCCAAGGTCGGCTCGGACGCTGACAATCGGCCGGACTTCCAAGAGATGATCGCCGTCTGCCGCCAGGAACGGCCGCCGGTGGCCGCGCTCATCGTCTGGGACCTGGCGCGTTTATCCCGCGCGGTGCTCGACCGTCAATTCTACATGGCCGACCTGCGCCGCCGGGGCATCCAGGTGGCCAGCCTTAAGGCCGACGAGAATATCGCGGCCGACAATCCCATCGGCGGGGTGATTGAGTCAGTGTTGGCCTATGCCGATGAGGAATACTTACGCACATTAGCGCGCAATGTGCAGCGAGGGATGCAGGCGTCGGCTGTCCAGGGGCGCTCGCATGGGAATCAGCCGCCCGCAGGCTATGCCAAGACGTTCATCGAGATCGGCCGGCATCGCGATGGATCGCCGCGCCGGGTGCAACGCTGGGTCATCGATCCTGCACGCGCCGATTTGGTGCGGGAGGCATTTCGCCTTTATGCGGACGGTGCGGGTATCCTCGAAATCCACAACCGCACGCAGCTACTTACGTATTATTCTTCATACCGTGACTTCTTCCGCAATCCGCTTTACGTCGGCACCGTGCGTTTGGGACCGCTCACGCAACAAGACGAGACGTTGCGCATCATTGACGATACTACCTGGCAGGCGTGCCAGGCGCGGCGTCTCGACCCCATTCCACCGCGGCGGGTGTCATCGCCCTATTTGCTGTCTGGCATCATCCGCTGCGGCCGTTGCAGCTACGTCATGTGGGGCCGTGAGATGAAAAGCAACTGGCAGCCAGAGTTGAATCGCTACAATCGCTACTACCGCTGCTCCAATAGCAAGCGTCCAGGCCACTACTGCAATACGGCGACTCGCTGTGAACCCGTGGACGCGCAAGTGCGCAAGGAGGTGCTGACGCGGCTGACGTCTCCTGATCATGTCGCCCAGATCGTAGCGACCATGGCCGAACGTGCGGCACAGGATCCTGTGCCGGCGTTAGCTGCCAGCTTGGACGCGGCTGTCGAGCGCGCTGAACGGGCCATCGCCAACCTGCTCGATTTGGCCGAAACGGGCTCGCTGGCGTTGCCAACCATTCGGCAACGCCTGGCGGAACGCGAAGCCGAGCTTGCCGATCTGCGCGCCCGCCGGGCAGCCGTGCCGGCTGCGCGCACAGCGCCGTTCGACGCCGAGCAGGTGCAAGCGCGCTTGCTGGCATTTGGCACCGTACTCGGCAGTGATGCCGATGTGGGCGTCCTGCGGCGGGTGTTAGCCACAGTCGTAGAGCGGGTGAATTTCACGCCGCCGGATAATGTCGAAGTCGTGTTTCGGGAAGCATTGGGGGTAGAGTAGGTTTGAGATGGTTGTGTTGAGTAGACCAGATCTGAAGCATTTGATGACTCCCCTGAAAAAGAGGCTAGTGGAGGTAGCCCTCAGAGCCGAGTGGGAGAAATCCCAAAAAAACGACTGCTAGCCCGACCCTGAGTGGAAACTGATACCGAATCTGTCCGTTTTTGACCGCCCTGGTGGAGGGCCAAGTCCCTCAATAACGGTCAACTGGAAATTATGGTGTATGTGTTTTATAATTGAT
>JAPLHB010000096.1 GCA_026389845.1 Chloroflexota bacterium
CGACGAACTGGTGGGGCAATCCATTGACGTGCTCAACCTGACTCCTGGAGGCCCGACCGAACGCGCGGAGTACATGGAGAGCATCCGACAGAGCGAGAGCGGTGTCCTGCGAATGGAGACCTTTCATCGTCGTAAGGACGGGACCGTGTTTCCCGTCGAGGTGTCCACCTCCCTGATCACGCTGGGCGGACGTGACGTTGTACTGGGAATTGATCGAGACATCACCGCGCGCAAGCGGGCGGAAGCTCTCCAGAACGCGGTGTATCACATTGCCCAGGCATCCGAGCTTGTCGAGTCACTGAGCGCCCTGCTCGCACAGATCCAATGCATCATATCAGAGGTCATGCCGGCGGAGAACTTTTATTTCGCTCTCTACGACCAAGCGCGCAATCGCCTGAGCTTCCCATATTCAATTGACGAAGTAGATGAGTCCTATTCAGGTGAGGAGATCGAAGCTGGCAGAGGCTTGACCGCATATGTCCTGCGGACCGGCAAGTCCCTCCTTTGCACAGAGTCAATCCACGAGAAACTAGTGCAACAGGGCGAGATCGAGTTGATTGGCGTTCCATCGCTGATCTGGCTGGGTGTTCCGCTGATTGTCCATTCCAAGGTCATCGGCGTCATGGTCGTTCAACACTACTCTAATCCACACGCGTACGGCGAACGGGAACAGCGCGTGCTGGAATTTGTGTCCTCGCAAGTTGCCATGGCGATTGACCGCAAGCAAGCCGAAGAGGCGCTGCGGGAGAGTGAAGAACGCTACCAATTTGCGAATCGCGCCACGTTCAACGCTATCTGGGACTGGAACCTTCAGACCAATGCCCTCTGGTGGAATGAGAACTTCCAAACGCACTTTGGTTATTGCGCGGAGGAGATCGAGCCGGGCATCGAGTCGTGGACAAACCGGATCCACCCCGAAGACCTCGCACGCGTCGAGGCGGGTATTCACGCCGCTATTGACTCGGGGCAACAGTCCTGGTCCGACCACTATCGCTTCCGCCGCAAGGACGGTACCGATGCGGAGATTGACGACCGGGGCTACATCAGCCGGGAGGCGAGCGGCAAGCCGGTGCGGATGATCGGCGCGATGCAGGACATCACCGAGCGCAAGCAAGCCGAACAGCGCGCCTTCGAGCTGGCGCTGGAGCGCGAGCGCATGGCGCTCCTGAGCAAATTCGTCCAGGACGCGTCGCACGAGTTCCGCACGCCGTTGGCGATCATGCAGGCCAATCTCTACCTGTTGGAGCGGATCGAAGATCCAGCCAAGCGCCAACGCAAGCTGGCGCAGATGGGCGAACAAGTGACGGGCATCACCCGGCTGGTGGACCTGCTGGCGGAGATCACGCGGCTCGACAGCGGCGTGCCCTTCACGACCCAGCCGGCTGATTTGAATGGGTTGATCGGTGCGGTCGCGGCCAAACTGCAAGCCCAGGCCGCCGCCAAGGGCTTGACGCTGCATCTGGAACTGGCCTCCGATCTGCCGCCCGTCTCCGCCGATGGCAATCGGCTGGGCGAAGCGCTGCACGAGCTTCTGAACAATGCGGTGCGCTACACGCCGGTCGGCGGCCACATCACCGTGCGCAGCGCGAGCGATGCCGACGGCGTGACGGTGGAAGTGCAGGACAGCGGGCCGGGCATCGCGGCGGACATGCTGCCGCGCATCTTCGAGCGCTTCTACCGGCAAGACGTGGCGCACACCACGCCGGGGTTCGGGCTGGGACTGCCCATCGCCCGCGCCATTGTCGAGCGCCACGGCGGCCGGCTGGAGGTTGAGAGCCAGCCGGGGGCCGGCAGTGTCTTTCGGATCGTCTTGCCGGGATCGGCTGCTTTGCTGCCTGTGGGCCAGTGAAGCGCCCAGAGCAGATAACGTAGCCCGACTGTCGGATACCGAACCCGCGCTGGCGATCGTCGCCCGCAATGACGCAAACGAGCAGGAGCACGTGTTCCTGTACGACCCGTCGAAGACCTGATCTGCGTGAGCCGGGCGTTTCCAACGCTCGGCGCTGGCGCGGCGCGTAAGAGAGCAGTCTGCGCTTTTTCCCCTATTGGCCTCTCCCGGTTATACTAGCGGAGTAGATCGGGTAGGGGCGGGTTTTTCGTGCTGGTCGTCGGCCTTCCTTTGATGGCAGTGGTACCGTTACGGCATGCACCTCGCTCATGCGGAGAAACCCGCCCCTACAACACACCCACATGGATCGCACGAGCCGAATCTGTCCGCTGACGGGAGCCGGGCATGACTGACCGCATTATCTATTCCATGGTGCGCGTGGGGCGCGTTTACCCGCCGAACCGGCAAGTCCTTCACGACATCTCCCTCTCGTTCTTCTATGGCGCCAAGATCGGCGTGTTGGGGCTTAACGGCGCGGGCAAGAGCACACTTCTGCGCATCATGGCCGGCGTAGACACGGGCTACAACGGCGAGACAATCCTCGCGAAGGGTTTCACCGTGGGTCTGCTGGCGCAGGAGCCGGTACTGGACCGCAGCAAGACCGTCCGCCAGGTGGTGGAGGAGGCCGTCCGGCCCATCGTGGAGCTGCTGGCTCGCTTCGATGCAGTCAACAACCGGTTTGGCGAAGACCTGTCGCCGGAGGCGCTGGAGCAACTCCTGGAGGAACAGGGGCGTCTGCAGGAGGAGCTGGATCGCGTGAGCGCCTGGGACCTCGACAGTCGCCTGGAGCTGGCGATGGATGCGCTGCGCTGTCCGTCCGGCGAGACGCCCATCGCAGTGCTGTCGGGCGGCGAGCTGCGCCGGGTGGCCCTCTGTCGCCTGCTGCTCACCGAGCCGGACATCCTGCTGCTCGACGAACCAACGAATCACCTCGACGCGGAGTCGGTGGCCTGGCTGGAAAAACATCTCCAGGAGTATCGGGGCACCGTAATCGCTGTCACCCACGACCGCTATTTCCTGGACAACGTGGCCGGCTGGATCCTGGAGCTGGATCGCGGCTACGGCATTCCGTGGCGGGGCAACTATTCGTCGTGGCTGGAACAGAAGCACGCGCGGCTGGTGAGCGAAGAAACCGGCGAGAAACGGCGTCAGCAGGCCCTGGCCCGCGAGCTTGAGTGGATTCGCCAATCGCCCCGCGCGCGGCAGGCCAAGGGCAAGGCCCGTATCAACGCGTATAACGAGCTATTGGGCCAGGAGTACGAGCGCCGCCGCGAGGAATTGGAGATCTACATTCCGCCTGGTCCGCGGCTGGGCAACATCGTGGTGGAAGCCAAAGGCGTCAGCAAGGCCTACGGCGACCGCATCCTCTTCGAGAACCTGACCTTCCAGTTGCCGCCCGGCGGCATCGTCGGGGTGATCGGCCCTAACGGCGCGGGCAAGACCACGCTGCTGAAGCTGATCACCGGCGCGGAGCAGCCCGACAGCGGCGCCCTGCGCATCGGTGAGACGGTCAAGCTGGGGTACGTGGATCAGAGCCGGGACACGCTGGACGACGAGAAGAGCGTCTGGGAGGAGATCAGCGGCGGGGAAGAGACGCTGACGTTGGGCAGCCGCAAGGTCAACTCGCGCGGGTACGCATCCAGCTTCAACTTCCGCGGCGGAGATCAGCAGAAGAAGGTGGGTACGCTTTCGGGCGGCGAGCGCAACCGGGTGCATCTCGCCAAGGTCCTCAAAGGGGGCGCCAATCTGCTGCTGCTGGATGAGCCGACCAATGATCTGGACGTGAACACCCTGCGTGCGCTGGAAGAAGCGCTGAACGAATTCGCCGGCTGTGCGGTGGTGGTGAGCCACGACCGGTGGTTTCTCGACCGCGTGGCGACCCACATCCTGGCGTTCGAGGACGACAGCCAGGTGGCGTGGTTCGACGGCAACTTCTCCGACTACGAAGCGCACCGCCGCAAACGCCTGGGCATCGCCGCCGACGTCCCGCATCGCATCCGCTACAAACGGTTGACGCGGACATAACACGCAAACTGCAAACTGCAAACTGCAACACGCAACACGCAACACGCAACACGCAACACGCAAACTGCAAACCGCAACACGCAACACGCAACACGCAACACGCAACACGGAGCACGCAACACGGAGCACATGGACGCCTGGTACGTTCTTTACACCAAACCGAACTCCGAGACCAAGGTCGCACGCACGCTGACGGTGCGCGGATTCGAGTCGTTTCTGCCTTTGTTGCCCACCCGACCGGATGAGCGGATCGAGCCGCTCTTCCCGACCTACATCTTCGTCCGCTGCGATCTGGAGACCCTTGGCATCGCCAGCCTGCACTGGATTCCCGGCCTGCGCCACATCGTCGGCTTTGCGGGCCGGCCGGCCGTGGTTCCCGATGCGGCCATCGAGTACCTGGACGCCGAGCTACGCCAGATCGAGGAGCAGGGCGGCCTGCCGACGCACTCCTTCCAGCCGGGCGACGAGGTGGTGATCGAAGAAGGCCCGCTGGCCGGGCTGCGCGGCATCTTCCAGGGGCCGCTGGGGCCGGCCGAGCGGGTCAAAATCCTGATCCATTTTCTGGGCAAGAGCAACCGCGCCGAGGTGGAGGTCGCTGCGCTGCGCCCCGCGACCGAGGTGGACGAGGAGCGGCGGCTTCGTCGCCGCGGCACGCGCGGGCACGGCCGGCGGATTCACTACGCAGACGCGAACGTAGTAGTACCTTAATCATGCCCTGCTCAGGCCTGTCTCCTGACCGTGCCATCTTCGGCTCGGTCAGAGATATACTCGGCACGGTCACAAAGCGCGCTTTCCGGCGACTGTCATTCTGAGCGGGTTAACCCCTAACTTCTCGCGACGGCGAGCATCCAGCGAAGAATCCGTTCGCTGCGCTCAGGACAGGTTCTCATTCCGCGATGAGACCCCTTCGACTACGCTCAGGGCGGGCTCTTCGCTGGATTCTCACCGCAATGCATTTCACGGGACCAACCCGCTCAGGGTGACAAGTTTTGGCCCGAGCGCCTGATGGGACGCAATCATGCCACAATGGCGTCGCACGCTTTATACCGTCTGGGTCACTCAATTCATCGGCGTCGCGGGGTTCTCCTTCGTCACGCCGTTCATCGCCTACTACGTCCAGGAGTTGGGCGTCACCGGCGTCAAGGAGGTGGCGCTTTGGGCCGGGCTGGTCACGTCGGCCCAGGCAGTCAGCATGGCGGTCATGTCCCCTATCTGGGGCGCGCTGGCCGACCGCTATGGCCGCAAGCTGATGGTGCTGCGCGCGTCGTTCGCCGGCGCTGTGATCCTGACCCTGATGGGCTTCGTGACCAACGTGCAGCAGTTGGTGCTCCTGCGCTTCATCCAGGGGATGCTCACCGGCACCGTCGCGGCCACGACGACCCTGGTCGCCAGCACCGTGCCGAAGGAACGCTCCGGCATGGCGCTTGGCTCGCTGCAGATGGCGGTGTTTCTGGGTGTATCGCTGGGGCCGCTGCTCGGCGGGCTTTCGGGCGACACATTCGGCTACCGGCCCAGCTTTTGGGTCACAGGCGCGCTGCTGCTGATCTCCGGCATCCTGGTCGCTGTCTTCGTCAAGGAAGATTTCCACCCGGCCGCGGATGTAGCCGAGGGTGGGTTGCGGCGCTACGGCCACGCGCTGAAGCTGGTGCTGGCCTCTACTGCGCTGCTGGCGACCTTCGCAGCGCGCATCCTGCTGCGAGTCGGCTCGCGGTCGCTCGACCCGATCCTGCCGCTCTTCATCCAATCGCTCATGCCCGGCGCGGGACACGTGGGAACCACGGCCGGCATCGTCGCGGCCGTGTCAGCCCTCGGCGCGGCGGCCGGCTCGCCGTTGATCGGCGGGTGGGGCGATCGGCTGGGCTATCGGCGGCTGCTGATCGCCAGCGCGGTGGCTGCGGCCTTGGGCTTCATCCCCCAGGCCTTCGTCCAGGATCCGCGCTGGCTGATCTTCTGGCAATTGCTCAGCGGGTTCGCGGTCGGCGGCACACTCTCCACGTTGACCGCGATGATGGCGAATCTGACCGAACGAGGCCGCGAGGGGATGGTGTTCGGGCTGGATGCCAGCGCGGTATCGGCCGGCAACGCGCTGGGGCCGATCCTCGGCGCGACCGCGGCCGGCGAGTTGGGGCTGCGCGCCCCGTTCCTCGTCGCCAGCCTGATGTTCGGGATCGGCGCAGCGGCGGTGGTGGTGTGGGTGCGAGATGGAAGTAGGACGCGGATGAACACAGAAGCACAGGGATAGGAGGCATCCAATGGCGCTCAAGTACAAGATTGATGGCACGGTGTTGCAAGTCGTCACGGTCCAGCTCGAACCGGGCGTGAAGGTCTACTCCGAGTCGGGCGGGATGAGCTGGATGAGCGGCAACGTGGAAATGGACACCAACACCGGCGGCGGGTTGGGCAAGATGTTCCGCCGGGCGGTCTCCGGCGAGTCGCTCTTCATCACCGATTACTACGTCAACTCCGGCAGCGGCATCGTCGCGTTCGCCTCGGAGTTTCCCGGCAAGGTGATAGACCTGCACCTGGCCGCAGGCGAGCAGGTGATCGTCCAGAAGGACGCGTTCATGTGCGCCGAGAAGGGCGTGGACATGGACATGCACCTGCGCAAACGGCTCGGCGCAGGCTTCTTCGGTGGCGAGGGGTTCATCCTGCAGAAGCTCACCGGCCCGGGCGACGCGTTCGTGGAGTTCGATGGCGAAATCGTCACCTACGACCTGCAGCCGGGCCAGGTGTTGAAGGTAGACACCGGTCACGTGGCGATGTTCCAGCCGTCGGTGGACTTCGACATCACGATGCTGCGCGGCTTTCGCAATATCCTGCTCGGCGGCGAGGGTCTCTTCCTGGCGACCCTGCGCGGACCGGGCCGCGTCTGGCTGCAAACCATGCCCATGATGAAGCTGGCGCAGAAGGTTCTTCAATACCTGCCTGCCACGCATGGCGGGGGCGGCGGGCCGAGCGGCGGCACGAATATCAACCTGGGGAGCCTGCTGGGCGGGAATCAGTGACGAGATGGAGCCCATCGGTCTCTGCGGCGGCGGTCTCGTGGCGCTGGCGCTCATCCTGGTCGCGATCATCGGCGTGGCGCTACTCGGCGGCGGAATCGTGCTGCTGATCGCCAGGCTTGGCGCGTTGGTAGATGCGTGGCGGAAGCGGTAGGGACATTTTTCACAATAATGTGAGAGTAATTTCCCCCTCGAATTTGCGCCTTTAGATACTACCTGTTATAATCCCCCCTCGTCGGCGGGGGAGAGAGGTGGCGTGTGAAGCAGTTGCGCACGGTCGGCCCCTTGTTACAGTTGGGCTGGGTGGTCGCTTTTTCTACCCTGATTCCCCTGGGCATCGGGCTGCTGCTCGACCGCCGGTTCGGCACGGCTCCATTGTTGACCCTGGTTGGCGCGCTGGTGGGGATTGTCGCAGGAACCTTCGGCACGGTGCGAATTGCAGTCCGCACGCTTGATGCCTTGGGACGGCCCCCAGAAACCCAACCCGACACCGAGACAGAAACTATCGGGAAGGAGGACAAAGCGTAGTGCTCAAGAAGCTGCTCACCGTCCGTAATCTGGTGATCCTCCTCGTTGCGATCGCCCCATTTGTCGTCTCCGGCCTGCTGGGGCTTAAGGTACCCACCCCCGAGGTCTCGCTGGCTGCGGAACCGATCTTCCACATCGGTTCTTTTGCGGTCTCCAACGCGCTCCTCACCACCTGGATCGTCACGGTCATCCTCATCGTCGTGGCGTTCGTCACCACCCGTCGCTACCCCAAAGACCTGGTCAGCGCCAAGAACAGCGAGCTAGTGCCTAGCGGCGGCTTCGGCAACTTCATCGAATGGGTTGTCGAGGGTCTCTACGGCTTTTCTGAGGGCGTGGCGGGCAAGTGGGTGGCGAAGTTCTTCCCCATCGTGATGACCATCTTCCTCTTCATCGTGGTCTCCAACTGGATCGGCCTGGTGCCCGGCGTCGGCACGATCGGCTTCCTGGAGCATCCACACGGCGACAAAGCAGGGTTCGTCGCCAACGGCGCGTTCCTGACCGCACAACAGTCTCACACCGCGGGCGAAGGATTCATCCTGGTTCCGTTTCTCCGCGCGCCGTCCACCGATCTGAACTTCACGCTGGCGCTGGCCCTGGTGGCGGTCTTCATGGCGCAGTATTTCGGCGTCAAGGCGCAGAAGCTGGGGTATTTCAAGAAGTTCTTTGACCTCAGTGGCTTCAAGCAAGGCGTCGGGATGGGGATCATCCAACTGGTCGTCGGCTTGCTGGAGCTGATCTCGGAGTTCGCCAGGATCATCTCCTTCAGCTTCCGTCTTTTCGGCAACGTCTTCGCGGGCGAAGTGCTGCTGGCTGTGCTGGCCTTCCTGATCCCGTATCTTGTCTCGCTGCCTTTCATCGGGCTGGAGCTGTTCATCGGCTTCATCCAGGCGTTTGTCTTTATGATGTTGGCGCTGGTCTTCTTCTCGCTCTCCACGATGGGGCACGGCGAGGCAGAACACCATTGAGATGGCAAATAGCAAATGGCAGATGGCAATAGCAAATGGCAGATGGCAAATAGCAGATGGCAGATGACTCCTCTCGGACAGAGTGAGTTTGCAGTTTGCGATTTGCAGTTTGCCCCACGACACGATTTTACACTGGCAATACCGCAACCCTTCTTAGGAGAGGAGTCACACATGGACGTTGAAGGACTGAAGGCTTTGGGTTCAGCTCTGGCGATCGGCCTGGGCGCGATTGGCCCGGGTATCGGCATCGGCCTCATCGGCAGCAAGGCCATGGAAGCCATGGGGCGCAACCCCGAGGCGGCTGACAACATCCGCACCAACATGATTCTGGCGATCGTCTTCGCCGAATCGGTCGCGATTTACGCGCTGGTCGTCGCGCTGCTGCTGAAGTTCGTCTGACGATTGCAGATTGCGGATTGCAGATTGCAGATTGCGGATTGCAGATTGACGTGTTCTACGATGCTGTTACGGATTCTGCAATCTGAAATCCAAAATCTAAAATCTGCAATCTAAGGAGGGGGCCGTTGGAAAGTCTCGGCATCAACCTGGGTTCATTGATATCGAACCTCGTCAACTTTGTTTTGTTGGCGGTGCTGCTCTACATGCTGCTCTACAAGCGTGTGCTGGCGATGATGAGCCAGCGCAAGGCGCGGATCGAGCGCAGCATGGCCGATGTGGACGCCGCACGCGAGGCCGCGGCCAAAGCGCAGCAGGAATACGATCGCAAGGTCGCTGAGGCGCAGCGCAAGGCCCAGGAGATCATCGGCCAGGCCGCGCAGCAGGGCGAGCAGACCCGGAGCGGCATCGTCGCGGATGCGCAGCGCGAGGCCGAGGCGATTCGCCAGAAGGCACGTGACGAGGCCGCGCAGGAAAAGACCCACATCCTGGCTGAAGTCCAGAGCCAGATCGCCAGTCTCTCCATGCTTGCCACCGAGCGTGTCCTCGGCCAGGCCATGGATGAAGGCACGCAGCGCAAGCTGATCGGGCAGTTCCTGGCAGAGCTGGGACCTGACCCGGCGCGGAGAAATTGACGATGGATGCGCCCGATCGCGTGAGCAGCTACGCGCAGGCCTTCCACGAGGCTGCGCTGGAACGCTGGTTGGCTGCGCTGGAAGGGACGGCGGCCAAACTGGCCGCTGACCCGGCCACCTTGGCTCGCGGCCAGGCCGTCGGCGCCGACTTCGCCCTGCGCCAGCCGATCCTGGATGGTCTTCTGCCCGCCGACGTTGACCTGCCGGTGCGCAACTTGGTCTATACCCTGGCCCAGCGCGGCGATCTGGCCCTGCTGGCCGACGTGGCGGCCGCGTTGCGCGAGCGGATGCGCCGCGCCGGGGCCGCGCCGGTGGCAGCCGAGATCATCAGCGCCGTGCCGTTGACCGATGCCGAGCGCCAGGCCCTGGTGGCCCGGCTGGAAGCCCAATACGGCGCCGGGTTGGACGTGAGCTATCAGGTGGATCCCATCATCCTGGGCGGCCTGATCGTGCGCGTGGGCGACAAGTTGATTGACGGCAGCGTGGCGAGCCGGTTGGCGGCGATGAAACAGGCGCTTGGGGTGACCGACCGCGAATGACGGCTGCTTCGATGTAAGGTATGCGGTTTGCGTATTGCGTATTGCGTATTGCGTATTGCGTACTACGTATTGCGTACTACGTATTGCGTACTACGTAGACTCGCATTGTAGCGCCTACCTGACGTTTCGACGTGATACGAAATACGTAGTACGTAGTACGTAGTACGGGGAGACACACATGGCCGTACGGACCGAAGATCTGGTCGCGCAACTCAAACAGCAAATCCTCAGCTTCCAGGCGCCCACGAAGACCGTGGACGTCGGCACGGTGATCTCGGTGGGCGACGGGATCGCGCGCCTGCGCGGACTGGCGAATGCGCGCGCCGCGGAGCTGATGGAGTTCGATAACGGCGTCCTGGGCATCGTCTTCAACCTGGAAGCCGATAACGTGGGCGTCATCATCATGGGTGAGTCCACTGGCATCGCCGAGGGGCAGACCGTGCGCGGCACCGGGCGCATCGTCTCTGTGCCGGTCGGCGAGGGGATGATCGGCCGCGTGATCAACGCGGTGGGCCAGCCGGTGGATGGCAAGGGGCCGATCAAGTCGGACAAGTTCCGCCCCATCGAGCGCATCGCGCCCAACGTCGTCAGCCGCAAGAGCGTGGATACCCCGGTCCAGACCGGCATCAAGGCCATTGACGCCATGATTCCCATCGGCCGCGGCCAGCGAGAGATGATCATCGGCGACCGCCAGACCGGCAAGACGGCCCTCGCCATTGACACGATCATCAGCCAGAAGGGGCAAGACCTGATTTGCATTTACGTTGCCATCGGGCAGCGGCAGGCGCAGGTGGCCCAGGTGATCGCGACGCTGGAAAAGTACGGCGCGCTGGCGCATACGGTCGTGGTCGCGGCTACCGCTTCGGAGCCGGCCGCGCTGCAATACATCGCTCCTTACGCGGGCTGCGCCATCGGCGAGGAGTTCATGGAGCAGGGCAAGGACGCGCTCATCATTTACGATGACCTGTCCAAGCACGCCCAGGCCTATCGCCAGGTTTCCCTGCTGCTGCGCCGTCCCCCCGGCCGCGAGGCGTATCCCGGCGACGTCTTCTATTTGCACAGCCGCTTGTTGGAGCGCGCCGCGCGCATGGCTCCGGAATTCGGCGGCGGCTCGCTCACCGCGCTGCCGATCATCGAGACGCAGGCGGGCGACATTTCGGCCTACATCCCGACGAACGTCATTTCGATCACCGACGGCCAGATTTTCTTGGAAAGCGACCTCTTCTACGCTGGCATCCGTCCGGCCGTGAACCCCGGCCTCTCGGTGAGCCGCGTCGGCGGCGCCGCGCAGACCAAAGCCATGAAGCAGGTGGCAGGCAAGATGAAGCTGGAGCTGGCCCAGTTCCGCGAATTGGCGGCCTTTGCCCAGTTCGGCTCCGATCTCGACCCGGCCACCCAACGCCAGCTCGACCGCGGTCAGCGGATCACCGAAATTCTGAAGCAGCCGCAGTACCAACCGGTGGCGTTAGAGAAGCAGGTGATGGTCTTCTTTGCGGTGACCAACAACTACCTGGATAAGGTGCCGCAGGACAAGGTCAAGGCCTGGGAAGAGGCGTTCCTGCGCTACATGGACGCCAGCCACCCGAACATCGGCCGTGCCATCGCCGCAGCCAGGAAGCTGGACGATACGACGACCGAAGGGTTGAAGCTGGCGATCCAGGATTTTAACGTTACGTTTGGGGCATAGGTACCTGTCATTCTGAGCGGCTTTACCCCGAACGTCTCGCGGCGGCGAGAGACAGCGAAGAATCCTTCGTTGCACTCAGGACAAGTTCTCCTTGATGTGGCACAGAGACCCTTCGCTGGTGTAACGCCGCAGCGGAATTCGCGGTACCGACCCGCTCAGGGTGACAAGGTGATACTTTAGGGATCGTTCATGGCCAGTACACGCGAAATCCGCCGCCGCATCCGCAGCGTCAAGAACATCGCCAAGGTCACAAAGGCGATGGAGACGGTGGCCGCGGCCAAGATGCGCAAGGCCCAACAGCAGGTGTTGGCGACGCGCCCCTACGCCCAGAAATCGTGGGAAGTGTTGACCTACCTGGCCCGTCTGCGCGTCAGCGCCGCGGCCGAACAGCCGCTGCTCCAGCAGCGCCCGGTGGCGAAGATCGGTCTGCTGCTCATCACCGCGGACCGCGGGCTGGCCGGCGCATACAACAGCAACATCATCCGCAAGGCCGCGCTCCAGGTTCGGGAGTGGGAAAAGGTCGAGGCGAAGCAGGTCAGCGTGGTGACGATCGGCCGCAAGGGCCGCGACTGGATGCTGCGCCACGGCCCGCCGCTGCGCGCCGAGTTCACCGGCCTGGGCGATCGGCCCAGCAGCAACGACGTGGCGCCGGTGGCGAGCGTGGTCATCGAGGATTTCGTCAACGGCATCTACGATGCGGTCTACGTCGCCTTCACGGACTTCCACACCACCCTGAACCAGGAGCCGATCCTTCGCAAGCTGCTGCCCATCGAGTCGGCGCGGCCCGAAGTGCCGATGGCCGCCGATTACATCTTCGAGCCGGATCCGCAGACGGTCCTCGGCGAAATCCTGCGCGGCCTGACCGAGCTGCAGATTTTGCAGGCGCTCTACGAGTCCATCGCCAGCGAGCAGTCGGCCCGCATGGTCGCCATGCGCAATGCCACCGATGCGGCCAACGATCTGATCGGCGGGTTGACCCTTTCGTACAACAAGGCGCGGCAAGAAGCGATCACGAAGGAATTGCTGGATATTGTGGGTGGGGCAAGCGCGTTGGCGAAGGCGTGATGCGTGTTGCGTGGTGCGTATTGCGTTTGTCTCGGCAACGATTCATTGCTACGACAGAACGGACCACGCAATACGCAATACGACATAGCAGTTATAAAGTACACGGAGAAGGGTAACCATGGGTAAAAGCGGTGCGATCGGTAAACTCGTCCAGGTCATCGGTCCGGTAGTGGACGTGGAGTTCAGCCCGGAGGAATTGCCGGACATTTACGACGCCCTGGAGATTCGATTGGATGATGGCGGCCGGCTGGTCTGTGAGGTGCAGGGCCAGACGGGCAGCGGGTGGGTGCGCGCCGTCGCCATGTCCAGCACCGATGGCCTGCGCCGCGGGATGCAGGTGATTGGCGCGGGCGCGCCGATCACCGTGCCGGTGGGGCCGGGGACGCTGGGCCGCATCTTCAACGTGCTGGGCGAGACGATTGACACGACCGAGCCGGTCGAGGCCGCGGCGCAGTATCCGATCCACCGCCTGGCCCCGGCGTTGATCGAGCAGTCCACGGCCGCCGAGATGTTCGAGACCGGTGTCAAGGTCATTGACTTGATCGCGCCGTTCACCAAAGGCGGCAAGACGGCCGTTTTCGGCGGCGCGGGCGTGGGCAAGACGGTCATCATCACGGAACTCATCAATAACCTGGCGAAGTTCCACCAGGGCTATTCGGTGTTTGCGGGCGTGGGCGAGCGAAGCCGCGAGGGCAACGACATCTGGCACGAGATGCGCGAATCGGGCGTTATGGGCAGCACGGTGATGGTGTTCGGTCAGATGAACGAGCCGCCCGGCGCGCGCCTGCGCGTGGGGCTTACCGCTGTCACCATGGCCGAGTATTTTCGCGATCAGGGTCGCGACGTGCTGATCTTCATTGACAACATCTTCCGGTTCGTGCAGGCCGGCTCCGAGGTGTCGTCGCTGCTCGGCCGCCTGCCCAGCGCGGTCGGCTATCAGCCCACGTTGGGCACCGACATGGGCGAGCTGCAGGAGCGCATCTGTTCCACCAAGACCGGCTCGATCACCTCGATGCAGGCCGTCTACGTGCCGGCCGACGACTACACCGACCCCGCGCCCGCGACGACCTTCGCCCACCTGGACGCTACCGTGACGCTGGAACGCTCGCTCTCGGAGCAGGGCTTATTCCCCGCGGTGGACCCGCTGGCCTCTACCAGCCGCATCCTCGATCCGCTGATCGTCGGCCAGGAGCACTACGACGTGGCGCGCGCGGTACAGCGCACGCTGCAACGCTACAAAGACCTGCAGGACATCATCGCCATCCTGGGCGTCGAGGAATTGAGCGAAGAAGACCGCGTGACCGTCTCCCGCGCCCGCAAGATTCAGCGGTTCCTGACGCAGCCGATGTTCGTCGCCGAGCCGTTCACCGGCCGGCCGGGCGTTTACGTCAAGGCCGCCGACACCGTCGCCGGCTTCCGGGCGATCCTGGACGGCAAGCACGACGACCTGTCCGAGCAGGCGTTCTACATGGTTGGCACCATTGAGGACGCGGTCGCGAAGGCGAAGAGCATGTAGTTCGGGGGTTTTCCATGTCAACCATCCGCCTGGATTTCGTCTCCCAAGATCACGCCGTCTTCTCCGGCGACGTGTGGGAGATCATCGCGCCCGGCAGCGAGGGGCAATTGGGCATCCTGCCCAAGCATGCGCCGCTGATGACGATCCTGACCCCCGGCGAAGTGATCGTCAAGCGCGAGGGGCAGGACGATCTCTACTTCGTGGTCAGCGGCGGGTGGATGGAAGTGCGCCCGGACAAGGTGACCATCCTCGCGCGCACGGCGGAGCTGCCGGAAGAGATTGACGTCAACCGTGCCGAGGCCGCCCGTGCCCGCGCCGAGCAATTGCTGGCCGAGGGTGCGCCGCGTGAGGAGTTGCCGGGCATTGAGATGGCGCTCAAGCGGTCGCAAATTCGCCTGAAAGTGGGCCGGCGTCGCGGCTGGCGGCCGGACGGGACAACTACACGCGAAAAGTAGGATCGGTTGTCCTGAACCAAACGTGCGGCGCACGCCCGGTGCGCCGCACGTTCTGTTTCGGCAATTTGACAAGCCCTGCTCTTGGTGATATATCGCCTATCCATGAGCGCAACCACCTACCTCCCACGCCGTCCCCATCCTACCTTGCTTGCGTTTTGCCTGATTGCAGCCGTGTTCCTGGCTGCCTGCCGGAGCACGCCACCTCCCGCCTCTGACCGTGAGCAACCCGTCACGCTGATCGTTTCCGCCGCGTCCGACCTGACCTATGCCTTCGGTGAGATCGGCCGGCAGTTCGAGGCTGAGACCGCCGGCAAGGTTACGTTCAATTTTGGCTCCACCGGCCAACTGGCGCAGCAGATCGAGCAGGGCGCGCCGGCCGACGTCTTCGCCGCGGCCAACGTCAGCTTCATCGAAGATCTGGAGCGACAGGGGCGGATCGCACCCGGCACGAAACGAGTCTATGCGCGCGGGCGGATCGTTCTCTGGACGCGCGCCGATAATCCGCTCCGCCCCGAAAGCCTCGGAGACCTGGCGCGACCCGAGATCACCCGCGTTGCCATCGCCAACCCCGATCACGCGCCTTACGGCGTTGCGGCACGCGAGGCGCTTCAGACGGCCGGCGTGTGGGAGGCCGTGCAGCCCAAGCTGGTGTTGGGGGAAAACGTCCGCCAGGCGTTACAATACGCGGAGACGGGCAACGTGGACGCGGCCATCGTCGCCCTGTCGCTGGTCGTGCCCGCGGCGCAGGGGAGTAACGGGGGGGTGCAGGGACGGTGGACGACGATCCCGCAGGAGCTGCACCGACCGCTCGACCAGGCGCTGGCGGTGGTCAAGGGGACGGCGCACGAGCGGGAGGCGGCCGCGTTTGCCGATTTTGTCGCCGGCCCCCGCGGACAGGAAATCCTGCGCAAGTACGGCTTCGAGGCCATCCCATGATTTGGCAACCTTTGATCCTATCGCTACAAGTGACGGCCGTGGCGACGGCGCTGATCCTCGTCGCGGGACTGGCGTTGGCGCTGGTGCTGGCGCGACGGCGTTTTCGCGGCCAGGTCATCGTGGAGACGCTGGTCAACCTGCCGCTGGTGCTGCCGCCGACTGTTGTGGGCTACTACCTGCTGCTGGCCCTGGGCCGGGGCAGCCCGCTGGTCGAGTGGCTGGGCGTGCGCGTGCTCTTCACCTGGGGCGCGGCGACCCTGGCCTCGGCGATCGTCGGCCTGCCGCTGATGGTCGGCGCCGCGCGCGCGGCCATCGCCAGCGTGGATCCGGCTCTCGAAAACGCCGCGCGCACTCTTGGCTCTTCGGAAATCGAAATCCTTTGGCGGGTGACGCTGCCTCTGGCCCGCCGCGGCATCCTGGCCGGGCTGGTGCTGGCCGCGGCCCGCGCGCTCGGTGAGTTCGGCGCCACGTTGATGGTCGCCGGCAACATCCCCGGTCGCACCCAAACCCTGCCCCTCGCCATCTACGATGCCGTCCAGAACCGCCAGTACGGCCTGGCGAACCAGATGGTGCTCTTGACGACCGCGGTGGCGTTTCTGAGCCTGTGGGCGGTGAGACGATTTGAGCAGACGCGAAATTGAGTAGAACAGCGGTCGCCAGCTTCGAGTTCACCCTGATGTGTGGTAAAATCCTACCAGACAACAGACTTTATCGGGAATAAGAACGAGTGTCACCCCTTCGCTGCACTCAGGGCAGGCTCTGAGCGGGTCTACCCCGTGTAGTGCGTTGCGGCGAGCCTCTAGGAAGGGTCTCGTGCGGTATGGAGCGAGAACTTGTCCTGAACGCAGTGAAGAGCCTGCCCTGAGTACAACGAAGGGATTCTTCGCTGGTTTCACGCCGTAACGAGGAGTCTGGGGCGAACCCGCTGCTCAGAAACTTGCAACGCCGGATGCTTCGCTGGATACTCGCCGCAGCAATCGTTGGCTGGTAGGCCCGCTCAGCATGACAAGCGCGGGAGTTTCTATCTTCAAGAATGCCGCCGCGCGGCATGGCAGTTCTCAAAGGAGGCCGTGATGACGCTCGTCTTGCCTGCCACTGAGTTGCGTGGCCGGTTGAGTGCGATTCTGGATCAGGTGGTATCCAGCCAACAGCCCATATTCATCACCCGGAAAGGTCGCGCTCAGGCGGTGCTTTTGAGCACGGTGCAATACGACATCCTGATCCGGCAACGCAGCCAGGAAACAGAAGGCAGTTTCTACACCATTTCGCAGGCTTCATTGGCCCGCATCTGGGAACACCCCGGGGAGGATGTTTACACCTGGGAAGACGGGGAGCCGTTATGAGTACGCGCCCCTGGCAACCGCAGCGCGGAGAGGTCGTCTTGGTGAGCTTTCCTTTCATAGACACGGGCGGTGGAGTTCAGGCAAAGCCACGGCCTGCAGTCGTGATTTCCGGTCGCATGATTCATCAAACCACCGCCGACGTTCTGATAGCCGCCATTTCGTCTCGTCCCGCATCTCAGCCACTCCCCACCGATTATCAGATCGTGGCTGATACACCGGAAGCCCAGCTTGCCGGTATTAAGATGACCTGCTGGGTCAAAGCGTCGAATCTGGCGGCCGTGCCCACGTCTGCCGTTAGCCGCCGATTGGGGCACTTGTCTATCGCAGGACTGCGCCAGGTTGACCAGCGTCTCCGGATTGCGTTGGAACTGTGAGGATCACTCAAGGCTCGGTGGGCGCACGCCTGCATGTAGACATCGAGAAACAATGGCCCGGCTTCCGGCTATCTGTTCGGCTGGCGGTCGGCGCTGAGATCACGGTGCTCTTCGGGCCGTCGGGCGCGGGGAAGAGCACGACGTTGAGCGCGATCGCGGGGCTGGTGACGCCGGATGCCGGCGAAATCCGCCTGGATGACCGTGCCCTTTTCCGCCGCGGCCGGCCGGGCGCGGCCATCAATGTGCCGGCGCGCAGTCGGCGTATCGGCTACGTCTTCCAGGGCTACGCCCTCTTTCCCCACCTGACCGCGCTGGAGAACGTCGCCTACCCCCTACAAGTGGGCCGCTTGCCCTGGAGCCGGCGCGTTGAGGATGACCGGGCCGCCGCATTGCTGGAGCGGATGCGCCTGGCGCACCTGGCCGGTCGCTATCCCCACGAGCTATCGGGCGGGCAGCAGCAACGGGTCGCCATCGCCCGCGCTCTGGCCGCCGATCCCCAGGTGCTCCTGCTCGATGAGCCATTTTCGGCGCTCGACAGCGCCATGCGCGAGCGGCTCCAACGCGACCTGCGCGATCTCCAGGCCGAGCTGGGACTGACCGTGCTTTACGTGACCCATCGCCTGGAGGACGCCTTCGCCTTGGGCCACCGGCTGGCAGTCATCCGCGACGGCCAGGTGGCGCAGATCGGCCCCATCGAGGAGGTCTTTCGCCGCCCCGCCAGCTACGACGTGGCCGAGGTCATGGGCATCCGCAACTTGTTCCGGGCCACCGTGATCGGCGCCGGCCCTGGCCGGTTACTGCTGGATTGGGATGGGCTTCGACTTGAGGCACCGCCCTTGCCGATCGGGGAAGAGCCGGCCGGCGATACTGTCGCGTTTTCCACTCCCGGCTTCCCGCTTCCCCTCGGTAACTCAATACCGTCCGTCGGCGCTACCGTCACCGCCTACATCCGACCAGAGGATATCAAGGTGCTCTACCCTGACCGGCCGGTGATGGGCGCCGTGGCCCGCAACCAGGTGACCGGCCGGATCACCGAAAGCCGAGAGGGGGCCGGCTACCGGTTGCTGCGCGTCGTCCTACCGAACGGCCACGAGGTCGAGCTGCGCTTTTCCGCCTACACCTATGTTCCGCTCAGTCTGTTGGCGGGTGATGTGTTGCACCTCTCGTTGCGCAAGGAAGGGCTGGTTCTCCTGCCACCGCCGAAGGTAGCATCCGTCATACAACCCCAGACCGGCAACGGCTATGATGATACAGCAGGTAGGACGTAGACTTGTCAGATCCGAAATGTGGTATACTTCGGTCATCCATCCCGATAGAGGAGAGATTTATGGGCGACGAGATCGCGTTCGTCTCTAACTACCACGACTTCAGCACGCCCAAGGCCAAGTTCTGCCCGGAGTGCGGCGAGAAAATCGCGTGAAAGGTACCGAACGCCGCTTCATTCTCTCCCTGGCCCTTACCGGCCTGATTCTGACCGCCGAGGTCGCTGGCGGGCTGTGGACGCACAGCCTGGCGCTCCTTTCGGACGCGGGCCACGTCGCGCTCGACCTGCTGGCGTTGGGCATGAGTTACGCCGCGCTGCGCCTGGCCGCCCGCCCCGCGGATGACCGCCACACCTATGGCTTTCACCGCTGGCAGGTGATCGCGGCCCTGGTGAACGGCGCGACGCTGTTCCTGGTTTCGTTCGGCATTTTCCGCGAGGCGTGGATCCGCCTGCGCGAGCCGGCCGCGGTGCTGGCCGGGCCGATGCTGGTCGTCGCCATTGTCGGTCTGGTTGTCAACCTGCTGGTGGCGCTCGTCCTGCGCGAACACGACCACGATGACCTGAACGTGCGGAGCGCGTTCCTGCACGTGTTAGGCGATGCGCTGTCGTCGGTCGGGGTGATCATCGCGGGCGTCGTCATGCTCCTGACCGGCTGGACGTTGGCCGATCCACTGGTGAGCGTGCTCATCGGCGCGATCATCCTGGCTGGATCGGGACGGGTGCTGCGCGAGGCGTTACACATCTTGGTCGAGGGCGCGCCCGCGGGGGTCACGGCCGGTGAGGTGAGTCGGGCCATTAGTGCGATTGCCGGCGTCTCGAACGTGCATGATCTACACGTCTGGACCGTCAGCCCCGGCTATACGGCCCTCAGCGCGCACGTCGTCCTGGCCGATCAACGACTGGCGGAGGCGCAGCGGGTGCAGGACGACCTCCGCGCCGCGCTGGCCGCACGGTTCGGCATCCGGCACACGACGGTGCAGTTCGAATGCGCGGATTGCGGGCAAGGGATCGCGACCTGTGCGAATGGGCAGTGAGTAAAAAACACTTGCGGAACCGGCCACTGCGTGCTACAATCTGAATCAGGAGTAACCCCCATGCGCATCCGCACCTACGCCACCCTCCGCGACCTGATGGGCGTCAGCGCGATTGACCTGCCCCTTGCCGAGCGCACGACCATCGGTTACGTGCTGCATCGCCTGGTCGAGAGCTACCCAGCCCTGGGCCATAAGCTGTGGGACGCCGGGGGCGCTTCGACCGGCTTCGTCACCGTGCTGCTCAATGGCCGGTCGGTCGAGTACCTGAAGGGCCAGGAGACGCCGGTCGCAGACGACGATACTATCAGCCTTTTCCCGCCGGTGGGCGGGGGATAAAGCAGCGGATGAGAACGGATAAGCGGATGAACAGCGGATGAGAACGGATAAGCGGATGATGCGATGATTCAACCGGAATCCGAGACCGCAAGACCTCAACCCGACTCCGAGGCCAGCGAGGCCGAGAAGGCTGCTCTGCAGCAGCGCATCGGCGAGCTGGAGCTGCGCATCGGCGAGTTGGAGACGGAGCTGACCCGGACGCGGGCGGGCCGCCGCGAGCCGGTGGACTGGCGGAAGCTGCTTGGCCCCGCGCTGCTTCTCGTCGCCACGCTGCTTCTGGCCGTCATTCCCTCTGCGCTGGTCATCCAGGACCGCTGGCTGCGCGACGCGACGGCGATCCACTTCTTCCAGAACGCCTGGTGCCGGATCAAGCCCCTGTGCGGGCTGGCCTACCCTTCGTATTTCCTTCTCGTCTTCGCCGGCTTCCTGGGCATCATCGTGCTCGTCATCCTTCAGCGCGCCGTGCCCCTGCGCGGCGCCGGCTCAAGTCCGGCCGGCGCTCCGCCTGAAAGAGATAAGGTTAGGTCGGCGCAAGCCCGGATTGCCCTGGCTCTGCTCCTCGTCTCCGTCGCAGGCTTGATCGCGGCAGGGGCGCGCGCCGTCATCCTGCACACCGCGCCCGGCTGGGAGTTGGCCGCGGCGTTTCTGGTCTACCTGTTGGGCTGGATTCTGCGCGAGGCGCCGCTTGGGCGAATGGCGATAGGGTGGCGCCGCGACGGGGGCCGGTGGGTCGCCATCGGCCTGGTCTTTTGCGCGCTCGTGGCCGCGCTGACGAGCGGTTACGCCACGCCGCAGTTCCAGTGGGCGTTCGCCGTCCTGCTGATCCTGACCGGCCTCAACCTGGCTCGCTACTGGCGCGGGGTCAGTCCTGTCGTCTGGGTGGTGGCGCTGGCGATGATCCTCTACGCGTTCAACACCAACGCCTGGTGGCTCTCCGGCATCGGGGACGAATATGCGTTCTTCTACCAGGCCCGCTACATCGCCGAGAACGAGAGCCTGGCCCAGCTCGGCGCTCACCTGTTCAACGGCCAGGCCGTCTACGGCGCGCACCCCTATCTTTCCTCGGTGATCCAGGCGTGCTTTATGAAGCTGCTCGGCGTCAACGGCTTCGCCTGGCGTTTCAGCAATGCCTTCCTGTGCGCCGCGGCTGTCGGCTTCTGCTACCTGTTCTTCAGAACGTTCGTGCGCGAGCGTACGGCGCTGTTCGCCGCGCTGCTCCTGGCGGTCTCGCACTACGTCATGTCATTCGGCAAGATCGGCTACAACAACTTGCAAGCCCTCTTTGCCATGTCGTTGACCCTGGCGGCCGCGGCCTGGGTCGTGCGCACCATCCGGCCGCTGGCGTTCGTCCTGCTCGGCGCGGCGATGGGGTTCTGCTTCTACGTCTATCCGGCCGCACTCTACGTGCTGCCCATCCCGCTGTTGCTGCTGCTGTTCTACCGGCCGCCCACGACGAAAGCCGCGATTGGCGGGTGGCTGTTGATGATCGCGTCGGCGCTGATTCTCGTTTTCCCCTTGCTGCTGCAACCTGAGTACTGGAAGATCAAGGTGGCCGGGACGTTTTTCTACAGCCCGCAGCTCGTCCAGACGACCGGCAATCTCCTGGTCCACCTGGCGCGGAATTTTCTATATGCCTTCTTCTCGTTTCTCTACACTCCGGAAGAGGGCCATTTTATCGCCGTCGGGTACGTGGACCCCCTCACCGCGGCGCTGGTTGCCATCGGCTGCGCGGCCGTGCTTAAGCGGCTGCCGCGGGAACGATTCGCCTGGTTTTTGCTGACCAGCTTCGTCGCGCTGCTGTTCCTGGTTGGCGCTTCCCACGACCGCCTCTATCCGCCCGATACGCGCATGTTTCTGTTGCTGCCGTGGTTCGCGTTGTTCGCGGCCATCGGCCTGGCGTGGATTGGGGAGCGCATCGCGGGGCTGGGTCTGTTTCGCGTCCGCGCCGCGGGCTTCGTGATCCTGATCATGGTGATCGCGCTCGGCCTCAATATGTACCAGGCCTACCCATTGGCGCGCGACCGCATGGCCGGCTTTCAGTCGTTGGAGACCCTTTTCTTCCGCCTGGTGCAGCGCGCGCAACGCGACGACCAGGTGCTCGCGCCCAAGACCTACGTTTTCATTACCGATCCCTCGTGGAGCAGCATCGGCATCCGGCAGCTTCCCCTCATTTACCCCGTTCAGGCGCAGTTCGCGGAGGTGGTCATCAAGGAACCCAACGTGCCCGAAGCGAACAAGGCGACCCTCGCGGACCCGAACGCCCTGGTCATCATCAAGCCATGGCTGGATCCCGCGTGGCTGAAGGCGCTCGATCCGCCCCTGCGCGCCCTTGGCAAGGTTCCATGCCCGATCAAGACCACCACCGGAGACACCCGCTTCACCCTCTGGCACGCGCCGGGGCTGGAGTGGTTGTGCCAGTAAAGCAGAACCCAGGTTTCTCGCAGAAACCTAGGTTCTGATGTATCCGCTTATCCGTGCGTATCCGTTGCTTTACCCCAGCGCGGCGCGCACGGCGGCCAATTGCCCGGCGCTGCCCAGCTTCTCGTTCTTGGCCGCGATGAACCTGGCATACTCGGCCATGAAGACCTTGCCGGGGTCGCGCAGATCGAACTTCTCCGGGAAGTCGCGGAAGAATTCGCGGTGGACGCGCGTCCACACCAGCCGGCCGTCGGTGTCAATGTTGATCTTGGTGACGCCCAACTCGGCCGCGCGGCGGAACTGGTTGGCGTCCACGCCCTTCGCGCCTGCCAGCCTGCCGCCTGCCGCGTTGATGCGCGCCACCTCTTCCTGCGGCACCGAGCTGGAGCCGTGCATCACCAGCGGGAAGCCGGGCAACCGCTTCTGAATCTCGACCAGCACGTCGAAGCGCAAGCCCTGGGTGCCGCTGAACTTGAACGCGCCGTGGCTGGTGCCGATGGCGCACGCCAGCGAGTCGCAGCCGGAGCGCGTGACGAAATCCTTCGCCTGGTTGGGATCGGTCAGCTTGGCGTTGGCCTCGTCCACGGCCACGTGCTCCTCGACGCCGCCGAGCTGTCCCAGCTCCGCTTCCACGACGATGCCGCGCGCGTGCGCCGCGTCCACGACGCGTTTGGTGATCTCGATGTTCTTCTCGTACGCCTCATGGCTGGCGTCAATCATCACCGAGCTGTAGAACCCGCTGGCGATGCAGTCCATACAGGTCTTCTCGTCGCCGTGATCCAGGTGGACGGCGAACACCGCCTGCGGGAAGATCTGGTCGGCGGCGCGGATGATGGCTTCGAGCATCAGCTTGTCGGTGTAGGAACGCGCGCCTTTGCTGATTTGGATGATGAACGGCGCCTGGCTATCCACGCAGCCGCGGAACAGGCCCATGGTCTGCTCCGCGTTGTTGATGTTATAAGCGCCGAGGGCATACTTGCCGTAGGCCAACTCGAATAGTTTTTTGGTTGTGACGATCATAGGAAAACCTTCGGGTAAAAAGATAGTGCCCTGGGGCACGGCCATAGTATAACCGCGACCGGGGAATCGGTCAATATCTAATCTTCATCTTCCCCTTCCCCCTACTTCTGCCCCAGCACGTCCACCTTCGCGGCCGGCCCCGGTGCGCGCTGATCGGGAATCGCGGCCGGGCCGGCCGCGAAGGCCTCGGCGATGCCGGCGCGAAGCTCATCCCAGTAGGCGCGAGCGGCAGCCCATTTGTCGGCGCGGAATCGCTCGACCCAGGCGCGTAGATCGTCCTTCGGGTTCTCCCCGCCGATGTCCTCCAGGTATTGCCACACCGCGTCCACGGTCCGCTCGGTCTCCCAGGGTGCGACCGCGGCGCCGTCCAGATCGTAGATCTGCCGCGCCAGCGCGAACTGGTGCGCCTTATAGTCCACCGGGAAGTGGTAGTGCGACGAGATGATTTCGTCCACGATCACCTCAGCCCACTTGCGGTGGAAACGACAGACGCCGCTGTTCTCGTTGAACAGCTCGTAGACAAACCGCTCGACGCATTTCTTTCCCAGCTCGGCCGGGGGCAGGAAGTCGAGGCCGTAGTAAACGAAGTACTTGCCCATCATCGGCATGGGCGCGAGCATCCCCGGCACCCAGTATTGGTTGGGAACCATGCTGCCGGCTGCGCCGTGAGCGGTGTAGACGGCGTGATCCGTGATGCGTGGTGCGTTGTGCGTGGTGCGTGATGCGTGATCCGTGTTACGTGATGCGTGATTCGTGTTGCGTGACTCAGTCCCAGCGGAGGCATCCTGAGCGGAATCCGGCGTAGTGTGCCGGATGGAGTCGAAGGAGGCTGGAGCGTCCCACGCACGGCCGTACCGCTCGTCGAGGGCTTTGGCGGCGGCGCGAATGCCCTGGCGAAACACCGCGCAGCGCGAATCGAAGAGCAGCGCAAAGACCACCTGGTAGGCGTAGTCGGCGTTGCGGCGGGAGTCCAGCTCCAGATCGAAATGGGCTGTGTCCGAGGCGAATTCGAAGCGCATCTCGTCCGCGGGCGGGAAGCCGAAGTCGTCCGGGACGATTGAGCCGTCGTGGACCAACTCCATGATCCACGAGACGACGCCGCCCACCTGGATCGCGTCCACGCCCATCGCGTCCACGAAGTGGTTCAGCTCCTCGGCCGGCCTCTGATCGAAGATACCGCACTGTGGGCCGAGCGCCTGGTACGGCTCGTAGTCCTTCTTGTAGATGCGGTCGTACTTTTTGCATGCCACCGAGCACGGCTCGCCGCAGTGGGCGAAGTGCTTCGGCTGGATGATCTCCTCGTTGAATTGCTTGAGGTAGTGCTCACGCACGAACGCGGTGTGTTGAGCCAGTCGCGCGGCTTCGGGCTGATAGACCGAGCGCCAGTTGAAGCTGAGCAGCCGGGCATCCACGGTATGATAGTTCACGCCGAAGGTGCCGCCGGTCTGGAAGCCGGGCACGTAGCGATACTTTTCGGTGGCGCCCAGATCCACCTTGATCATCGGCTGGCCGTAGTTCGCCATGAAGTAGCTGTCAATCTCTTTGGAGTCCTTCAGGTCGGGGTCTTCCCAGTCGCCGCCGAAGATGCACGCCGCGATACGGTGCCGCTGGAGCAGCCGGCTGCCCAGCCCGCCGCGCCCGGCCCAGTCGTCAATGGGCAGGATGCGCCCCTTCTTCACCTGGTTGGAGCCGATGATTCCCTGGTCGCTGTGCCGGCTGGCCGGGCCTACTGCAAACACACGCACCCACTCCTCGTCGAACTCGCCGCGGTAGCGGTCGAGCACGGCCTGCTGGAGCGCGTAGAAGCCGATCAGGTAGTCGTCATCCGATGAAAGGCCCCCCCTAGCCCCCCAATCCTGGGGGGAAGTCAACTCCTCCCCAGGTGGGGGGGCCGGGGGGGCGGACGCGTAGCCAGCCCAGATGACGTCCGGGTCAATCGGCTCCAGGCGGACGCTGATCTCGCCCCCTTTGTGGTTGAGGATCAGCACCGAATCCTCGGCCGCGCTGCCCTTGAGGCAGACGAAATCCGCGCCGATGCGGTGCATCACGTAGGCTCCGCCGCCGAAGCTGGAGACGTAGAAGCCCTCCCACGAGGGGGAGTAGCCGCAGAAGACCAGCCGTCGCGCGCCGGGGATGCGCGACGCAGCCAGCGGCCCGCCACCCCAGGTCTGGATGTCCGGGTCGGGCCGACCCGCGGCCTGTCGCTCCTCATTGAAGCGCACCCAACCGTAATCCACGGGGCCGATGATGCGCGGATCGGTGATCGGCAAGACCTGGAATTCGCCGGTCGTCAGATTGATGACAAGCTCGCGTTGCATAAGTTCGCGGGTCATGGATGGTTGCTCCGGGTGTGCGTGAGCGGATGTAGATGAACGCAGATTTATGCGGATTCTGAGGTGGCATCTTTAGCCGGCGCGGCCACCGTCGCTTCCGGCGCCGACGGCGCGAACCGCACCGCCTCCCGCAGTCGCTCCAACGCAACCTTGTTGTCCCTTCCGCAATGCGGGCACAACACCCGCGCGTGCTTTTGCCCCTGGCTGGCCGCCAGGAAGGCGCGGATTTCCTCGGTCGTTGGCGTGAACCGCCGGGAGCACTTGGCGCAAGTAATAGCGATCATGGGTTCCTCCTTGAGTGACGTGCCAGGCACTTCCGAAAAGTGCCTGGCACGTGAGAGTCAGACACATGCTATTGTACCGCGGCGGACGGTCGTTTGACAAGCGGGGGCGTGGTGTGATGTAATCCCATTTGCGATTTGCGATTTGCAGTTTGCAGTTTGCGATTCCCGTGAGGTTCTCATGCCGGATCCCATTCAACTCGCCATCATCGGCACCGGGCTGATCGTCAACGGCAAGCACTGGCCCGCGCTGAAACGGCTGCCCAAAGAATTCCGCGTGGTCGCAGTGGTGAATCGCACGCGGGCCAAGGCAGAGGCGCTGGCCGACGCGATCAAACTGGAAACGCGCACCCGGCCGGTGGTCTACGCGGACTATCGCGAGATGCTGGCGGCCGAGCGACCCGACGCAGTCTCACTGGCTCTGCCGACCAGCCTGAACCCCGAAGTGACCGAGGTTGCCCTGGCGGCTGGCTGCCACGTCATCGCTGAGAAGCCGATCGCGGCCAGCCTGGCCGATGGCGCCCGCATGGTCGCCTGGCCGGGGCAATACGGCCGGGTGCTGATGATCGCGGAGAACCAACGCTACGCCAACGGCTTTCGTCGCGCGGCGCAGTGGGTTGCCGAAGGCGTCATCGGCCGGCCGCAGGTGGCGCGCTGGTCGCTCTATGCGTATCTCGGCCCCGACAACCCCTATTACCAGACGGCCTGGCGTCAACACCCGGCTCACCCTGGCGGCTATCTGAGCGACGGCGGCGTCCACCAGGCCGCGGTGTTCCGCATGATCCTGGGCGAGGTGGAGACCGTCAGCGCGCAGATCGTCTCCCTTCGGCCCGACCTGCCGCCGGCCGACACGATGAGCGCGTCACTGCGCTTCGCCAACGGCGTGCTGGGCACCTACGCTGTCACCTACGCGACGCCCGGCCCCGCGACGCCGTTGCAGATCGCCGGGGACAAGGGCGTCCTGTTGGCCGTGAAAGACAAAGTCGAGTTGTGGCAGGCGGGGAAGGTCGTCAAGACCTGGGAGGAGCCATCGCCCGAAGATGGGCTGGTGGCGATGTACGAGGATTTCAGCCAAGCCATCCGCACCGGTCGGCCCCCGCGCGCCACGGCCGCCGAGGCGTTGGCCGACTTGCGGTTGATCGTCGCGATGCTGCGGTCGGGGGAAACGGGACGGAGCGTGAGAGTAGCGGACATGGCAACGGATGTAAACGGATAAGCGGATAGCAGCGGATAAACGGATAGATCATCCGCTTATCCGCTGCTATCCGTTGTTTTCACCCACTTCACCATCATCACGTCGTCGTAATACGTCCCGTCGGCCAGTTTGACCGTACGGAGGAGGCGGGCTTCTTCGACAAAGCCAAGTTTGTGATAAAGGTTGAGGGCGCGGGTGTTGTGGGCAAAGACCGAAAGCTCCACCCGTTCCAGCTCTGGCTCGGCCGCGGCCCAATCGAGTAGCGTTTTCAGCAGCGCCTCCCCGATGCCCAGGCCGCGATAGGGGGCCTGCACGCTCAATCCGATCCGCCCCCGGTGGCGCAGTCGCCGCCGCGTCTGCGTGTTGAAGCTAAGTACCCCTACCACCTGGCGCGTCTCGGCAATGCCGATATCGGCGACCAGCAGCAGGCCGTCGGGCTGCGCGCGAAAGCCGAGGATCCATGCCTCCTCCTGGTCAACCGACAGCCGAAGCTCGTCCGGCTCGGTGACCATCCACCATGGCTCGGCCAGGATCGCGCAGGTATGGGCGCTGATCTGCGCCGCGTCGGCCGCGTCGGCCTCGCGCACGACGAACGGCCGGCCGTCATGCGCCGTCCACGATCGGATAACGCGGAGCGATCTCACGGCTTCGCTCGCTTGGGGGTGGCCGGCGGTTCGGGAAACCGCTGTGCGAGCGCGATGAAGTCCTCGGTGCGGCCCAGGATGCGCCAGTCCAACACGCTGCTCAACTGCGTATCCATCACCCCCGGCACCGTCCGTACCCAGCTCATGGCGTAGCCGGTGAGCGCCGCGGTGCGCTCGCCCAGCAACAGCACTTGCAGATCGGCCTCGGGCGAGTGGAACAGTTTGACCACCCACACCACCGCGACCTGTTGGTGGTGCGGCAACTCGATCAGCGCCCGGTAGACCTCGCGATCCTGGCCCGGTTGGGTCTTCACCAGCACTGTCGCGGCCGCGCGCTGATCCCAGGCTGAGTTGAAGAACGACACGTCCATCAGCGGATCGCTGCGCACCATCCCATTGAAGACGAGCTGCGCGGCCGTTCCGCGCACCCCAGGCACCGTGCGGATCGCGTCCACCAGAAAATCGTCCAGCCGCGCCAGGTCGTTTACCAGGCACACCACGCGCAGGTCGGCGCGTTCGCGCAGCCAGTTGACCCACAAGGGAGTGATGTACGAATCCTTAAAACGGCCCAGGTTTTCGAGTAGCCCTTCGCGCGCCAGCTCGTCCTGGCCGCTCAGGATATCAATGTCTATCACTGCCAGTGTCGGTTGCATCGAGTGCTCCTTCCTATCGGCGCTTTACGCTGTTCAACGCCATCTTAGCACGGTTTTGGGCTGCTGCCAAAGTGGGGGGCGACGCCTCGCACCGTTTGATTGGTTGTGAACCGCCACAGGGCTGTTTTTGCGATGGTTGCCCCGATTTCAATTGCCGGGCACAGAGATGCTATAATACCACCGACAACCGGAAATCCGTTGATCGAATCAGCGAGGGATCATGGACCTGACACAACTGAGCCAAATGGTAGCGTGGCTGGACGAGGAGCATCGCCACGACCGCGAGGAGCTGGCGAAGCTCGACCAACGTCTGCAGGGCCTGGTGATCGAAAACCAGGAGCAGGCGCGGCGCATCCAGGACCTGGAAGGGCGGCTGGCGAGCACCCAAGCCCAACTCACCCGCTTCACGCAAATCGAGCAGGCGCTGCAGCAGCTCAAGAACGAAGTCGTGGTGATGCTGGACAAGCAGACCGAGGCCCGCATGCAAGCCGAGCGGGAGGCGGATCGCGCTCGCCTGGGCGATCGCGAGGCCCTGTCGCGCGGCATCGCCGAAATCCGCAAGGAGTTGCCGCGGCTGGGCCGCCTCGAAGAAGAGTTGGTCACGCGCCAGGCCGAAGACCAGCGGCTCGGCGAGATGCTGCTGGCGCAGCGCCAATCGCTGAACAACGTCAGCAAGGACCTGGACGAGCGCACGCGCACCCTGCCCTATATGGTCGAGCAGCGCGCCCAGGATAACAAGCGCATCGCCCAGGTGCAGGCCGAAAACGTCGGATTGCTCAAACGTTCCGACGCGGTCGCCAACCGTCTGCCGCTGCTCGAGGAGCGCATCGCCCGCCTGGAGCGGGATCTCCAGCGCATCCAGCCCATCCCCGAACAGCTCCGCCAGGAGCAGCAGGCGTTCATCCAGGCGCAGAAAGTGACCGACGTCGAGCGTTCTCGCCAGATGACCCAATGGGAGCAGGACTTCACCCAGCAGCGCGAGCTGATCGAGAAGCAAGCCGTGCGAATGCGCGAGTTCGCAACCCAGTACGAAGCGGCCGGCCGGGCCATCAAAACCCTGGAAGAATTCCAGACCCAAATCAGCCGCGATCAACGCCAGGCATCCGAATTGCAGCGACTGGCCGAAGAACGCCAGCGCAAGGAGCTGGCCGAATGGCAGGGCGAAAACGAGCAGCGGTGGAAGAAGGAAACGCTGCGCTGGGACTTCGCACTCGGCGAACAGCAGAAGGTCAATCAGAAGCTCACCGACCGCTTCCCCCCTACCGAAAAGACCGTGGCCCTGCTTCAACGCGAGGTTGAAGGGCTGTGGAAGATCCACGAGCAGCTCGGCACCCAGCAACTGCAGGAAGCGCAACACCTGCTCGACGCGCTCGGCAAGGCGCTGGAGGCGAGACCGAAGGGGGAGGCGTGATGCGTACTGCGTATTGCGTGTTGCGTGTTTTGACGCGATAACCACTACGCATCACGCACCACGTACCACGCAACAGGAGTTATCATGCGCGTCATCGGCACGGCCGGCCACGTAGACCACGGCAAATCCACTCTGGTGCGCGCGCTCACCGGCATTGATCCTGACCGGCTGCGCGAAGAAAAAGAGCGCGAGATGACCATTGACCTCGGCTTCGCGTGGTTGACCCTGCCGCCGCCCCAGGGCGCGCCGGCAGGGACGATCGGCGAATCGGTCGGGGTCATTGACGTGCCGGGGCACATTGATTTCATCAAGAACATGCTGGCCGGCGTGGGTGGCATAGACGCCGCGCTTTTCGTAGTGGCCGCGGACGAAGGGGTGATGCCGCAGACGCGCGAGCACCTGGCGATCCTCGATCTCATCCAGGTTCCCGCAGGCGTGGTGGCGCTGACCAAGACCGACGCAGTGACCGAGGAAGACTGGCTTGAGTTAGTGGAGGCCGATCTGCGCGAAACGCTGGCGGGCACCTGTCTGGCCCGGGCGCTCATCGTGCCGGTCTCGTCGCGTACCGGCCACGGGCTAAATCAACTCAAACAAACCCTGGCCGACGTGCTGGCGGTCGCGCCGGCCCGCCGCGACCGAGGCCAGCCCCGCCTGCCGGTTGACCGGACGTTCAGCGTGGCGGGTTTCGGCACGGTGGTCACAGGAACCCTCAGCGATGGCGTGTTCCGGGTGGGTGACGAGGTCGAGATTGTGCCCGGTGGCCTTAAGGCACGCATTCGCAGCCTGCAAACCCACAAGCGGGCGGTGGAGATGGGCCTGCCAGGCAGCCGGCTGGCGATCAACCTGACCGGCGTCCACCCCGACCAATTGGCACGCGGCATGGTCGTGGCCCGGCCCGGCGCCCTGCAACCGACGCTGCTGGCCGATGTCCGCCTGCGGTTGGTGGCCGCGGACGTGAAGGGTGAGGCCGGCGGCGCGCCGCTACGGCACAACCAGGCGGTGGACTTCTTCAGCGGCGCGGCCGAGGCGCCGGCCCGCATCCGCCTGCTCGACGCGGAGACGCTCCCGCCCGGCGCAACCGGCTGGGCGCAAGTGCGACTAGAGACGCCCATCGCGCTGGCGGCCGGCGACCGCTTCATCATCCGCCAGCCGTCTCCCAGCCTGACGATCGGCGGCGGGCAGATCGTGAATCCGCATCCGATCCGCCGCTGGCGGCGTTTTCAGCAAGATGTGATCGCCCAACTCGAAACGTTGGCCCATGGCACGCCGACCGATCTCTTGCTGCACGCCCTGGCCGCGGTCGAGCCGGCCCCGCTCAAGGCCGCGGTCGAGCGCAGTGGCCTGGACGCCGCCACCGCCGAGGATGTGCTCGCCACCGCGATCGCCGAAGGGCAGGTGATCCCGCTCGGCGTCGTCCAGCCGCCGCTGGTGAAGAGTAATACGCCGGCGGTCTCGCTCGGCGGGTGGCATGGGCTGGCCGCGCGCATGGCCGACGTGTTGACCGAATACCATGCCGCGTATCCCCTCCGCCCCGGCATGGCGCGCGAGGAACTGAAGAGCCGGGTGCAGGGACGGGAGAAGTGGGCCGCCAAGCTCTTCAACGAGTTGGTGGCGCGCGGCGTGGCCGAAGAGATCCTGGCCGAAGATGGCGATTTCCTGCGCCGGCCCGGCCATCGCATTGCCTTCACCGCCGAGCAGCAGGCTCGCGTCGACGCTCTGCTCGCCGCGTTCCGCCGCCAGCCGTTCACTCCCCCCTCGTTCGCCGAAAGCGTGGCCCTGGCCGACGCGGAGCTGATCAGCGCGCTGATGTACCAGGGCGTGCTGACCCGGCTCACCGAGGACGTGCTGTTCCTGAAGGAAACCTGCGACGCGATGATTGCGCGCATCGTGGCGTTCATCAAGGAACATGGCAGCATGACCGTGGCCCAGGTGCGCGACGAGTTCGACACCAGCCGCAAGTACGCCCTGGCGATCATGGAACACCTGGACGAGCGGCGGGTGACGCGACGGGTGGGAGATGAGCGGGTGTTGCGGTGACAGGGTGACAGGGTGACGAGGTGACAGGGTGACAGGGTGATGGGGTGAGCATCCTGAGCGGAGCCCGCTGGTTTTCGCGGGCGGAGTCGAAGGAGGCGGCTTTCAGACAGGTGATTCTGCCGGCGGAGGGGTTAGGCGATGACGCGGCCATACTTCATCTGGGACTACGACTTCAGCGAGGAAAAGGTCTGGGAGATCCTGCGGGGCGACAACGAGTTCTACAAGACGTGGCTCATCGGCCGCATCCTGCAGTACGCGCGTTGGGACGACATCTGGAAGTACCTGACGTTGGAGGACGTGCGAACCTGTTTCGACCGGATCGCCTGGCGCTTTCCTTTCATCAAAGAGATGTGGACGCACGCCCTGGAGGTGTGGAACCAGGATGTCAGGACGCCGGCGCTGCGCGAGTTGCCCGCGGCTTACGCCACTCTCCCTGACCGAGAGCCGCAGTTGATCGAAGGGGTCCTGACGCCGCTGCAGCAGGATAGCTTGGCCCCCGCCACGCAACCTTTCCCGCCAACACCGTCATCTCTACCTGCGTCTCCAGGATCGCCATCGGGTCAATTTTGAAGATGTTCTGCGACAGCAGGACCAGGTCGGCTACCTTGCCGGCTGTGATGCTGCCGCGATAGCTCTCCTCGCCCGCGGCGTAAGCCGGCCAACACGTGTACGCGTCCACCGCCTCGGCGACGATGAGACGTTCCTGACCCTGCCAGCCGGCCGGGCCGGGCGCGCCGTCGGCGCGGCGGCGGGTGACGGCCGCATGGATGCCGATGAGCGGGCTGTGCGGTTCGATCGGCCCATCGGAGCCGAAAACCAGCCGCGCGCCGCTGTCCAGCAGGCTGCGGAACGGATAGGCGTGCGCCGCGCGCCCCGGCCCCCAATAGCGATCCACCATGTTCATGTCCGACGTGCAGTGGATCGGCTGCACCGACGCGATGACGTCCAACGCGGCCAGTCGTGGCAGATCGGCCGGTTGGATGCACTGGACGTGCTCGATGCGGTGACGGGGATTGCAGATTGCAGATTGCAGATTGCAGATTGCAGATTGCGATTTGCTGTTTTCGTTTTTCGTTTTTCGTCTCTCCTCCGCCCTCCGCACCTCCGCCAACACGTCCAACACGTCGCGGTTCGCCCGATCGCCGATGGCGTGGATCGTGAGGCTGAGTCCGGCCGCGCTCGCGGCCAGGGCTTGCTCCAACAACTCTTCGGGATCGGTGGCCGCCACGCCCCAGTTGGTCGGGTTGTCCCCGTAGGGTTGCAGCATGTGGGCCGTGCGGCTGCCCAGCGCGCCATCCGCGAACATCTTCACGCTCCCGATGCGCAGCCATACATCTCCCAGGCCGCTGCGCAGACCCAGGCCGCGGGCGTGCGTCAGGTTGCAGACGGGGATCTGTTGCAGCACGCGCAGCCCCAGTTCTCCGCGCAGGCGTAACTCCTGGTAGGCGCGGAAGGAGCGCATGTCCGCGTCGTCGTTGGCGTTGTGGATTGCGACGATGCCGGTTGACCAGAGCGCGGGGAACGCGGCGCGCACGGCCGCGGCGATCTCCACCAGGTCGGGCGCGGGACAGGCGCGCAGAGCCAGCTCCACCGCGTTTTCGCGCAGGATGCCGGTCGGCGTCCCGTCCAGGTCGCGCTCGATCACGCCGCCCGCCGCGTCGGCCGTGGCCGCGGTGACGCCGGCCCGCTGCAACGCCGCGCTGTTCAGCCAGACGGAGTGCAGATCCTTGCTGTCGAGCGCCACCGGCACGTCCGGTGCAACGGCGTCGAGCAGGCTGCGGTGCGGACGCACCCCGTCGGTCCACAGGCTCGGGTTCCAGCCGCCCCCGCGCAGCCACGCACCAGACCTGTCAGGTCTCCGCAGACCTGACAGGTCTAGCCTGGCGCGCACCGCCTCGACCACCGCGCCGGCCGAACGCGCCTCGGTCACGTCCACCTGCTGGCTGCGCAAGGCCAATTCGACGAAATGGATGTGGCTCTCGGTGAAGCCGGGCAGCAGCAGCTTGCCGGCCAGGTCTACGACCTCGGTGTGCGGGCCGCGTAGTTCGGCCAGGTCGGCCGCGCTGCCCGCGGCCAGGATGCGCTCTCCCGCCACGGCCACGGCTTCGACCCAGGGCTGCGCGGGATCGGCAGTGTAGACCGGGCCGCCGGTGAAGAGGAGATCGGCGTAGAGGTTCATGGATTTACTGATCCCCAACGATCTGCTCGTAGATCGCCTGGAGCTCCTCGTCGGAATAAAAGTGGATCACCAGCCGGCCGCCGCGGCGGCCACGGGAGAGGGTGACTTTGGTGCCGAGCGCGCCGCGGAAGGCTTCTTCCAGCCGGTGGGTGTGTGAGGCATCCGGGTCATCGGCCGCCGCGGCGTCTTCGGCCACCTCTTGCGCGACCGCGGCCACCGCGGCCAGGCGGCGCACCAACTCCTCGGTCTGGCGGACGTTCAACTCGCGGGCAACCACCTGCTCGGCGGCCTGGACGATCACTTCATCGTCGGGCAGCCCCAGGAGCGCGCGGCCGTGCCCTTCGCTGAGAACGCCGTCGGCCAGCAACCCCTTCACCGGCTCCGGTAAACGCAGCAGCCGCACGGCGTTCGCCACGGCCGCACGGCTCTTGCCCACACGATCGGCCACCTGGTGCTGGCTCAGGCCGAAGTCGGCCATGAGGGCCTGATAGGCAGCGGCTTCTTCCAGGGCGTTCAGGTCGGCCCGCTGGATGTTCTCGACCAGCGCCAATTCGAGCGCCTGTTGCGGGGTCGCCTCTTTGAGCAGCGCGGGCACGGTCTTCAAGCCCGCGAGTTGCGCCGCCCGCCAGCGCCGCTCCCCCGCGATGAGCTGATAGGGGGTCGGGTCGGCCGGGCGGCCGCGCGTGACGATGAGCGGCTGGATCAGGCCATGCTCGCGGATGGAGGCGGCCAGCTCGGCCAGGCTCTCGGTCTCGATGCGCGAGCGGGGCTGGCGCGGGTTGGGCGCGATGTCGGTCACCGGGATGGCGAGGATACCCGCCTGCGCCTCGGCGGCAGTTTGCTGCGGAGAGGTTGTCGCAGGAGGAATCAGCGCGCTCAGCCCACGTCCTAAACCGCGCGATGGTGTGCTCATAACCGTCTCCTGCTGAACGCTGGAAATTGGAAGCTGGAAGCTCGCATGATGGTTGTCTCCCCCTTAGCGCCAGATCAGCGGGAACCACCACCGAAAAGGCGTAGGGGTAGTGGTCATGGTCGCCGTGGGCGTGGGCGTCGCGGTTGGCGTGGCGGTCGCGGTTGGCGTTGGCGTCGGCGTAGCAGTTGCCGTGCTGGTAGCCGTCGGTGTGGGTGTGAGGCCGCCGGCGCTCACCACGGTCGTGTAGTCGCTCCACAGGTCGCTCTGCTGATAGTAAGCGTTGTCGAGGAGGAGGCCATCGGGAGAGTCGTGGGACGGCGTGAAGGTGCGCACGCGGAAGTAGTAGGCGATATCGGGCGTCAGTCCCGTCACGGTGTAGTTATTCGCAGTCTTGTCGGCGGTGTGGCCGTGAACGACAAACGGCCCGCCCGGCGCGGTGGCATAGCTGATCTCGTAGTAGCCGCCGTCCCCGGTGTACAGGATCGGCGTCCAGGTCAGCGTCACCGCGCTGCCGGCTGCCGTCGCCTGTAGATTCGTGGGGGCCACGGTTTGCGTGAGATCCCAACGGGGACTCCAGAGGGGGAGCGATTCCGGTTTGCCTGCGAGCCGATTATAGTCGAAGTTGCGCCAGTAATAGCCTACAGCGACCGCCGCCCCGTTAAGCTGGTTATTGGACACGTCGAAGCAACACACGTTGCCCAGCTTGCCCAGTTCGGGCGGCATGGCACCGCTGAGCTGGTTGCTGGACAGATCGAGATACCCATGGTGAGGCGGGGGCACCAGGACGCCCAGCGGCCCGCTGGCGCGTGCTCGCCCTGGCCAGGCGGTCAGGTGACCCGGTACCGGTGTGACAGCCGTGTCGTGGGGGATGTCCCAGCCCGGGCCAGGGCGCGTGGCGGGAGGGAGAGCGCCGGCCAGGAGCTGCTCCCCCATGGCCGCCAGGTTACCCAGTTCCGGTGGGATCGCGCCGCTGAGGTGATTATTGTTCAGGTAGAGATTCTGCACGGCCGCCAGGTTGCCCAACTCGGGAGGAATCGGGCCATTGAGTTGATTATCGCCCAAGTTGAGATAGTACACGGCTTTGAGGTTGCCCAACTCGGGTGGGATGACCCCGCTGAGTTGGTTGTGGGCCAGGAAGAGGCGCTGCAAGCCGGACAGATCGCCCAGCGTCGGGGGAATTGCCCCGCTGAGTTGATTGGTGCCCAAACTCAGGCCAATGAGGGCATACAGATTGCCCAACTCCGATGGGATCGCCCCGCTGAGCTGGTTACCGCCTAAGCCCAGGCCGATGAGGGCATGCAGATTGCCTAGCTCCGGCGGGATCGCCCCGCTGAGGTAGTTGGCGCTCAAGTCCAGGTGTTGTAGGGTATTCAGGTTGCCCAGTGCCGACGGGATCGTCCCGCTGAACCGGTTTACACCGAGGTAAAGACCCTGCAAAGCGGTCAGGTTGCCCAGCTCGGGTGGGATTGCCCCGCTGAGCTGGTTCCCGGCCAAGTTGAGGTACTGCAAAGCGGTCAGATTTCCCAACTCTGGCGGGATGGGTCCGTCAAGGGCGTTGGACTGCAAGTTGAGCTGGCTTAGGTGTCCAACAGCACATGAGATTCCCTTCCAACTGCACGGCGTCGTGGTTTGCAGCCAGCCGGTATTGTCATACCAGCCCGGTCCGTTGGTGCTGTTGTACAGTGCCACCAACGCGGCGCACTCGCCTTGGGGGATTTCCGTCACGTTGGCGCAGTCGAAGGTCTGTGGTCTGCTCGCGGCCGGCCAGTCCAAGTCCGCGGCCCGTGGCTCGGGGGCCGGCACGGCCGCGAGCGCAGGGCGGGCCGCCAGGGCACACCCGGCAACCAGCACGCATACGGTGAGGTAGAGGAGCAGAAGGACACGGCGAGACACAGGATATCCTTTTGGGGCAAGATCTTACAACTTTCGTCACTTTTTGGCCGATCAAACGCTTCAGTTTCCAGCTTCTAGCTTCCAGCTTCCAGCAGCGTCTCCTCGCGTGCCAGGAACTCGCGTGCCAATGCCTCGTAGGCCGTCGCGCCGGCTGAGGTGGGCGCGTAGGCCAGGATGCTCTGACCATAGCTTGGCGCTTCGCTCAGGCGGACGCTGCGCGGGATGACGGTGTGAAAGGTCTGGTCGGGGAAGTGCTTGCGTACCTCGTTGACGACCTGGGTAGCCAGGTTGGTGCGCGGATCGAACATGGTCAGCACCATGCCGCTGATGATGAGCTGCGGGTTGAGGTTTTCGCGCACGAGCTGCACCGTTTGCCACAGCCGGCCCAGCCCTTCCAGCGCCAGGTATTCGCACTGGATCGGCACGATCACGCCGTCGCGCGCGGCCGTGAGCGCGTTGACGGTCAGCAGGCCCAGGCTGGGGGGGCAGTCAATCAGCACGTAGTCGTAGCGATCGGTGAGGCCATCGCACGCCTTGCGCAGCAGGTGTTCGCGCGCCAACATCGAGACCATCTCTACCTCGGCGCCGGCTAGCGCGGGGGCGCTGGGCGCCAACTCAAGTCCCGCGTGCAACGTCGAGACGACCACTTCGCCGATCGGCGTGCGGTTGATCAGCACGTCGTAGAGGGAGTGCGTCAGGTCGCCGGCGTCTACGCCCAGGCTGCTGGTGGCGTTGGCCTGCGGGTCGGCGTCCACGAGCAGGACGCGCCGACCCGCCGCGGCCAGGTAGGCGCCGAGGTTGACGGCAGTGGTCGTCTTGCCGACGCCGCCCTTTTGATTGGCGAAAGCGTAGATACGGGTCACGGATACCTCAACTGAGGACGAAAGATGAGAGGCGTAGTTCGTGGTGCGTGTTCCGTGACGCGTATTCCGCAGGGTGTACCCTTATCCCCTACGCAATGCGCAATACGCACTACGCAACACGTTCCAACCATTCATCCACCTGCTCTCGATATGGAATCGCGTCCATGCCCGGCGCTTCGACCGACATGGAGGCGACGACGTTGGCGAAGCGGGTGGCGACCACGGGATCGCGGGTCTCGGCCAGCCGGATCATAAAGGCCGCGGCGAAGACGTCGCCCGCGCCGGTAGGATCCACTTCACGCGTCGGCCGCGGGGGCACATGATAGTGTTCGCCATCGTGATAAAGGGTGGCCCCGCGCCAGCCGTCGGTGACGACCATCAGCCGCGCCTGGGCGGCCAATGCCGCCAGGTAAGTTTCATCGCTGCCCACGTCCTCGCGACTGAGGATCACCACGTCGGCGCGGCGGAGAAACTCCGCGGCGTTTTCCCAGCGCGCCGGACGCACGCGCCCGGTCGCATCCCACTGGCGCATCCAGCCCTGCGGGGTGACGCCCACCAGGCTGGCGGGAAAGGCATTGACCCAGGCCGGCGGGACCTCGCGGACGAGCGGCCCCAGGAGTACGACGGGGACTTGCGCCCAGGCCGGCGGCAGATTGCCCGGGCTGATCGGCTCGGCAAGCGCCTCGATCACTTGGGTGCGCTGACCGTCGCGGTAGATGTTGACGAACGTGGTGCTGACCGGCGATGGCAGCACGTGGATGGACACGCCTGCCAGGGGGCTGCCCGGCAGCGCGACCACGTTCGCCGGACTATCCGGCTCGGCCGCGGTCGTCAATAGCCCGTTCAGCGCGGCGCGGGTCAGGATCGCGGGCTGTCGCCCCAGGCGCCGGGCGGTGACGGCGGCATAGGACACCGTGCCGCCCAGCCGGAAGCCATCTGGCGTGCGGTCGTGGGTCATGTGGCCGATGATCAGGAAATCTACGGTCAATACATCCTCGCTGGAGATAAGAGTCTATCCGACCATATTGAAGCATCCTGAGCGGAACGGAGCGTCTCTTGCGAAGTGAAGTCGAAGGATGCGACCTTTCGCGCTGGGCCGCATTCCTTCGACTGCGGTCTGCACAACCCGCAGACCTCCGCTCAGGATGCTCTGTGAAAGCTGGGACGCATTGTATCACAGTCCCCGTGATGGGTCAATGAAAACGCCGGCCCCCGTATAGAGAGCCGGCGCTTGGACGGCAGATTGCAGATTGCGGATTGCGGATTGCGGATTGCGGATTGCGGATTGCGGATTTCACGCAGCACGCAGCACGCAGCACGTAGTACGTAGTACGCCCCACGCCCCACGTCAATCCTTCTTCGGAATGACCGTCACCTTCCGCCGGTCGCCCTCGCCCACGCTTTGGGTGTAGACCTTGGCGTGGTCGCGCAGGGCCAGGTGGATGATGCGCCGCTCGGCGGGAGACATCGGCTCCAGGGCCATGGTGCGGTTGGTTTGCATCACCTGTTCGGCGGTGCGGAACGCCAGCTTACGCAGCGACTCGGCGCGCCTGGCGCGATAGCCGTTCACGTCCACCACGAACGCGCTGCGCGTGTGGCTCTGCTGGTTGACCATCAGCCGGGTGATGAACTCCAGCGCCGAGAAGGTCTCATTCTGGCGGCCGATCAGCACTTCCAGATCGTCCCCGACGATGTTGAGCACGGGAACCTTGCTGCCGTCCTCGTCGGCCTCGGCGTCGCTCTGGGCGACGATTTCGACGGCGGCGCGCAGTCCCATACGCTCCAGCAGGCCGGTTAGAAACTCCTGGCCCTGCTGCGCCGCGGCCAGCTCTTTGTCGTCTGCTGCGGCGGAGGCGGGCCGGCCGGGCCTCGGGGCTTCGGGCCGGGCAGCCGGTTGGGTCTGTGACCTGGACGTCGGTTCCGGCCGGCTTGGCTCCTGTCTCGGCTCTGGCTTGCCCGTCACGACAGGCGATTGGGCCGGCGCCTCGGGCTGCTGCAGTTTGGCGACCGGCAACGGTTCGGGCCTGGCAGGCAACTTCGGCTCGGGCCGGCCCGGTCGGATAGCGGTCAGACGCACGAGGGCATCTTCCGCGCCGATGCCCAGCACGCCCCGGCTGCCGGGTTTGACGATCTCAACTTCGACTTCTTCGCGAGCCAGGCGCAGCGCGACCAGCCCCGCGCTGATGGCAGTTTCGATGGTTTTACCGCGGAACTCTCCGCTTTTTTCTCCGGTCATCGGATACTTCCTTACTTGCTGTGGATCATTTTCGGCGCTTGTTGCGGCGCTTGATAATTGGGCGTGTCGGTTGATCGGTCGTTGCGGGCACCCCGCCGGTGGTAGGAGGAATTTCGGTCACGGACTTGATCGGCAGCGGCGCGCTTTTGACTTCGTCCTTCCCCATCGGCAGGTAAGGATTTGGGGCATCGCGCTTGAGCGCAGGGATCCATTCTACCAGTCCGCCCCAGCCGGTGACGAAATACTGCTGGACGATGCTCAACAGATTCGATACCGTCCAGTAGAGCGTCAGCCCAGAAGGCAGGCCGACGGTGATGAAGCCGAAGACGATCGGCATGAGCATCATCGTTTGGCCCATCATCTGCGACTGCGGATCAGCGCTGCCCTTCGGCCCCTTGGCCGGCTGCGTCATCTTCTGCAACACGAGTTGCGAGACGATCATGATGATCGGCAGACTGAGATACATGAAGAGCATGCCCCAATCCCCGGCGTTGAAGCTGGCTTTGACCCAGCTACTGCCGGTCGTCAAGTCGGGGAACGAGAGGTCTTTGATCCAGTAGAAGCCCGCGTTCTGCAGCTCGTGGACGCTTGGGTTTGCCAAGACATACAGCGACTGATACAAGGCCCACAGGATGGGGAGTTGGACCAACAAGGGCAGGCAGCCGCCCATCGGATTGACCCCGGCTTCCTTGTAGAGCTTCATCTGCTCTTCGGAGAGCTTCTGCCGATCCTTGCCGTACTTTTCTTGCAGCTCCTTGATTTTCGGTTGGAGTTCCTGCGTGGCCCGTGTGGAGCGGAGCTGAGACAGCGTCAGTGGCAGGGTCACAACCTTGAGGAACACGGTGAGCAGGATGATGGCCCAACCGTAGCTGTACGGGATGCCGGCGCCGGCGATGGCCTGGTGCATCGCGATCAGGAGCTTGGCGATGAAGTAAACGATCGCATTCCACGCGCCTTGCGGCGCGTTGATGTCAATCTCACCTCGCGGAATGCTGCACCCTGACAGGGTCAGGGTGGCAAGGAGGAGCACCGTCAGTAACAGAACAGTGCGGAGTCGCTTGTTCAAATTGTTCACCACTCTTTCAACTAGATCACGGCACCGGATCGTAGCCGCCGGGATTCCACGGATGGCACCGGCTCAGACGGCGCAGGCCAAGCCATCCGCCGTGCAGCGCGCCGTACTTCTCGATGGCCTGGTAAGTGTACTCGGAGCAGGTCGGTGTAAAGCGACAGGCGGGCGGCAGGGCTGGGGAAATCCATCGTTTGTAGAAGCGTAGGATCGCCAAAAATACCTGCCTCATTCTTCCCTCAGCACGCCGGCACGTCGCAGCAGCCGGCCACATGCGGTTGGAAGCTCTGCAAATTCCACTTGGACGATGGCCGGACGGGCAACCCACACCATGTCCCACCCCGGCGCTACTCGATCCCACAACAGACGCACAACTTCGCTCAGTCGCCGTCGCGCCCGATTGCGCACCACGGCCTTGCCCACACGCCGGCTGACCGTAAAGCCACACCGGCTAACTGCTTCACCATTGGGCAACAGGCACAACACCATCAACGGATGGGCGTAGCTGGCTCCCGTTTGCCGCACCTGCCGGAAACGCTCTTTATCGGATAAGCGATGCCGGCGGTTCACGCTTCGCTCCTCAGACGGTCAGCCGCTTGCGGCCACGGGCGCGGCGGGCCTGCAAGACGCGGCGACCGCCGATGGTGCTCATCCGAGAGAAGAAGCCGTGCACGCGCATGCGGCGACGGGATTTCGGTTGATAGGTTCGCTTGGTTGACATGGTTCTTTTGACTCCTCAGTGACACGATTCAGACCCTTAGTGAGGTCTCGTTAACGGAAATAGGGACACAAAAAGCAGGCGAGACAGACGCTTCAGGTCTCACCCGCTAGAACCAAACGATTATAACCTTGAGCAGCGACCTATGTCAAATCAGAGACCGGTTGGCCGGTCAATGAAGGTCCACGGCAGGCCGAACTTGTTCGCCAGGTGCGCGGCGAGGGCTTGCACCCCCACTGTTTCCGTGGCGTAGTGGCCGCCGTAGAGCACGTTGAGGCCATATTCGGCCGCGGCGTGGTAGTGGGCGTGGCTGGCTTCGCCCGTGACGTAGGTGTCGCAGCCGGCCGCGGCCGCGGCCAGGATGTCTCCCGCCGCGCCGCCGGAGATGATGCCTATACGCCGCACCTGCTCCGGGCCGCCGAACGTCACCAGCGGTGGCCGGCCCAACACCGCGGCCAGCCGGGCGACCAACTGCTTACGTGCCAGGCCCTCGCCCGCCTCCGCGATCACGCCCACCGCCGCACCGAACGCCTCGCCCAATTCGCCGGTCACGGTCAGGCCCAGTAAACGAGCCAGTTGGGCGTTGTTGCCTACCTCCGGGTGGCGGTCGAGCGGCAGATGCGCCGCGTAGAGGGAACAGCCAGCGTCGAGCAGGGCGTACACGCGCCGGCGGTGCGGCCCGACGATAAGCAACGGCTTGCCCCAGAACAATCCGTGATGCACGACAAGCATCTGCGCGCCGGCAGCGATCGCGCCGTCTATCGTCTCCTGGCAGGCGTCCACGGCGAACGCCAGCTTTGTCACCTCGTCCGCGCCCTCCACCTGGAGGCCGTTGTCGGCGTAGTCCTTCAGCGCATGGACGTCCAGGTAGCCATCCAGGTAGAGCACCAGATCATCGCGTTTCATGGTGTGACCTCGCTAAAAAGATACTTCCCAACGTCAGGATCACCGTCCCCACGCCGACGATCTCCATCACACGCGGGATGCCGACGGCATCAGCGACGCCACCCAACGCCAGCATCGGCGGGATGCCCACCAGGTTGTTGAGCATGAATTGCACCGAAAAAACGCGGCCCCGGATGTAGGCCGGCGACTGCTGTTGGACGATCGTCTGGGCCAGGATGTTGGCGCTTGCCATGCACGCGCCGAGCACGAAGCCGATCGCCATCGTCGCGCTGGTCAGGCTGAGCGCGGCTCGCGGGTAAACTTGCAAGATGGGTCGGAGCAACTCCTGGTAATCCAGGGCGGTCCAACCCATGGCGAAGAAGCTCACCCCAGCCAACGCCAGGGCTACGTAGCCGAATCCGATCCGCCGTAGGACGTGCCCCCAACGGCCCACCAGCCCGGTCGTCAGCAACATGCCGATGCCGGCCGGCGCGAAGACGATCACCGCGTTCTGCGGCCCCATGCCGAGCACGCGCGCCGCGTAGCCCGGCGCCAGCATCGCCATCACCATCACCAGCGTCGTGATGATGACCAGGTGCATCATGGCGACTTGCACCCTTTTTCGGCCCGAGACAAACTGCCAGCCCTCTTTCACTTCGGCCCACAGCCGGCGCCAGCGAGAGAGGTTGTCGGATGGGCCGGTCACAAATGGCTGGTCGTGCGGTAGGGTTGTGACCAGCAGCGCCGCGCCCAAGTACATAGTGGCAATGATGATAAAACCACCCTGAACGCGCACCAGGCTGACCACCAGCGGCCCCAGGATCAATAGGCCGACCACCTGCGAAAGCGCCATCGTCAGCGTGAAGAGCGAGTTGGCGGCCAGCAAGCGATTCTCCCCGACCAGCAGTGGGATCGTCGCCGCCTCGGCCGGGCTGAAGAACTGGGCGAGCGTGGCCGTGAGAAAGGTCAGGACGTAGAATGCCAGCAACTCCCATGGGCCGCTCAACACGCTGAGTACCACGACATAGCTGGCCGCCAGCACCACTCGAATCAGGTTGGATGCCACCAGCACCCATTTCTTCGGGAAGCGATCTACCACCACGCCGGCCAGCGGGCTGAAGATGACCCCGGGCAGGGTGAACGCCAGGATGGTCAGCCCCAGTTGCATCGCCGAGCCGGTGAGTTGCTCGATCAACACCATTTGGACGAAGTGAATGGCGTTTTGTGAGGTCTGCGCGAGCAGTTGCGCCATCCACAATGCCCGGAAATTGCGGTTGACGAGAACGGGGCGGAAGCCGCGGTCGGTGGTTAGGGACATGGGTGGTTTAGTGATGCGTCGGCCTTTTCGTTCCGGCTGACCAGCAGCTTGACCTGCCGTGTGAACTGGCTGCGCGGGAGCAGGACGCGGCGACTACAACCCTGGCAGCGGATGCCGATGTCGGCGCCCAGACGGACGACCTCCCACTGGGCGCTGCCGCAGGGGTGGGGCTTGCGCATCTGCACGATGTCGCCAAGTCGGATGTCAGTGTACGTCATAGTGTAGTGACACGCAGCAGGTCGGCGCCGTATTCTTCCAGCTTCCACGGCCCCATGAGTTTCAGGGCGGCCAGGCCTTCCAGCGTGGTCGGGCGGGTGCGGGCGATTGCCATGAGGCTATCGTTGTTGAGCACCACATCAGGCTCCACGCCGCGCTCGGTCGCCGCGGCCGCGCGCCAGGCGCGCAGGCGGTCGAAACGAGCGAGGGTGATCGGATCGGGCCGGCCGTTGCCGTTGGATTGGCGTGCTGGCGGCGCGGGCGGCGGCGCAACGCGACCACGGTTGATCGCCTCCAGCACGGCCTGCCCGAAGGTGCGCGCCTGCCACGGGCTAAGCCCCAGATCGGCCAGCCGGCGCGGCTGGTATTGGCTGAGCCGGATTAGCGCTTCGTCGCCCAACACCTTGAACGGCGGCCGGTCGAGCGCGCGGGCCTGCTCGTCGCGCCAGAGGTACAACTCGCGCAGGATCGCCAGCTCGCCGGGACGCAGGTCGCGTGCGCCCTTGTTGCGCCAGAAGCCATCGGGGTCGAACGGCTTCTCCACGTAGGCCACATCGGGCAGGGCCGCAAACGCCTCTTGCGCCTCCCGCCAGCGGCGCCGCGCTTGCAGATCGCGCGTGAGCAGGTCACGCAACGCCAGCAGGTAATGGCTGTCGAGCCGTCCGTAGCTCAGCTGCTCGGCCGTCAGCGGGCGATGGCCCCAGTCAGTCAACTGCGTGCGCTTGTCCAACGTCACCCCAAAGTGCTCGGCCAACAGCGCCGCCAGCCCCACCTGGCGCCGGCCCAGGATGCGCGCGGCCAGCATCGTGTCGAAGACATGGGCGAAGCGGAAGTCGAAGTCGCGCTTCAGCACCAGGATGTCATTCTCCGCGGCGTGGATCACTTTTTCCACGGCCGGGTCGGCCAACAGCGTGCCCAGCGGGGTCAGATCGGGCAGGCGCAAGGGATCGAGGACATAGTCGGCCGCGGGCGCGCTGACCTGAATCAGGCAGACCTTGTAGAAGTAGCGGTACAGGCTGTCCGACTCGGTGTCGAGCGCGATGGCCAGCTCGGCGCGCAGCGCGGCAAGCATGGCATCGAACGCGGCGGGCGTGTCCACCAGGATCGGCGGGAGTAGACGTTGGGACATCGGGTTCACAGCAGCAATACTCATCGGCTTATTATCGCCGCATACGCGATCAATGTCAAAGTCAGCTTTTTGAGATTGACGTGCGGGGCCATGATTGTGATCGGCAATTCATTTGACAAAGCCCGCGCCATCGCGTACAATGGCGTTTTGTGAAAAGCGCCCGCGCAGCGTTGCCTCGCGTTGTTCCCTCGATTCTCGCGCGCGTCATCGGTGGTCTGCGCCCCCCACACACAACGGCGGACGGGCTGCCGCGCGGGCCATGGAATCAAATCCGTATCATCGTAAGGAGGTCTCTCGGAAGTCGCATGAGTCAAGTCAATCTGACCCCATTTGAAAGCATCGCTATTTTCGGCGTGCTCGTCGTGGCGGTGCTCAGCTTGGTCTATGCCTACCTGCTGCGCCGCAACGTCATGGCCGAAGGCACCGGCACACCGGCCATGGTGCGCATCTGGACGGCCATCAAGGAAGGCGCGGACGCGTACCTGGGCCGCCAGGCACGGACAGTCCTGCCCTTCATGGGTATTCTGGTCTTCGTCCTGTTCGGCAGCGTTTGGATCGCGGCGCCAACGGCGGAAGCCACCGAGATGTTCGGCGCCAACGCCCGCATCGTCATCGCTTTTGGCCGGGCCGCCGCATTTATCCTGGGCGCTTCCTTCTCTCTGCTCGTCGGCCAGTTGGGCATGCGCATGGCCGTGCAGGGCAACATCCGCGTGGCTGCGGCCGCGATGGGCAAAGACTCCGCCAAGAGCTTCGGCGACGCGCTGCGCATCGCCTACCGCTCTGGCACCATCACCGGCATGTTGACCGATGGCCTGGGGCTGCTGGGCGGCACCACCATCTTCATCATCTTCGGCAAGGCCGCTCCCGATGCGCTGTTAGGCTTCGGCTTCGGCGGCACGTTGCTGGCGCTCTTTATGCGCGTGGGCGGCGGTATCTTCACCAAGGCGGCCGACGTGGGCGCCGATCTGGTGGGCAAGGTCGAAGAAGGATTGGAAGAGGATGACCCCCGCAACGCCGCCGTGATCGCCGATCAGGTGGGCGACAACGTGGGCGACTGCGCCGGTATGGCCGCCGACATCTTCGAATCCTACGAAGTCACCATCGTTTCCGCGCTGATCCTGGGCCTGGCGTTGATGCGCCTCACCGGTGATGTACACTGGATCGTCTTCCCGCTGTTGGTGCGCGCCATCGGCGTCATCAGCTCCATCATCGGCACCTTCTCTGTGCCGGTCTGGGAGCGCACGATCGCCAAGGGCAACGCCTGGCATGCCATGGAAGTCGCCTACGAGGTCTCCTCGGTCATCACCATCACCCTGTCGTTCCTGCTCGCCTTCATCTACATCCGCGTGGCCGAACCCATCAACTGGTGGCAACCGGCTGCGATGGTCTCGACCGGCGTGATCTTCAACGTCATCGTCAACCGTCTGACCGCATACTTCACCGCGACCGATAAGTCGCCGGTGCAGGAAATTGCCAAGAGCACTCGCTTTGGCCCCGCCACCACGATCCTCAGCGGCCTGGCCGAGGGCTACGAGTCGAGCACCTGGTCGGCGCTGACCATCGCCGCGGCCATCATGGTTTCGGTGATCGTCTATGGCGGTCTGGGCGCGCAGTACGTGATCTACGGCGTCGCGCTGATCGGCATCGGCTGGCTGACGCACGCCGGCAACCTGGTCTCCATGGACGCCTTCGGCCCAATCTCGGACAACGCCAACGGTATCGGTGAAATGGCCTCGATGCCCGCCGGCGCCCGCAAGATCATGACCGACCTGGACGCCGTGGGCAACACGACCAAGGCCATCACGAAGGGCGTGGCCATCGGCTCGGCGGTGATCGCGGCCGTGGCGCTCTTTGGCTCCTTCATCACGGATATCGGTGTGGTGCAGGAAGAAATGGTCAAGGCCGGAACGTTAGCGGCCAGCGCGGTGATCAAAGGCATCAACGTCGCCAACCCGAGCGTCTTCATCGGGCTCTTGATCGGCGGCGCCGTGCCGCTCTTGTTCGGCGCGCTGCTGGTGAAGGCCGTGGCCCGCGCGGCCAACGGCATGGTGGCGGTCGTCCGCAAGCAGTTCGACGTGCCGGGCGTGCGCGAAGGCAAGGTGCCGCCCGACTACAAGCAGGCCGTCGCCATCTCCACCGAAGCGGCGCAGCGCGAACTGCTGCCCGTCGGCATTCTCGTCGTCCTGATCCCCATCGTCGTCGGCTTCCTGCTGAAGGCTGAGGCGTTGGGCGGCTTCCTGGCGGGCGTCATCATCTCCGGTCAACTGCTGGCGGTCTTCATGTCGAACGCCGGCGGCGCCTGGGATAATGCCAAGAAGCTGATCGAAGAGGGCATGTACGGGGGCAAAGGCTCCGATGCGCACAAGGCCAGCGTGGTGGGCGACACCGTCGGCGACCCGCTGAAGGACACCGCCGGCCCCGCGCTGAATCCGCTGATCAAGGTGATGAACCTGATCAGCCTGATCATCGCCCCCATCGTCGTGGCGCAGAAGACCATCACCCCGGTCATCGGCATCGCGATGCTGGTCTTGATCGCGGTCATGATCTGGGCCATCACCCGCAGCAAGCGCCCCGCGCAGTACGCGATCGAGGCGTACGAGGGGAAGAAGTAGCGGGCTGGAAGCTAGAAACTGGAAGCTGGAAGCTAAAGTGCGACGCACCTCTGAGGTGCGTCGCACTTTTGTGTTCGATGACAGCCCGCTGCCCCGCGAAATGAAAACGCCCTGCGGCAGCGCGAAAGCTGACCGCAGGGCGTGATCGGGTCTATGCGGTGGTCAGTTGACCACCGTACCGCCGGCTGTTGCATGCCGTGTATCCACGATCAATCTGACTCGCCGCCGGATCGCTGCCCAATCGTAGCTCGAATGATCCGTCACCACCACCACACAGTCCGCGGCCGCGAGCGCCGCGTCCAGGTCCGGCTCGCCGGCCATCTGATACTCGTTGTGGCTGATGCACGGCACGTAGGGGTCGTGATACCGCACGTCCGCGCCCTTCGCCCGCAGCAATTCGATCACGTCCAGCGCCGGCGATTCGCGCACGTCGTCAATGTCCTTCTTGTACGCCACGCCCAGCACCAGCACGCGGCTGCCCTTCACCGGCTTGCCCACGTCGTTCAGCGCGTCGGTCACCTTGTCCACCCACCAGCGCGGCATCTCGCTGTTGATCTCGCCCGCCAACTGGATGAAGCGGGCGTTGTAGTTCAGCGTTTTGAGCTTCCAGGAGAGGTAGTGCGGGTCGAGCGGGATGCAGTGCCCGCCCACGCCGGGGCCGGGGGTGAACTTCATGAAGCCATACGGCTTGCTCGCCGCCGCTTCGATCACCTCCCACACGTCAATCCCCAGCTTGTCGCACATGATCGCGGTCTCGTTGACCAGCGCGATGTTAACCGCCCGGAAGGTGTTCTCCAGCAGCTTCACCATCTCCGCGGTCTGCGTGGACGAGACCGGCACGACTTTCTGGATGATCTCCCCGTAGAGCGCCGCCGCCACGTCGCGGCATGCCGGCGTCACCCCGCCCACCACCTTCGGCGTATTCTCCACCACGTACTGCGGGTTGCCGGGGTCAATCCGCTCCGGGGAGAAGGCCAGGAAAAAGTCTTGACCGACCGATTTCGGATTTCGGATTTCGGATTTCGGATTCTGTCCGCCCAAATCCGCAATCTGCAATCTACAATCTGCAATCCCCTTCTCCAACATCGGCAGCAGCAACTCCTCCGTCGTCCCCGGATACGTCGTAGATTCCAGCACCACCAACATGCCAGGGTGGATGTGTTGCGCCACCGATTCGCCGGCCGCGATGACGTAGCGCACGTCCGGGTCGCGCGTCTTGTTCAACGGCGTCGGCACGCAGATGATCGCCACATCGCAGTTTTCCAGGACGCCGTAGTCGGTAGTGGCTACCAGCCGATGGCCGATGGCTGATGGCTGATGGCCCTCCGTCGTTCGTCGTTCGTCCTTCGTCAGCGCTGCCAGCCGCTCCGACGGAATATCCTGCACATACGACTCGCCGCGGTTCAGCGCGTTCACCTTGCGGGCGTCCACGTCAATCCCGACGACGGGGAATCCGCGCTCGGCAAAAGCCACGGCCAGCGGCAGACCCACGTAGCCCAGACCGACCACTGCCACAACGGCGGTATGACCGTGAATTTTGGAGAGAAGTTGATCTTTCATGGGATGCTCAAAGCCTATCCGAATCACCTGCGGAGGCGGCTCCCACGCCGCCGGTTGCGGGCATGGGAGCCCGCTCTGCTATGATCCGAGCAACACTTATTTGGCCCGTGCGGCCTTCACCTGCGCCTCGATCCATGGATAGGTATGCCCGATCCCTTCCTTCAGGAACACCTTCGGCCGCCAGCCGAGAGAATAGATGCGCTCGTTGCTGAAGTTGCGCGATTGCACCCCCACCGGGCCAGGCGTCCACCGGACGTTGATCCGCTTGCCCGACACTTCGGCCACCGTCTCCACCAACTCCTTCACCGTCACGTACTGCGGGCAGCCGATGTTCGCCGCGCCTTCCAGCTCCGAGTGCATCAGCAGGTAGATCCCCTCGACCATGTCGCTGACGTAAGTATACGACCGCACCGCGGTCCCGTCTCCCCACACCGGGATCGTGCCGCCATCCTCAACCTCGGCCACCTTGCGGCAGATCGCCGCCGGGGCCTTCTCGCGACCGCCGGTCCAGGTGCCCTCTGGCCCGTAGCAGTTCTGAAAACGGGCGATGCGTACCTGCATCCCGAAGCGCCGGCCGTAGGCCTGGGTCATCCGCTCGGCGTAGAGCTTCTCCCAGCCATATTCGTTATCCGGGTTGGCCGGAACCGCCTGGGCTTCGGTCATCTCCGGCTCGCCGGGCGCCATGTCGCGGTAGACGCAGACCGACGACGAGAAGAAGTAGCGCGGCACGCCCATAGTCGCCGCGGCGTGCGTCATGTGGATGTTGACCAACGCGCTGTTGTGCATGATCTCGCACTCGGCCGAGTGGATGAAGCCCATGCCGCCCATGTCGGCCGCCAACTGGTACACCTCGTCGAAGGTGCCGTCGCCTAGCGTCAGCGCGGCCCGGCAGTTCGCCGGCTCACGCAGATCCAACTGCAGAAACTCATCGGCCGCCGAGGGAGCGAACTCGTGGGGCTTTATGTCCACGCCTCGCACCCAGAGCCCTTCGCGCTTCAGCTTCTTCACCAAATGGCCGGCGATAAAGCCGCCGGCGCCGCAAACGAGTGCTTTCTTCATGTTCAAGCTCCGTTCGATCGCACTGCTGCCGCCACGGTCGCAATCTGCTCGTCCGTCAGCTCAGGGAACATGGGCAGGGAGAGCACCTGGTCGGCCGCCGCTTCCGCCTGGGGGAAGTCGCCGCGGCGGTGGCCCAGGTCGGCGTGGGCTGGCAGCAGGTGGATCGGGATGGGATAATGGATATTCGTCTGAATGCTTTGGGCGGAAAGCGCCTGCTGCAGGGCCTCCCGTCTGGCCGCGCGCACGGCATAGACGTGATACACGTGCCGGGCGTAGGGCATTTCCTCGGGTGTCTGCACGGCGCTGCTTTCCAGCAGCTCATTGTAGCGCCGCGCGTGCGCCCGCCGGGCCTCGGTCCATGCCTCCAGATAGCGCAGCTTGACCCGCAGGATGGCGCCCTGGATTCCCTCCAGCCGGTAATTGTAGCCCTTCAACACGTGCTGGTACTTGCGCTCTGCGCCCCAGTCGCGCAACATGCGGATCGTGCGCGCGTACTCGGGGTTGTCGGTTGTCACCAGCCCGCCTTCGCCGTACGCGCCCAGGTTTTTGCCGGGATAGAAACTGAAACAGCCCAGGTGACCGATGCTGCCAGCGCGACGACCCTTGTATGTCGCGCCGTGGGCCTGCGCCGCGTCCTCGATCACGATCAGATTGCGCCGGCGGGCAAGCTCCAGGATCGGGTCCATGTCGGCCGGCTGGCCGTAGAGGTGCACGGGTATGATCGCCCGGGTGCGCGGGGTGATGGCCGCCTCGATCCGCGCCACGTCCAGGTTGAACGAGGCCGGTTCGATGTCCACCAGCACCGGCTTGGCGCCCACGTATTCGATGGCTGCCACGGTGGCGACGAAGGTGAACGTCGTTGTGATCACCTCATCGCCAGGGCCGACCCCCGCCGCCAAGAGCGCCAGGTGCAGCGCGCTGGTGCCGGAGTTCACGCCCAACGCGTACTTGCTCCCGCAATAGCCCGCGAAGTCTTCTTCGAAGGCCGCCACTTCCTTGCCGAGCACGAACTGGCTGCTCTCCAGCACGCGGATGACCGCTTCGTCTATCTCGGTCTTGATGCTATGGTATTGCGCTTTGAGGTCTACGAATGGAATCACACCCCTTGCTCCTCATAAGTGTCGGGAATACGCAGTAGAGCAAAACTCGCTATCGGGCAGGTGTCATTCTGAGCGGGTTGCCCCCTAACCTTCGGCAACGGCGGGCATCCAGCGAAGAATCCGTTCGCTGCGCTCAGGACAGGTTCTCACGCCGAGACGAGACCCTTCGCTGGAATCTCGCCGCACCGGACCTCACGGGGCTGACCCGCTCAGGGTGACAATAGCGCGGTTTACGCCATTGCGGAAGTACTCTACCGTGCGCGCCAACCCCTCGGATAGCGAGACCTGCGAGGTCCAGCCCAGCGCCCGCCGAGCACGCGTGGCATCGAGATAGGTCGCCCGTACCTCGCCCGCCTTGGCCGGGCCGTGCTGTTCGGGCTGGACGTAATCGGTCAGCCGGGCCAGCTCGCGGAAGACTGTCACGATGTCGGCCGGGACGCCGGTGCCCAGGTTGTACGTCCCGCTTCCTCCGGCCGCCAGCGCCAACACGTTCGCCCGCGCGATCTCCTCGACGTACACAAAGTCGCGCAGTTGCAGTCCGTCGCCGTTGATCGTGACCGGCCGATTCGCCAGCATCGCGCCGGCGAAGATCGCCACCACGCCGGCCTCGCCAAAGGGATCCTGGCGCGGGCCATAGACGTTGCCGTAGCGCAGGATCGCGTAGTCCAGGCCATAGTTATGGCGGTAGGTGTCTATGAAATGCTCACATGCGGCCTTGCTGGCGCCGTAGGGATCGAGGGGACGGATGGCGCACGCTTCGGTGGCCGGCAGCTCGGCCGGCTCGCCGTAGACCGCGCCCCCCGTGGAGGCAAAGAGGAACTTGCGGACGCCGTGCCGCCGCGCCACCTCCAACAGGTTCAACGTGCCGATCACGTTCACCTGGGCATAGCCGGCCGGATCGCGCAAGCTGGCGCGCACGTCGGCCAACGCGGCATGGTGGCACACGGCCACAGGGCGCTCCGCTGCGAAGACACGCTCGACGGCCTCCGCATCGCGGATATCTACGTGGTAGAATTGGGCTTGTGGGTTGACGTTCTCGCGCTTGCCCGTGTGCAGGTTGTCCACGACGGCGACGCCGTAACCGGCCGCCAGGGTAGCGTCTGCAACGTGCGAGCCGATGAAGCCGGCCCCACCGGTGAGAAGAATGCGTTCCTGCAAAGTCACCCTCCGTTCGACAGGATTACGAGCGGCACGCCTTGAGGCTGCCACTCGGTAAACCAACGCGCGTCTTCGGGCCGCAGGCGGATGCAGCCGTGCGAGGCCGGATAGCTGCCGATGGCATCCAACTCCTCGTACACCTTTTGTCCGGCCACCAGCGTATACGGCGCGCCGTGGATCAGATTGGCGCCGTTGTCTTCGTGCAGATACCAACCCTCGTCCGCGTACACGCCGGCCGAGTTGAAGGTGCCCCAATACGCGCCGATCAACCCATACCAGGCCGGGGTGCGGTAGCCGTGGGACTCATCTCCCGTGCTGACCGGCAGCCGGCGGAGCATCTGGCCGCTCATCGCCGGGCCGGCGGCCGGATCCCAGATGGTCATCTGTTGGGTTTTCTCGTCAATGACGACGAAGCGCCGCATCGGATCAATGCCGTAACGCGCGGCGACCGCGGCTAGGTCGGCCGGCAGCGGCTCGGCCGTGATCTCCGGTGTGGGCGTCGGCGGGATGGCGGTGGGAGTTGGTTGGGGCGTAGCGGTGAACGGGATGATGGATGGCTCCGCCGCGACACGGGGTGAGGCAGCCGTCGCCGGGCGCGGAGTGCGGGTGGGGGTAGCCGTCGCGCCGGCCTGTAACGCGGCAACCAGGCCATTCCGCCACGGCGCGCCCCAGGCCGCCCAAACGGTGGCCGAAAGCGCGATCAGCAGCATGAACGCCAACACGGCAATCACGCCGGCGCGGCGCATCTGGCGGGTGGTCTGAGTTGGCGATGAGTTGTTCGAATCGGATACAGGCATGTTGGTCTACTTCGGCCACCGATGTTATTGCGAGGAGCGTTTTTTTTGCGACGAAGCAATCTCACTCGATGCCGGAGATTGCTTCGGGGCTGCGACCCCTCGCAATGACAGGGAATTTGTGACTACCCTTGTCGGGCAGCGACCTGCCGCTCGAATGCCACCAGAGCCGCCTGGAGCTCTTCCTGGCGGAGCGCCACGGTCAGGTCGCCGCGCGTCCGTTCCAAGACGCCGCGCAACGCGTCGGTGGTGCGGCGCAACCCGCCGGTGAGCGCATCAGGAAAGTCCATCGTGACCAAGTGGCTGTATACCTCGTCCATGACGGCCAGGTAAGGCTCCCCTTCGGCGGTGCGGTCGAGGCGGATCAGGTCGAGAATGAAGCGCCGCAGCTCGCTGGCGGCCTCGGCCAGGCCGTTTAGATAGGCGGCCGAGGGCACGCTCAACTCGGTGGGACCGGGCAGCGCCTCTCCTCGCACGCAGGCGTAGAGGGTGTGCGCCTCGACCAGCTCCTTCAGCGCGTCCTGGGTGTAGCCCGCATCGTACAGGTCGGCATAACTCGCCAGTGCGGCCGACATGACCGCGGCGGCTTCCCGCGCGGTCTTCAGCAGCGCCGCGGCCTCATCCCACTCGTGCCGGTGGATGGCGCGGATGCTCAATGCGCAAAAGCGGATCAGCTCGCGGCTGCGGTTAAGGGTCAGATCGCGCACCGCATTCTTGGCGGTCAGCTCGACGCGGATAGCGTCCATGATCGAGACGAGTTCGGGCAAGGGATAGCTCCATTTCGACACGAGATTCTTCGCTTCTTCACGCCATCGCGAGATGTCCGGGGCAAAGCCGCTGCTCAGAAACTTGCAACACGAGATGCTTCGCTGGATGTTCTCCGCAACGATTGTTGGCTGGTGGACCCGCTCAGCATGACAAGCGCAGGAGTTTCTATCTTCAAGAATGCCGCCGCGCGGCATGGCAGTTCTCAGAATGACACACGGTCAGGTGGGATTATACCCGCGAACCGAAACATCGCCAAAATCGGGGGGAAACGAGGCGGCCTTTTGGTGGAAGGCGGGAACCTGTGGTATGATCGGCCCGTCTGAGGAAGGGGCACAGCGGGCACGGTCAGAGACCGGCCCGAGCGGTTCGGCCCGAGTAATTCTGTGAGAGGTTTTTGATTTTTTATGCCGCAACTACCGACCGAGCTTCTGAATTCCGTCGGCGTCGTGTTGGAGGTGGTCGTCGCCATCCTCACCGCGCTGGCCGTGGCTTTCTGGATCAGCCTGGCAATTTGGACGCTGCGTGACATCCACTCGCGCACGCGCGACTTTTTCGCCTGGCTGCTGGCGACCCTGTTGGTGCTCGTCACCGGCCCCATCGGCCTGTTGCTCTACTTCCTGCTGCGCCCGCGCGAGACCGTGGCCCAGGTTTACGACCGGCAATTGGAGGAAGAAGCGTTGCTGCGGGACATTACCATCCGCCGCGCCTGCCCCTCCTGCCAGACCGTCACCGAGCCGGACTGGCTGGTGTGCCCCAAGTGTCGCACAGAGCTGCGCCAGACGTGTGCCGCGTGCGGCAGACCGTTGGAGCTGGATTGGGTGGTTTGCCCCTTCTGCACGACACCGGTAGGCCAGGCGGTTGAAGCCCGTCCCGCACCTGCCAGCGCGGCTTATCCGGCCCCGATCGCCGAAGCGCCGGCCGGGCCAGAAGGCCCGGCCTATCCCGAGCGCATCCCCGCGCCCCAACCCATTCTCACGCCGGTGTTCGAGACGACGAACGAATAACTTTAGCTATCGCGTCGCCTCTGCCACACATTCCCGGATCGCGGCCACCACCGTCTCGATGTCCGCGCGCGTCAGGTTCGACGCCGAGGGCAGGTACAGCCCGCGCTTGCAGAGGTCTTCGGCCACGGGGTAGCGTTCCCCGCGGTACTGGTCGAAGTAGATCGGCTGGCAGTGCATGGGGATGAAGAAGGTGCGGGTCTCGATGCCGCGCTTCGCCAGTCCGTTGCGCAGCTCGTCGCGGGTGAGCGGGAATTCCTGGTCGAGCACGATGCCGTACATCCAGAAAACGTTGATCGCCCAGGCCGCTTCCGGCGGGGTGACGATGCCGGGAATCTGCCGGAGCAGCGCGGTGTAGTAGGCCGCGTTGCCCCGACGGGCCGCCACGAACTTCTCCAACTGCTCCGTCTGCGCCAGCCCTACGGCCGCCTGCAGGTTGGTGATCCGGTAGTTGTAGCCCATGAACTTGTGCCAGAAGTGGCGCTCGGTGCTGAACGCGTGGTCGCGCAGGTTCCACGCCAGCCGCGCCACGTCCTCACGGTTGGTCGTGACCATCCCCCCCTCGCCCGTGGTGATGATCTTGTTGCCATAGAAGCTGAACGACGCCGCGTCGCCCAGGCTGCCGACTGTCCGCCCCTTGTACTGCGCGCCGTGCGCCTCGGCCGCGTCTTCCAGGACGAAGACGCCGTGCTTCTGGGCGATGGCGTTCAGCGGGTCCATGTCCACCGGATGGCCGTAGGTATGCACAGGGATGATCGCCTTCGTGCGCGGCGTGATCTTCGCCTCCACCTGCGCCACGTCCATGTTCCATGTTACCGGCTCCGAGTCCACCAGCACCGGCGTCGCGCCCAAATAAACGACCGCGTTCGCGGTGGCGATCATGGTGAAGGTTGGGATGATCACCTCGTCGCCGGGGCCGATGCCTGTGGTCGCCAGGGCCAGGTGCAGCGAGACGGTGCCGTTGGCGCACGCCACGCCGTAGCGCGCGCCCATCTTCTCGGCAAAGAGCGCCTCGAATTTGTGGATGAAGGTGCCGCGCGACGAGATCCAGTTGGTCTCCACCGCCTCGGTGACGTATTTCAGCTCGTTGCCGGCTAACGTCGGCTCGCACACGGGGATGATGTTCCGTCGCTGCGGCGCGCCGAAGGGATCAATCGGATGCACGGCCATCTGGAGCACCGGCTCCGGGCCGGGGATGATCTCCGCCAGGTCGCCCATGTCTTCGAGTTTAAGTTCGTGGGGTTGTAACATATCGGCTCCTGAGTGTTGCGTGTTGCGGGTTGCGTGTTGCGTGTTGCGTGTTGCGTGTTGCGGGTTGCGGGTTGCGGGTTGCGGGTTGCGGGTTGCGGGTTGCGGGTTGCATGCTACGTACTGCGGGTTCCGTGGAAACAAATTGCGCCGCAAGACCAAACGGACCACGCAATACGCAATACGCAATACGCAATACGCAGTACGTCATTTGCCGATTGCCAGGCGGATGATGGTAACCACATACTTCCACCCTCGCCGCAGATAATCGGTGATGTTTGCGCCGGTCTTCGACTCGCCGCTGAAGCGTGCGCCGCAGGCGTAGGGGACCTCTTCGATCCGCAGCCCCAACCGCTGCGCCCGCGCCAGCAGGTCAATGCAGTATTCGCCATAATCGCCGCGCAAGGTGATTTTGTCAAAAACCGACCGCCGCGCTGCAACGAAGCCACTGGTGTAATCGCGGACGCGCCAGCCCAGCAGCAGCGAGGCGAACAGGTTGATCGTCACCGAGAAGGCGCGGGCCATCAAGCTGTGACCCGGATCGCTGCCGCCCGCTACGTAGCGCGAGCCGATCGCGATGTCGGCCCCCGCGACCAGCCGGGCCAGCAGGTGCGGGATCAGATCCGGCGGCATCGCCAGGTCGCAGTCCATCCAGGAGACCGCGTCGGTGTCGGCCGCCCGGATGCCGGCCCAGATGGCCGAGGTCAGCCCGCGCTCGGTGGTTCGGCGGAGCAGGCGCACCCGTGGCTCCCGCGCCGCGATCGCCTCCACCACCTGCCACGTGCCGTCGGGCGAGTTATCATCCACTACCAGCACGGTGACGGGCGTCTGTACGTGGCGCAGGATGCCTTCGATCAGGATGGGGATGTTCTCCCGCTCGTTGTAGGTGGGGAGGATGACGGTTAACGATAGTGGGTCGGTCATTGTGGTCTCACCTGAGACTCGAAAAAACGCAAACCGAAAAACGCAAAGTCGTGCCCAGGTGCGCCTTTCGTTTTGCGTTTTACTCCACCCTCACATTCCCGCACACGATCTTCGTCGTCGCGCCCGGCACTTCCACGACGACGCGGTACGTGCCTGCTGGAGTGATCGGGTTCAGGTTCACGTCGTAATCCACGCGGACAACCTCGCCGGGCAGCCAGCGGGAGGTGGGCCACACGTGGATGGCGTCGCTGCCGCGCTCCAGACGCTCGCCCCACACCTGACCGCCGGCGTCCACCAGCCGAACGAGCGGGAAGACGTCCTTCGCCATGGGCTGGCCGGCCGTCCAGTAGGTCGTCACGTGGACCCAGCCGCTCGGCGGATGGTACAGGTCGTCGCGGGCGCGGAGCGCGTCCGGCTGGTAGGCGCAGCCCATCAACCGCAGGTCGCCCAGCGCGATGTCCAGCCGCGCCACGCCGGCCGGCAGATCGGGCGGCCGATAGCGTTGCGCAAAGCCGTGGATGGCGATGCCCGTCGGGTACGCCTCGGTGACGAGCGGGAAGCGCGCGCCGAACCAGCCGGCCACCAGGTTGCCGGGATCGAGGTCCTGGTGATGCGATTGCACCAGCCAGACCGCATCGTACTGCGCCAGCCCTTCCAGCGGTGGGTCCACCTGGCTTGGATCGGTCAGCCGGTCGGTGAAGGGGAAGTAGGTCGGCTGCGCGCCGGGTAGGGGCGATCCCTTGTGGTCGCCCTGGCCGAAATACCGCTCAAACGCCAGGTGGACATAATCAGCCTGGATCAGCACGGCGTCGTTGGGGCCGGCGTGCGCTTCGACGAACGCCGCGGCCTCGCGCCACGCCTCGCGGCGGTTCTGGCTGGCCCAATCAGCGGGCAGCGCGGCCGCCGTGACGCCCAACGTCAGCGCCAAGGCAATCCCGCCGGCCGGCTTGCGCCATTCCCAGAGCCATGCCAGACCTCGGCCCCACGCCAGGCAGAGCGCCGGGACCAGGAAGATGAAATAGCGCGTCTCGGCAAAGACGGTGCGGTCGCGGGCGAGGAGCAGACCGCCGGCGAGAGTGGGGAGGAGCAGCCAGAGGCCCACTCCCCACCTAACCCCCCAACCCCCTTCCCTCGCAGGGAAGGGGGAGACTGACACCCCTCCCCTCGCAGGGGAGGGGCTGGGGGAGAGGTCCGGCCTGATTATTCCGAGAACCGCCAGTCCCCCCGCGATAATCGCCACCCACGCCATCGCCCGCCCCGGCCAAGCCGGCCAGCCCACGGTGTAGACCTGCAGCAATCGCCAGAGCGCCGGCCCCATGCCGGCGAACGCGCGGCCCGGCAGCGATTCGCCGCCGCTCACCATCCACGCCGACCGCGCCAGCGGCAGGAAGAGCGCCCCGACGACCGCCAGCGCCCCCGCGCCGATCCAGAACCGCCGTCCGGCCCCCGGCTCCCGCCGGTTGAACCACCAGCCGAGCAGTAGCCACGCTCCGGCCACCGGCAGGAGAAAGGCCGAAAAGAGGTAAGTGTAGAGCGCGGCGGTGAAGCCGGCGATGGTCAGCACTGCTGCAAGGGCCGAGTCACGGATTGCGGATTGCGTATTGCGTATTGCGTATTGCGTATTGCGTATTGCGTTTTGCGTTTTGCGTATCTCGCGCCGCGCATCCCGTTCACGCACCACGCACCACGCACCACGCACCACGCCATACAGTCCGACCAGCCCAAACGTCGTCGCCGGCATAAACATCCGCGCTTCCTGGCTGTACCAGATCAGGAACGGGTTGAGCGCCACTAACAGCGCGGCCAGCAGACCGGCCCGCCGGTTGCCCAGCCGTGCGCCGATGCCGTAGACCGGCAGCACCGCCAGCGCGCCGATCAACGCGCCGAGCGACCGCACCGCGCCATCCCCCGGCCCGAACGCGGTCGTCCAGAAATGGAGCAGCAGATAGTAGAGCGGCGGATGCTTGTCCTGCGTCAACGCCAGCCCTACGCGCCAGATTTCGCCTGCGGGTTTCGCCGCCCAGAAGGTGCTCATCACCTCGTCGAACCACAGACTGTGATAGGTGAGTTGGTAGAGCCGAAGGGCGAGCGCAAGCAAGAAGATCGCCGCGATGACGGACGAAGGACGAACGACGACCGCCGAACGACCGCCGGTCGCCGCATTGCTTGGGTTGAGGAAAGAACTGCGTAAGGATATCACTCGTTACTCATCGGCTGGTTTAGTGAACCGCAAAAACGCCCACGCACTACGCACCACGCGGCACGGCCTGGTCGTTGGTCTTCGGTCGTTGGTCATCCGTCGTTGGTCGTTGCGCCAGGCACAGCAGCGACAGCCCCACTGGCAGATCGCGATGCCGCAGCCAGCGCGCTTCGGTGGCGAGGACGCCGCGTAGGAGCTGGTTGAGCCTGACCGGCATGGGTCGCAGGTCGTCGCCGCCGAGCAGACCGGCCCGCGCGACCAGACGCACGGTTATTTCCGGCAGAAACAGCAGGCCGTTGGCATAGGTCAGACGCCGGATGATGAAACCAGCCCCGGCAACAAGGGCGGCGAACTCTGGCCGCCGGTAGCGTCGTGCGCCGCCCCAAAAATCATCGTGCGGCCCACGCAACCAGGGATGCGCCGGCACGCGCATCAGCAGCCGGCCGCCCGGGCGCAGCACGCGACGAATTTCCACCAACGTCTGTGCCGGCGCGACGCCGCGCTGCTCCAACAGGTCGAGCGCCAGGGCCAGATCGAACGCGGCGTCGGGAAACGGCAGCCGGCCGGCCTCGGCTTTCACCGCGAGCCGCGTCCCGGCGAGTTGGGGCCGCAAATCCACACCGACGCCGAAGACGCCGGCCGGCAACTCCCCTAGCAGCCACCCCGGCCCGCAGCCGACGTCCAACACCCGTCCGGTGACGGGATCGGCCAGCGCCCAGGTGATGCGTCTCATGCCGGCTGCCCACCAGTGCGTTTGGCCGTGGCGGGCCAGCAGGGCGCGGTAATCGGGCGGAGGTGGGTTAGTGACTTCCACGATACTTACGAACAATCTTCATTGCACCGTCACCGCACCCAAAATCAGGTGATCCTGCCCCGGCGGGTCGCTCGTCACTGCGCGTACACCGCCGGCCGCCGGGTTGTAAATCCCCACCTCGATCTGGTAGGGGCCGGGAGGCACGTCTGCGGGCAGTTGAAGCTGGTATTCGTCCAGGATCAGATCGCCCGGCGTCCAGGCGGTCGTCGGCGCGCTGTCCTGGCCCGGGCGCGCGTCCCGGCCGGCCCGGACGACGCTGCCGTCAGCCTTCGGCGGCCCTAACAGGTGCGTGAAGACCGTCCAATCCGCCGGCACGGTCGCGGTGGCGCGCCACCAAAGCTGCAAGTAGACGATGTCGCCGGGCCGGTAGGCGGCGCGATCCAGGTCGTAGCCGACCAGCTCCATGCCGGGCCAGCCGCCGGTGAAGGCGTATTTGGGCTGGCGGCCGGTATTGGATAGTACGGTATCGGATATTCGGTAAGCGCGGGCGTAAACCTTGCCGTCGCGATCCAGGAACGCCTTGACTTCGGTTGCCTGGGGATACAATTCGCGCAGCAGCCGGCCGCCGCGGTAGTCCTCGTGCTCGATCACGATGTACGTGGCCGGGCCGGGCGTGAAGGCAGGCGCGACGAACGCCGACCGGCCGTCGAAATGCCGCACGGCCCGGCCCTCGCGCCAGGCGAAGGCCAGCGTCATGTCGCCGGATGGACGCGGGGTCAGGTAGACTCGCTCGGTCGCGGGCAGGTCGAGCACGTACTGACCGATCTCCCACAAGCCTTGATCGTAGGCATAGTAGATGGCGTGGCTGAGACCCCAGGCGCCGAAGTAGGCTGTCGCGGTGTAGATCGCGCTGCCGAGTAGGATCGCGGCCACGACGACCGCCCGGCCCACGCGACGCAGCGCATCCATCCCCGCCGCAAGCTCCTCGGGAGCCACGCCGCTTTCGCGCAGCCGCCACGGCACCGCCTGACCGCGGGTGGCCGGCTGACCGGATCCGCGGCCCAGAAGGGTCGCCAGCCCCAGCCCGCACAGTAATGCCACCACCGGCGCCGCGCCCAATGCCCGGCGGAAGTGCGGCGCATATTCGCTCAGCACCGTCGGCGCGAGCATGATCGCGCCGGCCAGCAACAGGCCGCCGAATGCAGGTCGCCGCCAGCGCCAGAGCGCCAGCCCGACGCCCAGGGTGAAGGGCAGGCTCATCAGTACGTCCAGCACCGGCAGCCCGGGCACGTTGTTGCGCGAGTCCGCGTCGCCGCGGAAGCTGAACATGCCCAGGGTCGCGGCCAGGTTTCGCACCGGCGAGCCAGGCCCTGCGCCCTCCGCGCCCACCGCGATCTGGCTGGAACGCAGCAGCAGTTGATCGGGGTGTTGCAACCAATTGAGGCCGAGCGGCGCGAAGACGACGAGCGCGACCGCGCCGGCCAGGAGTAGGGGAGCAAGGCAACGGATGGAGGAGCGGATAAGCGGATGGGTACGCCGTTGGATGAGGGGACGAGGGAGTTGGGGAGCAGGGGGGCAGGGGGGCAGGGGGGCGCGCGCCTTGGCTTCTTGTTTCCCTGTTTCCTTGTCTTCTTGTCTCCTTGTCTCCTTATCTACCCACCATACCCCCCACACCCCCAACCCCGCCGCCACCACCGGCAGCAACCGTCCCGCGGGATAGGTGTACATGCTGAGGCTGGTGGCTGCGCCCAGCGCGATCCATGCGCCGATCTCATTTGTGCGCAGGCCGCGGAAAAGCATCCAGAGGATCAACACCAGAAAGAGCGGCACCAGCACCGGCTCGATCCCGACCCGGCTGAAGTGGATGTGCCAGCGCATGATCGTGAGGCTGGCCGCGGCCAGGAGCGGCAGCGCGGGCGGGATGCGGTCGTCGGCGCGGACCAGCTCGCGGCCCAGGGCGTAGAGCGCGGGTACGGTCAAGGTCCCGATCGTCGCCGCCACCCCGCGCATCACCGCCGGCGACTCGCCGAAGAGCCGGAACGCCAGGCCGGTCAGATAGATGAACATCGGCTCCACGCCGAAGTTGCCGGGGAAGAAGATGGGGTGATAGCCGGGCCGGGTCAGCACCCGCCAGGCTTCCAGGGCCTCGTAGGCTTCATCGTAATGGAAGCCCGGCGGGACGCGGTCAAGGCCCCAGAAGCGCAACGCAGCCGCAAAGGCAGTGAGCAGGAGCAGGGCGGTGGGGGTGAACCAGGGCTGAATCCGAGCACGCCAGCGACCTAACATGCGTCAACCAGTCTGGGCGAGTCGTAGACTGCGCGCGATCTCGACTTCCTCAGCCCATTCATCCTGCGAGTAATCCAGGTAGGCGATGCCACGCCTGCGCAACAACGCCAGGAAATCCAACCGGCTCACGCCAAGCAGCCTCGCCGCCTTGCCCGATGAAATTCGTTCATCGGTGAACAGCGATAGCACGAGCCACTCCTGGATGCGCTGCTGAATGTCCTCGCGGCTGATGCCCAGGTCAAGCAATGGCCTTGATAGGTGGATTTCCAATGCAACGTCAGTCATGTCTTTCCTCGTCACCATACTCGACACGGTCACAAAGTGCGCTTTTAGGCGTCTGTCATTCTGAGCGGGTATGCCCCTAACTTCTCGCGACGGCGAGCATCCAGCGAAGAATCTCATCTCGCGACGAGACCCTTCGCTGGATTCTCGCCGCAACGCACTTCACGGGACAAACCCGCTCAGGGTGACAAAGCAGCCCTTGCAGTACTCGCAAAAGCGCAGTTTATGCCCGTGGGCAGTATATCTGCGGCGGAAGCATCAGAATGGTCGGCCGGCCGCGATGCGCTGAGCCAACGCCGCGGCGACTTCGGTCGGGGAGCCGGCGATGCGCTGGACGGTCGCGGCGCCGGCCGCCAGGCCGGCCTCGGTCTCCGCACTCACCGCATCCGTCCCGCCGATGATCGTCACCAGGCCCGCGCCGGCCGCTTCGGTTGCGCTGAAGCCGAAGGTGGGGGTGAACGCCAGCAGGTAGTCCTGGGCCAGCAGCAGGTTCGCCTTCGTTTTCGGGTGGTCGGCCGGGCCGAAGAGGACGTAGTGGGCCAGAGGTTTGCCCGGGCCGGGCACGACCAGGTCGGCAGTGGCTGTGTTCGCGCCGTCCAGGGTCATGGCATCGGAGACGGCCTGCGTGCCGACCAGGGCCACGCGGTAAACGCCGGCTGCCAGCCCGCCGAAGCGATAGCTTTCGTCGCTGGCGACGGTTGCCGTCGCGACCTCCGCGGCGTCGCGGGTCAACTGCACTGTCCGATCCGCGCCGTTGCGCACCCGTCCGGTGATGACGCTCTCGGTCAGGATCAACTCCAGGTCGAGCCGGGCCTGGCTTTGGCCGTCCATCGTCGTCGGCGCGGAGCGCAGCGGCGTGCCCTCGACGGCCACCGCGTAATCCCCCGCGGCCAGATCGGCGAAACGGAACGTCCCGTCGGCCGCGAGGGGTTGCTGGGCGACCGCCTCGCTGCCGCGCAGCAGCGTCACCGTCCGCCCTGCGGCCCCGCGCACCACGCCGTAGACTACGCTGTCGCGGTAGACCACGACCGCGGCCTGCGCCTTGACGAAGGTCACGTTGAAGGAGTGATGGAACAGCGTGTTGCCGGGCGCTTCATCGGGGTGACCCGTCTGGAGACCCGTGACGCGATCGGACGGCAACTCCTGGCCGGGTAGCCCCAACGCCGCGGCCGCGCAGATCTGCCATTTCCACATCGGGAAGTTGGCCCCCGGCTCGTTCAGCGGCTTATCCACGGTCACGAGCTGCTCGCCGCCGTCCCAGGTGATCTTCGCCCGCGCGCCGAACGTGCGCTGGCCCTGCAGGTTCGCCTCTTGGGCCAGGGCTGGGTCGAGGATGTCCAGGTACAGGTGGTGGTTGCCGCCGTTCTCCGCGGGCGTCAGATGATGGACGCGGACGGCCTGCCAATACCACGCGCCGGGCGTCACGGTCGCCGGAACGACAGCCACGCCATACGCTTGGGCGTCGTTGACGGCCTCCTGCGGGACAGACGTCACACGGGGGGCCGGAGCGATCGCCAATGCCGGCGCACGGCGACCGAAGATGCTCGCTAAGAATGATCTGAAGGTGCTCATCGGTTCATCCCTCCCCCAACTGCGCCAACAGTTGCTCGAACGCGGCGGCGACCGCGTAGCCATCGCCTTCCAGCCGCCGCACCTGACAGCCGGCCGAGGTCAGGGCTTGTTCGTCGGCCGCAGACACCGTGTCGCCGACGATCGTCACCTGGGCCGCCTGACTCGCATCGCCGACCGAGAAGCCGCCGCTCGCCCCAGTGCGCCGAAGATACTCCGCCGCCAAGGCGAGCGCCAGTTTAGTTTCGGCGTTCGTCGTCGGTCGTCCGTCATCCGTCGTTTGTCCGAACAGCAAATAGTGCGCCAACAGCTTGCGCGGGGCGGGCAAGGTGATGTCGGCCGTGACGATGGCGTTTTCCGCCAGACGGATGTCTGTCACCAACGGGGCGCCATCGCCCACGGCCAGCGCGTAGACGCTGGCCGCCAGCTCGGTGAAGCTGAACGCGGCGGTCGCGTCGGCTTGGGTGCGGGCCGTCTCCGCGGCGTCGCGCAGCAGGCGCACGGTGACGTCGTTTTGCGGCTGGCCGTCGGCCGTCAGCACACGACCCTGAATCCGCCCGCGCGGTGGGAGGTCGCCGCCCAGGAATATGTCGCGCACCTGCTCGTTTTGGCCGTCGAGCGCGATGCCGCCGGCCACTTCACCCCGGCCGGCCGCCTCCAGCGCGTAGGTCCCGGCGCTCAGGTTGGCGAAGCGGTAAGTTCCATCGGCTGCGGTGCGGATTTGGGCCGCGATCAGTCCGTCGCGGCGCAAGGTCATCAGCACGTCAACCCCGGACGGCCTTGCAAAATCGGTCACGCGGCCCCGGATGATGCTGTGACCCCCCAGGTCAATGGCCGGCAGTTGCAGCGTGTTCTCGCCGGTCAGCGCCAGGTCGGGCAGCGTCTGATCGCCGATCTCCAGCCGGTAGGCGCCGGGGGGCAGACCCTCGAACGCGAAGGCGCCGGTGGGATCGAGCGGCATCTGTCGCGTCCAACCCCAGGCCAGCGGCGCGTGGAGCACGGCCAGCAGCCCGTCCGAGGGGGCGATCACCTGCCCGCTCAGCTTGCTGCGCATGGGGAAGATCAGCTTGAACAGTCCGCCCGCCGCCACCGCGATGTCCTCGGCGATGACGCCGACGCCGGCCAGTTCCAGGCGATAGGCGCCGGGGGCTACGTTATCGAACGCGAACGCGCCGTCGGCCGCCAGGGCGGTCTCCCGCTCCGCCGCCTGGCCGATCAGCTTGAGCTTGCGGCCGGCTGGGGCGCCAGCGATGGAGCCGTCCACCCGCGCGGTGGCGCCGGCCGCCTGCAACGCGAAGTTGACCTCATAGGCGATGGGCTTGCCGGCACGGCCGGGCACGTTGGCGGTCTCCAGGTCGGCGGCGGTCTCGCTCGGCCAATCGCCCTGGGTCACGCGGAGGGCGAAGTTGCCGGCGGAGTTGATGAATTCGTAGTACCCCTTCGGCTTGTAGGGGTCGCGGCCGCTGGTCGTGGTGGGGAACTGCGTCCCCCCCTCGGCGCCGCGCCACGACATCTCGATCTTGACGCCGTTGATTCCCGCGCCGTCCGCGCCGACGACCGTGCCGAAGAAGATGCGCCGGCTGGCGGTCTCGGCCTCCCCGAGCAAGCGCCGCGTCGTGACGGCGTAGTGATAGATGGGCGTCGCGCCGCCGGTGGTCAGTTTCAGCGACCGGGACTTCCAGCCGTCCAGCGCGAGGCCGGCCACGGTACAGGCAGGGATGGCGAGCCGGTAGACGCCGAGCGCCAGGCCCTCGAAGCGGAACGCGCCATCGGCCGCGGTGGTCATCGCGCCGATCACGGCCCCATCCCGCTGCAACGTCACCTGGACGGCCGCCTGGGGCTGGCCGGCAGGATCCTGCACCTTGCCGCTGAGGACGCTGTTGCACCCGCCGGCCAGACGGATGACGACCGGTGCGGCCGGCGCAACCGTGGCCGTGACGCCGTGACGCACGATGCCCCACGGCGTCACCGCCAGATCGTAGATGCCCGGCGCCAGCCGCTCCAGGCGAAAGGTCCCATCGGCGGCGGTGGCGGCGGTGGCGGCCACCGCCGCCCCGCTCAACGCGTTTACGGTCAGGTCGGACGCCGGCTCCAGCGTGTCGGCGCGTAGCAGTTGGCCGGCAATGATGGCCCGATCGCCGTTGGGCATGGCCTTGACCGCGGCCACCACGGGCAGCTCGCCGTGCAGGTCGAAATCCTGGTTCCACCAATCGCTATACCAGCTCTGGCTCTCCCAGCCGGGCGCCATAAAGCCCAGCCGGTAGTTGCCGATGAGCCAGTGGCACACGGTGAAGTAGCTGTCGGGACAATCCAGGCCGTGAATCTGCCGGCCGCCCTGCATGAAGTCGTTGATGCCGACGACCCACTCGGCATGGGTGTGCGGATCGAGGCGCGGGTACCGATGATCGTCCTTCCAACCGACTACGGGGCCGCCCTCGGTGCTGATGATCGGCACGGGATAGCCGAGGGTCTGTCGGATCATTTGGTCGGCCAGGTGGAAGGCCAGGAAACAGGTGGCGTCCTGTTCCAGGGTGGCGCCGGGGTTCTTGTCGCTTGCGCGCCAGGCGTTGATCTGCTCGCGCGGGCGGCCCTCCCACGCCCACGACCCCAGCCGGTCGTACTCCTCCTGGCTGACCGGCGTACCTTCCTGGTTGACGCTGTCGTAGGGATAGTCGAGCGGGTGGTTGAGGGTGTAGTTGTGGATCGCTACCCAGGCGCCCTTCTCGAACAGGTCGGCGCGGCCTTTGGCGACCACGATGGCCACGGGGTTATCCTTGCTGCCGACTCCCATCGCGGGCAACGCCGGCAGGCCGCCCATGCCGATGATCTTGTCGGCGTCAACGATGAAGTTGTCAATGACCACTTCGAGCGCATTCGGCGGCATGTGGCCGCCCTTCCACTCCGCGGGTAGATCCGGCTCGTTGTTGGTCTCGAAATAGCGCACGCCGGCCGCAATCAGACGGCGGGCGGTATCCTCCTCTCGGCCGCCGATGGTGCCGGGGTTCGGCTCTTTACGGTAGAGGCGCACGATGGGCATGATGTCGGCGGCCAGCAGGCGGCGGCATAGCTCCAGGGAAGAGCCGCCGCCGTCGTCCATCGGCTTGACCCATTTGATGTGCATGGCCTGTAGCTCAGTGATCCAATAATCGAGCGCCGCGCCGGTCGGGTGATAGACCGTCGCCGACCAGTGGACGCCGCGGCCGTTGTCGTCCTTGGGACGGGGGAAGTCTTCGACGCGCATAGGAGCCTCCGGACGATTGCAGAATGCAGATTGTAGATTGCGGAACGTAACGACATTATAGCACAGTTTGTCGGCAAACGGCGATCGGGGTTATCCGTCGTTTGTCGTCCTCACAACCACTTCTTTCGCCTGAAATACACCACCAGCCCCAACGTGATCACCGCCATCAGCCCCAACGCCCAGAATGAGCCGGTGGGCCAGCTCAACTCCGGGAAGAAATGGAAGTTCTGCCCATAGAACCCGGTGACGAGCGCGTCGGCCATCAGGATGATGGAGCCGATGGTCAGCACCTTCATGATCTGGTTGAGCCGGTTGCCCTGGAGCGACAGGTACGAATCGAGCGCGCTGGAGAGCAGGTCGCGATAGGTGTCAATGTTGTCGGTCACGCGGACGATGTGGTCGTAGACGTCCTGGAGGTAGGCCACGTCCTCAGACGAGAAGATCGGCAGTTGGCGGCGCAGCAGCACGTTGAGCACGTCCCGCTCCGGCGCGACGACGCGGCGCATGGCGAGCAGGTCCTTCTTCAAGCGGAAGATCGTCTCGATGGAGCCTTCGTCGAAATGGGTGAAGATGGTATCTTCGAGGTCTTCCACCCGGTCGGCCACCTGATCCATGAGCGGAAAATAGTCGTCCACCATCGCGTCGAGCAGGGCGTGAACCAGCGAGCCGATCCGGTGGCCCAGGGGACTTTTGGGCGCGCGCCAGCGCGCGAGCGTGTCGGCGATGTGGCGCTCGGGGCCGGTGTGCACCGTCACCAGGTAGTTGGCGCCGATGAAGAGGCTGACCGGCCGCGGCTCGATGTGGTCTTCCTGTGGGTTGTACGTGGCGGTGTAGAAGACGACGAAGTAGTAGCCGCTTTCCACCAGGTTCTCGTCAACGCTGATGACTGCGGCAGGGGTCGGGTCGAGCGCGATCAACACCGATGTTTCGGGCGTTTCCCCGGCCGGCGCGTCCAGGCCTGGGCCAGCCACGGGGATTTGCGGCGCGCTGGCATCCGGCCCAACAGGGGCGCTTGCCCCTGCGGCCGCCGATGGTGACGCGACGGGTTCCTCCCAGAGGTCGGTCGTGCCATCGTGGTCGAGGTCCCCTGGCACGCCATAGGCGTCCACCTTGGGCCGCTCGTGCGCGCGGATCGCATCCTCGATGGCAAGCGGATGGAAGCCGAACTGCTCGCGCAGGGTCGCCACGTCCTCATCGGTCGGGTCCTGGACATCGAGCCAGAGGATGTTGCGCCGATCGGCCAGCGCGGCTTCGATGGTTGCGGGTACTTGACCGTTCTGGAATCGGCCGTTGTGGGAGATAATCAGTGAGCGCATGGAGATCGCCTTCAATGGGTGAGTTGGCGCTATTATACTCCATTCGCCTGATTTTGCACGACATCTCTTGGTGGCAAAATCAACATTGACGAGTTAAACGATCCTGTGTATAATAGCCGCTGTCCTCGTAGGCCGATTCAAGCAATCCCTGGTTCTCGGCCTCGGCGCTGCGGCTGCTGTAGCGGGCAGCCTGCCGCCGACACATCGTTGTTGCCATCGTTGGGCCGGCCCGGCCGGCTTTGCCTGAGCGAGAAAGGGGGTGAGTGCCTCTAAGAGCCTATCCGAATAACCAGCGGAGGCGGCTCCCACGCCGCCGGTTGCGGGCATGGGAGCCCGCGCTGCTATTATTCAGATAGGCACTAACTGTACCGCGACCGCACGGTGACGCTGCCGCCTGGCAGCGTACGCTTTTGTTCCATTTCCCCACCAAGGAGGAGTCTCAATGAAACGCGTCTTGCTGCCATTGCTGATGATCATCGCGCTGCTCTTGCCCGCCTGCACCGCAGTCACCAAGAGCACCATCAAGATCGGCCTGGAAGGGCCGATGACCGGCGACTACGCCGAAGAAGGCAAGGGCTTCGAAAACGCCCTCAATCTGCTCGTCGAGCAGACCAACAAGGCCGGCGGCATCAACGGCCAGCAGGTCGAGCTGACCGTGGAAGATGACAAAGGCGACCCGAAAGAGGCCGCCCTGGTCGCCGACCGCCTTGTCTCCAAGAAAGTGATGGCCGTGATCGGCGGGTACAACTCCAGCGCCACCGAGCCGGCCTCGAAGATCTACAGCGACGCCGGCATCCTGCAGATCACGCCGTCGTCCACCGCGACCCGCCTGACCACCAAGGGCTACACTCAATTCTTCCGCGTCTGCTTCCTGGACGACCGCCAGGGCCTCTTCGCGGCCGAGTTCATCACCAAGGTGCTGAACTTCAAGAACGTCGCGGTCCTGCACGATAACTCGACTTACGCCCAAGGCCTGGCCGAGTGGACCAAGAAGTATCTGGAGGAGCGCGGCGCGAAGGTCGTCTTCTTCGACGCCATCAACCCGAAGGACAACGACTTCACCCCGACCCTGACCAAGATCAAGGGCGTTAACCCCGAAGCCATCTACTTCACCGGCTATTACGCCCAGGGCGGCTTGCTGCTGAAGCAAGCGCCGGGCGTCGGCCTGAAGACCCAGTGGGTGATGGGCAACGCCTGCAACAACCCCGATCTGATCAAGATCGCCGGCGTCGAGAACGCCAAGGGCGTGCTCGTCACCTCCGAGCCGCTCCCCAGCGACCTGGACTACCCGGAAGCCAAGACTTTCAACGCCGACTACAAGACCAAGTACGGCAAGGAGCCGAGCAGCGTGTGGACGGTGATGGCCGCGGACGCATTCCGCGTCATCAAGCAAGCCATCGAGGTGACCAAGTCCACCGATCCGAAGAAGCTGGCGGAGTATCTGCACAAGGACTTCAAGGACTACCCCGGTATCACCGGCCCGATCATCGGATTCGACGAGAAGGGTGACCGCAATGGCACGATCCACAAGGCCTACGTCATCAACGACAAGGGCGACTTCGTGCCGAATCCGAAGCAGCCGTAGTGAGTAGGTATTAGATATTGGGTATTGGTAATGGAGATTACCAATACCCAATATCTAATACCCAATATCCACCCGGGGGGCGCATGGAACAACTGGCCCAGAACATCCTCAACGGCGTGACCATCGGCGCGTTCTATGCGTTGGTGGCGCTGGGCTACACCATGGTCTACGGTGTGCTCAAGCTGATCAACTTCGCCCACGGCGACCTCTTCATGTGGGGCGCCTACCTGGGCTATACGGGCCTGACCGTGGCCTCGGCGCTCCTCCTGCGCACGGGGCCGTGGGTGATCGTCCCCGTGATCATCGCGGCAATGCTGGTGGTGGCGTTGGCGGGCGTGCTGCTGGAGCGGTCGGCCTACCGGCCGCTGCGCACGGCCGGCCGTCTGCCGCCGATCATCTCGGCCCTGGGCGCCGCATTCGTCCTCGAAAGCCTGGCCCGGAACTTTTACGGCGCCACCTACATGACCTACCCCAAGGGCGTGGAGCTGACCGGCGGCCTCAAGCTGGTCGGCGACGTCACCGCCAGCACCATGCAGATCATCGTCCTGCTCTTTTCCCTCCTGATGATGGCGGCGCTTTACGCGTTCGTGAATCTCACGCGCGCCGGCACAGCCATGCGCGCCGTGTCGCTCGATCACGACACCTCGCGGCTGATGGGGATTGACGTCAACCGTGTCATCACCATCGTCTTCCTGATCGGCCCGGCGTTGGGCGCGGCCGCGGGCATGATGGTGGCGCTCTACTATGGCTCCTTCGACTTTACGCTCGGCATGTCGTTCGGCCTGAAGGCGTTCATCGCGGCGATCCTCGGCGGCATCGGCAACATCCCCGGCGCGATGCTCGGCGGCATGATCCTCGGCATCGTGGAAAGCCTGGGCGCGGGCTACATCTCGCCCCAATGGAAAGACGTGATCGCCTACGTCCTGCTGGCCTTCATTCTGATTGTCCGTCCGACCGGGCTGTTGGGTGAGCGGGTGGCGGAAAAGCTGTAAATTCTCGCTACCCCACCAAGTTGGCTTGTCTCGGGGCACTGCGGCCTAAACGCCGCAGCTTGACGAGGCGAATCCGGGTGAGGCTACGGCGTTCAGGCCGTAGTGTTTCGCCATCACAAGGAAGAACGTGAGAAATATCAACAGCCTTCTCGCGCGTGTCCGGCGCATCCCGGCCAAATATCTTTATGCCGCCCTGCTGCTCCTTGCTGTCATCGTGCCCATTCCGCTGGCGAGCGAGTACCCCTACTACCTGTCCGTGCTCTGGACGGCCGGCATCTACATTCTGCTCGGCCTGAGCCTGAACATCATCGTGGGCTACGCGGGGTTGTTCCAACTCGGCCATGCGGCGTTTTTTGCCGTCGGCGCATACACGGTCGGCATCCTCAACGTCTACCTGGGCGTGCCCATTTTCCTGGGCCTGCCGGTCGCGATCGCGGTGGCGGGCGGCCTGGGCTACGTCATCAGCCGGCCGATCCTGCATCTGCGCGGGGATTACCTGGCGATCGTCACCATCGCCTTCGGCGAGATCCTGCGCATGTTGCTGGTGAACAACGTGGGCGGGATCACCGGCGGCGCCAACGGCCTTTTCGGCATCGCCCAGCCGCGCCTCTTCGGCTTCACCTTCCGCTCGATCCTCAGCCACTACTACCTGGTGCTGGCCTTTGTGCTCATCACCATCGTGGCGATGCGCCGGCTGGAGAACTCGCGCCTGGGTCGCGCCTGGACGTACGTCCGCGAGGACGAGACGGCCGCCGAGGCGATGGGCGTGGACACCGTGCAGGTCAAGGCGATCGCGTTTCTGCTCGGCTCCGCGTGGGCTGGGCTGGCCGGCGCGCTCTACGCCAGCCGCATCACCGTCATCTCGCCCGACCTGGGCCGCTTCCTGGAATCCATCATCATCTTCTGCATCGTCGTCCTGGGCGGCACCGGCTCGATCCCCGGCGTCTTCGTCGGCGCCGCCGGCATGATCATCCTGCCGGAGATTTTCCGCGCGGTCAAAGACTGGCGCGACGGCTTCGTGGGCCTGGCGATGGTGTTGATGATGATCTTCCGGCCCATGGGGTTGTGGCCGAGTCGAAGGATTGCGATGGAGTTGGGCGCTGCGGAGGATGAAGTGGTGAAAGCAGCGGCGTGATACGTGCTGCGTACTGCGTGACTGTAGGGCGAGGCTTGAGGTAAAATGTGGACTACGCGGAGTGGGTGAGGGGGCTGTCGCCAGATGTCACGGGTGATACGCTGTGGAAAATCGAAGCGTACCGTCTGGCGCCGTTTGCAGGCTACCTGGCGTGGCCCGATGTGACCAAGCTGGTCAAAGATCGGCGCACGTTAGAGCTGACTGGTCAGTTGTATGATGCCGTCGGCTCAATCGGCTCTCACATCGCCGAGGGTTACAGTCGCAGCAGCGGCAAGGATCGGGTTCGTTTTTACGAGTATGGTCTCGGCTCTGCCCGTGAGGGCCGGCACTGGTATCTTCAGGCCCGTCCGATCCTTGGCGACGCCGTCGTGCAGCACCGCGTCAGCCTGCTGACTCAAATCATCCGCCTGCTCTTAACCATGATTCCCGATCAACGCCAGATCACGATCCGGGAAGAAAGTGTCGTCTACGAGATTGACCTTGCCCACCTGCTCACGGACATCCCATTGCCCGACGATATCGCTGAGACAGTCACGTAGCACGCATCACGCATCACGATCTCACGCAGCACGCATCACGCAGCACGTTCATCCACAGGACCCAAACCCATGTCTTTGCTCAAAGTCTCCGGGTTAACCAAATCCTTCGGCGGCCTCATGGCCGTGCATAACGTGGACATCGCTATCGAGGCCGGACAGATTTTGGGCATGATCGGGCCGAACGGCGCGGGCAAAACGACGGTGTTCAATCTGATCACCGGCATCTACCGGCCCGACAAGGGCGCGGTCGAGTTCTCCGGGATGAGCCTGCTCGGACTGCGGCCGCACGCCATCGCCGAGGCCGGCGTTGCCCGCACGTTCCAGACGATCCGTCTGTTCCCCAATTTGACCGTGCTCGAAAACGTCATGGCCGGACGGCACTGCCGCAGTCGCGCCGGTGTGGCCGGCGCAGTCTTCCGGCCGCCGCGGCAGCGGGCCGAGGAGCAGGAGATCCGCGCCCAGGCCGAACGCTGCCTGCGTTTTATGAACATCTGGCGCTTCGGCAACGAGCTGGCGAAGAACCTGCCCTACGGCGATCAGCGCCGCGTCGAGGTCGCCCGCGCCCTGGCGACCGACCCCAGGCTGCTGATCCTGGACGAGCCGGCCGCCGGTCTCAACGAGCAGGAAAGCGCCGGCCTGATGGCCCTGATTCGGCAAATCCGCGAGACCGGCATCACCATCTTCCTGATCGAGCACGACATGAAGGTGGTCATGGGCGTCTCGGACCGCGTCATGGTGTTGGACAACGGCGAGAAGATCGCGGAAGGCACGCCGGCCGAAGTGCGGGCCAACCCGCGGGTGATCGAGGCCTACTTGGGCCGCGAGGACGAAGAGGAGGTCTGGCCCCGTGTCTGAGCCGATCCTGGAAATCCGCGACGTCCACACCTACTACGGCCACGTCCACGCGCTCAAGGGCATCTCGTTGGAAGTGGCCCAGGGCGAGATCGTGGCGCTGATCGGCGCGAACGGCGCGGGCAAGAGCACGACCCTGCGCACGATCAGCGGCATCGTGCGGCCCAAGGGGGGCGACGTCGTGATCGCCGGCAAATCCATCCTGGGGATGCCCGCACACGAGATCGTCTACCTGGGCGTCTCGCACGCGCCCGAAGGCCGCAAGATCTTCTCGACCCTGACGGTCAACGAAAACCTGAACATGGGCGCGTACAGCCTGGGCAGCGCCAAAGCCCGCATCGAGGAGCACCGTGCGCGCGTTTTCAAGCTGTTCCCGCGGCTCCAGGAGCGGCGGAGCCAGCTCGCCGGCACCCTTTCCGGCGGCGAGCAGCAGATGCTCGCCATCGGCCGCGCGCTGATGTCGGACCCCAAGATCCTGCTCCTGGACGAGCCGTCGCTGGGCCTGGCCCCGCTGCTCGTCAAGGCCATTTTCGACACCGTGGCTGAGATCAACCGGTCGGGCACGACGATCCTCCTGGTGGAGCAAAACGCCCGCGCCGCGCTCAAGCTGGCGCACAAGGGGTACGTGCTGGAAACCGGCAGCATCGTCCTGGCCGGGCCGGCCGCAGCGTTGTTAGCAGACGAGCGGGTGCGGAAGGCGTATTTGGGGGAGGCGTGAGGCAACCGGCGTTGGCGCGGATCAAGAGTCCGCTGGACAACATGCAGTTGTAGGAGTCGGCGGGCGCGTGGCGCCCGGTTAGTTACCCGACACAGAACTTGCGGGTAACACCACCCGTGAGGGTGTTACCCGACGGTCTTGTGTCGTGGAACGTAAGTTCCCCGTCGTGCCGTTACGAATTGCAGTCGGGTGGCGGGCAAAGGAGAAGAATAAATGGCAGACGAAAAAGACATCCTATTTGCAATGTTCAAGGAATACCTCGACGAGGGGTTTTATCATCTGGAACAGAGAACTGCTACCGCCAACGTCATCCTCGTACTTGCAGGTGCTACCGTTGGGCTTATCACGTTTGACCAGAAACTCGGAGGCACTGATATTTTTGCCGCCTACTTTCTGATAGGACTCGGACTCTTTGGTATGTTGTGGAGCGCAAAGCACCACGAAAGGTACAACTATTTCCTAGAAAGAGCGCGGGGCTACAGAGAGAAATTGGGTGAGTTCCTCCCCCAAATAGATATGATAGACATTAACAAGAAGGCAGAGGAGAAGGCAAAAAAGAAATACCGAGTTCTTTTTCGGATTCAGTTGTGGTACCTATGGACATTTCTATACCTTATGATAACGGCACTTGGCATCCTAATCGCCGTGTTTTATTTCTTGCAACCGACGAAGTGAATCAGACCTAACACGCACGAACGGGGAATACACGCACGCCGGCCACGCCACGTAAGCGGCTTTTAGCTGTGGTGGTTGGCGTAGTTGGATGTTGACTTCATTTCGCGGGTCGCTTCGGGCGTGGCGGCGTGCTATAGCGTTTTGCGCTATGCCGCTTTATCCGTATCGGGGCGGCTCTGGCAGAGTCACAAAGGGATACCGTAAATGTGGCAACGACTCATCGAATACATCAAGCGATTTTGGAATCGGCTCACTGGTCAGAAGGAAAGTGTTGTACCGAGCGCACCACCAAAAGTAGAGACTCCGCAAACGGCGATTGGCGAGCCAGAATTTGAGCTTGTATCAGGTGAACCACCGAGATACCAGCAACGCGAATCACTGTTCACTTATCGCGAGCGTGTTTTCTTCCAGGCATTGCTTGAAGACATTAGCGGTCAGTATGTGGTATTCGCAAAAGTGAGATTGGGAGACGTTCTTTTCTTGGCAAATGAGCCGGGGAACCGCAAGTACCACAATAATCAAATCCAATGCAAGCATCTTGACTTTGTTCTGTGTGCGCGAGGCACATACAAACCGCTGTTGGCAATAGAGCTGGATGACAGTAGCCACGACAAGTACGATCACCGCGAACGCGATGAGTTTAAGGACAAGATCTGTGCAGATGCAGGGCTGAAACTGTGGCGTGAGAGAATCAAACCGATGTACCCAAAGGGATTTATCGGCGAGCGCGTTCGCGGAAAAATCGAAGGCAGAGAAGATAGAGAAGATAGAGCCGGAGAGGAAGTTCAGTAAACAAGACGCCCGACGTGGGGCTGTAGCGTTTGGCGACGTTCCGGTTCAATTTATTTGCGGCGCGTCACGCCAGCATCTAAGAACAAAAACCGCCGCACAAGGGCGGCGGTTCAGAACAGATAAGGTACTTTCTCATCGCGGTTGAACCGACGCGGCCTGACGCTCGGCGACGATGCGGCGCAATCTTTGGATCGCGGGCGACGGGTTGCGATTTTGTTCCTCCCACCGACGATTTGTGTTCTCAAGCCAATTGACAAGATAGGCCGTGACCTTCTCCTTGTTATGTAAGTAATAGGTGATAGTCGCGTGAACTTGTTCAAGTGTCAATGAAGGATACTGTGCTACGATGTCTTCGGGGAAACGACTGCGATAGATATAATCATAGAGAACGGTTTCTATCCCAGCCCGCGTCCCTTTAATGCGAATATCGTTTGGAGCAAGGAAGCTAAAGTATTCTTCGAGTTGCATGTCAATCACCCCCGAGGCAGATTATATCACAAACGAAGAACGCCGCCAAAGATACGCATACCGACAACGGCGGGGCGGCTTCACGGCGAAGGCGCTTTCAATTCATCCGCAGTTGCCGTGTGCTGCAGCGTTCACGACATGACTACTTCATTCCAAAGGCGGTGCTATGACAACCAAATCCACCGTAGATGACTTCCTCTCCCAACGCACCCTGGCCGTGGTCGGCGTCTCGCGCGACCCGAAGAAATTCGGCAACACGATCTACCGCGAGCTGAAGGCCAAAGGCTACCGCGTGCTCCCGGTCAACCCCAAGATGGAGACTTTCGACGGCGACCGCTGCTATCCGAGCCTGGCCGCGTTGCCCGAACGCCCCGGCGGTGCAGTCATCGTCGTGCCGCCCGCGCAGACCGAGGCGGTGGTGCGGGACGCGGCCGCCGCGGGCGTCGGGCGGGTCTGGATGCAGGGTGGCGCCGAGTCGGACGCGGCGGTGCGCTTCTGCCAGGCGAACGGCATCAGCGAGGTGCATGGCGAGTGCGTCCTCATGTTCGCCAAGCCTCAGGGGTTCGGCCACAAGGCGCACCGGTGGGTGTGGGGACTGCTGGGCAAGCTGCCGAAGTGATCTCGTGGTGCGTAGTGCGTGTTCCGTTTTCCCCGACCGTCTGCCCAGAATAACGCAGCACGTATCACGCACCACGCTTCACGCCTCATAACGTCAGCCAGGTCCCGATGCCCCGCTCCACTGCCCGCCGGTAGACGATCGGCGCGGTCGCCATGTCGTCCAGCGCCAGGCCGAGGTTGCAGGTCATGGTCCGCTCGGTGGGCTTCTGGCGCCCGGGCTTCTGGCCCGTCACCAGCTCGCCCAGGCTGGCGTAGATGGGCGGGATGTCCTGGAAGTAGCCGATCTGCCGGTAGTGCTCCAACTGCGGCACGTCGTCGGTGCAGAACTTGTCCGTCTCTCGCATCGCCGCGCCGGTCCAGTACGAGTCGAAGTCCACCAGCGACGCGAACGCGCCTTCGCCCAGCCAGCCGGCCTGGATCGTGGCGTGCGGCTGGCGCAGGATCGGCCCCGCGGTGACGACCAGGTCGCAGCCGACCACCGCCTCCCGTGCTTCCTTCGCCTTCACCACCTCCAGACCCCCCCGGCCGCCCATCTCGGCCGCGTAACGCGCCGCGTTTTCGGCATGGGTATCATAGGCCACCACGCGTTTGAGCGAAAAGAGCACGTTCAGCGCCTCCAGGTTGGTGCGCCCCTGCACGCCGCAACCCAGGATGCCGACGGTGTGCGATTCGGGGCGGGCCAGGTATTTCGCGGCCAGCGCGGTCGCCGCGCCGGTGCGCATCCCCGTGATCCAGGTGCAGTCCATTACCGCCAGCGGGATGCCGGTCTCGTCGTCGTTGAGGATCAGCAGGCCGGTGATATAGGGCAGGCCACGCTGCGGGTTCGCCGGGAAGCCGCTGACCCACTTTAGGCCGATGGCGTGCAGCGCGGGGATGTAGGCCGGCATGGCGTGGATGAACGCGTCGGGGCGGGAGGAGACGGCCGGCTTGGGCGGCATCTCCACGTGGCCCTCGCCATGCTCGCGGAAGGCGATCTCCAGCGACTCGATGATCTCGGCCATCGTCACGCCGACCGCTTCCACGTCGGCGCGGGAGAGGTAGAGGAGTTTGGGTGTAGACACGACGGTAGCTCCTTTGTTGTAAAATGGGATGCCTTGTTCCTCCAACACCCGCATGGGCATCGTCTTCGTCAGACCCTTCTCTTACACGATTCTGCGAATCGAGTGTACTTTCCTGTTCTTCGTTATCTCTTGACCTCCGAGGAGTCGCTCCCACCCCCCTAGCCCCCCGACGTCGGGGGGAGCGAAATTCCCCCACGCTTGGGGGGTCAGGGGGGCGTCGTTGCGACAAGAGGATCACCCCGCTCACCACGACCAACGCGCCCGCAATTTGCCAGCCATCGAGCCGCTCGCCGAGAAAAACGTAGCCGATGAACGCAGCAAACGGCACCTCGATCATGGCCGCGATGGACGTGACGCTGGCCTGCAAACGCCGCAGCCCCAACGTGTAGCTCGTGTAGCCGCCAATGGTCGTGAGCAGCACCAGCCCGGCAAACGCGGCCCAGGCCTGCCCGCTGATCTGCGCCGGCAGGGGCCGGCCAACAGGTAAGTACACTGCATGTATTTGGAAGGGCAGCAGCGCCAACGCCGCGAACCCGAAGGCGTAGACCAGGATCGTCCAGGCGTTGTAGTCGCCGGTGAGCTTCTTGGTAAACAGGGTGATCCCGCTGTAAGCCAACGCCGCGCCCAGCGGGAAGAGCAGCCCGATGGGGGTGAACTGGATATTGCCGGCGCTGGTCGGCCGGGCGATGAGGAGGGTGCCGGCGCACGCCATCCCGATCGCCGCCCACTTGCGCCACGTCAGCGGCTCGCGCCAAATGAGCCGGGCCATGATCGTGACGATGATCGGCGCATTGCACTGGATCACCGTCGCCACCGACATGCCGACGTTCAGCACGGAGAGGATCCACAGCACCTGGAACGTGCCCACGGCCAACGCGCCCATCCCCGCCAGCCAGGGCAGATCGCGGGGCTTGACGCGCAGGAGACCGGGCCGCACGAGCAGGATGGCGAGGAACAGACAGGCTGACGTGGTCAGCACCCGCCAGAAGGCCAGCCCCAGCGCGCTGATGCCGCTGCCTCGCACGATCAGCGTGATGAACAGGCCGGCCGTGGACCAGCACAGCGTTGCCAGGATGACGAACCCCAGCCCCAGCCAGCGACGTTGTTTGTCGGCCATCAGTCACCCTTGGACGTGAGCGCCAGGCAGCCGATGTAGCGCCGGCCGAAATCGGGGTCCAGGTCAACCTGCTCGGCCGCGATCCGCTCGCCGCGGGCGAACTCCGCGTCATCCAACATGAGCGCCGCGCCGAAGCCGGCCCCGTTGGCCGATGACTCCATCACGTCGGGCGCGATCGGCGGGATCATGCCCAGCCCCACTACCGCCCCCACGCCCAACTGGCTGCCGATTGATCATAGCCTGGGCATTTCTCTAATACACTTCAGGCACGAAGGTCTGATCGGTGATGGGCGGGCGCACGTAGCCGCTCGTATCCTGCCGCGGTGGCAACACGATCTTCTCCGGCGTCAGATCTTCATATGGGATCATGCTCAACAGGTGGCTGATGCAGTTCATGCGCGCACGCGCCTTATCGTCGGCGTTCACCACATACCAGGGCGCCTGCTTGATGTCGGTGGTGGCGAACATAGCATCCTTGGCCTTGGAGTACTCGACCCAGCGCGCTCGCGATTGTAGATCCATCGGGCTGAGCTTCCAGCGTTTGGTCGGGTCGTCAATGCGGGCCTGGAAACGGCGCTCCTGCTCCTGGTCGCTGACCGAGAACCAGTATTTGATGAGGATGATTCCGGCGCGCACCAGCATGCGCTCAAACTCAGGACACGAGCGCAGAAACTCGGCATACTCCGCCTCAGTGCAGAAGCCCATCACGTGCTCGACCCCGGCGCGGTTATACCAACTGCGATCAAAGAGGACCAGCTCGCCGGCGGCCGGCAGATGGGGCGCGTAACGCTGGAAATACCATTGCGATTTCTCGCGCTCGGTGGGTGTGCCCAGCGCCACCACTCGACAGCCACGCGGATTCAGGCATTCGGTGATGCGCTTGATCGTGCCGCCCTTGCCCGCGGCATCCCGGCCCTCGAAGAGGACAACGACCCTCAGGCCCTTGAGCTTGATCCATTCCTGGAGCTTGACCAACTCGACGTGCAGCTTAGCCAACTCTTCTTCATATTGCTTTTTGCTCAGCTTCTTGGGCTTTGCCGGTCGTTCAGGTGCCGGCGCTTGATCCACTTGGGGCGTATCCATCGGCGTTACCTCCACTGGAGTGATGTCGGCCGCCTTCCCCTCGGATTTGGCCTGCGGCGCGGCCTCCTCGCGGAGATCTTCGGCCTTCACCTGGGAATCATCGGCCTTGCGCTTCTCATCTTCGGGCGGCTTCGGCTTCTTCTTGGTCGCCACTGCGATCCCCTTGCGGGGATTCTTGACCTTCACCTCGGAATCGCTGGCCTGCTTCTTGCCCTTTTCGGGGAGCTTCTGCTTCTTCTTTGTCATGTCCGCCTCCTTGTGATCCAAAAGATTGGTTCGTCTATCCGAAGGCAGCGACCGGCGTCAACGCGACCAGCGGGAAGATCTGCCCCGGCACAGGCGGCATGGGGTTGTAGACCCAGTCCACGCCGACGACGCCGCACGAGACACCCGCGATCCGCCGGATGCCCTGGAACTGGCCGCGCAGCAGCACATCCTCCATGCTGAGCGCCATCCCGAAGACCGCGACCGTCGCGCCCGCGGGAACGGCCGCCAGCTCGTCGCCGAAGGCCCCCAGGCTGAAGATGACGTGTTGCCGGTCGGCTGCCTGCGCCTGGATGATCGGGATGATGGCCGGGTAGCCGTCCGCGCCGACGTAGGCCAGGAACTTAAGGTTGTCCAGCTTGTTGAGCAACCCCCGCGTCCAGCCGTTCAGCACGGCCACCCCGTCCCGCGGGCCACTCACCGTGCGAGCGATCACCGTCTGGATGGCCGCGGCGACGATCCGGCCCATCGGCAACGGCGCGCCCCCGGTCTGCGCCACCAAATCCATGTAGTAGACCGTGTGAACGCCGAAGTAGGCGTTATAACGGAACATCGGCTGCTGGTTGTAGCGGTCGAACTCCGGCCCCTGCTGCGCCGTGTGCGTAAACGTCGCCTTCCCGCGCCACAACTCCTTCGCCAACGACATGATCAGGAAGCCGGTCTTCGGGTTGGCGCGGATGTGCTGTTTCGACAGCCCCTCGGTGAACTGGCCCCAGATCACCTGCGTGGGCGAGCACGCGGCCAGGGACGAGATCAGCGTCAGGTGCGGCTGCCCGGCAGGGTTGACCGTCGCCAGGAGGCCGATCTTGAGCGCCGGCTCGAAGGCCTTGATGTCGGCTTCGGAGAAGGTGGGGAGGGCAGGCCGTGATCTACTCATCGGCGTCTTCCTCCATTTCTTCATCCCAGTCCTCCTCATCGGGATACTGGGCCGGCGCCTGGCCTCGCGATTCCACGGTCCGCGGATAATCGCCTTCGGGGGCATCTGGGTTGATGGCGTGGACACGGAGCTGAAACTGGTGTTCGTCGCCGTAGTCGAAGATGTAGAGGAATTTCTGGCCGACTTTCAGATCCAGTTGTTCGAGCTGCGTTGTGCGCACATCCCCTGCGCTGTCAGTCTCGAACAGAAAATCCGTCAGCGTGTCCATCACCGGGCTAACGCGCGCCAGCTTTTCTTCTAGCGTGAGCTTGTCGTCTGCCATTACCGCCAGTGCGGCTTGAAGATCATCGGGAGTCAGGCCCAGCTCCGCTAGTTTTGCGGCCACTTCATCGGACTGGACGGCTTGCGCGATCTCTTCAGCGTCGAGAGGTTCAACCTCGATATCTTCCTCGGCATCTTCATCCTCGTCTTCGCCGTCGAGATCGTCACCCCACGGGTCAACATCCTCCGGCAGGGTGTACTCGGTGCTGTCATCCCAGGCGCGATTGCTCATGAAGAACGAATACATGTGGTCGGCGTCCCACTCGTAGGCGTTCTGGATGGCGTAGTGCAGATCTTCGAGGGTTTGGTCGCTGCGCATCTCGATCTTGCGCCAGACGCGGCCTCCGCCGCGCAGAGTGATGTGGAAGGTGTAGGTTTTCATGGGATGCTCCTTTGGTAAGATTACTATTCTCTTCGCGTCGCCCCGGTCGCGACGACTACCTTGGGATTCACGCCCGAGCTCCGCGCACACGCGGCCAGCTCCTCCACCTCATCAGCCGTCAGCAGCGGCGTCGCGGCGTATTCCCACGTCAGCCCCAGCCGGCGATATTTGTCGCGGCACAGGTTGTTGAACGCGCACAACTCCCAGCGCGCGACCGTGCCGTTCATCTGCTCGGCGAGGAACCGGCCGATGCCTGTGACGGTCTCACGCGTCGCCGTGCCTGCGGTCATCCGTCGTTCGTCGTCCGTCGTTCGTCGTCCGTCTGCGGTCGGGATCAGTGGCGTGCGAATCCAAAGCGCCGGTCCCGAGGATCGAGCGGCGACGAAGTCGCGGACGAGCAGCAGGTTGTCCAAGATGCGCCGGTTGTCGTGGCCGGTGAGGGCGCGATGTCTGAGCGCGTCTATCTCCTTCAGGTCGAAGAGGATGACGTCGGCGTGCGGCAGGAGCGTCTCCAGCGCGGCGGGAGCGCAGAGGCCACAGGTATCGAGCGCGGTGCGGACGCCGGCTTCGCGCAGGCGGCGCAGGAACGCGGCGACGAATTCGGCCTGCATCGTCGGCTCGCCGCCGGAGACGGTCACGCCGCCGCCGGAGGTCTCGAAGTAGGAGCGGTCTTTCAGGACTTCTGCCACGAGCGCCTCCAGACCGATGCGCGTGCCCAGCAGCTCCATCGCGCCCGCGGGACATGCTTCCACGCACGCGCCACAACCGGTGCAGCGGCTGCGATCAATCACCACGCCCCGCGAGGTCTTGACCAGGCAGCCGTCGGGGCAGGCTGGCAGACAAGTACCGCAGTTCAAACACCGATTCTCCAGCCATTGCACCTGCGGCGATGGCGACAGGCTCTCCGGGTTGTGGCACCACGCGCAGTGCAGCGGACACCCCTTGAAGAACACCGTCGTCCGCAGGCCGGGGCCATCCTCGGTGGAAAGGCGCTGGAGGTGAAGGATGAGAGCATCAAGTATCATGTCGGCAGAGGGTATTGCAAAACGCAAAACGCAAAACGCAGTATGCAGTACGTCCTACATCCGGTGGCTCTCGCGCGCGATGATTTCATCCTGAAGCTCGCGGCCGATGCTGGTGAAATACGCGTTGTAGCCGGTGACGCGCACCAGCAGGTGGCGATAGTTCTCCGGGTGGCGCTGCGCGTCACGGAGCATGTCGGCGTCAATGATGTTGACCTGCAACGCGGTGCCGCCATTCTCGGCGTAGCCGCGCAGGAAGGCGCGGAACTTCTGCCGGTGCTGGGGGTCGCGCAGCAGCGATGGGCTGAAGGTCATGGTGTGGCTGCCGCCGTTGGGAAGGAGGTTGAGGTAGCCGTCCCAGTCCACGCTGTCCTTCGACTTCACTGCGTTCCGCTCAGGATGCTCCGCCGACTCCGCTGCGCTCCGCTCAGGATGCTCCGCAGAATCACCGGGCAGGCGGCCGCCCAGAACCTTGCCCACCGAGTTGACATTGGCGGTCGGCCCCTCGCGATCGGCGCCGACGGAGGGGCAGAGCGCGTTGGAAAGAAACTTGCCCCGCGGCCGGCCGTCGGGGCTGGCGGACAGGATGAAGCTGTCGGCGACCCAGTAGTTCCAGCTCAACATGCCGGGGCGGAACTGCCGGCCGGTGGATTTTGTCTTGTACTGCCAGGTCTCTTCCGTCCACAAATCCATCACTCGCCGGGCCACGGCGTCCGCCGCATCGTCATCACGGCCATACTTCGGCGCCTTGTGCAGCGCCCGCGCCTGCAAGACCTCGTGCCCCTGCCAATTGTCTCGCAACGCCTGGATCAACTCCGCCATCGTGCAGAACTGCTTATCGAATACCAAATATCTAATCGCCAATAGCGAATCCACTGTCGTCGCGTAGGTCACGGCCTCGATGGTGACAAACGACAGCTCCGCGCCGCCCTGGGTCACGTCCAGCCCCTTCTCCGCGCAGCCGCGCACCAGGCACGAGAGATAGGGCGTGGGCGCATAGCGCGCCCGGATCGTCTCGCTGCGTTCGTAGAGGTCCACGATCTGCTTGACGATGAACTTCGTCTGGCTGACGTAGGCGTCCCAGAACTGCTGCCAGGTGGTGAACTGCGTCGGATCGCCGGTGTCTGGGCCGCGGCGCACCGGCGGATCGGTCTTGCCCGTCATCGGATCGGTGAAGGGGATCAGATCGTGGCCGCCGGTCAGGGCCAGTTCCACGGCTTTCAGCAGGTTGAGGTTGCAGTCCACCGTGCCCGACCGGTCGTTGCCGCACATGGTATTCTCCAGGCAGCCGACCGGCGCGTAGTCGAACACGTTGCCGGGGTGGATCAGCCGCTCGACACCCGCGCGCCGCGCCTGGAGCAGTAACCCCGCCATCGAGCGCTCGTCGAAGTTGAGCAGGAAGGGCGCGCCCTGGCTGGTCGCGATCATCTCCACCACCTTGTCCAGCAGCGGATCGGGCGTGCCGCGGTGCAGCCGGACGTTCGGCTTCGGCTCCAAAATGGGCGACATCTCGTCAATGACTTCGAGCAAGGCGTAGGTCAGGTCGTTTGTCAAGTCCGCGCCGCCCGGTCCTAAGCCGCCGATCGTGAAGAGTTGGCCGTAGCCCGCGGTGATCCCCTGGTTGCCGCCGGTGCGGATCATCGCGTCATACGCGGTGTTGGCATGAATCCAGAAGCATTTGAGCAGCTCCTTGCCGAACTCCCGATCCATGCCGTCGGCAATGAACTTCTGCCAGAAGGGTAAGAGGAACTGATCCATCCGGCCGAACGAAACGCCGGGGCCGGGGTAGTTTTCGTCGCTCATCACCAGCATGTGCGTCAGCCAGAGCGATTGCAACGCCTCCCAGAAGGTTTCGGCCGGCTCCCACGGCACGCGCTGGAGGATGGCGGCCATCTGGCGCAGCTCGACCTGGCGCGCCGGATCGGCCTCCTGCGCAGCCAGCCCGGCGCAAACGTCGCTGTATTTCGCGGCCAGGTCGCGCGCCAGGGTCGCCGCGGTCATCATGGCCCGGAGTTGCGCGCCTTTGGCGCCGCTTTGCTCCGCAGGCGACAGCGTAGCGTAGCGTCGTTCCAGGTCGGCGTAGATGCCGCGCCAGCCCACGGTGAGCACGGTCGGGTAATCGGGGATCAGGTGGCCGCTGGTGGCGCCGGTGTTGCCGTAGCCGTGGTCGTGGAACCACTTCATCGCCTCCCGCGTCCCGCCCTTGCCTCCCACCAGCCGAGTATACTCCCTGGCCTCCTGCTCGGTCAGGCAGGTGGAGGTCATCACGTTGAAGCGGCCGCCTCCAAGCAGGTCGCCCGGCAGAATTTCGGCGGGCAGGTAGCGCACCATCACCTCGCGTACGAACCAGGCGCGGCGTTCGGGCAGGCTCCACCGCCAGAACTCAGCGGGCAGTGTCACCGGCCGAGCCGTCTGGGCGAAGGACGAACGAAAGGTCTGGAGGAACGCGTAGGTCTCGGGGACGATATGGAAGCTCAACTCGGGATACTGGAAATCCCAGGCCGTGCCGGTGGTCCAGGCGGTGTACTCGTTGTTCCACCGGCGCTGCACCCCCTGAAAGTAGAAATCGCGAAGCCAGCGGATGCGCGGGGAGAGGTTTTTCGGCTCTTTGACCGCGTAGCGGGGCGCGGTGGACAATTCGGTCGGTTGGCAGGCTGTTGACATGGCGTTCTCCTTCGTCGCCGGGCAAAGCGTAGGACGTAAAGCGCAAAACGCAAAGGTAATAGATATTATCGGGAACAACGGTCATTCTGAGCGGGTCTACCCCGAACCTCTTGTTGCAGCGTGAAACCAGCGAAGAATCCATTCGCTGCGCTCAGGACAGGTTCTCTTTCGTCCGTTGCTGAGACTCCTGCGACTGCGCTCAGAGCTTGCCCTGAACACAGTGAAGGGACAGGCTCTTCGCTGGACTGATGCTGCAACGCAATTCACGGGCCAGGCCCGCTCAGAGCTTGCCCTGAGGGCAACGAAGGGGTGACGCCGCTTCTTATCGCCGATAATGTCTAATGTGGGTCTATTGTAAGCCCATTTGAGCGAGAGGTCAACGTTATGGTGCGCACTGCAGCAATTCCAAAAGCAAGATGTCACCCTGAGCGGGTTGATTCCGTGAAGTGCGTTGCGGCGAGAATCTAGCGAAGAGCCTGTCCCTTCACTGTGTTCAGGGCAAGCTCTGAGCGCAGTCGAAGGGGTCTCGTCGCGGCAACGAGAACTTGTCCTGAGCGCAGCGAACGGATTCTTCGCTGGACTCACGCCGCCGCGAGAGTTTAGGGGCCAACCCGCTGCTCAGAAACTTGCAACGCCGGATGCTTCGCTGGATACTCGCCGCAGCAATCGTTGGCTGGTAGGCCCGCTCAGCATGACAAGCGCGGGAGTTTCTATCTTCAAGAATGCCGCCGCGCGGCATGGCAGTTCTC
>JAPLHB010000103.1 GCA_026389845.1 Chloroflexota bacterium
GGTCTGCCCGCGCCGGAACTGTTCCCAACTCAGCGGCTGCAAGAGGCTGCCTGTCGGATTCTTTCCGATAAGGCCACCCTGGCACTGCAATATGGGCCGACGGAAGGCTATCTGCCGCTGCGCCAGTTCATCTGCGACCGGATATGCCGCTACGGCATCCAGGCGCAACCGTCGAACGTCGTCATCACCAACGGTTCGCAACAGGCGCTCGATCTCATCGGCAAGCTGCTGATCAACCCCGGTGATCGCATCCTGGTCGAGGAACCCACCTATCTGGGCGCGTTACAAGCCTGGAACGCCTATCAGGCCGAATACATCGGGGTAGCGAGCGACGACGACGGCCTGTGCACCGATCAACTCGAAGATCGGCTGCGGGTCGGACCGAAATTCATGTATGTGCTGCCTAACTTCCAGAACCCCGGCGGGACGACCCTGCCGCTGGAACGCCGGCTCGACATCGTGCGGCTCTCGAACAAGTACGGCATCCCGATCGTCGAGGATGATCCCTACGGTGCGCTGCGGTACGAGGGCGAGCATCTGCCACCGCTGGTGGCGCTCGACGCCGATTTTCAGACCACCGAAGGGTTGAACGGGCATGGCTTCATGGAGGGCAACGTCATCTACCTGGGCACTTTCTCCAAGACGTTGGCGCCTGGCCTGCGCCTGGGGTGGGTGGTCGCGCCGGTCGAGGTGGTGGATCAGGTCGTCATGATGAAGCAGGGCACCGATCTGCACACCAGCAGCTTCGACCAGATTTTGGCCTGTGAAGTGGTAAGGGATGACTTTCTGGACCAACATGTGCGAATGATCCGCACGGTATACCGCGAGCGGCGCAACGTCATGCTGGCAGCCATGGAGCAGTATTTCCCGAGCGAGTGCTCGTGGACGCATCCTGCCGGCGGGTTGTTTTTGTGGGCGCGAGTGCCTGAATGGCTGGACACAGCCGACCTGTTGCAGGAGGCGATCAAATTCAAGGTGGCTTATGTGCCCGGCTTCGCTTTCTACAGCGATCCGAGTCGCGGACGCAACACCATGCGCCTGAACTTCTCCAACGCCCTGCCCGAACAAATCGCAGAAGGCATCCGGCGCCTGGGCAATCTGTTGAAAACAACTATCTCCCGGCACAATCGGAGCGAGACAGTTATCAGTTTATCGAAGGAGTAGCAGTATGGAAAAGACCCGCGTGCGCGACATTATGACCAGCCCGGCGATCGCGGTGACGCCCAATACCACGGCGCCGGCCGCCAACGCGTTGATGAAGCAGCACTGCATCCGCCACCTGCCGGTGGTCGAAAACGGCCGCCTGGTGGGCATCGTCAGCCAGGGCGACCTGCGCCAGGCGTCCATCACGGCCGCCATTAACTCTGATTCCTACGAGTTGCATTTCATGCTCGACCGGCTGACCGTCGGCAAGATCATGACGCGCAAGGTCTTCACCGTCACACCCGAAGCGTTCATCGTGCATGCGGCCGAACTGATGACCGAAAAGAAGATCGCCGGCCTGCCCGTGGTAGAGAAGGATGGCTCGGTGGTCGGCGTCATCACCGAGTCGGATCTGCTGAAGATGCTCGTGACCAAGCTGCGACAGGCAGAGGAACAACCAACCGCGGTCTAGCCGCTCAACCTGTCGTTATTTTGGGTGGTAAACAGCCAAAAGCGCGACGTCCCAACGGGCATCGCGCTTTTGGTTGTCGTGCGACGTAATTGTGCCGCGCTCGATCAGGCCGCGTAGCACTTGCGATGATAGGCCATCTGGTGTGCGCGCGGCCGGCCGTTTTCCATCGCCATCACTTTGACCATCAGTAGATCACCGAAGTTGATCTCCTGATTGCACTTGGCGCAGGAATGCCCGGAGATCGCCTTGCGGCGCTTCTCGAGCGTTGCGGTATCGGCGCCCATCTTAGTTGCTTGAGCCATCTGACCCCCCCTTGCAGAGAACGCGGCGCCATTTGGCGCCGCAGTTGTTTCCTGCTGCTATTATCCGCGAAACGGCATGAATGTCAAACTGGAAGCTGGCAACTGGAAGCTCCCCCCTCTAGCCGCCAGCTTCCAGTATCCAGCTTCAAGCATTCACGTTCGGCAGCGTCGCCAGCGACTTCGCCATCTCCTCCGCGGAGAAGCCGTTATCGGCCAACTGGCCGGCCAGGTAGGCGTCGTACGCGCTCATGTCGAAGTGGCCGTGTCCCGACAGGTTGAACAGGATCACCTTCTTCTCGTCTCTCTCCTTCGCGGCCAACGCCTCGTCGATCGCGGCGCGGATCGCGTGGCTGCTCTCCGGCGCGGGGATGATTCCCTCGTTCCGAGCGAACATGATCGCCGCCTCGAAGCATTGGTTCTGACCGTAGGCGCGCGGCTCGATGTAGCCGGCGTTCACCAGCGTTGAGATGATCGGGGACATGCCGTGATAGCGCAAGCCGCCGGCGTGGATCGATGCCGGTACGAAGTCGTGGCCCAGGGTGTACATCTTAATCAATGGGGTCAGGCCAGCGGTGTCACCGAAGTCGTAGGTGTACGCGCCCTTGGTCAGGGTGGGGCAGGAGGAGGGCTCGATAGCCAGGAACTTCGTTTTCACCCCCTCGGTCAGCGTCCTGTGTAGGAACGGGAGGGCGATCCCGCCGAAGTTCGAGCCGCCGCCCACGCAACCGATCACCACGTCGGGGTACTCGCCGATCTCGGCCATGGCGTCCAAAGCTTCCTCGCCGATGACGGTCTGGTGCAGCAACACATGATTGAGACACGAGCCGATTGAGTACTTCGTGGCGCCGCCGCTCGTGGCCGCAACTTCCACCGCCTCAGAGATGGCCATGCCGAGGCTGCCGGTGCTCTCGGGGTTCCGCTCCAGGATCATGCGGCCGGCTGCCGTGCGATCCGACGGGCTGGGGGTGACGGTGGCGCCGAAGGCCTGCATAATAGAGCGGCGGTACGGCTTCTGCTGGTAGCTGATCTTGACCATGTAGATGTCAATGGCGATTTTGAACATATCGCCCGCGATGGCCAGCGCACAGCCCCACTGGCCCGCGCCGGTCTCGGTGGAGATGCTTTGAACCCCCTCCTGCTTGTTGTAGTAGGCCTGGGGCTCCGCTGTGTTCAGCTTATGGCTGCCGCTGGGACTGACACTCTCGTTCTTGTAGTAGATATGCGCCGGGGTATCCAGGGCCTTCTCCAGTCGCACGGCCCGGATCAGCGGCGTGGGTCTCCACAGCCGGTAGATGTCGCGCACCCCCTCCGGGATCGGGATGTACCGCTCGCTGCTGACCTCTTGCTTGATCAGCTCCATCGGGAAGAGCGGCGCCAGATCGGCCGGGCCGATGGGCTGGTGGGTGCCGGGATGCAACACCGGCGGCAGGGCGACCGGGAAGTCGGCCAGGATGTTGTACCAACTGGTCGGGATGCGTGATTCGGGCAGGACGACGCGGTAGCTTTCAGTGGTAGACATGTTCCCCTCCGTGTGATGGTGTTCGGCGGGCCATGGGTTGGAGGGGACGGGGGGCGCGCCCGCCGGGCAAACAAAAACCCCCGTCCCGTAGAGGGGACGAGGGTTAATTAACCACCCGTGGTGCCACCCCGATTAGATCAACGCCGCGGCGCTGACCTCACTCTTTGCAGGGACGGGAACGTCAAGTCATTGGCAGTGCGGCCCGCGCCAGCGCGCGTCGCAGTTCCGATCCCCTCAGCCGTGATAACGGTGGTGTCTCCGGGAGAACCTAGTTAGTTAGTGCGATAGCGCCTTAGTTCGGTCGTGCCCCGGTTCAAGAACTACTTGCACCAAAGCACTAACGTACTACCGCACTAACCCACCACCTTTCGGCTTCCAGCTCCCCGGTCCATTCGGCGCCCGCTTGGCGCTGGTCTCACAGCAAATCGGCCAGCTCTCTGAAGCCGCACAAAGGTGCGTACTAGTCCGGTTCAACGCTTTTGGTTGGCAGTATTCGGTTGTGGGAACGACTATAACATAGGTTGCGCGGGCTGTCAAACGCGCATCCGCGGGGAACGTGTCAGGCACGTCACAGGCTCACACGTGCGGCAGGAGCTTCTGGAGCAGCTTATCCTTCGGCAGAAAACCGACGATGGTCTCCACCAGCTTCCCTTGCTTGAAAACGAGCAGGGTCGGGATACCGGTGATGCCGTAGCGCGCCGGCGTGACCGGGTTGGCGTCCACGTCGAGCTTGGCGACTTTGATCTTGCCCGCGTATTCGGCCGCGATCTGCTCCAGGAATGGCGCGATCCGTTTGCACGGCGCGCACCATTCCGCCCAGAAGTCCACGACGGTCAGATACGGCGAGTGAAAGACCTCCACCTCGAAGGTTTCGTCGGTGATGTGTCGGGCTACGCTCATGTTGTTCTTGCTCCCGTGGTTGGCTGAGATGACGGCATGTTACCTGAGAGGGGGGCGGTTTGTCAAAGCCGGAGGTTGGAGGTTGGAGATTGGAAGTTGGAGGTTGGAGGGAGAAGCGTCCGATTTAGCGGTTTGGGCGAGAGGCGGTAGAATAGCGACCGGGAGGCGCGTAGGACGATGGAAGCAGACTACCTGGTGGTGCTGGTGACGATCTCGACCGCCGAAGCCGGCGTCGCCCTGGGGCGGACGCTGGTGGAGGAGGGGCTGGCCGCGTGCATACAGGTGATCCCCGGCGGCACGGCGATCTACCGCTGGCAGGGACAACTCCACACGGATGCCCAGGCGCAGCTCATCATCAAGACGCGCCGCGCCGTCTGGCCCGCGTTGCAGGCGCGCATTCTGGAGCTGCACGGCGACGCTCTCCCCGAGCTTCTGGCGCTCCCCGTTGCCGACGGCCTGCCGGCCTATCTGCGCTGGCTGGTTGAGATGACGCCGCCGCGTCCGCTGGTCGAAGACCGAGAACCGGGGCTTGCCCGGTGACTGAATTGCGCCGATGCGCGTCCGGCCGACCGGCACACCGTTGGTAACTGTTCACCGTTACCCCGCGAACGCCGTAGCATAGGGCCTTGTGCCCGTTCTGCGGAGCGCCCACAAGGGGCTATGCTACAAGTCCGTTACTCCAACGGTGAACTGTTACCACTGTTGCGCGATTGGCCTATCCGTCTAAGATCGTATACAATAAGCACGGTAGTTGTGACGGTTCAGCGCCGATGGTGACACCGGAAGGCGGGGAACTGTCGCTGGATAGGAACCGGCTTAGATTCGTCGGCGTCAATTTGGGGGGCACGGTCGGAGACCGGCCCGAACGCGCTGAGTGAAACGCGCCGAGTGATTAAGGTAAGTGGACGATGAGTATTTCCTGGCCGTGGGCCAAGCAGAAATCGAAGATCGTATGGATTGACCTGGGCGATCTGGGGGACCTGGTACACCCGGATGGGCCGCACGAGCAGTGGCAGGATCATGGGCTGGGGCTGCTCCGCACCATCCTGCACCAGAACGGCATCGAGACCGACATCCTCTCGACCCGCGCGATCACCTCTTGGGATCAGTTCCGCAAGCAGGTGGCGGGCTACGAGATGGCGTTGATGAACGTGCGCAGCTACACCTTCCCGTCAGGGCGCAAGGCCGCGCAGATCTTCAAGGAGATCAACCCGCGTGGGCTGGTGCTGGCCGGCGGCATGCACGCCACCGTCGCGCCCGACGAGATGCTGGCCGTGCCGGAGTTCGATCACGTCTGCCAGGGGCCGGGCGAAAAGGTGATTGTAGACCTGGTGCGCGATCCGAGCGCGTTCCCGCGGCTGTTCCAGGGCGAAAGCGCGAAGTCCATGGCCGAGTGGCCGATGATTGACCGCACCCTCTGGCCCAAGCCGGTCGGCTGGCAGGTACGGCGCCGGTTCAAGTGGCATTGGCCCATGGAACCGGAGTGCGGCTGGGGGCCAGGCCCCGTCGCGACGCTGCTGACCAGCCGCGTCTGCCCGTGGCAGTGCGTCTTCTGCAACGAAAATTCCTACATCCCGAACATGGGCCGCAAGCCGGTGGACGCGGTGATTGACGAGCTGAACTATCTGGACGGCAAGTACGGCGTCGGCTCGGTGGTGATCCATGATTCCATGTTCTTCCAGAATCCGAGCTGGCTGCGGGAGTGGATCGAAAAGTACCCGGCCAAGACCAAGAACTGGCCCTATTGGGCGGCCGGCCGTTCCGACACCGTGCGCCAATGGCCCGATCTATTCGAGGCGCTGTTTCGCGAGACGAACTGGAATCTGATCTCCATCGGTTTCGAGTCGGGCAGCGACCGCATCCTCCGCCTGCTCAACAAGGAATGCACCGAGGAAGACAACGCCTTCACCATTGACCTGGTGAATCGGATCGGCGACGACATGGCGGCCCAGGGCAAACCGCCGCCGCGCTTCTGGGCCAATATCATGCTCGGCATCCCCGGCGAGACCGAGGAGGACGCGTTCAAGACCATGCGGATGCTCAAGCGGATGAAGCGCGTCTTCCCGTCCATCGCCTACTATGCGCCCTACCCCGGCTCGGCTCTCGGCTTCCAGTTGATCGCCGAAGGCAAGAGCCTGATGGCGAAGGACAACTACCACCGCTTCCCCGACGACGAAAAGGTCAAGGGCGTCAACTACGCCTTCTACCGCGAGTTGTTGGCGGGCAAGTACGACGTCCAGGTCAACCAGGGCCTCAGCCCCGAGGAACAGCGGCGCGGCTATCAAGGCTTGTATGCGCAAGCGCTAGTCAAGGCATAACCTGACACGGTGACAAGGTGATGCGGAGTCCTGGTCGCCCTCACTGTGTCACCATGTCACCTCTTCACCTTGTCACAGGGTCACAACATGAGCAGCTTCAGTAATCCCCACCACATGTATCTGTTTGCCCTGAAGAACGGCAAACGCAAGTTGGCCTACGGCCAGTCACCCGAAGACGCGCTGGAAATCCTCAACGTCCGCCTGACGCCGGCAGAGATGGCAGAAATCGTCCGCGAGGATTACGTCAAGATCAACCAACGCGAGTTGCAGAAGTACGTCGGGCAGCTAGGTTGAATTTTAGCATTCGTTCATTCGTTCATCCGCTGATTCTCATGCAACCCGACGACATCCGCCAACGCCACGACCGCCTCGAACGCCTGCGCAAGCTGGGCGTCCACCGCGGCGCGGATCACCTGAAAGCCGCCACGACGCTTGCGGCCAGGGGTCAGGGAGCAGGGAGCAGGGAGCAGGAGTCAGGAGTCAGGGGTCAGGAGTCAGCCCTCAGCGGTCAGCCTCCAATACTTAATCCCCAATCCCCAATCCCAATCCTTCTCCCCGGCGAACCCGTAGACACCCCCTTCGGCCCCGCCTGGGTGCGGACGGAGCGTTACCCCCTGGCCGAGCACCCCGACCTGGCCGCGTGGCTGCGGGTCAGCCGCGACGCGCTGGCCGCGCTGGGGCAGGATGCGTCTTTGGCATTCTTGGAACCAGCTCGCGCGATCTTCCTGGACACCGAGACGACCGGGCTGTCCATAGGCACGGGAACGTATACGTTTATGATCGGGATGGGGACGTATGAAGACCTATCCGCCCCCCGGCCCCCAAGATTGGGGGAGGCCGACGCCCCCCCAGATCGGAGGGGCGGGGGGGCCTTCGTTGTCCGCCAATACTTCATGCGCCACCCCGGCGAGGAGCGGGCACAACTGCACCTGGTCGAGGAGGCGTTGGGGAGCGGCGCGGGGCTGGTCAGCTTCAACGGCCGGGGGTTCGACATGCCGCTGGTGCAGAGCCGCTTCGTGCTGGCCCGGATGCCGCTGCCCCTGATCGGCGCGCCGCACCTCGACCTGCTGCCGCCCGCCAGACGCGTCTGGCGGGCGCGGATCGGCTCGTGCCGGCTGGGCAGCCTGGAGCAGAACGTGCTCGGCGTGCAGCGCAGCGTGGAGGACGTGCCCGGCTATCTCATCCCCGACATCTACCGCGAGTATTACCGCACCGGCGTCGCCACCGAGATGCTCGTGCGCGTCTTCTACCATAACCTGCTGGACATCACGTCCATGCCGATCCTGGCCGCCCGGCTGGCGCGTCACTTCGAGTTGGCCGACCCGGTGGCGCGGCTGGCCGGTCTGCACCCGCTGGAATGCGCCAGCCTGGGCCGCTGCTACGCTAGCCTGGATTGGGTCGAGCCAGCCATTGCCGCCTATCGGGCCGCGCTGGCCGGTAGCCTCGCGGACGCCGAACGAGCCGGTGTGTTGCGTGATTTGGCTTACCTGTTGAAACGATTGGCGCGGCGAGAAGAAGCGGCCGCGGTGTGGGAGGAGTGGATCGGCTCGATTGCGGGTGACGACCTGACCCCCTACGGCGAGTTGGCGAAGCACCACGAATGGTACACCCTCGACCACAAGACAGCTCGCGGTTGGGTCGCCTGGGCGCTGCGCATCGCGGAGGGGTGGCCGCCGGGGGGCACGCGCGACGAAGCGGTGGAAGAGTTGCGGCACCGGTTGGAACGGTTGGAGCGGAAGCTGGCCGAAAACAAGGCCTGAATGGGTTGACAGGGGAGGGGAGGCACTGTAGAATAGCTGTGTATTGAGCTTCGACGAGTTTTCCGCGCAGCGCGGCGTCAAACAAAAGGGCTATATCCGAAATGCACATCGAAACCACTGCCCTGCCCGGTGTCCTGATCGTCACCCCGCGGGTCTTCGCCGACCCGCGCGGCTTCTTCTTCGAGAGCTATAACCAGGAGAAATTCCGCGGCTACGGCATTGACACCGTTTTCGTCCAGGACAACCATTCCAAATCTACCCGCGGCACGCTGCGCGGGCTGCACTTTCAGGTGGCGCCTATGGCCCAGGTGAAGCTCGTCCGCTGCGTGCGCGGGGCCATTTGGGATGTGGCCGTGGACATCCGCGCCGGCTCGCCCACCTTCGGCCAATGGGTCGGCGCCGAGCTGACCGCCGACAACTTCAGGCAGATCTATGTGCCCATCGGCTTCGCCCATGGTTTCTGCGTGCTCAGCGACGAGGCCGAGGTGCTCTACAAGACCAGTGCTGTCTACAGCCAGACCCACGAGCAGGGCATCGCCTGGAACGATCCGGCCCTGAACGTCGCCTGGCCCATCGCCGACCCGCTGCTCTCCGCCCGCGATGCCCGCGCCGGCTCGTTGGCCGATTATCTGGCGGGGACGCCGTTTGTGTATGACGGGGATTAGGGATTAGGTATTGGGTATTGCACACCAGGCGCTGATCATGCGCCCTCCAATCCCCAATCCCCAATCCCTAATACCCAATATCAATCTACCAACCCACCATCCTGGAGGCCACAATGCCGTACCTTTTCCCCAGCCCTGAATGGGTCGAACAACTCAAGACCGAGATCAATCGCAGCGAGGCGTATGCCAACTCCGCCAAGACGTGGGAGGGTGACTTCCACTTCATCGTCGAGCCGGGCGGCCCGATCACCGAGTCGTTCACGCTCTACCTCGACCTGTGGCACGGTAAGTGCCGCGATGCCCACCCGGTGACGGGCGAGGGTAACAAGAAGCCGGAGTTCGTTATCTCCGGCACGCTGGACGCCTACCGCGCGATCTTCAACAAGAAGCTCGACCCGATCCAGGCCCTCATGACCCGCAAGCTCAAGCTCCAGGGCAACATGGGCAAGATCATGCGCGCGGTCAAAGCCACGCTGGACCTGGTGAATTGCTGCGGGATGATCGAGACGGTGTATCCGGCGTGAAGCGTGCTGCGTGAAACGTGCTGCGTGAAACGTGAAGCGTGAGGGCCGACAATTACGCGCGCCATTAATCACGCACCACGCACCACGCACCACGCACCACGCACCACGCAGTACGCAGTACGCAATCTGCAATCCGCAATCTGGAGGCCCCCATGTGGTTCTTCAACAGTCCTGAGATCGTTTTCGGCGAGGACGCGCTCTCCTACCTGGATGAGTTGAGCGGCCGGCGCGCGTTCATTGTCACCGATCCGGTTTTGCACAAACTGGGGTTCACCGAGACGGTGGCGGCGCATCTGCACAAAGCCGGGCTGGAGGTGGCGTATTTCGCCGAAGTCGAGCCGGAACCGTCGCTGGAGACGGTCTACCGCGGCACGGAGGCGATCCGCGCGTTCGAGCCGGATTGGATCGTCGGGCTGGGCGGCGGGTCGGCCATGGACGCGGCTAAGGCGATGTGGGTGCTCTACGAACGGCCTGATCTGACCGCGGACGCCATCAGCCCGCTCGAAAAGCTGGGGGTGGGTAAGAAGGCCCGGCTGATCGCCATCCCCACCACGTCAGGTACCGGCTCCGAGACGACCTGGGCGATCGTGCTCACCGACACCACGGAGGGCCGCAAGCTGGGTCTCGGCTCGCGGGAGACGCTGGCGACCCTGGCGATCGTTGACCCCAGCCTGACGGCCGCCCTGCCGCCGCGCATCACCGCCGACACGGGCATTGACGTCCTCGTGCATGCGGTCGAGGGCTACACCAGCCAGTGGCGCAACGACTTCAGCGACGGGCTGTGCCTCAAGGCCGCTCAGATGGTCTTCGAGTATCTCCCGCGCGCCGTAGCCGACGGCAGCGATCGCGAAGCTCGCGAGAAGATGGCGAACGCGGCAGCCATTGCCGGGCTTGGGTTCGGCAACTCGATGGCCGCGCTGGCGCACGCGATGGGTCATGCCCTGGGCGCGGTCTTCCATCAACCGCACGGTCGCTGCGTAGGCCTCCTCCTGCCCTACACCATCGAATTCGTCACCACCGGGGGCGTGAGCCGCTACGCCGACATCGCCCACTTCCTGCGCCTGCCGTGCGACGACGATGAGACCTCATCCGCCGCGGCCCTGGCCGGCGCGATCCGCGACCTGATGCAGCAGATCGGCCAGCCGGTCAGCATCGCCGAGATGGGCGTGTCCCGCGCCGATTTCGACGCGGCCCTGGAGCGTCTGTGCGACTTCAGCGAAATGGACACCCAGATCGTGATGTCGGCGCGCATTCCAGAGCGCGATGAGTTGGTCAAGCTGTACCGGTATGCGTATGAGGGTAGGGTTGTGGAGTTTTGACGGATGACCAACGACCAATGACCGACGACCGACGGATCATTGACATCCGCTCACCGATTGGGGCGTTCGTCGCCCGTCCGCCGTCGTCCGTCGTCAAGGAGCAACCGCATGGCACAAACCATCTACGAATTCGACCCGGTCACGCACATCACGGCGGGCGCGATCGGCGAGCCGGGGCATCGCACATTCTTCATCCAGGCTCAACATGGCATGGACACCATCAGCCTGCTGTGCGAAAAACAGCACGTGCAGGCGCTGATCCAGGCCATAGACGAGATGTTGGCGAGCCTGGAGGAGGAGTTCGGCATCACGCGCCACAGCGACCTGGCGGTGGATGAGGCCATCATGGCGATCAAGGAGCCGGTGGATCCCTTGTTCTCTGTCGGCGCGATGGGGCTGGGCTACGACGCCAACCGCGACCGCGTCTTGCTTGTGGCCCAGGAGGCCGCGGAAGAGGGTGCAGAACACGATCCGCTGGAGGTGCGTTTCTTCGCCACCCGCGCTCAGATGCAGGTGCTCAGCGCCTACGCCAAGGATGTCGTCGCCCGCGGCCGGCCGGCCGAGGTCGTGGTTCTGCAGGCCGAAGCGCACGGCCGGCGGAATGGGCATGGGGAATAGCGACTTGTCACAAAGATGCAGCCCGAAGACAGCCTTGCGGCCAGGTTCGCAGGACTGTCGCTCTTAATTCGGCATGATTGCCTTTCATCGCATTTTGAGGTATATTGAGCGCAGCAAAGGCTTTCAGGAGATAGACCAAAGTGCAGCTAGACCTCTTTGTGGCTGACGATTTGCTGGTGCAAACCGTCAGTGGCCTGACGACCGAAGCTTTTTCGCATGGCAACGTGTGTCCCCAGGGAGAACGACTGGCCTTGGAGATGCGTTATGCCGCGCTGTTGGAAGAGACTGACGTGTTCAACCGCAAGCTGGTCAGCTATCAAGGCAACAAAGGCGAGTTGGTACATGGTTGGATCAGGTACAAGGAAGGTTTTTCCGCCCAACTGGTGGCGACTCTGATCCAACAATTCGGTATCCTTCCCGGCGATACCATTCTGGAACCGTTCGCCGGCTCGGCGACGACGCTGCTAGCGGCGAAATCGCTAGGGATTGATGCCGTAGGCATCGAGATTCTTCCCGTGTGCCACTTGGCCTGGCAAGCCAAGTCGCATGTCTTCAACTATGATATCGCAGAGCTTCGGCGGTTGCAGTCCTTGCTCGTTGCAACCGAACCAGGCAGTACGGCCGGTCAATTCCCGCACATCACGATCACCGAAGGCGCATTCTCCACCGAAACAGAGCATGACCTGATGTTTTACACCGCTTGGTGTGAAAACCTGACGGTCAGTGCGTTGACTAAAACCCTATGCCGATTGGTTCTCGCCAGTATCTTGGAGGAAATTAGCTACACGCGCAAAGATGGTCAGTATTTGCGTTGGGATCATCGGTCTTCCAAGGTGCAGACGCGCAATCAGATCCGAATCTCGCAAGGTAAGACACCTATCAAAGAGGTGGATAAAGGCGCGCTCCCTTCGGTCAAAACCGCGCTGATGGACGCTTTGGATATCGTTATCGCTGACATCGCGAAGCTCCAGCAAGTCACTTTCCGGGAAAGCCATCAGGAGCTGATCAAGGGCAATACTTTGCGCGTGTTGCCCACGCTGGCCTCCGACCAGTTTGCAGGCGTCATTACGTCGCCGCCCTATTGCAACCGATACGACTACACCCGAACGTATGCCCTGGAAATTGCCTATTTGGGAGCCGGTCAGGAGATTCACGATCTACGCCAGGGTTTGCTTTCTTGTACGGTCGAGAATCGCCCGAAACTCGATGCGTTGGCATTGTACTACGCGTCCTTGGGTCAGTCGGATCGTTTCACCAAGATTCTTCAGACCGTCCAGCGCAACCCCGTGTTCATCGAGATTAACCAGGCTTTGCGCGCCCGATGGGATCGTCAGGAGATCAACAATCGGGGAGTGCTGGGGATGGTGGAGCAATACTTCACCGAGCTGACTTTTGTCTTTGCCGAGCTTTTGCGCGTCTGCCGTCGGGGCGCCTACGTTGCGTTCGTCAATGATAACGTGCGTTATGGCGGTGAGATTATTCCGGTGGATTTGTTCACGACGAACCTGGCAGAGGACCTGGGATTCGAGCCGGTCAGGGTCCACGTGCTTCCTCAACGCAAAGGCAACAGCAGCCAACAGATGGAGAAATTCGGCAGAGAAGCATTACGTAAGAGTATTACGGTCTGGAGAAAGCCCTGACCCGCAACATGCTCCAGAAGGAGATTAACTTGGCGAGACGCAGGCGAAAACCGGGCAGTCGAATTGCTGAACAACCGCCGTTCTTTGATGACCGACCGTCGGATTTACCCCCCTTTGTCAGCACGCCAGAAGAGGTCAAGCGCGCAGTCGAACGAAATGCCGTTCAACGCGGTGTCTTGCTCGTCAGGGTGTTGGTTTCGCTGAACATGGATGAGGCGATCGCCGCCGTCGGAAACATCGCCGCTGTGTACGATATGGAAGAGATACGGGAAGCGGCCGATCTATTGGGCATTGATCCAGAGGCGTTGAACCTGCTTGACCAAGCTGAGCCGCCGATCCCGTATCCATACTACTTTTGTGCTCCCACCTACTTGATGGATCATCCCCGACTCGTGATGTATTATCGCAACGTCGCCATGTTGTCACGTAAGGTGATGAGTGGAATTGGCCTGGGTACAGAAGCCTACGAGTTGAACTCCGTTGCGCCACCTGCCGGCGTCGCCAGCGAACTCGCCCACTATTTCAATAAGATCGTCAGCGCCCTGATTAAGACGGGCGGCGTGACGCCTCAACGCCACATCGAGATGGCGTTTGCGAATCTAGGCGATAGCTTGGGCGGTGTGTCACGCAACGAAGTCGGCCGGATAGCCCTGGCTCAGGTCATCAGGCTATTGGCGCTTCATCTCCATCGTAAGTGGCAACTTGCCGATATTGCGTACAGGGTGAAGGGACGGATCATGCCGGACGATGAAGACGCAGAAGAACAGATTGATCCCGGTGAGGACCAAGTCCTGGCCGTTACTCCCGACATGGATCTGGAAGGTGTACTGAACCGACTTGAGAGCCAACGCGTCAAATACCGCGAGCTTACGATGCGCAACGGCAATCGCCTATTGTTGGATCGTCAACTTGAATGGCAGAGTTCTGACGGCAAAACTTATCGTGTCGGCCCAGATCTACATGCACTGAGTTCCCAGGCGGATATGCTGTGGGCAGGCGAACTCAAGGGCGGCGCGGACCCCGCAGGCTCGGACGAGCATTGGAAGACTGCGACGCAAGCATTGGGGCGGATTCTTGACGCGTGTGAGAAAACCGGTCGTCCCCAACCGGATCTATCGTTCATCGCGACCATTATCGTTGAGCGCGTGGCCCGCGAAGCTCAAGCGTGGATAGACCAAGGCAAGCTGACGTCTGTCTACAACCTGACCAAGATTTCCGAGAATCCCCAGGAGCGGTGGAAATTCCTCGACGAGATGACGACCTTCCTCGGCTGCGACTGACACGTTTGGAGAGACCCGGTTTCTGCTGGAAACCGGGCCTCTTTTTGCCCAATCGTCCGCGCCCCTACGTTCACCGAATGCGCCGCATGTTATACTCACGCAACACGCAACACGCAACACGTAACACGCAACACGCAACACGCAACACGCAACACGCAACACGGAGCACGCATGACTTCACCCAACCGCCTGATCCACGAAACCAGCCCATATCTCCTTCAACATGCCCACAACCCGGTAGATTGGTATCCCTGGGGCCCGGAGGCCCTGGCCCGCGCCGCGGCCGAGGATAAGCCGATCCTGCTCAGCGTCGGCTACTCGGCGTGCCACTGGTGCCACGTCATGGCCCACGAGTCGTTCGAGAACCCCGAAACCGCGGCGCTGATGAACGAACTATTTGTGAATATCAAGGTTGATCGCGAAGAACGGCCCGACATTGACGCCATCTACATGGAGGCCGTGCAGGCGCTCACCGGGCGCGGCGGTTGGCCTATGACCGTCTTCCTGGCCCCCGACGGCCGGCCATTCTACGGCGGCACCTACTACCCGCCGGAGCCACGCTACGGCATGCCGAGCTTCCGGCAGATCCTCAAGGCCATCAGCGAGGCCTGGCAGGACCGGCGCCGCGAGCTGGAATCGGCCGGCGACCGGCTGGTGGATGGGCTGAGGCGCATCGCACCGGCGCAACCCCCCGCCACGGAGTTGACGCCGGCTCTGCTCGATAGCGCCGCGGCGGGGCTGATGCGCGAGTTGGACCCCTACGAGGGCGGCTTCGGCGATGCGCCGAAGTTTCCCCAGCCGATGAACCTGGATTTCCTGCTGCGAAACTGGCGGCGCACGGGCGACGAGAAGCAACGCAAGGCGGTCACCTACACCCTGATCAAGATGGCCCGCGGCGGCATCTACGACCAGCTCGGCGGCGGCTTCCATCGCTACAGCACCGACGCGCACTGGCTGGTGCCGCATTTCGAAAAGATGCTCTACGACAACGCCCAACTGGCGCGCACCTACCTCCACGCCTGGCAGATCACCGGCGATGCCGAGTTCCGGCGAATCGTGGAGGAAATGCTCGACACTGTGTTGCGGGAGATGACCTCGCCCGAGGGCGGCTTCTACAGTACCCAGGATGCGGACAGCGAGGGGGTGGAGGGCAAGTTCTTCCTGTGGACGCAGCCAGAGGTAGTCGAATTGCTCGGCGACGACGACGGCCCACTCTTTGCCGCCTATTTCGACGTGACCCTGGCCGGCAACTTCCACGAGGCCGGTCAGCCGATGAAGAAGCCCGGAACCGCGGGCCATGCGATCCTGCACGTCCCCGACGATCTGGAAGATGCTGCCCAGAAGCTCGATGTGTCCGTGGAACGGCTGGCAGCGGTGATCGCGCGCGGTCGGAAGGCCCTGTTCGAAGCCCGCGAGCGCCGCATCCACCCCGGCCGCGACGAGAAAATCCTGGCCGAATGGAATGGCCTCATGTTCCACGCCTTTGCCGAGGCTGGCGCAATCTTGGGTCGCGCAGACTATCTCGCCGCCGCAGAACGCGCCGCTGGTTTTATCTTGACCCAGATGACGGTGCGACACGGCGCGGATGAAGCCAACGAGCATGTGCAGGACGCACCACGCACCACGCACCACGCACCACGCCTCTTCCGCACCTACAAATCCGGCCGCGCCCACCTCAACGCCTACCTGGAGGACTACGCGGCCGTCGCGCTGGGGCTGGTGGGGCTGTATGAGGCGACTTTCGACCTGCGCTGGATCGAGGCGGCGATGGCTCTGGCGCAGACGATTGTGGAGCAGTTCGCGGATGGGGCTGGCAGTGGCTTCTTCCAGGTCTCGACGGATCACGAGCGGCTGGTGGCGCGGCGTAAGGACTTCGTGGATAACGCCGTGCCTTCTGGCAACGCCCTGGCCGCCGAGTTGTTTTTGCGCCTGGCCGTCCTCCTCGGCCGCGATGATTATCGCGGCTACGCCGAGGGCATCTTGCGCCTGATGGCCGATGGCATGGGGCAGCAGCCGCTCGCGTTCGGCCGGCTGCTCTGCGTGCTGGATCGTTACCTCGCCCCCGGCCAGGAAATCGCGCTCGCGGGCGATCCGGCCGCGGCCGATACGCAGGCGCTCCTGGCCGAGGTCCGGCGGTGCTACCTGCCCAACAGCGTGTTGGCGCTGGCCTTGCCAGGCGACAAGGCCGCGGCGACGCTGATTCCGCTCCTGGCCGGCCGTGACCGGATCAACGGTCGCGCCGCGGCCTACGTCTGCCGGAACTTCGTCTGCAACCTGCCCGTGACTGAGCCGGCGGCGTTGGCGGGACAATTGGAAGTCGGTTATAATGCGGGCACGTTGACCTCGTAAGAACAGAGAAAGACAAGCTGATGGAAACCCAACTGACGTTTCTTGCCATTTTCGCCCATCCCGACGACGAGATCGGGTCCGGCGCGACCCTGGCGCGCTACAGCGACGCCGGCCATCGTATCGTCCTGGTCTGCGCCAGCCGCGGAGAGGCCGCGACGATCTATTGCGACGCATGCGCCACGCGCGAGAACCTGGCCGAGGTGCGCACCCGTGAGCTGGAAGCCGCGTGCCGCCACATCGGCATCGGCGAGCTGCGCTGGCTCGACTGGCCCGACGGCGGGATCAAAGAGATGCCGCGAGCAGCAGCCGTGGGGCAGATCAGCCGGCTGATCCGCGAAATCCAGCCCGACGTGATTATCACCCACCCGGAGACCGGCCTCTACCCGCATCCCGATCACCTGGCGGTCTGGGAGATCGTACGTGCGGCGTTCAACGCGGCGGCCGATGGCGACGAGTATCCCGACGCAGGCGCGGCGTGGGCCGCGGCGCGTCTCTTCGCCCGCGCCATTTCGCAGAGTTTCTTCGATGCCGCGCCGGCCTTCGCCCAGTACCGCGTGCAGCTCAACGGCCAGCAGTTGCCGTTCATCCCCACGCCCGATGACCAGGTGGACGTGACCATGCGGGTCGAGCCGTGGGTGGATCGGCGGATGGCCGCGTGGGACTGTCACCGCTCACAGCACAACCCGGACGGCGCCTTTACCAACGTGCCCCAGGAGGTGCGCCGGGCCATGGCCGCTAACGAGCAGTTCATCCTGGCCGCCGCGCGCGTCCCGCTGCCGGAAGGTGTGAACGACGATCTGTTGGCCGGACTGGCGCGCGGTCAGCCCGAACCCGTGGCCGCGGCCGACGACGTCACCGCCCTGCGCGCCGCCCTGGCTTTCCATCGCGCCCACCTGTTGGTCTGCGACAACTACGCGCATACCTCCTCCGAGCCGTCATTCACCGCCCTGGCGCGCGACTTGACCGAAGGCCACCAGGAGGCGATCTACCTGCTGGCCCGTGCCTTGCGCCGCGCCGGCGCGCCGGCCGGCGAGGTGGAGGCCGATCGGCGGATTGTGACCGAAAGCTGGCGCCAGGCGGACGCCACGGCCAAAGCCCGTTTCCTGTCCGCGGCCAGCCAGCAAGCGATCGCCGGCTATCAGGCGCAAGCCGCTGCTGGCTCCGTCGAGCACGCTACCTGGCAGGAGTTGGCCGCGCTGGCCCAGGCGCAGGCAGCGGCGATTCAGAAATTGACTGGGTAAAGGAGGCAATGCGATGCCTACACCATTTCCCGGCATGGATCCCTACCTGGAACACCGCGACCTATGGCAAGCCGTCCACAGCCGGCTGATCGTCGCTCTGGCCGACTATCTGGCCCCGCGCCTACGTCCGCGCTACTACGTTGACGTCGAACTGCGGACCTATCGCGCGGGTATGACTGGCCTGACCTTCATCGGCCGGCCCGATGTGACCGTGGTCGCGTCGCCCAGGCCGGTCTATCACACCGCGACGGTCGCGCCCAAAGTGTTCACCGGAGTCGTGACCGTCGAGCTGCCGGTTCCCGATATCGTGCGCGAAACCTATCTGGAGGTGCGAGTGGGCGACGGCGACAGCGGCCGGGTCATCACTTCGTTGGAGATCCTTTCGCCGGCTAACAAGCTGCCGGGGGAAGGACGCACGCAGTATGAGCGAAAGCGAGAGCGCGTGCTGGACAGCCGAACCCACCTGGTCGAGATTGACCTGGTGCGCGTCGGTCCGCCGATGCTCATGTTCGGTGCCGTCCCTGCGACGGCCTACCGCATCCTGGTCAGCCGCGAGGCCGAGCGGCCCCAGGCCGACCTGCTGCCGTTCAGCGTGCGCCAGCCGATCCCCGACTTCGCGCTCCCGCTGCGAGAACGCGACGAGGAGCTGACCGTCCCGCTGAACGCGCTGCTGCACGAGCTTTACGATCGCGCCGGCTACGACCTGCGCATCAACTACCGCGCCGACGCGGCGCCGCCCCTGGAAGGTGATGATGCCGCCTGGGCCGATGCCCTGTTGCGGGAGAAAGGCCTTCGGTAGCGGATGGATTCACGCACTACGCACCACGCAACACGTTCGATGCCTCCCATCATAGACTTCCACACCCATCTCGCCCCGCCCGATCAGCTCCAGCCCTGGGTAAGCGAATGGACGTTGAGCGTCGTCGGCCCGGAGCTGGCGGCCCGGCACGCCGAGCGGCAGACGCCGGAGGGCGCGCTGCGCATCCTCGACGCCGAGGGGCTAGACTACGCGGTCGTCCTGGCCGAGATGCACCCCAAGACGGTCGGCATCACCGCAAACGAGACGGTCGCGGTCTACTGCGCCGGCCAGGCGCGGCTGATTCCCTTCGCCTGCCTCAACCCGCACCTGAGCCATCACACCGGCAAAGACCTGCGCCGCTGCGTCGAAGAGCTGGGGATGCGCGGGCTGAAGCTCGGCCCGCCCTACGGTCACTTCTACCCCAACGATCCGGCTCTCTATCCCGCCTATGAAGTCGCGCAGGAGAAGGGCATCCCCGTGCTGGTGCACACCGGCACGTCGGTTTTCAAGGGGAGCAAGCTGAAATACGGCGACCCGCTCTGGCTGGACGAAGTGGCCGTGGACTTCCCCGACTTGCGCATCGTCCTGGCCCACAGCGGACGCGGCTACTGGTACGACGCGGCCTTCACCCTGGCGCGCTACCACGAGCACGTTTACCTGGAGATCGCCGGTCTGCCGCCGCAACACCTGCTGACCTACTTCCCACAACTCGAACGCCTCGCCGACAAGGTCATCTTCGGCTCCGATTACCCCGGCGTGCCGAGCCTCAAGGGGAACATCGCCGCCATCCGCGGCCTGCCCCTTTCGCCCGGCGTGGCGGATAAGATCCTGGGGCTGAATGCGGCGCGGCTGTTGGACCTCCAGAGTTCGTAGCATAGCCCCTCGTGGGCGACGGAACGGGCACAAGGCCCTATGCTACAGGATTCAACAATATTTGTGGAGGCAACGTGCTGATGCGCAGAGCCAGGATTGAGGATAGCGCCGGTCTCGCCAGCGTGCAAGTAGATAGCTACAATCGGAGCTTTCCGTGACCGAACTCACTCGCGCACAGGTACTTGGCGCCCTCTGCGAAGGCTGGGGAACCTACGTGGCGCGTTTCCGCCGCCTTTCGCCCGCAGCGCAGGCGGCCTTCCTCGTCAAACAGGGTTACGCCCGCCTGGCCGATCTGCTCGCGCACGTGGTCGCTTGGTGGCGCGAGGGCCAGCAGGCAATTCAGAGTATGCTCGACGATCCCAACTTTCAGTCGCGGAACTATGACGTGGACGCCTTCAACGCCCAGGCGATCACAAGCTGCCGCGACCTGGGCGAGCTGGCCGTCATCGAAGCGTTTGAGTCCGCGCGCCAGTCCTGGCTCGCTCTCGTCGCCGGCTTGCCCGAAGATGCGTTTCAGAATCAGAAAATCATTGAGCGGCTCCAGATCGAGTTGATTGGACATCTGGCAGAACACGAAATCCGATCGGAACAGGTCTGAGCAAAAAGTGCACCTATGCCACCCATCACCGGTAACACCCTGACGATCGCCGATCTGCTGGCCGGCGCGGAGCCGAAGCTGCCGCCCACCGCGACCACGTTCAAGACCGCAGGGAAGGTCAAGACAGAGGGTGCGAAGCAGGAAGGGCTATTTGGCGGGTAAATAACTGATTCGGCACAAATCCGTTGACGGAATTCAGATTTGAGCTTATACTGAACGTGACTGAGTGAGAATCGTGTATTGCGGAGGTGTAATGCAATGGGTGTGATAACGACTTTACAGACTGCGGAACAGCTTCTTTCTAACATGACCCGTCCCGAAAAGGCGCAGTTGCTCCAATGGATCGTGCGCGACATTGGCGAGGCCTTTCCCGGCATAGATAGCACCCCAGGCGTTTGCGGCGGAGAGCCTTGTATCGTCCGCACGCGCATTCCGGTCTGGCTGCTGGTCCAGGCCAGGCGCTTGGGTGTCACCGAGGCCGATTTGCTGCGAAGTTACCCGACGTTGCGCGCCGAAGACCTGACCAATGCCTGGGCCTACTACCGCGCTCACCGAGGCGAGATCGAGCGCCAGATTGTTGAGAACGAAGCGGCCTGAAAATGGCGCGCCTCCTTACGAATGAAAGACCTTCTCAATACTGTCCGCCAGTCAATCGTCGCGTCGTTGCCGGAGTTCTTGCTCACCGAGCAGCGCTGCCCGCCGGAGTGGCAGCCGTTCGACCTCTATCTGTTCCGCGATGACACGGTCGTGTTCTACGTGGGCCAGTCCTGGGTCGCGTTCAATCGGGTCTGGCGGCACATCCTGGACGGGTACAAGGGGCGCTCGGTGGTCGGCCGGTTCATCCTGTGCAACTGGCCCGCTGCGCTGCGATTCACGGTCGAGCTGATGGACTCGCGCGCGGAGCGTTTCGCCGCCGTGGGTCACGACCTGAACGCGGCCGAGCGGCTGCTGATCGAGCAGCACGCGCCCTGCTTCAACGACACGCTCAATCATCATCCGACGTCGCTGCCTACGCGCTACGCGCCGCCCGGCCAGGCGATCACCTGTCCGCGCAGCCTGGGCAAGCTGATTCGCGAGGCGGAGTACGCGGTCAAGGCGGAGCGCAGGAAGGCGTGGCTGGCGTAGCATATGATGCCTGATCCATTGATGAAGAGATTGCGCCGATTTCTGCCGTTGGTTCCGATCATTCTGATTCTCGCGGGCTGCACGCCGCTCCCCGCGCTCTTGTCAACCCCATCCCCTGCGCCGACCGCGGGCGCAAGTGCAACCGCCTCCTCCACGGCAACAGCCACGCCGTCGCCATCCCTGGAAAGGACGACTATGACAGCCACGCCATCGCCGACCCTGGTCCCGTTCACGCCGACCGCGAGTGCGAGTGCAACCGCCTCCCCGACGGGGACAGCTTCCCCCACCGAGACGGCCACGCCATCACCGGAGCCGACCGCCACGGCCGCGCCTTCGCATACGCCCATCGCCACCACGACGCCGACGGTTCCCCCCGCGCCCCTGCCCCCCCGTGACGCCACGCGTCCCGAATACCGCGCCTTCTGGGTAGATGCGTTTCACCCGGGCATCAAGACGCCCCAGGAGGTGGACAGGCTGATCGCGGATATGCAGGCGGCCAACGCCAACGCGGTCATCGTCCAGGTGCGCCGCCGCGGCGACGCGCTCTACAACAAGACCTTCGAGCCGCGCGGCGCCGAGTTGGCAAAGCTCCCCGATTATGACCCGCTGGCCTATCTCATCCAAAAGGCGCACGCGGCCACCCCACCCATCGAGGTCCACGCCTGGCTGGTCGCCATGCCGGTCGCCAAGCGCACCGACTTGCCCACCGCGTCCGAGCATCTCTACCACAAGCACGGCCCCGACGCGGCAGGCGATGAGATGTGGCTTTCGCAGGCTGCCGATAGCTCGTTCGTGGCCGAGGAGAACTACTTCCTCGATTCGGGACACCCCGCGGCCGCGCAATACGTCGTGGACGTTGTGCTCAACGTGATCCACAACTACGACGTGGATGGCGTGCATCTCGACTACATCCGCTACGGCGGCCAGCAGTTCGGCTACAACCCGGTCAACCTGCGCCGCTATGCTGCGGCGAGCGGGGCCACCGCCACGCCCGCGGCCGCCGATCCCGCCTGGCAGCAATGGCGCCGCGACCAGGTGACGGCCCTCATGCGGCAGATCTACCTGGAAGCGATCGCGCTCAAACCGGGCATCAAGATCAGCGCGGCCACCATCGCCTGGGGCGCGGGGCCGACCAGCGACGCCGACTGGCTGAAGAGCGGCGCGATGGCCGACACCTTCCAGGATTGGCTCGGCTGGCTGGCCGAAGGGATCCTCGATATCGCGATGCCGATGAACTATGATCGCGAGGCGAACGTCAATCAAAAGGCGTGGTTCGACCGGTGGACCGCCTGGGAAAAGGATCATCGTGCTGATCGGCATCTGGTCGTCGGCATCGGCGCGTGGTTGAACGACACCGAGGGGAATCTGGCGCAGGCCCAACGCGCATTGGCGCCATCGGCCGCGGGCAACACGGTACAGGGCGTGGCCTTTTACGCCTATGCCGACCTCGACGCACACGGCCTCTCACCTGAAAAGTTCTTCCAGGCGCTCACCACCGCCGACCCGCCCGCACAGCCATTTTTTCCCAACCAGGTGCGGCCGCCCGCTATGCCCTGGAAGACCCAGCCGGCGACGGGCTACCTCAAAGGCTTTGTCCGCGGCGATAAGGGGGCGCCGGCCGATGGGCTGACCGTGGCGCTCAGCGGCTCTGTTACCCGCACGCTGACCGTGGCGGGCACTGGCTTCTATGGCGCGGCCGGGCTGCCGCCGGGCGAGTACACCCTCTACGTCGCCCGTGCGGGCCAAGCGCCGGTCTCCGTGACCGCGACTGTCGCAGCCGGAGCGGTGACGACGGCGGACGTTTCGGTCGCCGCGGGCACAGCAGAAACCAATGACAAAGAATACCTGTATCGCATTCAGCCGACGCGTCACACCATGCTTACCGATGGACCCACGCCCGAGGAGGCCGAGCTGGTCAGCCAGCACTTCGCATACCTCGAAGGCTTGACCCAGCAGGGCGTCGTCGTGCTGGCAGGCCGCACGCCAACGACGAACACGTCCAGCTTCGGCATCGTCATCTTTCGGGCCGCATCCGACAAAGCCGCACGCTCGATCATGGCGGCCGATCCGGCCGTGCGCGGCGGCGTGATGCGGGCCAGGTTATTCCCTTTTTGCATCGCGCTGCTGAATCGGACATAGCCGTGATTGCGACCACGTGACCATGGTCATTCTGCTATGTTGACCTCCGGCACTACCTCGAACCGAAAGCGACTCCTGAACCGCCGCAGCACCCGTAGGATCGCGCCGCCGAAGAGCAGGATGAGCAGCGCGTTGCCGCCTGCGCGCGCGGCGTCCCACCAGAGCGAGGTCGCCACATAGAACGCGGCGTAGTTGCGCAGCGTGCCCCCAATCGCCATGCCTGGCTGCCACCCCTGGCCCGCCTGTCCGCCTCCACCCACGAAGGGCCAAAACCAGATATTCATGATTGCGCCGAAGAGCAGCCCCAACCCCGCGCCCCAGACCGTCAGCATCACCGGCTCCCACCGGCGGTGACGCCGGAACTCCGGCAGCCAGCCGGAGAGCAGCCCTACCCAGCCCGTGCTGAACATCTGATAGGGCAGCCATGGCCCCACGCCCCCGCCGATCAGCGCGGAGACGAGGAGCGAGAGCGCGCCCAGCAGGAAGCCGAAGGTCGGCCCGTAGGCGTAGCCGGCCAGGATCGGCAGCAGGAAGATCGCGTTGAAGCCGGCCGGCCCCGGCACCGCCCGCAGCACGGCCCCGATCGCGGTCAACACGCCGAGCACGGCCACGAACTTGCTGGTCATCTGCTGCGCCGTCAGGCTGGCGAAGATCACGGCCAGGCACAGCCCCAGCAGCAGCACGGTCAGCAGCGGCGCGTCGGACGCGTGCGCCATCATCCCTGTCTGCGGTGCGCTCGTCAGGAAAAATGGGTAGAGGAACGCAGCCAGGCCGAGCAGGCTGGCGACGGCGAGCGTGGCGGCGGAGAGGAGATTGGAAATTGGAGATTGGAGATTTGCATGTTGCGTGTTGCGTGTTGCGTGTCGTTTATCGCGCATTGTCATTCGCCATTCGCCATTCGCCATTCGCTATTCGCCAACTCCCGCACCACATCCTCCACCACCAGAAACCGCGGGTCGCGGAATAGCTTGTTGATCTGCGACGCGAAGACCTGCGAATCGCTCATGGCCTGGCGCGCGGGGCCGTCCACCACGACCTGGCCTTCGCCCAGGAGCACGACGCGATCGGCGCAGGCCGCGGCCAGCTCGACGTCGTGCGTCGCCATGATGACCGTGCGCCCCTCCCGTTTCATTTCCGACAACAGGCTCGCCAGGTTCCGTTTCTGCTCGTAATCCAGCCCGCGCGTCGGCTCGTCCAGCAGGATGATCTGCGGGGCGGCGACGAGGATCGCGGCCAGGGCCGCGCGCTGCTGCTCGCCGCCGCTCAGGTCGCGCGGATCGCGCCCGGCCAGGCGGCCCAGCCCCAGGCGGTCGAGCAATGCCTGGTCGGCCGCGGGGTCGGGGGGCAGGCCGTGGCTTTTGCGGGTGAACGCCAGCTCCGCGGCCAGCGTCTCGCTGAAGAGCAACGCGCCGGGGTGCTGCGGCACGTAGCCCACGTAGTGGATGATCGCCTCGCGCGTCGCCCGCATCGTGTCCAGCCCCGCGACGATCACCTTGCCCTGCCCCGGCGCCAGCAACCCCACGATTTGCTTAAGCAGCGTGCTCTTGCCCGATCCATTGCGGCCCATCAGCGCCACGAACTCGCCCGGTCGCACCTCCAGGCTCACCCCGCGCAGCGCCGCGTGACCGGCGTAGGCGTAGTGGAGGTCGCGGACGGTGATGAGAGGGGGAGCAGCGGATGGAAGCGGAGCAGCGGATGGAAGCGGATAAGCGGATACAGTCACCACCCGCTTCGCTGCTTCGCCGATTTGCTGATTTGCTGATTTGCCGATTTGCTGATTCGCCGATTCGCCGATTTGCCGATTCGCTGGTTTGCCGCTTCGCTGATTCGCTGGTTTGCCGATTTGCTGATTTGCTGATTTGCTGATTTGCTGATTTACCTGCCTGGCAAACACGCGCCCCTCCTTAATCGTCAGCGGCAGCGGCGTCCAACCCAGCCGGCGGCCCAGCTCGATCAACGGCGGGACGAGGGGCAACTGTGCGACGACGGCGCGCGGCGCGTCGAGGATGGGCGGCGCACCGAGCGCGGGGAGGTAGAGGATGCGGTCGGCGTATTGCACGACGCGCTCCAGCCGGTGCTCGCTGAGGATCACGGTCAATCCCAGGTCTTCGTTGAGGTGACGCAGAGCGATCAGCACTTCTTCGGCTGCCTGGGGATCGAGCTGCGAGGTCGGCTCGTCGAGCACCAGCACTTCGGGCTGGAGCGCCAGCACCGCGGCGATGGCGACGCGCTGTTTTTCGCCGCCGGAGAGGGTGCTGATGCGCCGGTCGCGCAGGCCGGCGATGCCGAGCAGATCGAGCACCTCTTCGACCCGTTTGCGCATGGTCGCGGGCGACAGGGCGAAGTTCTCCATGGCGAACGCCAGCTCATCCTCCACCGTATCCACCACGAACTGCGCCTCTGGGTCCTGGAAGACAAAGCCCACCAGATCGGCCATGCCGCGCGGGGCCAGCGCCACCGGGTCGCGGCCGAACACGTCGGCGCGGCCGGCCCATTTGCCGCCGTAGAAGTGCGGGACCAGGCCATTCAACGTCCGCAGGAACGTGGATTTCCCCGCGCCCGACGACCCGACGACGAGTACGAACTCGCCGGGCTGGATCGCCACGGAAAAATCCGCCAGCGCCGGCGTAGGCTGATCGGGGTAGGTGTAGGTGACGTGGGTGAGGGAGATCATAGGTTTAGGATTTCCTTGACGAAGGACGAAGGACCAAAGACGCAGTACCGCTAAACTTGCTTTGTCACCCCTTCGTTGCACTCAGGGCAGGCTCTGAGCGGGTTGGTCCCGTGAAGGTATGCTCTCAATAATCCGGGGTAGGGGCATGGCCTTGCGCCTGCCCGCTTGGGCGACCGCAAGGGTGCGCCCCTATAAATTGAGAAGATACCCGTGAAGTGCGTTGCGGCAAGAATCCAGCGAAGGGTCTCGTTGTGAGCCAGAGATTCTTCGCTGGTGTCATGCCGCTACGACAGATCAGGGGCAGACCCGCTCAGAATGACAGGCAACGGGTAGCGAGTTTTGCGCCATTGCCCAAAGACATTCGTCATTCGTCGTTCATCATTCGTCCGTTGTCGCCGGCAACAGCACCCCCGGCGCCGCCAGCAGCAAAATCAACGCCCCAAGCGCCGGCTGGAATCCCGGCCAGGGCGAATAGGGCGGGTAGGGGTAGTAGAAAAGCCAATCGCCGGCCAGGAGCCAGGCCGCAATCCAGCCGATGGCGGCGACCAGGCCCGTGGCCAACACTGCGCGATCGGCGCGGCCCCCCGTCCAGCGGTAATACCGGCTGCGACGCACGCGGCGTCCCTGATCCCACAGGCTCCACACCAGGGCAACTGCGCCAGCCGCCAGCAGCGCGGCCGCCAGCAGCGGCCGGTCGGGCCAGAAGCCGGTGATCGCGAAGCCCGCCCCCAGGCAGCCCAGGCCGATCAGCATGGCAAGTTGACCGAGCGCCTGCCGGGCGACCGTCCCCTCGATCACCTGGCCGCCGAACCCGCGGGCCTCCATGCTTTCGGCCAACTGCATCGCTCGCTCCAGCGCAGTCACCAGCAGCGGGATGAGCAGCGGCAGCAGATCGCGGATGCCGCGGACGCGATGGCCGCGGACTTCCTGCGCCTCGCGGATTGCCTCCCAGGCCGCCACCATCTGTGGGACGAACGCGACCGCGATGGCTGTCACCACGCCGGCCTGGTAGAGAAAACCGGGCGTCAGGCGCAGCAGCCGGGCCTGATCTACCGCAACGTTGAAGACCGCGAAGACCAGCAGCAGCGCGATCAGCGAAAGGCCGCCCGTCAGCCCGTAGAGCAGCGATTCGCCCGTGATCGGCCCGCCGATGATCGGCCAGCTCGCGGGCAGGCGGAGGAGCACGATCGTTCCGTGGCGTGCGGTCAGCATGGTAAAGGGGATGGTGAGCAGCCAGAGCAGCGCGCCGAACCGGACGAACGCGCCCCAACTGCGCGCCAACGGGCTGCGCCGGCCCACCGCCAGATACGTCACCGCGGCGGCCAGCAGCACCAGGCTGAGATAGAGCGGATTGCGCGTCGAGAGCGCCGGCAGGGCCGCCGCGGCCAGCCAGGCGCACCAGGCGAGAGGATGGAAGGTATCGGTGGTGGACAAGGTGGTTGCCAGAGATATTGCGTGCTACGTGGTGCGTGAAACGCGAAGGTCAAGCGATGCTCGTCGCGTAGGGCGAGTCACGCAGCACGCACGGTACGCCGCCGCGTGACAACGATGCCCACGGCCAGCAGCAGCCCTGCGGTCAGCAGGTAGGCGCCGTAGCCGGGCAACAACGCCAGGCGGAAGCGCCGGTCGGGGGCAGAGGGGGCCGCGGACTGGCCGGTCGAGTTGGCGCTTGGGGCCGATGACAGGCCGCCGCCGGTCGAAGCCGGGGCGAACGCCAGCAAGATCGGCGTGGGCGTCGCCTGGCCAGAGTCGGTGGATCGGCGGGACGGGCTGGCAGGCGTCGCGGTTGGCGGCGGTTGGAGGGTCGCCGCGGCCACGCGCGCCCCCGCGCGGGGTATGCCTTCGACACGCTCCGGCGCCAGAGGCAAGACCGGCTCGGTCGGCGCGGCCTGGGCCTGGACCGCCTGCGCCAACCCCAGGCTGCCGAGAACTGGTTGCGGCGTCGCGGTCGCGACAGGCGCTGGGGTCGGCGTCGCGGTCGCAACGGGCACAGCGGATGGCGTCGTGGTCGCCAGTCGGTCGCCGGTGGTCGTCGGTCGCCGGTCGTCGGTCGTTACCGCAATAGCGATCTCGCGCGTGACCTGGCCCGCGGCGTTGCTGGCGATCAGCACGTAACGCTGTGGGGTGGTCGGGCAGACCTCCTGCCGATCTTGTGCGATGACCGCCGCGCCGTTCAACGTCACCCGGTCGGCGTCCCACGTGACCCACTTGAGGACAGCGCAGGCGCCGGGGGTAAGCGAGTTGGCGGTCACCTCGAAGCTGATCTGGGGCAAAAAAGTTGTACGAGCCGCTGCGCCAGATGGCGTCGCGGTGGCGGTTGGGGATGGGGTCGCGGTGGGCGTGGTGGTGCGGGTCGGCGTGGCCGTCGGCGTCGAGGTCGGCGGAGTGCAGATTTCGTCATAGGTGACCATTGGTGGGAGCGTGCCGACGCTGAAGTTGCCCGGTCCCCACGACCAGCCCTCCAACGCGCCGTCACTCACCTGGTAGCTGCTGGCGCCCACCTGCGAGTATTGCCATCCGCCGCCCGTCCAGTGGTAATAGGCCCAATACTCACACTGTACGCCCTGCACGCCCTGGCAGCGGCAGAAGCAATCCTCCCGCGGGTAGGCGCATCCTTGACCGGCGATGCTGCACACCGCGCCTCCCACGTTGTAGTTCATAATGACCGTCAGCCCGGAGTCTTGGAGCAGCTTTTCACCGCTGATGCTCGCCTCGGTGAACGTCACGCAGCGCTTCTGGATGTTGCCATCGGGGAAACGCACCACCAGCGCGGCGCGATGCGGCCCGCCTTCTGCGGCCGCGGGCGCAGAGGTCAGCGCGAGCAGACAGAGTGCAAGCAAGAGCGGATAGGTGTGTTGGCGCGACATGGTCATTGAATCCAAGAGATGAGCGGTACGTGCCAGGCATCTTCGAGAGTGCCTGGCACGTGGGTAGCTACGCTTTTCGTTTTGCGTTTTTCTTCCCCACATACCCCGCCAGCGCGGCCAGGCCGGGCCCCACCAGCGCCAGCGTCGCCGGTTCGGGCACGGAAACCGGCGCAGGGGTGGTTGCGGCCACGATCTGGGCGAAGGTGTAGACCGGCGGCTGGACGGTTGGGTTGTAGTTGGCGTCGAATCCGCTCCATGCCAGCCCCTCGACAGCGCCGTTGACAGGCACGAAGCCGCCCACCCCCTCAGCCGCAGAAGTCCAACCGTTGCCTGCCGCATTCAAGTGATAGTAGGCCCAGTAGTGGGCTGCGTCGCAAAAGCAGTTGGTCGCGGGACAGCCAACGTTGTTGATGCTGCACACGGCCGGGCCGAACGCGGTGAATTGGCTCGTCAGATTGACCTTGGCCGTGCTGAGCACGTCGAAGGTGGTGGCCGTGACCGGCACGGTGACGATCTCCAGGTGCTTGCTCCCGTCCGGAAACGCGAGCACCAGGCCAATCTGCTTGGTGGTCGAATCGGCGAGCACGCCGGCGGTGAGCACGCCAACCAGCGCCAACGCGACAACCAGGGCAACGATGAGACGACGGGACATGGTTCTTCCTCCGAGTGGGTATTAGGTATTGGGTATCTGGATAGTATCGCAGACTTCGCCGGCTGTCACTCTGAGCGGGTTGACGGCGAACAGTACGCCGCGGCGAGACACCAGCGAAGAGCCTCGTCGCGGGATGGGATTCTTGTCCTGAAAATAGCCGCCCGTCGCCTGCGACAGCACTTTCATGCGCCGTGGCATCGCGCGCGGCATGAGAACTTCGCTGGATTCGCGCCGTCGCGCGAGATAAGGGATAGACCCGCTGCTTATGAACTCCCACGACGAGATGCTTCGCTAGAGTCTCGCCGTAACACACGTTGAGCCGTAGACCCGCTCAGCATGACAAATGAGAGTTCCTTGCCGGGGCGCATCCTGCCGCGGCGGGATGGGTAACTCAGAATGACAGACGCCGCTACTTCAACAACACCGGCAGATAGAACATCCGACACGGCGGCTGGCCGTCCAGGTAGGGTGCGAGCGCGATCAGAGCGTCGAGCGTCGCCATGATCCGGCTTTCTTCTTTGCCGGCCTCGGCGATGTAGACAAACGCGCCGTTGGCTTCCTGAAAGGCCAGCAATTGATCGAGCGCGCCCCGGCCGTTCTTCTGGAACCGCGCGGCCTGCGGATCGAACCCCGCGGTGCGCAGCCCGCCCACGGCCAGCGCCGTCGAGTTGGCGTTGGGTGATCCGGGCAAGTAGCCCACGGCCCAGCCGCCCGCGGTCGCCTGCATGGTTGCCAGGTAGTCGGCGGCATGGCCGAACGCGACCGGATTATTGACGCCGAACTGGCCGGCCAGCAAGCTCATCACGCGCCCCGTGGTGTCCACGTCGCTCTGCGTGGCATCGAAGGCCCAGAACCAACCGCCATCGGCCAACTGC
>JAPLHB010000199.1 GCA_026389845.1 Chloroflexota bacterium
GTGACACCAGCGAAGAATCTGTTGCCCACGACGAGACCCTGCGCTGATTTTTCGCCGCAACGAGAGTCACGGGAACAACCCGCTCAGAGCTTGCCCTGAGTGCAACGAAGGGGTGACAAAAGCGAGTTTTGCGGTACTGCCCTTAATTGATCGTGAGCAGATAGTTGCTCGGCGTGGCGTTGGCGTTCTCGACGACCACGTAGTAGGTGCCAGGCGTATTGAAGTGGCCCGTCCAGATCAGATCGTCGCCGTAGACCTTACTAGCGGATCCGCGGCCGACTGGATTCATCGTGCCATCCTGCGCCCATTGGGCCACATCGGCCGGCGTCCACACGCTGAAGGTCACCGGGCTGGCGGGATCCACGGCCATGCGGACCATGACCTGCGAGCCATCGCCGGCATACTGGAAGGCGTACCAGGCCCACTGGCCGGCCGCCAACGGCGTCCAGTTGGCTGAGGGGGTCAACGCGTCGGCGGGGCCAGTGCCGGACTTCGCCGGCTGGGGCGCTGCAACGGCGGCCGCGATCGGGGCTGCGCTGGCAGCCGGAGCTGCGGTCGCCACCTCGGCCACCGTGGCCGGAGCCACGTAGACCGCATCACCGCTGATCTGCGGCATGTAGTAGGCGGGGATGTTGCCGGTGGACTCGACCACTAGGTAGTATGTGCCTGCCTCGTTGAAGTGGCCTGTCCAGAACCAGTCGCCGCCCAGAGTGTTGTTGGCCGAGCCGCGGCCGACCGGCTTTTCTTCGCCAGTGGCGGACCAGAGCGCCAGGCCACCCGGCGTCCACACGCTGAAGGCCACCGCGCCCGCCGGCTCCGAAGCCACGCGAGCGGAAATCTGCGAGCCGTCGCCGCCATACTGGAAGGCGTACCAGACGCGCGAGCCAGCGTCCAACTTGACCCAATTACCGGGCAGCGTCGCGGCGCTGTCTGGGCCCGTGCCAGCGGCTGCGAAGGCCGCGCCGGCGCCGGCCAGCCCTACCATCCCGACGACCAGTGCGGTCGCCATCAGAATCAGAGACCTGCGAAACATACTGACTACCTCCTTGTGTGAATGAGGTAGGGGTAAGGCATTCATCGGCAAGCTTGTTGCGTCGGACGACCTTTGACGTTATGCGGAGCGCTTTCCGCAATGTGCTTTGGCCGGCATGTCTGCCCCTACTCTGCGGTGTAGTCTAGCGCGTTCCGGCTGGGCAGTGGTTAAAGTGCGGTTAGCGGAAAGTTAGCCACAGATTAGCGGGAGGTTAATTCTGGCGGCCAGGGCAAGGCCGCTCTCGCGCCGTCGTGATTGTTAACTTCGCCATAATCACCGCTTAACACGATCTTAAACGCGAAAATTCAGACTGTGCTATAATCGACAGGGAAGAAGGCGCCATGTTGCAGACCATTTTGATTATCGAAGATGACGAGATGATCGTCAGCTCCGTCCGTTATGGGCTGGAGCGCGAAGGCTACCGTGTGCTGGCCGCCGCCAACGGGGAAGAAGGGCTGACCGTCGCACGCGCCGCCATCCCCGACCTCGTGCTGCTTGACGTGATGATGCCGGTGATGGACGGCTTGCAGTGCTGCCGCACGCTGCGAGCCGAGTCGTCCGTGCCGATCATCATGCTCACCGCGCGCGGGGAAGAGTTGGACAAGGTGTTGGGCCTGGAGCTGGGCGCCGATGACTACATGGTCAAGCCGTTCAGCATGCGCGAGCTGATCGCGCGCATCCGGGCGCAGTTGCGCCGGGTGGAGATGCAGCCCAGGGCCGTTGGGGGACCGGATGCTGCGTTGCGCGTGGGTGCGCTGAGCCTGGATTGCGACCGGCACATGGTGATCAAAGGCGACCGGCCCATCGGGTTGCGACCGAAGGAATTCGACCTGCTGGCCGCGCTGATGGCGCAGCCGGGCCACGCGTTCGAGCGCGGGGATCTGCTGGATGCGGTCTGGGGTGAAGGCTGGATCGGCGACCCGCGCACGTTGGACGTGCACATCCGCTGGCTGCGCCAAAAGCTCGAAGACGACCCCGCGCAGCCGCGCTATATCGTGACCGTGCGCGGGCTGGGCTACCGGTTCGCTACTTCCGAGGAAGTGCAAGGGTAGTAAGGGGGAACGGCGATCGTGCGAATACCCAGATTTCGCCTCAAGACTCAGGTGATCCTGACCTACCTGGTCATCTTCTTGGTGAGCGCCGCCATCGTGGCCGGCCGGGCGGGCAGCCTGTTCTCGCAAGCGGCCCTGTTGAGCGCTCAGCGTGCTCTCGAAGCGCAGGCCTACGTCACGGCGTCGGTTTTGGAGCGCCCCTGGATTGTGCGCGATCCGCGGGGAGCCCCAACAACCCTGCCTGAGCTTCAAGCGGTCACAGAGCGCTTCGGACAAGGCGCCCAGAGCCAGCTCAATATCCTGGATCCGCTCGGTGAAGTGTTGGCAACCTCTGCCACGAGCATTCCCGCCAGCCAGGCCAGTCAACCCGAGGTGATCGCCGCGTTGGATGGCTGGATCGAGCATGATCTCCGTTTCGATCCGGTCACGCGGCGCGGGATGATCTACGCCGCCGCGCCCATCGGGCGGCTCGGACACATCTTCGGCGTGGTGCAACTTGCGCAACCCCTCGACGACGTGTTGGCCCAGACGCGGCGCTTTTGGCTCAGCCTGGGGCTGACTGTGCTGCTCGCAGCGGCTGTATCGGCAATCGCCGGTTGGCTTCTGGCGGATCAACTCACGCGGCCGGTGGCCCATCTGCGCGACGCGGCGACCAGGCTGGCGGCCGGCGACCTGGACCAGCGGGTGTCCGAAACTGTCCGTATCGCTGAGTTAGCGCAACTGGCGGCAGCGTTCAACGACATGGCCGGCCGCGTCAAGGAGATGATCCACCGCCAGCGCGCGTTTATCGCCGACGCCTCGCACGAGTTGCGCACGCCGCTTACCAACATCAAGCTGCGCGCCGAGGCGCTGTCGAACGGCGCACTGGAAGACACGACCGTCGCGGGCCGTTTTGTGGGTGAGATCGAAAGCGAAGCCGATCGCCTGGGCCGTATGGCGAACGATCTGCTCACGCTCTCCCGGCATGACGCCGCTCCGCAGCCGTTCCGTGAGCTGGTGGACCCGGCCGTCATCATCTCGGAAGTCATGAGCCAGATGGCGTTGCGGGCTGAAAAGAGCGGAGTGGTCCTGGTGCAAGATCTCGCCCCCGGTCTGCCGATGCTTTACGCCGATCCAGTGGGGCTGCGAGCCGCGCTCGTCAACCTGATGGACAACGCCCTGCAATATACACCTGGGGGCGGGAACGTCACGGTGCGGGGCAGGGCCGACGGGCAGCAGGTCATCCTTCAGGTGGCCGACACCGGGGTGGGGGTCCCGGCCGAAGACCTGCCGCACATCTTCGAGCGGTTCTACCGTGCCGACAAGGCGCGCAGTCGCCGGTCGGCCGTCGCAGGCAGCGGCGCGGGGCTGGGGCTGGCGATCGTGCAGGGGATTATTGAGGAACACGACGGCACGGTGGCCGCGGAAAGCGCCATCGGCAAGGGGACGACGATCACCGTCACGTTGCCGGCCGAAGATCTATCTTCACCATCGAACACTAGATAGTGTCCCTCAACTGCCTTGATGAACTTGGCCGATTGCCGCCCCTTGGTGCATCCTTCGCATGAGCTACTAGGCTCGGCGAGGAGGCCCCGATGGACTGGGAATCCCCTGACCAGCCATGACTGCCGGCATCACCGATCATGTCTGGATCACCACTGAGCTACTGTCTTATCGCGTTCCAGCACTGTTTCTTGAACAATTGCCTGGGATAGAACACCTGTTTCCGCCGCTACATTAAGTCCATCAGGGCAACTGAGGGACACTACCCGATTTCTCTGCGTTGCCATCTGATCTGTCCATGGCTCAGGGTGGGCATGTCCTGCAAAGGTGTGATCAGATTGTTCAACGCTCCTCGTATGGTAGTTCTGCATCATGATATCGAGTCCCAGTCATGCTTTCGAGAGCTGCCGTGATGGGGCATCTGCGGGCACCTTCAACACCGGTTCGCCGGCGACTAGATTGAAGATTTCCTTGATGATCAGCTTGAGCCACTCCCGTATGTTGGGCAACTCGAGCGCCTTGAAGAGGAGCCATTGAAGCTCAGCCTGAAGGAACTTGGGTCCCCATAGAAACAGGTCGTAGAATATCCAGAGCAACTGATACGTCAATAGATTATTGAGTCCTTCGCTGGGTGGATAGGCCAGGACCCGTTGGACGATTTCTTGTGGCAGTTCGCGCTCCAACAGCCAATCCTCGATCTTTTCCGGTTCAGCCTGCCGGATTCGCACCAATTGCTCGATGAGCGCCTCTCGAACGGTTTCATCTTCGCAGTCAACAATCGGCAGTAGCGCCTCGAAAGCCATACGGTGGAAACAAGACTCGATCATCGGGGGCACTTCATTGCATACGTACAATTTTAGGTAGTCCACATCCTTGGCTGCCTTGGCGCGGTCAAGGTACTCACGAAGCTCGGGCGAGTCGACGTGTCCTCGCAGGATGTAGCTACTCCAGGCCAAGTAGCCCACTGGAGTCGCCCTACAGTCAGAGGTGATTGGAACTGGCCGGGCCTTCCTTGCCGCCTCACACCAAGCATTCGCGTCCTCTTGGATCGCTGAAACGATCCTCACGGCTAGATTCTCAATGATGGGATCAGGTCGTTCCTGCTTCAGCGCGCTCATTAGCAGCACCCAGACTGGCCCGTAGATCCAGAATCGCGGAGGGCATGCTTGCAGTCCAACATCGATCAGTCGTTCGACTATCGGTAACGTACCGTGGAAGTCATGAATGCCATGGCTGAGCAATGAGAACTCAATGACGCTCTGGGCGACCATGTCACCCCATTCCTCCACAGTGAGTATGTCGGGAATTCTGTCTATCATGCCAGGGGCATCTGGCGCCAGCAGCGGAATCAGTGTTCGCACCAGGTCCTTCTGCGCGCTCGACAGCTTGAAAACGTGTCCCATCGCATCCAGGCTTGCCCACGTGTGACTGCCCCAGTCTCCTAACATCCGCAGGGTAAAACTGAGGATGAAGTTGACGACCTGCTCGCGCACAAAGCTGACTACGAGCTGCCGCCAACGTCCGACGAAGCTACTTTGCGATCCCGAATCGCCTAGAAATAGTATTTGACGAAGTGTCCTGCGGCCAATCGCAAGTAGCCTGGACGAAGTCTCAGGCTTGCGGGTCTCTCCAAGAATTGCACCCGATAGGGCGAGAATGAACTCTGCCGCGCCGAGGTCGGGCAGTCTAAGTGGCCCGGCGGCGCGATTACTCAGACCATCGAGAACGAGCATGCCCTTTTCGGGATCCCGCTTCCAAAGGTAGAAAGTGTGCTGGGCG
>JAPLHB010000219.1 GCA_026389845.1 Chloroflexota bacterium
CGGGAGGGGGTTGTTGCCGCTGGTGATGATGATGCCCTGGCTCTCGGCCTGGTCAACCAGCGAGGCAAAGGCATCTTCGCCGGGATGTCCCATGATGACGATGCCGTCGGGGTTAGCCGCCGCAGCCTGCTTGAACTGGTCAATCATTTTCTGCGGGTCCCACCCCGAATATTGCTCGACCAGTTTGATGCCGAGAGCCTCCGCCGCGGCCTTGGCGCCGTTGGTCCGCGCCAGTGTCGAGGCATCGCCCTGCGTGCCGCCCATTTGCATGTAGATGGTGATCTGCTTCTGGCCCTGCTTAACAGGAGCGGCCGGTTGCGCCGTTGGCTGTACGACGGCCGTTGCCTGGGCGGGTGGAACGGAAGTGGGAGCCGGTACGCAGGCCGAGAGTACGACCATGCTCAACAAGAGGACCGAGGCCACCCACTTGTAAGAAGTTTTGTACGCCATTGGATTCTTCTCCTTTCACGAAGAGACTTGCATGGAGCGACTGGTACAATCAGGTATCAACGACAGACTGGACCCTTAGGATGCACCTCCTTTCGCTGCTTCGCAGCTTGCACAGTTGGCTTGACAGCCCTCCGACCGTCGTCTCAACTTCCCGCAGCCTTTGTCGGTATCTCACCGGCGCTGACGTGCTAAGAGCCTATCCGAATAATAGCTGTGCGGGCTCCCATGCCCGCAATCGGCGGCGTGGGAGCCGCCTCCGCTGGTTATTCGGATAGGCGCTAAGGCTGAACCCAGCGGCGGATGCGGGCGGAGAGCTTGCCGATATTGCCTTCTTCGATGACGACATTGAGCACAATGGAGGCAGCCATGACAAGGCCTTCCACCAGATGAACCCAATAGCCGCCGATCCCGGTCGCCACGACCCCGGCTTCCAGCGACCCGACGATGTAGGCGCCGAAGAACGTGCCGACCAGCAAACCCGAGCCCCCTGCAATCGAGGTCCCGCCAATAAACACGGCCGCCATCACCGGGAGAAGAAACCCCTGTCCTTGTGTCGGAAAGAAGACGTTCATTTCCAGGGTGAGCAGCACTCCCGCGAATGCGGCGATGACGCCGTTCATGGTGAAGAGCCTGATCCTGGTTGCTTCCACGTCGATACCCATCACGCGCGCAACCTCGGGATTGTCGCCGATGAACATGACGGCCTCGCCGAAGCGGTGGCGGTTCAGGATAAACCAGAGAAACGCGGTGAGCGCCAGTGCCCAGACGGCCTGCGCGGGCACGAGACGGAAGATGCGGCCAACAAAGATCTCGTGAACGATGTTGGTTTGAATGCTCTTGATGCTCCATGACAGCCCGCCCGCCAGGAGCACCGTAACTCCATACCAGAAGAACTGGGTGGCCAGAGTGGCCATGATCGAGGGGACATGGAGTTTCGCCACGAGCAAGCCGTTGACATACCCCACGAGCGCGCCGGCCGCAAGCGCGAGGATGAGGCCGGCCCACGGCGCCCACGCGGCATCAAAAGTCCTGACGACCCAGGCGAAGACGAAGCCGGCAAACGCGACAACTGCCGGGAAACTCAAGTCCATTTCTCCGGCCGTAATGATGAAAGTCAGCCCCAAGGCAAGGACGAGCTGGGGTGGCACCGTCTGCAGGAAAGACATGTAGATCCGAATTCCCGAGAAGACTTGAGGCGCCGTCGCGAGGAATACTCCGTACAGGATTACCAGCACCGCGGCGATGGGGAGACCTTCGATTCTGCCAAGGAACGCAGGGAGGGAGGTCCGGCGTTTCATCATGCCTCCTTGTCTTTCAGCCCGTGAGCGTATTCGAGCAGGAAGTCATCTAGCGCCTTCAGGGTGATGTCTTGCTTGGCGATGCTCGCCACGATCTCACCGCGGTCCATGATGATGAAGCGATCGGAGATTTCGTAAACGTCCTGGATATCGTGAGAAATGTACATGCACGCCTTGCCGTCCTCTTTGATTTTGTGCACGAAGTTGAGCACCTTGCGCACCTCCTTCAGGGAGAGCGCAACGGTTGGCTCGTCAAGAATAATCAACTCGGCTTCGAAGTGCATGGCCCTGCCGATTGCCACTCCCTGGCGCTCACCGCCGGAAAGCTTGCTCACCTTGGAATCGGCCGTGATCCCCTTGCCACGGAAGCCGATCGTGTTGACCATGATTTCGTCGGCGATCGCCTTCTCTTTCTTGACGTCAATGAAACCGAAAGGCCGGAGGATCTCCCGGCCGACAAAGAAGTTGCGCCAGAGCACTTGCTTTTCGCCGAGCGACCTATCCTGGTAGACAGTCTCGACCCCGTGGGCGTGGGCTTGCTTGACGTTGTACGTCTTGAAATTCACCTGGCGGCCGGCAACAACCATCTGGCCGTTGGTTGGAGGGAACACCCCGGTCAGGATCTTTACGAGAGTTGATTTCCCGGCGCCATTGTCGCCGATGAGCCCAACAATCTCGTTGCGGCCAACGTCAAAAGTGACGTTCTTGAGGGCGCATACGAGGCCGAAGTATTTCTCAATGTTGATCATCTGCACCGCGTAGCGCGGGCCAGGAGGCTCTATCACGATGGGATCTCCTTCTCTAGCTTCCGGGCAATTTCTCATGCCGCAGGCGGCGTCAGCGCGAAGCCTCGCTGTGGGACGGCCGATGGAACTAAGCCCATTCGCGTTTCTTTTGATTATACGCAATACCGCAAAACTCGCTATCGTCATTCTGAGCGGGTTAACCCCTAACCTTCGCAACGGCGAGATTCCAGCGAAGAATCCGTTCGCGGCGCTCAGACAGGGCCATGTGCGGCCACGGATTCTTCGCTGGTGTCATGCCGCGGCCGCGGCAATGTTGGTCTCGCCAGCCATGCGCATGAAGGGCGATCGCGGTATTGCGCAAGGCCGCCATGACTTGTGGGATGTGACCGCAGCGGACTTGTGAGCGATCCTCGTCAAAGGTGACGTCGCGGATCCAGTGACCGGCCTCGACGCGCCAATGGCCGCGTGAGCACCGGAGCAGGCGGGTGGCATCCGCCCGTTGGGGCGAAAGGCTGGTGACACCGTAGACCACCTCGTGGCGCTGCTGTCCGGTCTTCTTGATCGTGATCGTGCGCTCCAGTTGGAACACCTGCTGCAAGCCAGGCCAATCGGTATAGCCGAGCAGCGCCCAACTGGCCGTCAAGCAGCGCTCCTCGATGCGGCCATGGCCGGGATCGCACGTGCGGGCGGTCGTCAAGGTCTCGGCGACTACCTGCGGTTCCTGAAACAGAGTGGCGATGTCTTCGCGCAACTGTGGTTGATTGTCCTTGACGAGCATCAGGTAATCACCGCCGGCGTCGAGCACCGCCTGGGCAAACTCGCGCTGGGTGTGGAGGGCATCGGTCGTGATCACGCGGCCGGTGGGCAGCAATCCAGCCAGGATGTCCGGCATCGCGGACAGCTCGTTGGTCTTATCGGCGACCGCACACTGGGTCAGCGTCAGCCCCAGCCGTTGGCTTACGGCGGCTAACAGATGACTGCCCGACGCACCGAGCTTGCGACTGCCGCGCAACGTCTTGCCATCGCACGCAACGGCTTCCAACTGCTCGGCGGCGCCTGGCAGGGCGGCCAAGGCCTGCGCAGCCCACGCCCCGAGCTTGGCCTCAAAACAGGCACCGTCGAGATTCTTGAACACCGTGTGCAGCGTCGCCGCACAGGGCGTCGTCGCGCGGGTGAAACCCAGCGCCGCGACCAAGGTGGCGCCATAGTTGCGACCCCACTCAGCCATGGCCCCGTAGCTGCGGTAGCCGCACAAGCTGGCCGCACAAGCCAGCGCCAGAATGGCACTCAAGGGATGGCGTTTGCCCGAGGCCGCACGAAAGTCAGGACCTCCAACCAGAAACTGCATTAAGGGTATAACGGGGGTAGGCATAGGATCACCTCGCAGCGCAGTGTTGCGGTTTGACAAGATGATTCTATACCTACTTGCCGCTATCAGAGAACTGAATGGCCCTGCGGGGGTAGCACGCCGCCGAGCCAAGCGCCGAACTCACCAAAAACGGTTTGACAGGCAAAGCCTTGTGTGCTAGATTACCAGGTATCAATGCGATAATCCTCTTTGGTTTCCTGCCTCGGGTACGAACTCAAAATCGGAAAGGAGGTCCATCATGCTAGATTTTCTCAAAGGCGGCAAGGTGACCCTGACCGTGACGGTTGATCGAGGCTTGCGTGTCTACAATCCCGGCGAGACGGTCAAGGCTACGGTCACTCTCGAAAGCGCGCGTGAGCTGAAAATTCGCGCCGGCCACGTTGCGTTCGTCTGCCAGGAAGATTACAAGTACGGCTATGAAACAACCGATTCGGACGGAAACCGCTCGACCAGCGCCATCTGGGGCCAAACCAAACACCCGGTGGATCAGCGGGATTTCCTGGGGGAGACCGTCTTCCCCGCCAATACCCATCAGACCTACGACTTCACCTTTCTCATTCCCGCAGCGGCCCCCCCGACCGGCAGTGGTTCGATCTACCGGCTCAAATGGATCGTCGAGGTGAAGCTGGATCGCAAACTGGCTGGCGACATGCGCGGCGAGGCCGAGGTCGCGGTGGTGTCCACGCCGCCGGGTCAGCTCGTCACGCCGGGAGAATACGGCCAATCCAGCGAACCGGGCGAAGCCGAGTTGGCCTTCTTCCTGCCGAGCAAAGAATGGGTGCTGGGGCAAACCATCACCGGCGAGCTCCGGATCCATCCGCATAAAGAGTTCACGGCGAACGAAATACGGGTCGAGTTGGTGCGGCATGAATACGTTTCCGTCGAGGATGGGAACTCCGCCGACACCGTGGCAGTGAAGGCAAAGCTGGCCGGCAAGACGCAGCTTCGCGCCGGTCAACCGCAGATCTTCCCCATCCAGGTACCCATACCGGCTGACGCTGTACCCAGCATGGAGGGGGAAGAGGGCGTCATCATGTGGCACTTGAAAGGGATCCTCTCCAGAACGCTGCGCTCGGATACCTGCATCGAAGGGGAAGTGATGGTCTATACCGGGGGGCCCGGCTAAAACCAACGCAAGGCAATCTGATTAGATCAACTCTGCCCAACCAGCCCGCGCGCGGTGGGGAGGAAATCGGATGGCGCGCGCATCGAGGTGATGAGGACAACAACGCTTTCGCCATTGACCATCGAACCAGGCGCACAGCGTATGGGGCTTACGCACATGGCCATCTCCGTTGGCTCCGAGTAACTCGTCGACGCACTCACGCAAAGGCTCAAGGACGACGGATTCCCGATCTTGGATGGCCCCCGCAGAACCGAGATGGGTACTACGAAAGCGTTACGCTTGACCCGGACGGGAACTGCATTGAAATCACAGCGTAGGTTCGATGAATCAATCCAACATCCAGCTATGCGTTACGATGAGGAGGTCTGATGAGTAAGGTCGTGAGGACAAACACAGGGGCGGCAGCGCCTGATCCATCGGAGGCCGAGGTCGCGGCGCGTGTCGAGGCCCTCATGGGGCGAATGAGCCTCGAGGAGAAGATCGGGCAGCTCACCCAGATTGGGGGCGCAGCGTTCGTGCCGGGGCCGAAGCCCGAGGATGTCATCCGGAAGGGCGGGGCCGGCTCGGTCCTGTGGCTCAATAACACGAAGCAGTTCAACGTACTCCAAAAGATCGCCGTCGAAGAGAGCCCGGCGAAGATCCCGCTGCTCTTCGCCCTCGATGTGATCCACGGCTACCGCACGATCTTCCCCGTGCCGCTGGCCATGGCCTCGTCGTGGGATCCGTCGGTTGCTGAACGGGCGCAGGCCGTGGCGGCCAAGGAGGCCCGCGCCGCAGGCCTGCACTGGACCTTCGGCCCGATGCTCGACATCGCCCGCGACGCCCGCTGGGGCCGTATCGTCGAGGGCGCCGGCGAAGACCCCTTCCTGGGTGTGGCCATGGCGGCCGCCCAGGTCCGCGGCTTCCAGGGGCCGTCTCTCGGCGCGCCCGATCGGATCGTGGCCTGTGCCAAACACTTCGCGGGTTACGGTGTGGCGGACGGCGGGCGTGACTACGATCCAGTCTACCTGCCCGAGGGCCAGTTGCGCAACGTCTACTTCCCGCCCTTCGAGGCCGCCTTGAAGGCCGGCGTCGGGACGTTTATGAGCGCCTACATGGACCTCAACGATGTCCCCGCGAGCGGGAACCGCTTCCTGCTGCGCGACGTCCTGCGGGGCGAGTGGGGGTTCAAGGGCTTCGTTATCAGCGACGCGTTTGCCGTCGGGAGCCTCGTCACCCAGGGCTTCGCGCGCGATGGGCGCGACGCGGCCTTCCGCGCGCTGAGTGCGGGCGTCAACATGGACATGGCCAGCAACACCTACCCGCAGCACCTCGCCGGGCTCGTCGAAGACGGCACACTGAAGCTGGACGATATCGACGCGGCCGTGCGGCCCATTCTCGCGGTCAAGGTTCGTATGGGGCTCTTCGAGCAGCCGTACACCGACGAGTCGAAGCTGGCGCAGGTTGTCGCACTGCCCGAGCACCGCAAGGAAGCGCGGCTCGCCGCGCAGCGCTCGATGGTGTTGCTGCGGAATGAAGGCCGGCTCCTGCCGCTCGCCAAGAGCCTGAAGAACGTGGCGGTAATCGGTCCCCTGGCCGACTCGATGGAGGCCACGGAGGGTTCGTGGATGGTCTTCGGTCACACACCGGCTGCCGTCACAGTCGTCGAAGGCATCCGCGCCAAGCTGCCGGGAGCGAAAGTCGAGTACGCCCCCGGCCCCGAGATCCGGCGTGACATCGCATCATGGTTCGATACGATGATGCCCGAAGCCAAGAAAGTCCCACAGACGCCCGAGCAGGCGGAGGCCGCCTGCCAGACGGCCGTGGCCACGGCACGCAGCGCGGACGTCGTCGTGATGGTCCTCGGCGAGAACGCCGACATGGCCGGCGAGGCCGCTTCGCGCGCTTCGCTCGATCTGCCAGGGCGGCAGGAGGAGCTGCTCAAAGCCGTCGTGACCCTCGGCAAGCCCGTGGTCCTCGTCCTCTTGAACGGCCGTCCGTTGAGCATCGGTTGGGCGGCGGAGAACGTACCGGCGATCCTCGAGGCGTGGGAGCCCGGCAGTGAGGGCGGCCACGCCATTGCCGACATCCTGTTCGGCGATGTTAACCCGGGCGGCAAGCTGCCCGTCACCTTCCCGCGCAAGGGCAGCCACGCGCCGCTCTACTATGCACGCAACCTCACGCACTCGCCCGAGGGCAGCCCGATGTACAACCCGCGCTACTGGGACGGACTTCCGACGCCGCTCTATCCCTTCGGCTTTGGCCTCAGCTACACGACCTTCTCGATCACGAGCCTGAAGGTCTCGGCGCCGCAGGTGAAGGTGGGGAGATCGGTGACCGTGACAGCCGACGTGACGAACACGGGCTCAGTTGTGGGTGACGAGGTCGCGCAGCTTTACATCCATCAGAGGGCCGGCAGCGACTCGCGTCCGATGCGCGAGCTGAAGGGCTTCGAGCGTCTCACGCTCAAGCCCGGTGAGACGAAGACGGTCACCTTCACTCTTGGCCCGGCCGAGCTCAGCCACTGGAGCACGAACGCCGGCAAGTGGATCCAGGACGCGGAGGCCTTCGACGTCTGGGTCGGCGCCAACTCGTTGGCGACGCTCCACGCGGATCTCGTTGTGGTCTGCTAAGAATGGAGTTAGGTACAATACGGTTCAGTTAAGAATCGGGGCTCCACTTGACTTCTGGGCGCGAGCGAGGCATGCTACCGGTAAGCACAACATTTGCAATTAGGAGGCCTCGCCTGGGATTCACATTACGCACCCTGGCTGCTGACATCAAGTTCC
>JAPLHB010000121.1 GCA_026389845.1 Chloroflexota bacterium
CAGAAGGAAACCGGCAAGAAACTCGTCTCCGTCGGCATGGATGCCACCCGCGTCAACCTCGACCTGGTCAAGAACGGCGAGGTCTGGGGTCTCGTGGCCCAGCCGCTCTACGAGGAGTGCAAGGGCTCGGCCGACCTGCTCTTCAGGATGGCTAACGGCGAGAAGGTCCCCTACTGGACCATCCTCGAGGCGCCGCTGGTCACCAAGGACAACCAGGCTGCATTCTACGCCATCCTCGACAAACTGGAACCCAACTTCCGGAAGGATGCCGTCAACCCGGACGCGAAGAAGTGATCTCGCTGTGTTCGCGAGAGTTCGACATCCGCAGGATCTGCGTGATGAGATGAGTTGAGTTGATCCCCCGATTTGCCTGTGAGGGTGAATCGGGGGTCAACACTAAGGAGCCCAGTTCCATGACCGACTTAGCCAGTGAAGTACAAACCCAAGCCACTTCCTCTGATCGGCACCCCATCCTCGAGGCCAAAGGCATCTCCAAGGCATTTGGACACGTCCAGGCGTTGTACAACGTTGACTTCGAGCTTTATCCTGCTGAGGTCGTGGCGCTGATCGGCGACAATGGCGCCGGCAAGTCCACCCTGGTCAAGATCCTCTCCGGCATCTATCGCAAGGACGCCGGGCAGATCTTCTTCGAGGGCAAGCCGGTGGAATTTCATACGCCCACGGATGCCGAGCGCATCGGCGGCATCTCCACCGTCTATCAAGACCTGGCATTGGTGGACGTTCGGAACGTGGCCGACAACATCTACCTGAACATGGAGCCTACCTGGTTGGGCGTCTTCATCAACTTCCGCAAGCTGTATGCCGACGCGAAGCGGGTCATTGACATCCTCAAGATCGATATGCCCTCGGTCAAGGTCAACGTCGGGGAGTTGTCCGGCGGCCAGCGCCAGGGCGTAGCCATCTCCCGTGCCCTGGCACGTGGCCGGCGCATCTTCATCATGGATGAGCCAACCGCGGCGTTGGGCGTCGAGCAGCAGCACAAGGTCAACGAACTCATCGCCAACCTGAAGGCAGAGGGTAAGACGGTGCTGGTGATCAGCCACAATCTGGAGCACGTCTTCACCGTGGCCGATCGCCTGATCGTGCTGCGCCGCGGCCGGCGCGTGGGCACGCGCATCAAGACGCAGACAACCAAGGAAGAGGTCGTCTCGCTGATTACGGGCGCGATGGCAGGCGATGCAGCGGTATGACGACCGGCTCCCGGAGTCCAGCCGCTCTGGGGCAGGATGGAAAATGAATAGACCACTCAATTTGCAGAATCGTGTATGGAGGCCCCTGATCGCCTCCACACGGGTATTGATTCTGGGGTTGCTTCTCACTTTCGCGGTAGCGGCTTGCGCGTCCTTCCCGACACCTACACCCACTCCGCAGCCAATCGAAAAGGCCATCGTGGGAAAATGGGTCAATCCCCAGGGGGGTGAGGTCAATTTCTATGCAGATAACACCGGCTTTATTCCCGGCCTGAAAGGGGAGCCTGAAGATATACCGGATTCCAAGTTTACTTACTACTTCCAAGACAAGACGCATCTCGGGATCGCCTTGGAGGGACAAACCTCCGTTGTCATGGAGATCAAGATCGAAGGCGACAAAATGACCTGGCGAAGCCGAACCAGCAATACAGAATTCGTGTATACGCGAGCCAAGTAGCACGCTACACAGCCTCGCGAGGGACTATGACACCTTCATCAGAACTTGAAACGGCACGGAAGTGGCTGAACGAATCCTTCTTGCTCCCGGCTTCCGGCGCCGGTTTGTCTCGCTTCCCGGTTTCTTTCCGCTACGGCGATAAGTCGCCCTTGATGTCGAGCGACTGGACAGTGCGCAGAGACCCGTCCAGGTCCGCGGAGGGCGTCACCTACGAGACGATCGTTTTCACCGACCCGCCCCAAAGTGACGGGGTTCAACAAACCGGCCTGGAATGCCGCTGCGAGATCAAGGCCTACGAAGACTTCCCGGCCGTGGAATGGGTGGTGTATTTCAAGAATAACGGCGAAACGGATACCCCGATCCTCTCCGACATTCAGCCGCTCGACGTCTTGTTGCCCCTGACCGCGCAGACGCCTTGCCAGGTTCATCATGCCAGGGGCAGCCTCGCGCAACGGGATGATTTCGCCCCCCTGGAGACGCCGCTCACTTTCCGCCAGGGCGGATCCAGACTGGACCTGTCCGCACGCACCGGCAAGTGCTCCACGCTCCATCTGCCCTTTTTCAACCTCGAGTTGGGGAACGGCGGCGTGATCGGCGCCATCGGTTGGACCGGTGGATGGTCGGCCAGCTTTCAGCGCCAGCGGGATGGCGTCCGCATGCGGGCGGGCATGGAACGAACGCATCTCAAGCTGCATCCCGGCGAGGAGATTCGTACACCGCGCATCCTGCTGCTCTTCTGGGAAGACGACCGGATTCGCGGTCACAACATGCTCAGGCGGCTGATCCTGGCGCACCACACACCGCGACCGAACGGGCAATTGTTGCAGCCACCGCTCTGCGAAGGAGCATGGGGCGCGCGTTCCGAGGCCAGCCATCTCGCGCAAATCGCGTGGCTGCGTGAAAACGCCATCCCCGTAGAATGCTATTGGATCGACGCGGGGTGGTACGGCGATAGCTCGATTGATGAGGCGGCCGATACACTGGGGAGCGGCTGGATGAGGCAAGTCGGCAGTTGGTTCCCCAATCCTGCCGCCTATCCGAACGGCTTGCGGCCGGTGGGCGAAGCCGCCAAGGCGGCGGGGCTGGGCTTTCTCCTCTGGATCGAGCCAGAACGGGCTTTCGAGGGGACAGAGATGGTCCGCAAGCATCCGGAGTGGCTGATTGGCCCGGTGCGTTCCGGATACCTCGATGGCAACAACTACATGGTCAACCTGGGCATCCCGGAGGCGCGCCGCGCGATCACGGACCTGGTCTCGAACCTCATTCGTGAGGCCAAGATCACCTGCTATCGCCAGGACTTCAATGACCTTCGGGTGCCCGAGTTATTCGGAGGATCTGATGCCCCCGACCGCGTGGGCATGACCGAAATCCGACACATCGAAGGCCTTTACGCCTTCTGGGACGAGCTTTTGGCGCGTCACCCTGGGTTGATCATTGACAATTGCGCGGGCGGCGGGCAACGCATTGACCTGGAGACGATCTCCCGCAGCGTGCCCTTGTGGCGCAGCGATTATCAGTGCTGGCCGTTCGACCCGCTCTCCATGCAGACGCAGACGCAGGGACTCGCGCCCTGGGTCCCCTTGAGCACGGCGGTCTGCGAGGCGCCCACCCGGTATGCCCTGCGCAGCGCGCTGGGGCCGGGGCTGGTGACGCACTGGAGCGCGCAGGCGCTCGAAGGGAGCGCCGACCTGCCGCTCGACCAGGTACGCCAATGGATGGCCGAAGCCGTTGCCATGCGGAACTATTTCTACGGCGACTTCTATCCGTTGCTCTCCTTCAGCCTGGCCGCCGATGTCTGGGCAGCCTGGCAGTTCGACCGCCCGGACCTGAGGGAGGGGATGCTGGTGGCTTTCAGGCGGCACGAGTGTCCATTCCCCAACTGGCAGGCGAAACTGAAGGCACTCGACCCCGAAGCAGAATACGATCTGTATTCGTGGGATGACCACAGCACCCGGCGAGTTTACGGCAAGGCGCTTATGACGGAAGGCATCGGCATCACTGTCGAGGAAAAACCTGGATCGGTGCTCTTTGTCTACAAGCGGGTCTGAGTTTGTATCAGCTAACCGCAATAGTGTCAGTCTGCCAGCCATCAGTTTGTCTGACAAGCGCTTGTCCGACAAGCGATGGAATGCCACTTGACAGGCGGCGAGAGTTCTGTTAGCATGTCTCGCAATCAGTGAATTGTTAACGATCTTCTGTTCACAGTTTATGGTTTACAGAATTATCCACGTCAATCGGAGACCTCTACTTTTGGGGGCCGCTGATGGCTGCTGCCCTGATCGGCTCGGTTCCGGTCGCCGTGCTGTACGCGTTCTTCGTGGAACAATACGTGGCCGGGTTGACAGCCGGGGCCGTGAAGGGCTGATTGTAGTTTAGCAGAGTTGGACTAGAGGCTTCAGCCGGTTTCGTGGTCAACGAGAGCAACCGGCTAAAGCCTCAAGTCCAGAAGATTTTCTGAACGTCTATTGTTGGGCGAACGCTGTGGGGTCGCCCGGGGAGGTGAGACAAGAGCCACAACGCATCCGTAGTGTCGCCCCCAAAGTCGGCCGCCGTTGGGGGGAGAACCCTTGGAGTGCGGACCAAAAACGCTATTCCTGCACAAGCATCCAGAGGAGCGAGAAAAATGTCTTCCAAACCGCAAATCAAGAACCTGACCCGCCGCGATTTCCTGAAGGCTTCCGGCGCAGTTGTCGGCGCGGCAGCCCTGGCAGCCTGCGCGCAACCGACGCCAACCCCGGTCCCGCCCACCAAGGCGCCTGCGGCTGCTGCGCCTACGGCGGCGCCTGCCGCGGCTGCGGCGACGGGACCCGTCTTCGCGGCGCCGGCGATCCTCAAAGGCGCCACGATCAACTACATGAGCGGTCCCTGGTACGTGGGCGCGATCGATGACGCATTCCGCATCTTCGTCCTTGACTGGGCCACCCAGAACAAGGTCAAGTTCAACTGGGATCTCACCGCCGACGCTAACGACGCAAAGATCAATACCTACATCGAGGCTAAGTCGGGGCCGAACCTGATCCTGAGCGCTACGGCGCCGGCCACCTACGGGGCCGGCACGGTGGATGTCACGGACGTTGCAGACGCGCTCCAGGCCGACATCGGCGCATACTACCCGATAGCCCAGTACTTCGTCAAGATGGGCGGCAAGTGGCGCGGCATTCCGTGGGGCTCGCATCCGCACGTGATGGTCTACCGCACCGACTGGTTCAAGGAGGCGGGGTACGACACCTTCCCGAAAACTTGGGATGGCCCCGGCAGCCTCTACGAGGCGGGCGTCAAGCTGAAGGCCGCCGGGCATCCCTTCGGCTTCAATTTCGGGGTGGGCTCGCCGGCAGACGGTCCCAGCCACATCTGGTCAATCCTGTGGTCGTTCGGCGCCAAAGAGTGGAACAAGGACGGCTCGCTGGCCATTGATTCGCCGGAGATGTTGGCGGGGCTCGAGTTCATCAACAGGCTCTACAAGGACTGCCTCGACCCGGCCAGCACGTCGTACGACGAATCCGCCAACAACCAGAACATGATGGGCGAGAAGATCTCGCTGACGATCAACGTCAACAGCATCTACCTGCCCACGAGGGCTAACAACCCGACGCTCGCAGCCAAGATGAACCACGCGCCGCACCCGGCGGGGCCGAAGGGGCAGATCGCGTACACCAAAGTGCCCTACGCCTTCGTGACGCCCTGGACAAAGGGGAACGACCTGGCAGCCCTCAAGCAGTTCCTCTACGACGCGTTCTGCCTCGCGGGCTACTCCAAGTTCATCAAGGCGGGCGAGGGCTACCTGGTGCCGGTCGCGCCGGGCTTTGATGACCTGCCAATTTGGCCGAGCGACCCGAAGCTGGCCTACGCCAAGCCCCAGGCCAAGTTGGGGCGCATCATCGGCTACGATCTGCCGGAACCGAACGCGCTGTCGGGCCAGTGCTTCGCCCAGGTCGTGTGGAACAAGATGGTCCTCAAGTCGATCGAGACCGGCGACCCGAAGCAGGCCATCGCGTACACCACCGGCATGGTGAACGACATCAAGAAGCAACTGGGCCTGTAGGCGGGGGGCAGGGGTCAGGGAGCAGGTCGACGACATCAGGAAGCAGTTGGCCTTAGAAGCCGCGCTGCACAGCGTCCGATATACTTGGCACGGTCACAAAGTGCGCTTTTGGGCGTCTGTCATTCTGAGCGGGTTTGCCCCTAACTTCTCGCGACGGCGAGCGTCCAGCGAAGAATCTCATCCCGCGACAAGACCCTTCGCTAGATTCTCACCGTAACGTACTTCACGGAACCAACCCGCTCAGGGTGACAAAGCAACTTATGCAGTACTCGAAAAACGCGATTTGTGCCCGTGCGCAGTATAGCATGGCCCCGCAGTTCCGGGCACAGCACCGGGCCCCCGCCTGCTTCGTTGGGGGTCCGGTGGGCTGGCAGCCAGCCTGCGTGTCCAAGGTCTCGCACACCGGCTTCCGCGCAGTACGTGGGAGCTTACGAGAGGGGTAACTGCCATGAAAGGTACCTCACAGAGCAATGTATCGTGGTCGAGACGCATGGGAGAGCGTTGGGGCCGTCTACTCCACCGCGAAGAGTCGCTGGGTTATATCCTGTCGGCGCCTGCCCTGATTTTCCTGGCCGTCCTGCTCGGGTATCCCCTCGTGCTGGCGATCTACCTGAGCTTCACGAACAAGCACCTGGGGGCGCCCGCCCAGTGGGTCGGATTGGCGAACTTCATCAACCTGTTCTCGACATCGCTCTATTGGGTCGTGTTCAGGAACACGTTCGTCTACACGATCATCGCCCTGATTTTCAAGTTCGTCGGGGGCCTGCTGCTGGCGCAACTGCTCAACCGCGATTTCATCGGCAAGCGTGCGGCGCGAGCGATGCTGCTCATGCCCTGGATCGTGCCGACCGTCTTCAGCACCTTAGCATGGCGGTGGATGTTCGAGCCGTCCAACAGCATCCTGAACATTCTTTTAACGCAGATGGGACTTATTCACGCCGACCTGCCGTGGATCACGAAAGGCCCCTGGGCCATGGGAGTTATGATTTTCGTAAACGTGTGGCGCGGCGTCCCGTTCTTCGCCATCACGTTCCTGGCGGCCCTCCAATCGGTCCCCGAGGAGCTGATCGACGCCTCGAAGATTGACGGCGCCAACAGTTGGAACCGCTTTTGGCGCGTGGTCTTTCCGCTCGTCATTCCGGTCATGACAGTCGTGGTGCTCATGTCCAGCATCAGCTCGCTCGGCGAGTTCGAGCTGCCCTACCTGCTGACCAGGGGCGGGCCGGGCGACTCCACCAACGTGTTAGGCATGCTGACCTACAACTATGCCATCACGGGCGGCGTGCTCGGCCTCGGAAGCGCGGTGGCCGTCACGACGCTGCCCATCGTCGCCGTGCTGGTGATCCAGGCGCTGCGCGAAGTTCGCCAACGGAACAAATAACCTCAGGCCGGGCAAGGAGATTTGCCATGAGTCGTTCACCCATCAGGCGTGTGCTCACGCAGATCCTGACTACCTACATCCCGCTGATCATCGTACTGATCGTGCTGCTGCTGCCGCTCTACTGGGTGCTGATTACCTCGTTCAAGGGCGAGGTCGAGATCTATAGCGCCAGCAGGCAGGCGCCGCTCATCATAAAGCAGCCGACACTCATCAATTACCAGTGGCTCTTTACGAAGATCCCCTATCAGCGCTACTTCCTGAATTCCGCCGTGGTGAGTCTGGTCACGACGTTTTTCTCGTTGCTGGTGTCGGTCATGGCGGGCTACGCCATCGCGCACCTGCGCTTCAGCGGCGCGGCCGTCATCGGCATCCTGATCTTTGTCACCTACCTGATCCCCAGGACGCTGCTTTTCATACCGGTGGCGCTCGTGACGCAGCAGCTTGGCGTATTCGGCAAGTTTGTCTCGCTCATACTGGTCTACCCTACGTTCGCGATCCCGTTCTGCACGTGGCTGCTCAGCGGCTACTTTAGCACCCTCCCCCTGGAGCCGGAGGAGTGCGCCATGGTCGACGGCTGCACCCGGGTCGGGGCCATCGCGCGGGTCACTCTCCCCATGGCTGTGCCGGGCATTCTCACTGCCGGGGTGTTCGCCTTCACGTTGTCGTGGAACGAGTTCCTGTATGCCCTCGTCCTCGTGACCGGCGATCTCAACCGCACGGTGGTGCTGGGGGTGATCGCCAAGTTCCAGACGAGTGACTGGGCCTACCTGGGGCCGATGATGGCCGCGGCCACGCTCGGATCGATCCCGGTCGCGCTGCTCTTCTTCTTCTTCATGGACCTCTACGTGGCCGGCCTGACCGCCGGCGCCGTGAAAGGCTGATTTTCGTTTGGTAGGGGGCAGTAGGGGCAGCGCCTTGTGCCTGCCCGGCAAGCGTGCCTGCCCGGCAGAGACGGCTGGGCGAAATCGCATGGTCGCCCAAGGAGGTGAAACCGGAATCCATAGCGAATCTGTGGACGCCCCCAAAGTTGGCCGCCATTGGGGGTGGGGAACCCTTGGATGCGGGCCAAAAGCGTTATTCCTGCAAAGGCTACAAAGGAGCGAGACAAATGCCTTCCAAACCGCAAGTCAAGAACCTGACCCGCCGAGATTTCCTGAAGGCCTCGGGGGCAGTACTCGGTGCATCGGCCCTGGCAGCCTGCGCGCAACCGGCGCCGACCGCTACTCCCGTTCCGCCGCCCACGGCCGCGCCTGCGGTCGCCGCGCCCGCGGCCGCGCCTGCCGCGGCGGCAGGGCCGGTCTTCGCGGCGCCGGCTATCCTCAAGGGCGCCACGATCAACTATCTGAGCTACGGCTGGTACGTGCCGGAACTGGATGATGCGTTCCGCGTCTTCACCATTGACTGGGCCACCCAGAACAGAGTGAAGTTCAACTGGGAGATCATCACCGACGCGACCTACACGCCCAAGTACATGGCCGCCATCGAGGCCAAGTCGGGGCCGAACCTGGTTGTGACCGATGTGGCGCCGAACACCTATCTGGGTGGCACGACGGACGTCTCAGATATCGCGGAGGCGATCCAGGCCGACACCGGCGCGTACTACCCGTCGGCCAAGTTCGCGTGCACCGTCGGCGGTAAGTGGCGCGGTATTCCGTGGGGCTCGCATCCGCGCGTGATAGTCTACCGCACGGACTGGCTCAAGGAGCAGGGGTACGATGCCTTCCCCACTTCCTGGGACGGCGCCGGCAGCGTATACGAAGCGGGCGTCAAGCTGAAAAAAGCCGGCCATCCCTACGGCTTTACCTTCGGGCCGGCCGCACTGTCGGACGGCAACAGCCACATCTGGTCCATGCTGTGGTCGTACGGCGCCAAGGAGTGGAACCGGGACGGCTCGCTCGGCATTGACACGCCTGAGATGGTGGCCGGGCTGGAATTCATCAACAAGCTCTATAAGGACTGCTGCGATCCCGCCTGCACCGCGTACACTGAGTCCGATAACAACACGGCCTTCCTGGGCGAGAAGATCTCGGCGACGATCAACGTCAACACCATCTACCTGCCCGCCAAGGCGAGCAACCCGACCCTGGCAGGCAAGATGAACCACGCGCCGCACCCGAAGGGGCCGGCCGGGCAAGTCGCGCTGGCGGCAGTGCCCTTCACGTTCCTGACCAGCTACACCAAGGGGAACGACCTGGCAGCCGCCAAGCAGTTCCTGTACGACGCGTTCAGCCTGGCGGGTTACGCCAAGTTCATCCGGCAAGGCCAGGGGTACCTGGTGCCGAGCGCGCCAGGCTGGGATGACCTGCCGGTGTGGCCGAGCGACCCGAAGCTGGCCTACGCCAAGGCACAGGCCAAGATCGGGCGGCTGATCGGCTACGACCTGCCCGAGCCGAGCGCGCTGTCGGGCCAGTGCTACGCCCAGGGCGTTTGGATCAAGATGGTTGACACCATGATCGAGACCGGCGACGCGAAGAAGGCGATCGCATCGTGCACCCAGGCAGTCGGCGACATCAAGAAGCAGTTGGGGCTGTAAGCAGGTTGAGGTTGAGGTTGAGGCGAGGTTGAGGCGAGGTTGAGGCTGAGGTTGAGGTTGAGATCGTCTTTGCCTCAGCCTCAGCGGAGGGGGGATTTCTGCCATGAAAGCAGCAGTACCTAGCAGTTCATCCTTGTGGAAAAAGATGGGCGAGCGGTGGGGCCGCACGCTCCATCGCGAGCAGTCGCTGGGCTATCTCCTTTCGGCGCCGTCCCTGATCTTCCTGGCCGTGATGCTCGGGTATCCCCTCGTGCTGGCGCTCTACCTGAGTATGACGAACAAGCACCTGGGGTCTCCGCCCACGTGGGTCGGGCTCACGAACTTCATCAACCTGTTCTCGACCTCGCTCTACTGGGTTGTTTTCAAGAATTCGTTCGTCTACACGATCCTGTCACTGGGTTTCAAGTTCGCCGGGGGTCTGATCGTGGCGCAGATGCTCAATCGCGAGTTCATCGGCAAACGCCTGGCGCGGGCAGCCTTGCTCCTGCCGTGGATCGTGCCGACCGTTTTCAGCACCCTGGCATGGCGGTGGATGTTCAACCCGGCGAACAGCATCTTGAACCTCCTGCTGAGGCAGTGGGGGTTCATCCATGCCGACCTGCCGTGGCTGATGAATGGCCAATGGGCGATGGGAACCCTCATCGCGGTGAACGTCTGGCGCGGGGTCCCGTTCTTCGCGATCACCTTCCTGGCGGGCCTGCAGTCGGTGCCCGAGGAGCTGATCGACGCCGCGAAGATTGACGGCGCCAACGCGTGGCAGCGCTTCTGGCGTGTGGTATTCCCGCTGATCGTTCCGGTCGTGATCGTGGTAGTGCTCATGTCCACCATCAGCACGCTCGGCGATTTCGAGCTGCCGTATTTGCTGACCGGGGGCGGACCGGGCAACTCCACCGTTGTGTTCGGCATCATGACCTTCAACTACGCCGTCATGAGCGGTGTGATCGGCGTGGGATCGGCAGTGGCCGTCACGACGTTGCCCATCCTGGCCGTGTTGGTGATCCAGTCGCTGCGCGAAGTACGCCGCGAGGATAACTAAGATGTCAGAGCGATCACAAGGAGATTCGAAATGAGTACTCCACGAGTCAGGCGCTGGATCAATCGCATCTTGTGGCCCTACCTGCCGCTCGCCATCGTGTTGATCGCACTGCTCTTTCCGTTCTACTGGATGATCATCACCTCGCTGAAGACGTTCGGCGAGACCTATAACCTCACCTCGCCGCTGATCGTTAAGGAGCCGACGCTAAGCAACTATGTCTGGCTGTTCGAAAAATCCTCTTTTGCGCGCTGGTACCTCAACAGCTTCCTGGTGACCGTATCCACCACGCTTTTCTCGCTAGTGGTGTCCCTCATGGCGGGGTACGCGATCGCGCACCTGCGCTTCAGCGGCGCGGCCGTCATCGGCATTCTGATCTTCGTCACCTACCTGATCCCCAGGACGCTGCTCTTCATCCCGGTTACCGTAGTGGTCCAGCAGCTCGGGGCATACGGGAAGCTGGTATCGCTGATCCTGGTCTACCCTACCTTCGTGATCCCGTTCTGCACCTGGCTGCTCAGCGGCTACTTCAGGACGCTACCGCTTGAGCCGGAGGAGTGCGCCATGGTGGATGGTTGCAGCCGGATCGGCGCGATCGTCCGGATCACCCTGCCGCTGGCGGTGCCGGGCATCCTCACGGCCGGGATCTTCGGCTTCACCCTCGCGTGGAACGAGTTGCTCTACGCCATCATCCTCGTGAACGGCGAGATGAACCGCACGCTGCCGGTGGGGATCGTGAACAACCTGATCAACCGTGACACCTACCTGTGGGGGCCGTTGATGGCCGCCGCAACCCTGGGCTCTGTCCCGGTCGCGCTCTTCTACTTCTTCTTCATGGATCTGTACGTCGGCGGCCTGACGGCCGGCGCCGTGAAGGGGTAGAGAGGCACGAATCGCACCATGAGGCTCGCACAGATATGGCGCCTGGTTCGTCGCGTCCTGTTTCTCTACGTTCCCCTGGCTATCGTGCTGTTTCTGCTGCTGCTGCCGCTTTACTGGATGGTGATGACATCGTTCAAGAGCGAGGTCGAGATTTTTAGCTTCAGCGCCCAGGCGGCGATGATAGTCAGGGCACCGACGCTGGTTAACTACCAGTGGCTCTTTACCAAGATGCCGTACGCGCGGTTCTTTCTGAACACCCTTACGGTGACGCTGGTCACGACGACCTTCTCCCTGGTGGTGTCGGTGATGACTGGGTATGCCATCGCGCACCTGCGGTTCAGCGGCGCGGCCGTCATCGGTGTGCTGATCTTCGTCACGTACCTGATCCCTAGAACCCTTGTCTTTATCCCGATAGCGGTCGTGACACAGCAGCTTGGCGTATATGGCAAGCTATCGTCGCCTTTCCTGGTCTACCCCACCTTCGTGATCCCGTTCTGCACCTGGATACTCAGCGGCTATTTCAGGACGCTCCCCATCGAGCCGGAGGAGTGCGCCATGTTTGACGGGTGCAGCCGGATCGGCGCGATCACCCGGATCACCCTGCCGCTGGCGGCGCCGGGCATCCTTACCGCCGGAATCTTCGGCTTCACCCTGACGTGGAACGAACTGCTGTACGCGGTCGTGCTTGTAAATGGCGAGCTAAACCCAATACGGTACAGATAAGGCAGCAGAGGCGGCTCCCACGCCGCCGGGCATGGGAGCCCGGCCTGCTAACTGAACCGTATTGGAGCTAAACCGCACCCTCGCGCTGGGCGTGGTGACCAAGTTTATGACTGGCGACTATATGGTCCTGGGGGCCGCTGATGGCTGGAGCGACTCTAGGATCCATCCCGGTGGCGATCGTATGCTTTTTCTGCAGTACCGCAAAACTCGCTTTTGTCACCCCTTCGTTGCACTCAGGGCAAGCTCTGAGCGGGTTGGTCCCGTGAAGTGCGTTGCGGCGAGAATCCAGCGAAGGGTCTCGTTGCGGCAAGGAGAACTTGTTCCTTCACTGTGTTCAGGACAGGCTCTGAGCGCAGCGAACGGATTCTTCGCTGGCGTCACGCCGTAACGAGAGTTCAGGGGCAGACCCGCTCAGAATGACAGGCAACGGGTAGCGAGTTTTGCTGGTCGAAAAATGAGGCACTCACGGGTATGGCGCTTGATCCGTCGCATCCTGTTCCCATACATCCCACTGATTCTCCTGTTGATCGTGCTGCTCTTTCCGTTCTACTGGATGCTGATCACGTCGCTGAAGGATCTAGGTGAGACGTACGATCTCAGCGCGCCGCTGATCGTCAAGCAGCCGACGCTGGACAACTATGCCTGGCTGTTCACCGCGTCGCTCTTCGCGCGCTGGTACCTCAACAGCTTCCTGGTGACCATCTCCACCACGTTATTCTCGCTGTTGGTTTCCATTATGGCGGGGTACGCCATCGCGCACCTGCGCTTCAGCGGCGCAGCCGTGATCGGGGTGCTGGTCTTCGTCACCTACCTGATCCCCAAAACGCTGCTCTTCATCCCAGTCACGGTGGTAACACAGCAGCTCGGGACATACGGAAAGCTGGTGTCGCTGTTTCTGGTCTATCCCACCTTCGTGATCCCGTTCTGCACCTGGCTGCTCAGCGGCTACTTCCGCACACTCCCTTTGGAGCCGGAGGAGTGCGCCATGGTGGACGGCTGCAGCCGGATCGGCGCGATCGTGCGGATCACCGTGCCCCTGGCGGTGCCGGGCATCCTCACCGCCGGGATCTTCGGCTTCACCCTGGCGTGGAACGAGCTGCTGTATGCCATCGTCCTCGTGAACGGCGAGATGAATCGAACGCTCCCGGTGGGCCTGATCAACAGCTTGACCAACCGCGACTACTACATGTGGGGGCGGTTGATGGCCGGCGCAGCCCTGGGCTCCATCCCGGTCGCGCTCTTCTACTTCTTCTTCATGGATCTGTACGTGAGCGGTTTGACCGCTGGCGCAGTGAAAGGCTAAAACCAATGCAACCGTATCGAGTCATTCGTTTGAACGCCATGCTAGGGCCGGTCAGCGATTTTGAGGCTGACCAATACCGGCAGCACGGGCTGGCGCCCGTCCAGGTCGAGGCGAATACCCCGGAAGAGATCATCCCACACGTCAAGGACTGTGACGCCCTTTTCGTGGTCTCCACTGCCCTGCGGGCCCCGGTGATCGAAAGCCTGGCTCGCTGTCGGGTGATCTCCAGGATGGGCATGGGCACCGACAAGATTGACATCGAGACCGCGACGGCCAGAGGGATCCTGGTGACGAACGTCCCGACCTTCTGCGTCGAAGAACAGGCCGACCACACGATGGCATTGCTGCTTTCGCTCGCGCGGCAGATCCCCTTCATGTCCAGGGCGATGCACGCCGGCACTTTTCACGCGGCGCACCTGGCAACGCGCAACAATCGCCGCCTTTCCACTGTGACCCTGGGCCTGGTCGGCTTCGGCGGCAGCGCGAAGGCCACCGCGCGGCGGGCGGCCGGCTTCGGCATGAAAGTCCTGGCTACCCGGCTTCACATGCGACCGGCCGATCCCGAGGCCGAAGCGTTGGGCGTGCAGATGGTGGACCTGGATACTCTGCTGGCGCAATCGGACTACGTTTCGCTCCACCTGCCGCTGACGAAGCAGAGCTATCACCTGTTCGACGATGCCACCCTGCGCAAGATGAAGCCGGGCGCGTACCTGATCAACACCTCACGCGGGGCGATCGTGGATGAGACGGCGTTGGTGGCGGCGCTGCGTGAGGGCCGGCTGGGCGGCGCGGGCATTGATACCTACGAAGGGATCAACATCTTTGACCCCAACGAAGCGCCTCCCGTCCACCCCCTGGTCCTCCTGGAGATGGACAACGTCGTGCTGACGCCCCACGTGGCAGCCGGTTCGCTTCAGGCTGGACAGGACGTGGGGCGCGGCGCGGTGGAGAACGTCGCGGCTGTGTTGAACGGCCGCTGGCCGCCCCTGGAGAACATCGTCAACCCGGAGGTTGTGCCGCGGTTTCCGCTGGTACGATAGTATCTTACCAGTCAAATGGAGGTTGAGCCATGCACATCACAAACGAACGAATCATGACTAATCCGGCTCTGAAAATCTTCAGCTTGGATGGCAAGGTGGCCCTGATTACCGGCGCCAGCAGGGGCCTGGGCAAGGAAATCGCCACCGGCCTGGCCCTGTCCGGCGCAAGCGTCGTACTCGTCGGACGCACACTAAAGCCCCTTCAGGATCTTGCAGAAGAGCTCATTGCCAGCGGCTACCCGGCGCTGGCCGTAAGCGCGGATGTTTCCCAAAGCCAGGATGTTCAGAGCACCGTGAAAGCGGCAATCCAACGTTTCGGGAAGATTGACGTCCTCGTGAACAATGCGGGGACGACATGGCGCAGTTCCATTGTGGATTTTGACGAGGCGCAGTATGATCGTGTCGTCAATCTCAATATGAAGGGCGTGTTCCTCTGTACAAAATATGTCGGGATAGAGATGCTCAAAAATGGCGGCGGGAGTATCATTAATGTAGGCTCGGGGGCAGGCCAGAACGGCATGGCCAATAGCATCGCCTACTGCGCAAGCAAGGGCGGCGTCGTGATGCTCACTAAAGCAGCGGCTATCGAATGGGTGCAGCAGGGCATCCGGGTGAACGCTATCATGCCGGGAACCTTTAAAACGTCTTTGCTGGAAGAATGTATGGTCCAGGAGCCGGGCTACGCTGAGATGATCATACGCAACCTTCCGATCGGCCGATTTGGCGAGTTGGAGGAGATCGTAGGCATCTGCATTTACCTCGCTTCCGACAATTCCACATTCATGACGGGAGGCCTCATTTTTATTGACGGTGGTGCAAATGCGAGATAGGAAATACCTGACAATTCCGCTTCATCATCTCGGTTTGAAGCGAACCTTCGCTGGACAGTTACGGAGGAAGACTTAATGACGCCTGTGACGTTGATTCCAGTCCACATTGACTGGGATCAAACCAAGTGCAGCAATTGTATGTCGTGCGTGGTAGTCTGCGCGGAGCGCCACACCGGGACGAGCGCCCCGGCGCGGGCGCGCATTCGTATTTTCGTGGACCTGCTGACCGACAACGAGGTGAGCGCGCAGTGGTGCCGGCAGTGCGCCGACGCTGCCTGCGCCGAGGCCTGTCCCGAGGAAGCCATTACGTTCGACGAGACGACCCGGGCCTGGCTGGTGGACGAGGAAAAGTGCATCGCCTGCGCCGCGTGCGTCGAAGCGTGCCCCTACTCCGCCATCCAGCTCGATCCTGTGACAGACGTGGCGACGAAATGTGACTTGTGCGGCGGCCTGGTGCGTTGCGTCGAGATCTGCCCACCGAAGGCGCTGGCCCTGGTGAACGGGCTCATTACCCGACACGCGTAGCATAGCCGCTTGTGGGCGTCCTGGCGGGCAGAGCAGCGTTGTCGGCGGGCACAAGGCCCGATGCTACGGCGCTATGTCGGGTAGTGAGGTGAACGGGTAAAGGGGAAAATGATTATGGCAAACAAAATAGGCGGGTGGGCCGGGGTGATTCTGCGGGTGGATTTGAGCAATGGGAAGATCTGGACTGAGCCGTCGGTCGAGTACGGCCGGAAGTACATCGGCGGACGCGGCTTGGCCGCACGCATCGCCTGGGACGAGATCCCCGCGGGCGTCAAGCCCTTCGACCCGGAGAACCGCATCATCTTCAGCGTGGGGCCGCTGACCGGCACCTCGGCGCCCAATTCCGGGCGCTCGACGGTGTGCAGCCTCAGCCCCCAGGCGCACCCATACGAGTGGTTTTCGTTCTCCAGCTTCGGCGGCTATTGGGGACCGACCCTCAAGTACGCCGGGTATGACGCGGTCGTCGTGCAGGGCCAGTCGGAGCGGCCTGTCTACCTGTGGATTGACGACAAGGTGGTCCAACTGCGGGATGCGGCCGAGCTGTGGGGCCAGGGCACCTTTGCCACCCAGGAAACGCTGCTGCGCCGGCATGGCAAGGACGTGCGGGTGCTGGCGATTGGGCAGGCGGGCGAGAATCGCTCACGCATCGCCATCATTGCCTCCGGCAGCAGCTCGGCCGCGGGCCAGGGCGGCTTTGGCGCGGTGATGGGGGCCAAGCAGCTCAAGGCCATCGCAGTGCGCGGCACCGGGGGCGTCGCCCTCGCCAACCCCGAGGCCTTCTCCGATTTCACGCTGATGATCGCCCAGGAGATGCACGCGCCCAGCGGCTGCCCGAAGTGGAGCTGCCTGGACCCGGATCTGGTGCGCGACCACAGCGAGCGCTTCTACGCGTGCACCCAACAGTGTGCGAACCCGATCTGCCGGCTCAGCCGCTATTACGACAACGTGCCCGGCGTGGTCTACCCCAACCGGAAGTATAGCGGCACCATCACCTGCGAAAGCTCGCTCTTCGGCGGCGCGCCCGGCACGATCTACGACTGGCGCATCGGCTTCCGCGGCGGCTTCGAGCTGGCCCGGATCAGCCAGGATTACGGCATCAACCACTGGGAGCTGGGCATCGGCATGGCGCCGTGGCTGCGCAAGTGTCAGGCGGCCGGCCAGCTCAAGGATCTCGACGGCGAGCTTTTCGACCTGAACCTGGCAAGCTGCTGGGATCTCCTCTTTCGCAAGATCGCGTTCCGCGAGGGCAGCGGCGATGCGCTGGCCGAAGGCGCGGTGCGCGCCGCCGCCATCCTCGGCATCGGCCAGGAGTTCGTCTCCAACTTCTACACCGCCTGGGGCTTCGCCGGTCACTGGGACGGCCACGGCGACAGGGCCAACCTGATCGTCTTCCCCTACTGGTTGGTGCCCGCACTCCAATGGGCCACCGCCACCCGCGACCCGATGGCGAGCGGGCACGGCTACGCCCAAAACATCATGAACTGGTCGCCCATGTTCTCGCCGGAGGAAGGGCTGGACTGGGAGCAGTTGGCCGACGTGGGCGCGCACGTCTACGGCACGCGGCAGGCGGTACATCCGGCGTCGGGCTACGAAGCGAAGGCGATTCCCGCGATCTTCCACGGCCACCGCAGCATCATCAAGGACAGCGTGACGGTGGACGACCAGGCGTTTCCGCGCATCTACAGCAACAAGACGCCGGATCATTTCGCCCGGGCAGCGGACGGCACGCCAGGGCCATCGTTCGAGTATCACATGTTCCGCCTGGCGACCGGCATGGAGCTCAGCGAGGCCGATTTCGAGGGCATGGCCGAGCGGGTCTTCAATCTGGAGCGCGCGATCCAGGTGCGCAACTGGAATCGCTCACGCGCGATAGACGAGCAGGTGATTCCATATTTCACCAGCATCGAGAACTGGGTGAACCCAGTGATCGGTGAGGCTGTGGGGCTGGATCGCGCGAAATTCGGCAAACTGATGGACGAGTATTATACTCTGCGCGGCTGGGACGTGGCGACCGGCCGGCCCACCATGGCGAAGCTGACGGAGCTGGGGCTGGCGGACGTCAGTGAGGAGTTGGCGAAGAAGGGTTTGGCGAAATAACCATGTACAACCCATGCTGCCTTAACGGCAAACTGGTTCTCATCACCGGCGCGGGCACGGGCATCGGCCGGGGCGTCGCACTGACGTTGGCGCAGATGGGCGCCGACGTGGCGTTGCACTACAGCCGCAGCGCGGAAGGCGCGCTGGAAGCTGTCGGCCAGATCGCAGCACTGGGCCGCCGCGCCGTCGCCATCCAGGGCGACCTGGACGTCGTGGCCGATTGCCGCCGGGTGGTGGATGAGGCGGCAGCCTTCCTGGGCGGGCTCGACGCGCTGGTCAACAACGCCGGTATTACGACCACCATTGACTTCCTGGACGTAACCGAGGAACAATTCAACCGCAGCTACAACCTGAACATCCGCGGCCAGTTCTTCTGCGCGCAGCAGGCAGTGCACTACATGCTCGAACGCGGGCGCGAACTCCAGCGCCGTGCGCCTGGATCGTCCTGGGCCGGCGGCAGCATCATCAACGTCTCGTCCGTGCACGGCGCAGCCGGCAGCTCGGGACACTCGGTCTATGCCGGGACCAAAGGCGCCATCAACGCCTGGAGCCGCGAGTTAGCCGTGGAGCTGTGTCCGCTACACGTGCGCGTCAACGTGCTGGCGCCCGGCACGATCGAGGTGCCGAGCTATTGGCGCAAGTCTCCCGACTACACCCGCGCCGCGGGAGATGCGAGCGTACCATGGGGCCGCGTTGGGCTGCCGGAAGAGGTCGGCTACCTGGCCGCCTATCTGGTGTCGGACACGTCCGAGTTCATGACCGGCTCGGTGCTCTATTTCGACGGCGGGCTGACGGCCAAGATGGCGTTGCCAACGCAGTCACCGCAGAGCGAAGGATAAGACGCAGTACCGCAAAACTCGCGATTGTCACCCCTTCGTTGCACTCAGGGCAAGCTCTGAGCGGGTTGGCCCCGTGAAGTGCGTTGCAGCGAGAATCCAGCGAAGAGCCTGCCCTGAGCGCAGTCGAAGGGGTCTCGTTGCGGCAAGGAGAACTTGTTCCTTCACTGTGTTCAGGACAGGCTCTGAGCGCAGCGAACGGATTCTTCGCTGGTGTCACGCCGTAGCAAAAGTCCAGGGACGAACCCGCTCAGAATGACAGGCAACTGGTAGCGAGTCTTGCTTCATTGCGATAAGACAAAGGAGAAAAACCCATGCCACTGATGTTCGACATGCCCTGGGAGGAGTTGCAAACCTACCAGGGCTGCAACCCACGTCCGGCCGACTTCGATGAATACTGGGAGCGCGGCCTGGCCGAGATGCGGGCGCTGGACTCGCAAATCGAGATCACGCCCGCCGACTTCCAGGCGCCGTATGCGGAGTGCTCGCACCTCTACTTCACCGGCGTCGGCGGCGCGCGCATCCACGCCAAGCTGCTGCGGCCCCGCTCCCAACGGGAAAGTACACCGTATGTAAGTGACGGGACTTCGCACGCGGCCCCGCCCCATCCGGCCATCCTGCAGTTCCACGGCTACACGGGTGACTCCGGCGACTGGACGGCGAAACTGCCCTACGTTGCCCTGGGCTACACCGTGGCCGCGCTCGATTGTCGCGGACAGGGCGGCCTTTCGGAAGACAAGGGTGGCGTCCAGGGCTGGACGCTGCGCGGTCACATCATCCGCGGCCTGGACGACGCGCCGGAAAAACTACTCTTTCGTCAGAACTTCCTGGACACCGCGCAGATCGCCAAGATCGTGCTGGAGATGCCCGATGTGGATCCGACCCGTGTCGGCGCGATGGGCGGCAGCCAGGGCGGCGGGCTGACGCTGGCCTGTGCGTCGCTGGAGCCGCGCATCAAACGCGTCGTCCCCATGTTCCCGTTTCTGTGCGACTACAAGCGGGTCTGGGATATTGACCTGGCGAAGGACGCCTACGCCGAGCTGCGCGAATGGTTCCGCAAAAAGGACCCGCTCCACGAGCACGAAGAAGAGGTCTTCACCCGGCTCGGCTACATTGACGTGCAGTTCCTCACCCCGCGCATCCGCGGCGAGGTGATGATGGCGGTCGGCCTGATGGATCAGGTTTGCCCGCCCTCCTCCCAGTTCGCGGCCTACAACAAGATCACCGCGAAGAAGGCGTTGTCGGTCTACCCCGACTTCGCGCACGAGGACCTGCCGGGCCACGCCGACCGGGCGTTCCAGTTCATGGCGAAGCTATGATTAACCAGGTCGCATTTACCGTCCAATGGCCGGGCAAGCTCGTTTTTGGCCCCGGGCGACTGGCTAACCTGGGTGATGAGGCCAAGGCGTTGGGCCGCCGCGCATTCCTGGCAACCACAGCCGACCTGTCGGCCCTGGGGCTGACCACCCGCGTCCAGGGACTATTGGCGGGCGCCGGCCTGGCGGTCACACTCTATGAAGACGTACAGCCGGACCCAACCTGTGCGGCCGTGGATGCCGCGGCCGCACAAGCGCGAGCAGCCGGCTGCGATCTTGTAATCGGCTTGGGCGGCGGGAGCGCGATTGACCTGGCCAAGGGGGTCGCGGTCGCGGCCACGCACGCCGGGCCGGTGTGGAATTATGTCACCTATACCGGGGCCAACGCCAGGCCGGTCACGGCTGCCGTCCTGCCGATCATCGCTGTGCCCACCACCGCCGGCACCGGTTCCGAGGTGACGCTTGGCACGGTACTGGATAATCCGGACACGGCGATGAAGGCCGCCCTGCTCAGCCCCCACGTCTACCCGCGTGTTGCCCTGGTGGACCCGGAGCTGACGTATACCATGCCACCGAAGGTCACGGTGATGACCGGCTTCGACGCCCTGACACACGGCATGGAGGCTTATCTGAATGCCGCGCGCAGCAACCCAGCCTCCGACCTGTTCGCTCTGGAGACGGTGCGCCGGGTCGTGCGCTATCTGCCGCGTGTGGTAGCCGACGGCGGCGACCGAGAGGCCAGGGCGCAGATGGCCTGGGCCGCCACGCTCGGCGGCATCAGCATCGCCCTGTCTAACACCACGGTGGCGCACGCCATGGGGCTGCCGATGGGGGCACGTTTGGGCACGCCTCACGGCCTGGCCCTGTCACGCCTGCTGCCTGTGGTGTTGAGTCGCTCGTGGGCGGCCCAGCCGGCGCGCTACGCGGCCCTGGCTGAGGCTGTGGGCGCGGTGCAGACAGACATGGACGAGATGGCGAAAGCCGAGGCACTGCCGCGCTGGCTGCACGAGTTCATCGGCCAGGTGGGGCTGGCTGCGCTGTGGACTCGCCAGGACATTGACGATAGCATACTGGATGTGCTGGCGGACGATGTCTTCAGGTACATGGGCCGGCCGGTCCAGCAACATCTGCCCATCTTCACCCGCGGCGAGATGCGACAGATGTTTGAAGAAGCGTTATTGCCATCGGCGTAGGGGCACGGCCTTGCGCCTGCCCACGGGGCAACCGCCTGCCCACGGGGCAACCGCAAGGGCTTGCCCCTACGCTGCGGCCTTCCAGACCCGCCCTTGCAGGAGGAAAACATGGACATCACTCGCGATGAACTGAAGAGGATGCTGGACGTGGCTCTTTTGCAGGCCATTTCTACACCCGCGCAGATCGAGGCGTTGGCTCACGTCGTTCGGGACGAGGGCTTCGGCCAGATCTGCGTCAACGCGCTGCACACCCGCCGCGCCGCGACGATCCTGACTGGCTCGCCTGCGAAGGTCGTGGCCTGTGTTAGCTTCCCGTTGGGTACGACCAAGACGCAACTAAAGGTGTGCGAAACCGAGGAAGCTGTGGCCGACGGCGCAGGTGAGATTGACATGGTGCTGAACCTGGGCGCGTTCCTGGGCGGGGATCGCCGATATGCCGAGGAAGACGTGGCGGCGGTGGTGCGCACGGCTGCCGGCCGGCCGGTCAAGGTCATCATCGAGACGCCATTCCTGAACGACGCTCAGAAGGCCGATGCCGCGCGGCTGGTGCAGAACGCGGGCGCAGCGTTCGTCAAGACCTGCAGCGGCTTCAGCCCCGATCCCGTCGCGTTGTTCGAAGACGTGCGCCTGATCCGCCAAACCATCGGGCCGGCCATGGGGATCAAGGCGTCCGGGCGGGTGGGCAACTACTTCCGCTTCATGGCGCTGCGCGAGGCCGGCGCGACTCGGGTCGGGCTGGTTCTTGAGCAGGCGCGCGAGATTCTGCGAGGGTGGGACGCGGCGCATTGAGAGCGGGGGAGCAGGGGACGATGGGCGCCATCCGCACCACGCACCACGCACCACGCAATACGCAATACGCATAAGACAGGTCTGCCATGACAAACTGGACACTACACCTTCCTGTGCCGGTGGAGTTCGGCGCAGGGTGTGTGCACAAGCCGAACAGGTACCTGGCCGGCGCGCGGCGGGCGCTGCTGGTCACGGGCCGACATGCGATGAAGGCCGCGGGCGTCACGGATCGGGTTTGCGACATCCTGGCGGAAGCAGGCGTCGAAGTACGCGTCTTCGACAGTATCACGTCTGACCCGAACTACGACGAAAAACGAGAGAACTGAGGAAACTGAGGGAACTGAGGGAATTCAGAGGAACTGAGGGGGTATACGTGCGTTTCGATAAACTTAACATCAATCCGGCGAAAAATCCCGCCATCCTGGACACGGCGACGTGGGATCGGGCCGCGGCAGTGGCTGCGGTGCAGGCGGTGGACGATGCCTATTGGCCTACGCTGCTGACAGCCGCGGCCGACGGCGCGCCCTTATTTCCTGTGCCCACGACCGCCAGCCTGACGCCCTGCGCGGCGTCGGCCGCCTGGCATCAAGGCGTACTCTACTGCCTGGCCGGCCTCCCCGATGGGCAACAGGTTTTCCTGGAAATCGGGCAAAGCACGAGCGATGCCGTGCTGGGCGCGCCCATCGGCGTCAGATCATGGCCGGGGAGTCCCTCCAATACCCAATACCCAATATCCAATACCCATCTTGCGTTGCACCCGACCGACGCCGCGACTCTCGACCGCTTCTTCCGCCTCGTCGCGCCGGACAAAGGCCCGCGGGCGTTGGGCGCGATACCGCGGCTGGGGATCGGCACGCGGATGACCACGGCCGTCTGGCCCGCCATCTGGCAGGCGATGGGGGGCGTAGGGGCGGGTTTTACGCATGAGGGAGGCGCTGCATTTGCCAGATCAGAAACCCGCCCCTACTTTGCGGCCAACGCCATCCAGAACTCGGTGCGCGAGCTGAACTTCCTGGAGACGCTGCTGGAGGGTCGCCCGGCCGAAAAAAACATCGCTTTCGGCTTCGGGACCATCGAGACCGGCTACACCGGCAGCTCATATGAGGGGCTGTGGGTGGCGGGTGTGCTCAATGCGCTCAAGCACAGGGTCCGGGCCCCCTACGGCGCCGACGCGGACCACATCCAGGTCAAGCGCGGGGCCGACGGGCTGGCGCGGGCAAAGCGGCTGCTGGACGCGACGCGCTACTACTCGTTCTACACGCTCGACGTGTCCGACGTGCTGGACTACGGCGCGCTGTCCGCGGGGCCGGCCGCCGCGACCGCTTACCTGGATGCCAGGCTCCCGGACGCGGCCCGTCGTCGCGAGCTGCTGGCGTACCACCAGCAGCCGCGCCGGTTGGGCGGCTTCGACTACCGCCCGGACGATACAACATTGGGCCGGCTCATCGGCAAATATGCGGTCGCGCTGGACGCGGTCGAGAAGCTGTACGAGTACATCTGTGGTCTGAAGGCTTGTCCTGAGCAAAGCCGAAGGAACGGCGCGTCCTTCGACTCGGCTCAGGACAGGTCCTTCGACCTGGAGTTGAGCATTGACGAGCACCCGAACGACGTGCCGACGTTCGACTGCCTGACCTCGGAGACCGAGCTGATCTTCGTGCTGCTGGAAGCCGAGCGCCGCGGCCTCCCGCTGACGCACATCGCGCCCAACTTCGGCGTGGAGAAGGGAACCGACTACCGCGGCGCAGACGGCCTGACGGGCTTCGAGGCGCGGACGCGTTCCCTGTGCCACATCACCGAGGAATTCGGCGTCATGCCCGACTTCCACTCCGGCGACGACCTGAGCGCAGCCACCCGGCAGGCCGTCGGCCGGGCGACCAGCGGGCGGAACCAGTTCAAGGTTTCGCCCATGCTCCAGTTGCTGTTCGGGGAAGTGCTGGCCGACTATCATCCCGACCTGTTCCGCCGCTGGGGGGAGGACGCCCTGGCCTACGCGCAGCGGGAGGCCGCGGCCGGTTCCGCGTTCGCAGCCGAATGTCTGCAACGGATAGACCTGACAGGTCTCGGAGACCTGTCAGGTCTGGCCCACGACGATGTGTTTCACCATTTCAGCTTCGCCTTCGTCGGCCGGCGCGATGCCGACGGGCAGTTCATCTGCCGCGAGGAGTTCTACGACCTGTCGCCCGCGTTCTATCGGGCGTACCAGGAGCGCATCGTCGGCTACCTGCTCGGCCTGGCAGGAGACCTGTTTGGCGGGTAAATCATCTATCCAACGGTCATTCTGAGCGGGCCTGCACCTGATCTCTCGTAACGGCGTGACACCAGCGAAGAATCCTTCACTGCGTTCAGGACAAGTTCTCTTGCCTCAAGACGAGACCCTTCGCTGGATTGGCGCCGTAACGCAAGTGACGGGATTGACCCGCTCAGGGTGACAAACACTACTTGGAGTGACACCATGGAACTGTTTCTCGATAGCTCCAACCCCCGCGAAATTCTGGAAGCGCGGTCGTGGGGCATTCTATCGGGTGTGACCACGAACCCCGGCCTGATCTCGGCTGCGGGGCCGGACATGGAGAAGACGCTGGCTGGAGTCGTGGATGCCTCGCCGGGTCCGGTGTTTGCGCAGGTGATCGGCTGGCACGACCCCGCGCCGATGATCCGCCAGGCCCGCTGGCTGCACGCCTTCTCTGACAAGATCATCGTCAAGCTGCCGACCAGCGTCGCCGGCCTCCAGGCGCTTCAGCAACTCAAGATTGAGCTGCCCGACCTGCGGCTGGCGGTGACAGCCATCGCGTCTCTCGCGCAAGCGTACCTGGCCGGCAAAGTCGGCGCGGACGTCGCCGCAATCTTCAACGGCCCGTTGGATCAGGCCGAGGACACGGCGCATGACATGATTGCGCCCGTGCGGAAGATCTACGATAACTACGGCTTCAAGACGAAGATCCTGGCGTGCGGACGTTATCCGCGGCTCTTCGGCGAGATCGCCACGGCCGGCGCCGACATCTGCACGATGCGGATGGAGTTCATGCGCTTGATCTATCAGCACCCCTTCACCGATCAGCGGATGAACGGATTTCTGGAAGGCTGGCACAAAACCTTCGGGGACAAGACTTGGCCGGAGTTGCCATGAACGTACTAGACCTCTTCAGCCTCACCGGCCAGGTCGCCATCGTCACCGGCGGGGCGCGAGGGTTGGGACGGCAGGCAGCGCTGGCGCTGGCCGAGGCCGGCGCGGACGTGGCGATCTGCGACCTGCTGGAGGAAGAGGGCCAGCGCACCGCGGCGGAATTGGCCGCGCTGGGACGCCGGACGTTCTTCGGCAAGGTGGACGTGACCCGCACCGACGAGATCGAAGCGTTCGTCAAGCAGGTGGTCGAGCGCCTGGGCAAAATTGACATCCTGGTGAACAACGCGGGGATGCCATCGGACGGGCTGGCGCTGGATGACGAACCCGACGACGCGTGGCGGCGCATGCTCGACACCAACCTGTCGTCCATGTTCTACTTCGGCAAGCGCGCCGCGAAGCAGATGATCGGCCAGGGGCAGGGAGGTGTCATCATCAACATCGCCTCAATCAACGCGCTGGTCATCAGCAATATCACCCCGCGCCACAACGTCCCGTATTGCGTGGCAAAGACGGGAGTTGCCGGACTGACGCGCGGGATGACCGCGGACTGGGCGCAATACGGGATCAGGGTGAACGCGATCGCACCCGGGTACATCAGGACGGCCCAGACGGCCGCCAGCCGCCAGTACCCGGAGATCGTGGAGCGGATCATCACGAACACACCGATGAAACGCTACGGCGTGGAAGAAGAAATGAAGGGGCTGGTGGTCTACCTGGCCTCGCCCGCCTCGTCCTTTATGACCGGCAGCTTGGTCGTCATGGATGGCGGGACGACGATTTGGTAATGAAGGAGAAAAACAATGGAACAGATGAAGAGCGTCAAAGTCTCACCGCGAGACCTGGCCGCGTTCTGTATTGCGGCAATGCGCAAATCCGGCATCAACGAGGAGGACGCCCGGCTGACCGCGGAGGTACTGGTGACGACCGACACCCTGACAACCTTCACGCACGGGACGCGGCAACTGCGCGGGCTGCTGAAGAACTTCCGCACCGGCCGGTTAAGCGCCACAGCGCACGAGGAGATCGCGGCCGAGGGACCGGCGTGGGCCATCGTGGACGCGCACTACGCCATGCCGCCCGCGGTCTCGTACCGCTCGATGGAGCTGGCAATGCGCAAGGCGAAGGCGTGCGGCATCGGCTATGTCGGCGTGAAGCACAGCAGCCACTACGGCGCCGCCGGGTTCTACGCCAATCTGGCCGCACAGCACGACATGTTCGGGCTGTCCATGTGCAACGTGGATCCGTGCATGACGGTGCCGGGAGCCAAGGGCAAGGTGCTCGGCACCAACCCCATCGCCTACGCCGCGCCGGCCGGCGCGGAAAAGCCGATTTACCTGGACATCGCCACGAGCGCGGTGGCCGCAACGAAGATCTTTTCCGCAAAGGCGCTGGGCAAGCAGATTCCCGACAACTGGCTGGTGGATGAAGAAGGCATGCCGACCACCGACCCGAGCCAGTACCCGGCCAAAGGCGCGCAGTTGCCGATGGCCGCCCACAAGGGTTACGGGCTGGCAGTGATGGTGGAAATCCTCACCGCGGTGCTCACCGGCGCGGCGATCCTGAGCGGCGTCAAGAGCTGGGTCGCTGACACGACGGAGCCGACGGACGAGGGGCACGCCTTCATCGCCATTGACATCGCCCAGATGATGCCGCTCGGCGAATTCAAGGCGCGCATGGATGGAATGATCCGCGAGATTCACGCCGCGCCACGAGCCAAGGGTACCGACCGCATCTATCTGCCCGGCGAGATCGAGCTGGAGAAGCGCGACATCGCGCTGGTAGAAGGCATCGCCCTGCCGCCCGACGTCGTCGCCAGCCTGCGCGGATTGGCCGAGGACGTGGGAGTGGACGCGACGCAATTCAACCTGAACTTGGGTAAGTGATTCGTCCCTTCGCGGTGTCATTCTGAGCGACTCCGCCCCGAACCTCTCGCGACGGCGTGAGAGAGCGAAGAATCTCTTGCTACAAACGAGACCCTTCGCTGGTTTCTTGCCGTAACGAGATGCACGGGGCCAACCCGCTCAGGGTGACAAAGCAAGGCTTTAGGCATCATAGGAGACCCTATCATGTACCTGACCCGTCATCAAACCCCCAGCGGCTCGCGCTGGGCGCTTGACGGCCGCTTCCTGCCGCCATCCTTCACCCTGGGCCTCCTGTTGGAGCTGCCGGCCGCGGCGATCGCCGGCCTGCTGACCGCGCTGCCCGCGACCGAGCCGGCCGCGGGCGCACTCCTGGCCCCCATCGAGCCGATGCAGGAGGTCTGGGCCGCCGGCGTCACCTATCTGCGCAGCCGCGAGGCGCGCAAGGTGGAATCGGCCGTGGGCGACGTGTACCAGCGGGTCTACGACGCGGCCCGGCCCGAGGTCTTCTTCAAGGCCACGGGCTGGCGCGTCGTGGCGACCGGGCAGCCCGTTCGCATCCGCGGCGACAGCCGGTGGAACGTGCCGGAGCCGGAGATGGTGCTGGTGATCAACGCCGGCGGCGAAATCGTGGGCTATTGCGCGGGCAACGACATGTCGTCCAGGGACATCGAGGGCGAAAATCCGCTTTACCTGCCGCAAGCCAAGATCTACAACGGCTCCTGTGCGTTGGGCAGCGGCATCCGCCTCGCCGGCGCGGAGCAGCTCAAGGCCCTGCCGATCACGATCGAAATCGCCCGCGGCGGCGCGGCCGTCTTCGCCGGCGAGAGCAGCACCGCGCGGATGCACCGGCAGCTCGAGGAGCTGACCGCGTGTCTCGGCAAGGAGTTAGCCTTCCCCCAAGGCGTCTTCCTGATGACCGGCACCGGCATCGTGCCCCCCGACGGCTTCACGTTGCAACCGAACGACGTGGTGCGGGTGACGGTGGGGGAGATTGCGCTGGAAAACGAGGTAAAATATGGTTGATAAAATCGTAACCTACAAAGAGATCAAACCCGCCGCCGCATGCCGCTATGACGGCGTGGCGTTGGGCGAGGTGATGCTGCGCTTCGATCCTTTCGACGTGCCCACCGCGCTGGCGCGCAAAATGCGCATCTTCCAGGGCGGCGGCGAGACGAACGTCGCCTGCGGGCTGGGTTACACCTTCGGCTTGCGCGCGGCCGTGTTGACCGCGCTGGTGGACGACCACATCGGCACGAACATCCGCAACCAACTGCGCACCGCGGGCGTGGACACGAGCAAGATCATCTGGTTCAACACCAAGAACGACGGCTCCCGTTTCTCCACCGATCAGAAGGGGACGCTGATGAACGGCGTCAACTTCACCTACGTCGGCAAGGGTGTCATCGCGTCCGACACACTCTACTACCGCGCGCACACGGCTGTTCGCGAGCTGCGCGAGGGGGATTTCGACTGGGACACACTGTTCGGGATAGAGGGCGTGCGCATCTTCAGCACCGGCGGCATCTACACACTCATCTCACCCTCCTCGGCCGCCCTGGCGATCGAAGGGGTGAAGAAAGCCAACGAGCACGGCACGTTTGTCGCCGCCGATCTGAACTACCGCTCGAAAGTCGAGCCGAACAAAGCTCGCGCCCGCGCGATTAACCAGTCCATCGCGCCCTACCTGGGCTTCCTGGTAGGCAACGACTCTGATCTGAGCGACGCGCTGGGCTACGAGACGAAGATTTCCTCGAAGGTGCCGTTCGACGAATGGCTCGAAGCCTACAAGGGGACGGTGCGCCAGGTGGTGCACGATTTCCCCAACCTGAGCCTGATCGGTACGCAGTGGCGCGGGGCCACCAGCGCGGATGCGATTGACTGGGGCGCGGCGCTCTATGACGCCGCGGCCGACACCTTCTACACCGCGCCACTGCGCACCAACATCCCCATCGGCGATCGCACCGGCGGCGGCGATTCGTTCATGTCCGGCGTGCTGGCGGCCTTGCTCAAGGGCAAAGACCTGGCGACCGCGGTCCAGTGGGGCGCGGCGCACGGCATCCTGGTGCAAGAGACGCCGGGCGATATCACAATGGTTGACGAAAAAGCCGTGCTGGCCGAGGTTAAGCGGGCGTTGGCCGGCGGCGGCGTGAAGGCATCGCGGTAGTGATTGGTGGATTGGTAGGCTGGTGGAAGAGAAGATAACGATGCGGATTCACCTCATTCCGAACTCGCACATAGACCCGGTCTGGCTCTGGGACAAGTGTGAAGGTGTTGATGAAGTGCTCAACACCTTTCGTTCCGCGTGCGATCGCCTGGACGAATATCCGAGTCTCACCTTCGCGGCAAGTTCGCTCCAGTTCTACGAGTGGGTGCAACAGTACGACCCGAGACTGTTCGAGCGCCTTGCGGGAAAAGTCCACGAGGGCCGCTGGGAGATCGTGGGCGGTTGGTGGGTGGAAGCTGATACGAACCTTCCCGCTGAAACGAGCTTCATCAAGCACGCCGAGATCTCTCAGGCCTTCGCCCGCAAGTACTTCGGCCGGGAAATCACGGTCGCGTATCTGCCCGACTCTTTCGGCCATCCGGCCACGCTGCCGAAGATCCTGGCACGTACCGGGTTCAAGTATCTCGTTTTCGGTCGACCGGGCGAGAAAGAGAAACCGGACTTGCCTGCGAACCTGTTCCAGTGGGAGCATGATGGGCATCGCGTCCTCGCCTACCGGCTGAAGTACATGTATTCGCAAGGAGGAACTCTCGACAAGGACCGCGTTCTGTCCCGATTGAATAACCAGGAATACAAGACAAACCCGGTCAACAGCTTCTTCTTCGGCGTGGGCGACCACGGAGGCGGGCCGAGCATCGCCGAGATCGAGTTCTACAACAGCTTCATCGGCATTCAGCCGGCCGGCGATGCCGGCTACTCCACGTGCTTGCGTTTCTTCGAAGAGGCCGCAGCGCGTCCCGACATCCCGGTCTACTGTGGCGACCTGCACATGCATGCTGTGGGCTGCTACTCGGTGGCGCGCGATCTGAAGGATGCTGTACGCCGCAGCGAACAGGGCCTCCGATTCGCCGCTCGCGCGCTTGACATGAATGGCGAGACTGATGCGTGCCTCACGCCCGCCTGGAAGACCGCGCTCTTCAACCAGTTTCACGACATCTTGCCGGGCTCCTGTTCGCCCGAGGCGGCTGATCAGGCCAGGGCCGAGCTCGGTGGGGTCCAGAGCGCCTGTCGCGATGCAGCCTATCGTGCCCTCAAGTCCGTGTCGCTGGCCCGACCTGCACGCGTCCGGGAGGGCGAATTCCGGATTTTCAACACGTTACCCTTCGATGTCACGGTCCCGCTGCACGTCGAATCATTCGGGTACTATCATCCGAATGCGGCGTTTAGAGATGGAGATGGCAACGAGCTTGTCATCCAGGAGGTGCTTCCCAGCGTGCGCTGTGCCAATCGCCGTTGGGAATTCGTGGACTCACTGCCCGCGCGGGGTTTCAAGTTGTACTACTTCGATGATAAGACTCTCGTCGCGCGGCCCGTGCCCGACGCCGTCCACTTCCAGCCGGTTGATGGAAGCTTGCCTGACGCCGGACTCAGTCAATTTGGCGGGGCCACTGTGTCGAACGAACGGGAACAAGCGTTGCAGAGGGTCCTTGACGCCCCGTTACGTTTCTTGGTTCTGGATGACCCGTCCGACACCTGGGGCCATGACATGGACAGATACGACACCGTGGAGGGAGCTTTCGAGTTGATCTCATCCGCGGCCCTGTCCGGTCCGGTATCCGATCGTCTCTACCAGCGTTGGTCATACCGCTCTTCGACACTGGAGGCAATCTACACTCGTTACAGAAGTCTGCCGGGAGTCTACGTGGAGCTCGCCGTCAACTGGACTGAAAAACGTCGGATCCTCAAGATCGAGTTTCGCCCGCGCGCGGCGGACGCAGCGGAGATGATGATGCAAGGCGCCGGGGGCCCGATCACGCGCCAGGCCGATGGGAAGGAGCTCCCGCTGCACCACTGGGTCTGGGTGCCGACACGCGAGGGCGGCCTCGCCGTCGTGCAGGACGGAGCATTCGCGTGCGATTGCACGGTCGGGCGTCTGCGGCTGACCTTCGTGCGCTCAAGCGTGTATGGCTTTCACTACCCGTTTCAACTGAACCCGGCCGACCCGCAACGTTTCACGGATCAAGGAGAGCACCGGATGCGGTTGCATCTCCTGCCGCGGCGCAAACTGGACGTGGCAGAGCTGGAACGTTATTCCGACGCGTTCCTCGAGCCCTATCCTGTGATACGCGAAGGTGCGCAGTTAACCAGCTTTCTCGGTCACCAACCATAGGAGGGAAAATACATGTTTCATCCACTCTTCGATCTCACCGGCCGCGTGGCCCTGGTATCCGGCGCGGCCCAGGGCATGGGGCGCGCTTCGGCAATTGCCCTCGCCGAAATCGGCGCCGATCTGCTGATCACGGACATCAACGAGGTGGGCCTGCTGAACACCGCCGAAACGATCCGTAAGCTGGGCCGAAAGGTCGTCCCCGCGGTCTATGACGTCTGGGACGAGGCACAAATTCGGGCGATGTACCAGCAGGTGGACAAGGAGTTCGGCCAGATTGACATCGTAGTGAATATCCCCGGCGCCAACATCCTGGGCCACCCCGAAGAGATCACGGTCGAGCACTTCACCAAGGTGCTCAATGCCACGCTGGTCAGCAAGTTCATCTCCTGCCAGGAGGCGGGCCGGCGCATGTTGGCGCGTGGCAAGGGCAGCATTATCAACATGTCCTCCATCGGCGCCGTGCGCGCGCTGGGACGCGGCAACTTCGCCTACAGCGTCGGCCAGGCCGGCGTGCTGCAGATGACGCGCGAACTGAGCACCGAATGGGCCGACCGCGGGGTGCGCGTCAACGCGATCACCCCGGCGCAGATCACCAACGCCGCCTTCGATGTCCGCATGGACAGCACACCGGGGCTGCGCGAACGGTTCCTGCGCGGCATTCCGATGGGCCGCCTGGGCGTACCCGACGACATCAAGGGCGTCGTGATGTTCCTGGCCTCCGATGCATCCGGCTACGTCACGGGTATGGTCCTGCCATTCGATGGCGGCAACCTGGCGATGGGCGCGAATGCCACCATCGGCCGCAGAGAAGCGTGAGGAGTCACCCAATGTCAGAAATAGCCAAAGATCAACAACTTGCCCTTTACCGCACCATGCTGACCATCCGCCGGACCGAGGAGCAGCTCGTCAGGCTCTACGCCACGGGCAAACTCATGGGCGGCGTCCACACCTACATCGGCGAGGAGGCGGTCGCCACGGGGGTCAGCGCGCACCTGCGGGCCGACGACGTGGTGTTCAGCACGCACCGGGGCCACGGCCACGCGCTCGCCAAAGGGATCACCCCGGCCGAGGTGATCGCGGAGCTAATGGGCCGCGCCACCGGCTGCTCCGGCGGCCGCGGCGGCTCGATGCACCTGTTCAAACCGGAGATCGGTTTCATGGGTTCCAGCGGCATCGTCGCGGGCGGCATCGGCCTGGCCGCGGGCGGCGGCTACACCGCCAGGCTGCTCAAGACCGACCGCGTGAGCGTCGCGTTCTTCGGAGACGGCGCGTCGAACAACGGCGCGTTCCACGAGGCGCTGAACCTGACGGCGACCTGGAAGCTGCCGACTCTCTTTGTCTGCGAGAACAACCTCTACGCCACCGAAGTGCCGATCGGCAAGGCCACGGCCAATCCAGAAATCGCCACTCGCGCCATCGCCTACGGACTGCCAGGCGTGGCGGTGGACGGCAACGACGTGTGGGCGGTCTACCGGGCGGCCGGTGAGGCGGTGCAGCGGGCGCGCGCTGGCAATGGCCCGACGCTCATCGAGTGTAAGACCTACCGCCCGCGCGCTCACGCCGAGGGGATGCGCGACGCCGGTTATCGCACCCAGGAGGAGATCGCAGCCTGGAAAGAGCGCGATCCGATCAAGTACTTCCGGGCGAAGGTGTTGGGCGACGGAACCGCGACCGAGGCCGAGCTGGAACAGATTGACGCCGAGATCAAGGCGCTGATCGCCGAAGCCGTGATCTTTGCCGAAAGCAGCCCCCTGCCCGATCCCGCGACCGTGGCTGACCATGTGTATGCTGGAAGCTCGAAGCTGGAAACTGGAAACTCGAAGCTGGAAGCTGGGCACCCGAGTATCCAGCAACCAGCTTCCAGCAACCAGCTTCCAGCAACCAGCGGTCGCGAAATGACCTTCGTAGACGCCGCCCGCGAGGGGTTGACCGAGGAGATGGCGCGCGACGCCCGCATCTTCGTCGTCGGCGAAGGGATCGGAGTACGCGGGGGCAACTTCAACACCACCCTGGGCCTCTACGACCTCTACGGCGAGGAGCGGCTGCGCGACACGCCGATCTGCGAGCGCGGCTTCACGTCGCTGTGCACCGGCGCGGCTGCCACCGGCTCGCGGCCGATCGTGGACTTCATGTTCATTGACTTCCTGGCCGACGCGTTCGGCGACATGCTCAACCAGATGTGCAAGCTCCAGTGGATGAGCAGCGGCCGGCTCAAGATGCCGATCGTCTTGCGCGGCTGCGTCGGCGCGACGACATCCAACGCCGCGCACCACTCCGGTAACTACTCCCCGTTCTTCATGCACATCCCCGGCTTCCGCGTGGTGATGCCGTCCAACGCGGCCGACGCCAAGGGGCTGCTGAAGACGGCCATCCGCTCGGATGACCCGGTGCTGTTCCTGGAGCACAAGAACCTGTTATCGCTCAAGAGCTTCGTGCCGGAAGGCGAGTATCTGATTCCGTTCGGCCAGGCCGCGATCGCCCGGCCGGGCAAAGACGTGACTGTCGTCGGCATCGGCTGGACGGTGAAGCAGGCGCTCGACGCCGCCGAGCAGTTGGCGAAGGAAGGTGTCTCGGTTGAGGTGATTGACCCGCGGACGCTGGCGCCGCTCGACATGGACACCATCCTGGCGTCGGTGCACAAGACCGGCCGTCTGCTGGTGGTGGACGAGGACTTCGCGCCGTGTGGCGTCGGCGCTGAGATCGCCGCGCAGGTGATGGAGCGCGGCTTCGACGATCTGGACGCGCCCGCGCGCCGCGTGAACGGCCTCTTCTCCCCCGCGCCCTACAGCCTGCCGCTCTACGAAGCGATCGTGCCGCACGTGAAGACCATCGTCGAGGCTGTGCGGGAGCTGCTGGCGGAGTGAGGGCGGGGTGACCTATAGGGGCGGGGTGACCCCGCCCTTACAGCCCCGATGGAGGATAACATGCCATTTGAAGTCGTTCTGCCACGCCTGGGTTGGAATATGGAAACGGGTCGCCTAGGGCAGTGGCTAAAACAGGACGGCGAGCGCGTGGAGGCGGGCGAGCTGCTCTTCACCGTCGAAGGGGACAAGGCCACGCAGGAGGTGGAGGCGTTGGACAGCGGCATCCTGCGCATCCCCCCCGACGCGCCCCCGCCCGGCAAAGAGGTGCCGGTGGGCACGCTGCTGGCGTACTTGCTCGCGCCAGACGAAGAGCTCGAAGCTCAAAGCTCGAAGCTAGAAGCTGGAAACTGGAAGCTAGAAGCTAGTAACCAGGAACTTCCGGCAGCCAGCTTCCAGCAACCAGCTTCCAGCAACCAGCTTCCAACCATCAGTCCGCGCGCGCGCCGCGTTGCCGGTGAGCTGGGGGTGGACTGGAGTGGTCTCAAGGGCAGCGGCCGCACCGGGCGCATCGTCGAGCGCGACGTGCGGCAAGCTGCGGCCGCGCAAGCCACCCCGGCCGCGGTCGAACGCGTCAGCCCGCTGGCGCGTCGTCTGGCGGCCGAGCTGGGCGTGGACGTGGACGCGCTGGCCGCCAGGCTGCCCGGCAAGCGCATCGAACGCGCCGACATCGAGGCGGAAGCTAAGGCTAAGGCTGAGGCTGAAGTTAAGATGACCTCAACCTCGACCTCAGCCTTCGCTCCCCTCCCACCCGCCGGCGCAGTGGTTCCCATCACATCGGTGCGGCGGATCATCGCCGAGCGGATGGCGACCAGCGCGCACACGACGGCCGCCCTCACGCTAACGACCGAGGCCGACGCCACCGAGCTTGTTCGACTGCGCAAGCAGTTGAAAGACGATGGCAGCCAACCGGTACCGTCATACAACGACCTGTTGGCAAAGTTGTCCGCCCAGGCGCTGATGGAAAACCCGATGGTCAACGCCCGGTTCGACGGCGATACCATCGTCCAGGCGGCGACGGCCAACGTTGGCATCGCCGTGGACACCGAGCGCGGGCTGTTGGTTCCCGTGCTGCGCGACGTGCAGGCCAAGTCGCTGCGCCAGATCGCCCGCGAATCGGCCAGCCTGATCGAGAAGGTGCGGGCGGGGCGCATCACCGCTGATGAGCTGCACGGCGGCACCTTCACCATCACCAACCTGGGCATGTTCGAGATTGACGCGTTCACGCCGATCATCAACCTGCCCGAATGCGCCATCCTGGGTGTGGGGCGGATCATCCCGAAGCAGGTGGTGGTGGACGCCGAAGCCGAGCGCGTCGCCATCCGCCAGATGGTGTTCCTGAGCCTGACCTTCGATCACCGGCTGGTGGACGGCGCCCCGGCCGCGCGCTTCTTGCAGCGAGTCAAGCAGTACGTCGAAAAGCCGTATCTGTGGCTGGTGGGGTAAAATGTTAACTTCTCGCGAACGCGTCCTCTACGCGCTGAACCACGAAGAACCGGATCGCGTGCCGATCTTCTTCGGCACATCCGGCGCGACGACGATGCTGGCGCCCGGCTACGATCGGCTCAAGGCGCACCTGGGGATCAAGAGCGAGACCCAGGTCATCTGGCGCGGGCCGCAGTCCGTGCTGATGGACGAGGAGGTGCTGGCCTGGTCCGGCTCCGACGGCCGGCCGCTCCTGTCCGGGCCGGCCCCTGCGCCGCTCGCTCGCGATGTCTCGGAGAACGCCTACGTGGACGCCTGGGGCAGCCTGTGGGAGCGCCGCCCCGATGGCCTTTACTATGAAGTCGTGGACTCGCCCCTCTACACCGCCACGATTGACGATCTCGACCGCTTCCCGTGGCCCGACCTGGCGCATCCGAGCCGGTTCGTGGGGCTGCGTGAGAAGGCCAAGGCCATTCAGGATGCCGGTTACGCGGTCGTAGCGCTGAGCGGCATCAATCCGTGGGAGCAAACCTTCGTGTCGCGCGGCATGGAGAGGTCGCTGTTCGACCTGGCTTGCAACCCCGACTTCATTCTGGCCCTCATGCGCAAAATCACCGACCGGATGAAGGCGGGCGTGATCAAGTTGCTGGAGAAGGCCGGCGAATACATTGACGTGCTCATCACCGGCGACGACCTCGGTATGCAGAACGCACCGATGATGTCGCCGAAAATGTACCGCCGGATGATCAAGCCGTTCCATGCCGAGCTGATGTCCGAGATCAAGAAGCGGACGAAGGCCAAGATCTTCTACCACTCCGACGGCAACGTCTATTCGTTGATCGGCGACTTCATCGAGATCGGCGTGGACCTGCTCAACCCCGTGCAGGTGTCGGCCGGAGACATGGGCGACACGGCGCGGCTCAAGCGGGAGTTCGGGAATCGGCTGGCGTTCTGCGGCGCGATTGATACGCAGTGGGCGCTGCCCTACGGCACGCCGGACGACGTGCGCGCCGAGGTACGCCGGCGCATCAAAGACCTGGGGCCGGGCGGCGGCTACGTGCTGGCGTCGGTTCACTGCATCCAACCGGATGTCTCGCCCGAGAACGTCATCGCGATGCTCGACGAAGCGAAGAAGGCCGGGCGCTATCCTTTGAACACACGGTAGCGGAGCATCCTCACCTACCCCCCGCCCCCCTCCCTGCGAGGGAAGGGGAGCGCCGGACTCCCCCTCGCCTGGCAGGAGAGGGGGCAGGGGGTGAGGTGTTCCGCGTGCTGCGCGGGAAAGGAGCTACCCTGAACATGCTGACATCTCGCGAGCGTGTGCTATACGCGCTCAACCACGAGGAACCCGATCGCGTTCAGATCTTCTTCGGCACGTCCGGCGCGACGACGATGCTGGCTCCCGGCTACGACCAACTCAAGGCACATCTGGGCATCCAGGGCGAGACGACAGTCTTCTCACGCGGTCTGCAATACGTCCTGATGGATGAGGAGGTGCTGGCCTGGTCTGGCTCCGACGGCCGGCCGCTCCTGTCCGGCGCGGCCCCTGCGGCGCTCGCTCACGACATCTCGGATGACGCCTACGTGGACGGCTGGGGCAGCCTGTGGGAGCGCCGCCCCGACGGCCTCTACTACGAGATCGTGGACTCGCCGATCCGCACCGCGACGATTGACGACCTCGACCGCTACTCGTGGCCCGACCTGGCGCATCCAAGCCGGTTCGTGGGGCTGCGTGAGAAGGCCAAGGCGATCCAGGATGCCGGTTACGCGGTCGTGGCGTTGAGCGGCATTGATCCGTGGGAGCAGACCTTCGTGTCGCGCGGCGTGGAGAAGTCGCTGCTCGACCTGGCTGACGATCCCGACTTCATCCTGGCCCTCATGCGCAAGATCACCGACCTGATGAAGGCCAGCGTCGTCGGGCTGTTGGAGGAGGCCGGCGAATACATTGACGTGCTCATCACCGGCGATGATCTCGGCATGCAGAACGCGCCGATGATGTCGCCGCGGATGTACCGGCGGATGATCAAGCCGTTCCATGCCGAACTGATGAGCGAGATCAAGAAGCGGACGAAGGCCAAGATCTTCTACCACTCCGACGGCAACATCTATTCGCTGCTGGGCGACTTCATCGAGATCGGCGTGGACCTGCTCAACCCCGTGCAGGTGTCGGCAAAGGATATGGGCGACACGGCGCGACTCAAGCGGGAGTTCGGGGATCGGCTGGCGTTCTGCGGCGCGATTGACACGCAGTGGGCGCTGCCCTACGGCACGCCGGATGACGTGCGCGCCGAGGTGCGCCGGCGGATTCGCGACCTGGGGCCGGGCGGCGGCTACCTACTGGCGTCGGTTCACTGCATCCAGCCGGATGTCTCACCCGAGAACGTCTGCGCGATGCTCGACGAAGCGAAGAAGGCCGGACGCTACCCGCTGGGAACACTGTAAAGGAGTTGTACCTAGAATGCTGACATCACGAGAGCGGGTGTTATGCGCGCTCAATCACGAGGAACCGGATCGCGTGCCGATCTTCTTCGGCACGTCCGGCGCGACGACGATGCTGGCGCCCGGCTACGATAAACTCAAAGCGCACCTGGGCATCCAGGGCGAGACGACGGTCTTCTGGCGCGCCCTGCAATACGTCCTGATGGACGAAGAGGTGCTCCGCTGGTCCGGCTCCGACGGCCGGCCGCTCCTGGCCGGCGCGGCGCCCGCGGCGCTCGCCCGCAACATCTCGGATGACGCCTACGTGGACGGCTGGGGCAGCCTGTGGGAGCGCCGGCCCGGTGCCCTCTACTACGAGGTCGTGGACTCGCCCCTCCGCACTGCCACGATTGACGATCTTGACCGCTTCCCGTGGCCTGACCTGGCGCATCCGAGCCGGTTCGTGGGGCTGCGTGAGGTGGCCAAGGCGATCCAGGATGCCGGTTACGCGGTCGTGGCGTTGAGCGGCATCTCGCCGTGGGAGCAGACCTACGTCTCGCGCGGGGTCGAAAAGGCGCTGTATGACCTGGCTGGCGATCCCGATTTCATCCTGGCGCTCATGCGCAAGATGACCGACCTGATGAAGGCAAGCGTCATCAAGCTGCTGGAAGAAGCCGGCGAATACATTGATGTGCTCATCACGGGCGATGACCTCGGTATGCAAAACAGGCCGATGATGTCGCCGAAAATGTACCGCCGCTTGATCAAGCCATTTCACGCCGAGTTGATGTCCGAGATCAAGAAGCGGACGAAGGCCAAGATCTTCTACCACTCCGACGGCAACATCTACTCGCTGCTGGGCGACCTGGTCGAGGTCGGCATTGATCTGCTCAACCCTGTGCAGGTGAACGCCGGCGACATGGGCGACACTGCACGATTGAAGAGGGAGTTCGGCGCCCGACTCTCGTTCTGCGGCGCGATTGACACCGGCTGGGTGTTGCCCTTCGGCACGCCCGACGATGTGCGCGCCGAGGTGCGCCGGCGCATCAAAGACCTGGGGCCGGGCGGCGGCTACCTGCTGGCGTCGGTCCACTGCATCCAGCCCGACGTGCCGGTGGAGAACGTCATCGCGATGCTCGACGAGGCAAAGAAGGCCGGGCGCTATCCTTTGGGAACACTGTAGTAGCTGGCCGGTGATTGAAATCACCGTCTGGTACGAAAAGTGCGTTGAAACGCACTGCGCCCCGTGCGTCAACCCGTTTCAACGGGTTTTGGCTATGCCAGACTACGGTTTCAACGCAATACCGCAAAAGTCACTACCCGCCGCCTGTCATTCTGAGCGGGTCTGCCCCTGACTTCTCGCGACGGCGAGCGTCCAGCGAAGAATCCGGTGTCGCAACGAGACCCTTCGCTGGAATCTCGCCGTGCCGGACCTC
>JAPLHB010000108.1 GCA_026389845.1 Chloroflexota bacterium
CTCTGGGCATCGGCCACGGCCGATTCCAGGCTCAACAGATCGGGGCTGACCAGGTCATCCAGGGTGTTCTGCGCCTTCTGCAGTTGATACTGGGCCTTGGCGATGTTCAGGTCGGCCTGGGCGATCTCGAGCGCGGTCGCTGACTTCTTGAGATCGGTGAGGGTCTTCTCGGCGGCGGCCAGATCGCTCTGGGCCTGGTCGAGCGCCTGCTGATAGAGCGCCGGATCAACGGTCGCCAACACTTGGCCCGTGGTCACGGTGTTGCCCGCCGCAATCGTCAGGCTTGCCAATTGGGTGGTGTGGCTCAAATGCTCGAAGGCCAGATCGGCGCTCTGCACGGCCTCCAACGCGCCCACGACGCTGACCGTTGCATCCAAGTTGCCCTGTTTCACCTGCACCACCTGGTTATAGGTCGTCCCACTGGTGGTCGTGCTGGCCGCGGTCGCGGTGTGGCTCCGATAATACCAATACCCGCCGGCGATGACTCCCACGAGTAGCACCGCCAATACCAGACGAATGATCTTCTTCATGCTATCGCTCCTGTGTTACGCGCCATGGCTCGGCGCGGGTTTTGCACCTGTCCGGCTCGTGCGTAACGAACACGACCGTGATGTGCCTTTCTTCGCTCAACTGTTGGAAGATACGCATCACTTCCTCGCCTGCCTTCGAGTCGAGGTTGCCGGTCGGCTCATCGGCCAGGATGAGGCTCGGCTCATTCACCAGCGCCCGGGCGATCGCTACGCGCTGCTGCTGCCCGCCGGAGAGCTCATTGGGGCGATGGTGCAGCCGGTCGCCCAACCCGACCATCTCCAAGGCGGCGATGCAGCGTTCGCGGCCATTGGGGTTGCCGGCATAGATCAGCGGCAGCTCGACGTTCGCCAGGGCCGACGTGCGCGGCAGCAGGTTGAAGCTCTGGAAGACAAAACCGATCTTCCGGTTGCGGATTTCAGCCAGAGCGTTCTGGTTCATCTTGCTCACGTCATGGCCGTCCAGCAGAAATGTCCCGCTGCTGGGCACATCCAACGCGCCCAGGATGTTCATCAGCGTGGATTTGCCGGAGCCGGACGGCCCCATGATCGCCATCATCTCGCCTGAGTGCACCTCCAGCGAGACGCCTCGCAGCGCATGAACCTCGATCTCGCCCATGCGATAGGTTTTGGTTACATCTTGAATCGTGATCAGCCCCAATGGGAGGCTGCGCACTGCTTGACCGTTGTCCATCTAAGATACCCTCCTTCACACGATTCTGCGAATCGAGTGTACTTTTCTGCTTTGTTCTACCGCTGATTGTCGCATGGTCGCCTGAGATGGGCCTGAGTGAAAACTGAGCGGATGCTGAGAGGAACAGTGCATATTAAAGTCAAAGCGCCAGGCACTTCGGAAGTGCCTGGCGCTTGAGAGCGGATCCCCTGCTGTATCACTCGTACCGCAGCGCCTCGATCGGGTTGAGCCGCGCGGCCTGGGCCAAAGCCACGATCGTACAAATCCGCACGGTTTGGGATGTCCCGATTCGAGTTCTGCGGGTTTCACTTCCACGAAATGACGCGTTCGTCAACACCATCGTAGCGGATGGGTGTGCCCTGGAGGGCGCTGGTGGGCAGGAGCAGGTGCTGGTTACTACCGTCGGCATTCATGAGCCACAGTTCCCACGACTCATTGCGGTCGCTCAGGAAGGCGATCTGCCGGCCATCCGGTGACCAGGCCGGCGCGGCGTTGTTCCAGGAACGCTGTGCCGGCATGTCGAGCGGCGTCTGAGTCAGGCGCACGGCGCCGCTGCCATCGGCGTTCATCACGTGGACTTCCCAGTGACCGCTCTGCCAGAAAGTGACGGCGATCTTGCTGCCGTCGGGCGAGAAGACGGGCGCGCGATCGCCTGGGTTAGCCGTGAGCGCCCAGGTGTTGCCCAGGGTCACGTCCAGGGCGACCAGGCCCTGGGAGCCCTGGTAGACCACACGCCAGGGGTTGGCCGGATCCCAGGTCGGCCCAAAGGAGTGTGGATCGCTCGGGAGGTCCTGGTAAGAACCTGTCGCCAGGTCCACCAGGCGCAACCTCCAGTTAGGATCAGGGCCTTGCGTGAAGCAGAAGGTCCGCCCGCCGAACGTGACGCACTGTTGCGTGGGTTCCAGGCTGCCGCCACCCTGCATGCTGATAACGATCTGCCGGCCATCCGGCGACCAAGCCGGCGACTTGGGCTGGCTGGCGCCGGACATTACCAGGCGCTCGCCGCTGCCATCCACGTTTATCATCCATAGGCCACCGGAAGCGCCGGTCTGCGACCCAGTCCACCGCGTGAAAGCCACCCACTGGCCGTCGGGCGAGAGAGCCGGATCAATGCCCGTAGTGAGGTAGCGCAGCCCGCTGCCGTCCGGGTCGGTCACATAGATCGCGCCGCCGCTCCTCGTCTGGAAGACGATCCTGCTGCCCTGCACCAGCGCTGGCGCGCCGGCCGCACCCGGCGCTGACACAGGCGCCGCTACCTCCGGGACCTGACTCAAGTCCCCGCTGGTCTGGGCGTAAGCGCCGCTGACCCAGCCCGTGCGGCCATCGGCCAGCCGCACCTGGTACCAGCCTGTCGCGCGGTTCTGGCCCGTGACTACCACGTCATCGCCGCTGTAGAGGACGCCGATCACCGAATACCCGATCCCCGGCCCCTGCCGCACGTTCAGCGCGGCCACCGACGGGGTCAGCCGCGTTCCCTCCGCGGCCAGCGCCGGGGAAACGACCGCCGTCAGCAGGACCAGGGTAAGCCACAAGATAACGCGTGTTCGCCGCATACGCCACTCTCCTTTAGAGCCTATCCGAATAACCAGCGGAGGCGGCTCCCAGACATCGGCTGTACTTTCGCCCGCCGCCGGTTGCGGGCATGGGAGCCCGCGCAGCTATTATTCGGATAGGCATTTACTCGTATCTCAGCGCGTCGATCGGGTTGAGCCGGGCGGCGCGACGGGCTGGGTAGATGCCGAAGAACAGCCCCACCGCCATCGAGAACGTGAGGGCGAGCGCCACAGAGCTGAGGCTCACGATGGCCGTCAGCAGGCCGCTGAGGGTCACCGCGAACGCGATCAGCGCCCCGAGCGCCAGCCCGAGCACGCCTCCGGTCAGGCTGATCACTACCGCCTCGACGATGAACTGCAGCAAGATGTCCTGCCCCCGCGCCCCGACCGCTTTGCGTAGACCGATCTCCCGCGTCCGCTCGGTGACGCTGACCAGCATGATGTTCATGATGCCGATCCCGCCCACCAGGAGGGAAATGCCGGCAATCGCAGCCAGAAAGCCTGTGAAGAGGGACGTAATGCTGGTCACGACGCTCAGGGCCGAAGCCATGTTAATCACCCGGAAGTCATCGGCGCTGCCATCGGCTTTCACGCGATGCCGCTCGCGCAGCAGGACCTCGATGCGGGTCTGGATGGCATCCAGGTCGGCGCTGTTCGTGGCCGCCACCGTGATGGTCGCCACCCGGTAGCTGTTGCCGTCGGGCGTGCGCGCCCCGAACAGCCGCTGCTGCGCCAGGCTGATCGGCACGAAGCCCTGGTCGTCCACCGACCCGAAACCACCGCCGCCCTGCGGCGTCAGGACGCCGATCACGCGGAGGGCCTGGTCCTTGACGCGCACGGTCTGGCCCACCGCCTGGCCGCTGCCGAAGAGGCCTTTTGCCAGAGTGGCGCCGAGGACGATGACTGGCTCACCGGCCCGTTCCTGAACGTCGTTGAACAGAGAGCCATTGGCCGCGACCAGGTTATTGATCCCGAAGTAGGCGACGTTGGTGCCGACGATCTGGCCGGTCTTGTGGGCTGCCGCCGCGACGATGTCCGTGCTGCCGCTGAACTGTGGCGCGATACCGATCACGGGCAGGCGGAGCGCGTCGATCGCCTGCGCGTCGTCGCTGGTCAGCGTTTGCGGCGGTTGGCTCCCGCTGAACTCGTTGCCGCCCGACGGCTGGCCGCCCCGCGTCGAGGGCGCGCTGGGCATGATGGTCAGCAGGTTGGTGCCGATGCTCTGTACCTGGCTGGTGATCGCGGCCTGGGCCCCATTGCCCAGCGCCAGCAGGGCCACCACCGACCCCACGCCGATGATCACGCCCAGCATGGTCAGGGTGGAGCGCATCTTGTTGGCAAACAGGCTCTCGAACGAGACGCGCACGACTTCCGCCAGGCTGAAGCCGCCGACCGCATCTGCTCCCAGTGGCGGCAGCATTTCACCCGCAATCCCGCCGGTCGCGGGGGTCAAAGACTGGAGATCGGAAACTGAAGCTGTCATAGCGGCCTCCCAGGCGCCTGTTGCGTGACGGCGGCGCGCCTGGGCGCCGGACCATCGCTGACCAACTGGCCGTCGCGCAGGGTCAGCACCCGGCTGGCATAGGCAGCCACCTCCGGCTCGTGCGTCACGACGATGACGGTCAGGCCCTGATTGCGGTTCAGCGATCGCAGGATGCCCATGATTTCGTCGCTGGTCTTCGTATCCAGCGCGCCGGTGGGCTCGTCGGCCAAGATTACCGACGGGCTGCCCACCAGGGCGCGCGCGATGGCGACCCGTTGCTGCTGACCGCCGCTCAATTCGTTGGGCCGGTGGTGCATGCGGTCCCCCATGCCCAACATCCGCAACGCCATCTCGGCACGCGCCTTGCGCCTGGCTGCCGGCACACCCCGGTAGAGCAACGGCATCTCGACGTTGCGCAGCGCCGTCTGCCGCGGCAGCAGGTTGTATTGCTGGAAGACGAAGCCGAGTTTTACGCTGCGGATGAGCGCCAGGTCGTTGTCGTCCAGATGTTGGGTCTCCACGCCATCCAGTCGGTAAGCGCCTGTCGTCGGCGTGTCAAGGCAGCCGAGCATGTTCATCAGCGTGCTCTTGCCGCTCCCGCTGTGGCCGATGATGGCGACGAACTCGCCCGGCGCGATATCAAACGTCACCCCGCACACCGCCTGCACCTTGACCTCGCCCATCTCATACACCTTGCACAGGTCGGTCACGGAGATCATGCTCTCAGTCATATCCATCAATCCTTCCCGGCTCGTAACCGTTCAGCCCTTGCCGAAACGCAAGCATCCTGGGCGGAGCGGAGCGTCTTTTGCGAAGCGGAGTCGAAGGATGCGCCTTTCTGCGCATGGCCGCATCCTTCCAAGTTGAGACCTGAACGGTTACCCCGGCTCATCCGCCGAAGCCCATCCCGAGCGTGCGCGGCGCGCCGTTGCTGGGCAGGGCGATGATCGGCTGGCCCTCGCTGACGCCGCTCACGATCTCGGTCTGCACGCCGTCGCTCAGCCCGACCTGCACCTCAGCCTCGCGCGGTGCAGCGGGGCGACCTTGCGCGTCGGTCTCCGGAATCTGCACCACGCGGCCTATGCCCTTGGGCAGCAATGCTGTGCTGGGCACGAGCAGGACGTTGTCCCGCTGCGCGGTGACGATGCTCAGGTCAGCGGTCATGCCGACCTTGACCCGGAGCTCGCTGTCGGGGAAGCTCACACGCACGGCGTAGGTCACGAGGCCGTTGACGTTGTCGCCGGCCGGCGCGATGTAGCTGACCTTGCCGTCCGTCTGCCACCCGCCCAGCGACTGGATGGTCAGCTTGACCGGCTGGCCGAGCTGGACCGCCGCCACATCGTTCTCACTCAACTTCAGATCCACGTGCAGCACGCTGCGGTTGATCAGCTTGAACGCTGCGCCGGCGCCGCTCGCGGAGCTGCCCGGCACCACGTTCACCTGAGTCACGATGCCGGCAAAGGGCGCCGTGAGGGTTGCGTTGTCGAGGCTGAGTTGGGCCTGCTTCAGCGAGACTTCGGCTTGCGTCACCGCGGCCTGCTGGATCTGCAGGTCTGTGGCCGTGGCCGGCGCGGTGAGCTTGGCCAGGTTCGCCTTGGCCTGATCGAGGCTGGCCTTCGCTGCGGTCACATCCTCGGACCGCGGCGCGAGCTTGGCCAAGTTCGCCTTAGCCTGCGCCAACTGCGCGGCCGCCGAAGCGATCTTGGACTGCGCATCGGTCCCAGAGGTCTGCTGGAGAGCCTCGTAGTTGGCCTTCGCCTGCTCGTAGTCAGTGGTCGCCTGCTGGAGTTGTAAGGATTGCGACATCATCGCGATCATCGGATTGCTGGCCACCCTATCATAGTTAGCCTGGGCCTGCTTTAGCGACGCCTCGGCCTTCTGCCAGGTTGCTGTTGCTGACGTCAACTGGCTGCCAGCGGTACCGGCCGATTTCACCGCCGCGTCATAGGCGGCCTGGGCGCTGACCCGAGCCGCCTGGCTGGCCGTCAGGTCTTCAGCCGTCGGACCATTGGCGACTTTGTCGTAGTTGGCCTGGGCAGACGCCACGCTTGCCTGGGTAGACGTGATATCTTCGGGCCGGGCGTTGCCCTGCTGGGCCTGCACCAGCCGCGCCCTGGCGCTCTCCAGGCTGCTGCGGGCGGCGGTTACCTGGAATTGCAGGTTGCGGTCGTCCAGCCTGGCCAACGGCTGCCCGGCCTGGACGGTGTCGCCTTCTTTGACGAGCACTTCGGTCACGGTACCCGCGGTCTGGAAGGCAACGTTCAGGGACTGTTCAGCAGCCACCGACCCACTGCCGGCGACGGTCACAACCAAGTTACCGCGGGCCACCGGCACCGTTGGTCGCGGGGTCGCAGCCCCGCGCTGGGCGTTCGAGTTGATCAGGAGCGCGGCGGCGATCGCCACGACGATCATGACGATGCCGACCGCCATCCAGCGGCCCGAAAGCTTTTTCCGGCGGGGTAGTGTCGTAGTTGCCATTGTATGCCTTTCCTGTCATTGATCGGGATGGACTCTGCTGATCGCCATCCTGCAGTACAGTATAGTGGGGTTTCGTTCCTCTGTAACCATGCAAGCAGGCGATCATTCTGTCTCTACGTGCCAGGCACGTCCTGCCCTTCGCCGCTAACGATACCAAATTCCGCTCTGCCCTGCCAGTGCCGCGCGTGACAAGCATGCATGACGCCGCTCACGCAACGATGTGACAAACGTCATGCGCGCAGATGATTCAAGAACGTGTCAAAACGGGCCAACTTGTGCTAAGATGCAGGGCATGGAAAGACGCTCCACCCTCGAACCCGGTCTGCTCTCGTTATTCCGCATGCTCACGGCGTTCCGCGTGGGCCTGGTGATGCTCGGCGCGCTCGGCATCCAGCGTCACAGCGGGGCGTGGTCTACGCTGCTCCTCGGCCTGGCCGATGGTTCGGTCCTGCTGGTCTACCTGGCGTGGCCCGGCTTGCCGCGCCGTCTGGGCCGCCTCTACCTCCCCCTGGGCCTGGGGATCGCCGTCGTCGGGCCATTGCTGACGCAACACGCGCTGGCGCCCTTCAGCGAAATCTGGACCGTCGCGCCCTTGCTGATGGCCTGGCAGCAACTGCCGGTCTTGCTGATCCCGGTCGTGCTGATCGCCTGGCAGTACGGGTTTCGGGCCGCCTTAATCGTCATCATCGGGACCCCGCTGCTCGATCTGGGCCTGGCGTTCCTCTTCGGCGGGTCGAGCGGCATCATGTCGCTGTTTCCGGCTGAGGCAAGTCTCGACCTGGCTCGCGGTCTCGCCGTCGCCCTCTTCAGCCGCACGATCACCCTGCTGGTGGCGGGCTACATGGTCTCGCGGCTGGTGATGGCGCAACGGCAACAACGCGCGGCCCTGGCCCAGGCCAACGCGCGGCTGGTCGGCTATGCGGCTACCCTGGAGCAACTCACCACCAGCCGTGAGCGGAACCGCCTGGCCCGCGAGCTGCACGACACGCTGGCCCACTCCCTCAGCGCGATGGCCGTGCAGTTGGAGGCCGCGGATGCGCTTTGGGATACCGCCCCGGACGAGGCGCGCCGACGCCTGGCCCGTTCGCTGGACACCACCCGCGACGGCCTGGCCGAGACCCGCCGCGCGTTGCAGGCCTTGCGCGCCAGCCCACTGGACGACCTGGGGTTGGGGCTGGCGGTGCGGGCGTTGGGCGAATCCGTTGCAGCCCGCAACCGTCTGGCTGTGGACGTGCAGGCGCCGGAGACCATCGAGCGGCTGTCGCCCGCCGTCGAGCAGTGCGTCTATCGCGTCGCTCAAGAGGCGTTGGAGAACGTGACCCGCCACGCGGTCGCGCGGCGCGTCAGCGTGGGGCTGGACGTGCAGGGCCAGCGCGTCGTCTTAACAGTGGCCGATGACGGGCAGGGCTTCGACGTGGCGGCTGCGCTGGCAGACGACCGGTTCGGCGTGCGCGGAATGCAGGAGCGGGCCGAGATGGTGGGCGGCGCGCTGGAAGTCACGAGCGCGCCCGGCCAGGGTACCATGGTGCGCCTGACGGTGGAGGATACTGCATGATTCGGGTGGTCATCTGCGATGATCAGGAGATGGTCTGCGAAGGGCTGCGTGCGATTTTGGGCACCGCGCCGGATGTCGCGGTGGTCGGCGTCGGTCACGATGGCGCCGAAGCGGTGGAGCTGGCCGGCCAGCATCGGCCCGACGTGGTGCTGATGGACTTAAAAATGCCGGGGGTGAACGGCATCCAGGCCACGCGGCAGATCAAAGACCGCTTCCCCGACGTGCGGGTGCTGGCGCTGACGACCTACGACGCGGACGAATGGGTCTTCGATGCGATCCGGGCCGGCGCGGACGGCTACCTGCTCAAAGACACCCCGCGCGCCCGGCTGATCGAAGCGATTCGCGGCACCGCAACGGGCGCGACTCACGTTGACCCGCAGATCGCGGGCAAGCTGTTTGCGCGGGTGGCCCAGCAGGCCGCGCCGCCCGCCGAACCGGCCGCGCTCCGCTCGTTGAGCGAACGCGAGCTGGAGGTGCTGCGCCTGCTGGCGCGCGGCCTGAGCAACGCCGACATCGCCCGGCGCCTCTACCTCTCCGAAGGCACTGTGCGCAACTACGTCAGCGGCGTGCTCGCCAAGCTGGACGTGGCCGACCGCACCCAGGCCGCGATCCTGGCGCTGCAATATGGCGTGGTGGGGCCGGAGGATGGGTGAGCCAATGGTCACCAGGCGCAGGCGGGTCTTGACCGTCGCCAGGACGAAAGACCAGGCAGCCTGAGGACGCACTTCCAGCGGTCTGATCGTTGCAGGCGCTGGGTCAAAGTCGGAACCTTAACGAACAGCTAACAGTTTCCTCATCACTTTCTAACGCGTTTCTGCTATACTGATCGTGCCATCGGAGTCCGATAACGCAGTGTATCGGCAGCCGGTGAGACAGTGTATGACAACGGAGGTGAGCTACGATGGGTCCTTGGGGATGGCATGGGATGATGCGAGGTCCGGGGCTGCTGGGCGGCTTCCTGATGCTCCTGTTCTTGCTCGCGGTGATCGCCCTGGCGGCCTGGCTGTTCGTGAGGTTCCTGCGCTCGACGTCAGGCAAGTCGGCGCAGAGCACACCGCAGCCACAGATCCCGCAGTCCGATCCTGTTCTGGAGACACTACGCCGGCGCCTGGCCGAGGGAGCAATCACGGCCCAGGAGTTCGATGAGTTGAGGCACAAGCTCGGCGTATAGCAGAAGCGGGTTAACGATGCGGGGGTAAAGGAACTCCCACTACGCGACCGCGTAGTGGGAGTTTTGCGCGTCCGGGAAGAGGCCGTCCTCCTCACTCCTGATAAGATGACACCGGCCCCAGAGCAGATCACCTCAGACTGGACGTGGCCGACCGCACCCAGGCCGCGATCCTGGCGCTGCAATATGGCGTGGTGGGGGATGAATAGGGATGCCAACTTTTCGGAAAAGTTGGCATCCCGCCATCCCGCTACTCCATGATAAGCTCTGCGATCGGCCACTCATCAAGCTCCGCCGCGTGTAAGGTGACAAAATAGTCCCGGCCGCCGAACCGCTCCAGGACGTCGGCGCGCGGGATGCGCGTTGCGCGCTCCGCGAGAATTGTCCCATACGATGACCACGGCCATTCGCGAAAATCAGTGCTGAGGCCATGCTTCTGGGGGTTGCGATGGATGTACCTGACCAACGCGGTGAAGTAGCGGTCGCTGTCCACCAGGATACGCTTGAACGGCTTCTGGAACAGGCTGCCGGTGCGCTCGTAGCGCAGGTTGAAGGCCATTGAGTAGGCGATAAACAGGTTCTTGAAGGCCAGATGCGGTGGACAAGGTTGCCAACTTTCCGAAAGTTGGCAACCTTGGGCAATCTGCCAGCGCCTCTGCTCCTCATCGGTGCGCATGTAGTCCAAGAAGTGGAAGTGGTTGGGCAGCAAGCAAAACGCGTAGGTGACCGCCACCGGCTCAACGTGTTGGGCGTACAACTGCAGGAAGTAGCGGTAGTTCTCGCCCGTGCGGAAGATCGTCTCCTTGTTGTTGCCGCGATTGTAGATGTGGTAGAAATAGCCGCCCATCAAGGGCACGGGGTTGGTCATCGGCTGCCTCCAAGAATCTGACAGAGATGCCAACTTTTCGGAAAAGTTGGCATCTCTGTCGCGATGGCGGGCTACAATTCTCCCCGGAACGCCTGGGCCAGGATGGTCTGCTCCATCTCCGCCAACAATGCCCCATTCTGTTTTTCGATTGCTTGAAGCTCGGTCGCCTGCTGCCTAACCAAATCGAGATGGGCAACGATTCGCCGCTGCTCCTGCAACTCCGGGAATTTCATGGGGAGTGCCGCCAACTGGGTGCTGTTGATGGTCGCGAGGTTCGTCGTCTTCTTCGCCACTCCCAGGAAGTAGTTTTTGGCATGCCATGACAGCATTTCGTACTCGGCAAACTCCGGATGAACGACGTCTTGATCGAAACGCACCGCGAAGATGTGATTTTGGTGAACGCATAGCTCAATCTCGCCATGCCAGACGGCGCCACGCCCAAGTTTGTCGAAATCACCACCCTCGGTGAGTAGCAGGTCGCCGGGCTGTAATCGGTAGCGGCCGCTCTCGTTTTCGGCGATCCTGATCGTCTTGATTTCGTCCAGATCGAGATAGCCTGCCTGAACATTCGCCACGCGAAGGTACGGAAGCTCGACAGTCTCGCGGTCTCCGAAATCGCGTCCTTTCGCTGTGCCGGTTTGGATAAAGGCTACCTCGCTGAGTTGACGTGTATGCCAGCCGTCTGCGGGTTGGTCGAAGACCTCCCGAATTGCAGCGTCCATCACCCGCCCCGTATCCGTCACGATCTCGGCATGCAGCCGCCGCGCCTCCCGCAACTCACCGAACAGCGCCTCGATGCGGGCGACGATGTGGCGCTGGGTTTCCAGGGAGCGGGCGGGGTCGTCAGGGTAGGGGAGGGGGATGTTCGCGTCCCAAAGGGCCTCTTTCCGCGCTCGTGGCATTCTTGCGCCGGTACTGCTCTCGCTGGCGAAGGTCACAAACGAGTGCGTTCGTAGCGCATACGCCAGAAAGCACCGGTCAATCATGGCCGGATCTGGTTTGAGGACAACCCACTCTGTTGTCCCGATGCCTTCGACTGACGGCACAACGACCTTGTTGAGATAGGGGCGCAACTTTGAGTACAGGACATGCTGCGGCCCGAAGCACACACAAGTGCTGGCGACCTGAGACCCGGGAACGAAATTGGGCTGAGGCTCTTCAAACTGCCCCTTGTCAATGGCTTCAAGACCCCAATAATTGAACAGCGTCGTTGGATGATCGGCTGGCCTGATTTGGACCGATTCCTCCGGCGCCACGGCTCCGAGTGTTCTTGTGCCCCAGTGACGTGGTAGCTGCCAGTCAATCGCCATTCGCCGCCTCGTCGCCATTACTCACCATCTCGTGCAGTCCCTCAAGGATGCTCGTCAACTCCCGCGTCCGCTCCAGCAGCCGGGCGGTCAATTCGGCCGGGTGGGGCAGCGTCTCGCGAACGGCCTGTACGGGGTTGCGCGCGCTCAGGTCACAGCCGCGGGCCTTCAGGTCGTCCGCGGTCTCGGCCCAGGCGTTGGCGCCGGGGGCCTGCCCCTTCTCCACCGCGGCGCGGGCATCGGCCGCCAGGAGGAAGGGCCGCTCGCCTTCGCCGTCCAGCCAGCGCCGCCACGCGGCCCAGGCCGCGCGCGCCCCAACGAAGTGCTCGTCCTGGATGCGGCTGCCCTTGCTGAACTTCTTCAACCCCGCGGGCAGCGGCAGCTCGTAGTACCACGTCTCGTGCCGGGCGACCGGGTTGCGCTCGGCCACACGGTCGGGTCGCTGGAAGAAGAGCAGCGCGGTCTTGACGTCGGAATAGGGCGCAAAGGCGCCGGGCGGCAGGCTCACCACCGCGAACAGGTGAAATTGCTCCAGCAGGTCCTTCTTCACCTCGGCGAACGCGCCCCCGCGGAATAGGGTTCCTTCCGGTACGACCATGCCGCACCGGGCGTCCGGCGTGTGCCTCAGCTTCTTGATGATGTGCTCCAGGAAGAGCAGATCGGTAGCGTTGGATTTGACCGGGAAGTTCTGCTGGATGTGGCCGCCCTCGGTGCCGCCGAACGGCGGGTTGGTCAGCACCACGTCGAAGCGGCCGCTCACGCTCCCCTTCACCGACTCCTCCAGGGTATTGGCGCGGGTGATGTTGGGGGTGGCCACGCGGTGCAGCACCATGTTCATCGTGCCCAGCAGGGCGGAAACGCCTTTTTTCTCCTGGCCGAAGAAGGTCTTGTGCTGCAAGGTCTCGCGGTCGTCGCTGGTGCGCTCCTGCGGTTGCATGGACTCATACGCGGCGACCAGGAAACCCGCCGAGCCGCAAGCCGGATCATAGACCGTTTCACCGATCTGCGGCGCGATCACGTCCACCATAAAACCGATCACCGACCGCGGGGTATAGAACTCACCGGCGATGCGGTTCTCCGCGCCCATGCGTTCCAGCAGGTCCTCATACACCTTCGAGATGGTGTAGATGTCTTCGTCGCTGTCGAAGCGGATGCTGTTGATGATCGTCAGGACGTCTTTGAGGTTATAGCCCGACGCGCACACCGGCACGTTGCGCACCACGTTTTGGTCGCCCACGCTCTCGTCGGAGAAGATGCGCGCGATGGTGCGGGCCAACGGCGAACCGGTCAGCGTGGACAGGCCAGGCAGCAGCCGGCCGCGCACGAACTGGATCAGGTCGTCCACTTTCCACGTTTGCAACTTCTCGGGGCCGGCCCAGGCGTCCCAGGCCAGGTCGCCCTGGAGCACGGGCTCGTAGTGCTCCCCCTCGCCCATCGTGGCCGTGGCCAGCCGCTCCTGCTCCTCCTCGTCCAGGAACTTGAGGAAGAGGAGCCACGCCAGGTGCTCGGTGTACTGCATCACCCCGCCCACGTTGTTGTCGCGACGCAGGATGTCGCACGCGCGCCACATGTCGCTGCGGAGGGTTTCGTTAGTTTGGCGTTTGGGGGTTTGTGTCATAGGCGACAGCTTTTCACCCAGGCTTCAACGAGACGACCGGATGCGCAGTTGATCGTTTTGGAAGACGCTGAAATGACCGGAGATGGCGGCAGCGTAGTGATCGAGAAGCCACAGCAGCGTCGTAGTGCGTTCCTGACGTGTGGCATCCGGCATGCGCAGCAACAATACGCCTGAATGAGGTTTGCCGGAGCGGTACACCAGCGCGCCGAAGTCGTTGTCTTGGGTGATGATCAAGCGACCTTCGCTCACGGCCCAGGCCAGGATGGCGGTATCACTCAGGTGGGGATCAACATCGCCGGCGAAGACCGCGTCGTATCCCGCATCGCACAACGCCAGGGCCACGCCGCGTCCGATGTTGTGGTCTATGAGTAGCCGCAGGTCAGCGGTGTTCATGCCGGCTGCAATACCGGATATACCCGCTCTTCCTCGATCAGGTTGGCAGCGTAGAGCAGGGCCGCCTGGATGTCGTCAGGTTCCAGGCCAGGGTAGTCTTCCAGCAACTCGCTTTGGGGCACACCGGCCGCCACTGCGGCTACGATCTGCGCCACGCTGATTCGCATGCCACGGATCACGGGTTTACCGACCAGAACCGCCGGGTCGGCGGTGATGCGGCCTAACAGGTTACCTCTCATTTCCCTTTTGAAGGCGCCCCACGCCAGCGCCGCCCCTGGGTTGGTCCGATAGCGATCGCTCTCTGCCAGCGTCTCGGCCAGCGCCAACCGCTCACCGGTGGGATCGCTGGGACTTTCGTGTGACCCATCCTCGACGACCGAGGCGGGGGACTGGCGCAGCACTCTGGCAAACTCCTCGTGGACAGCTTCTTTGACCGCGCGCCGGATCAATGCTTCCAGCTCGGTCAGGTTCAGGGTTGTGTTGTACTGCGGGGCTGCACGACTCATGACGCACCTCTATCATGGAACTCAAAGCCTACGCTGTAGTATACCACACAGCCGGCCTACGCCGCCTCCGCATACAACCGGCGCTGCAACTCCGTCATCGTCGCCCTGAACCGCTGCGGGTCGCCGCCGAAGCGCCGCAGCACGCCGCGCGCCTTGCCCATCTCCCGGAAGGGGCTGACCCGGAAGACGGCCGGGTCGGTCATCTCCCGTAACCCGCCCAAGACGTACTTGTCCACCAGGGCCAGGATCACCGCGCGGGCTTCCTCGGTGTGCGTGCCCAGCCAGGCGCGCTCCCGCTGGCGAAAGACCGTTGCCCGCTCGTCACGGCTGTGCAGCGGCCGGCCATAGGCAAGGTGCGCCAACAGGTCGAACTGGTCGGCTTCGGGGTGGTCGAGCACTTCGGCTAGCACCTCTACGTCTATGCTGGACTTCTCCAGTTGTTCCAGGAGAATCCGGCGCTGTTCAGGATCGCGCCAGATCGCCTGCAGTTTGCTCCAATCCGGCACGAAGCCCGCGATCTTGCCCCGGGTGTAGTCCAGGTATTGCTCCAGCGACATCGGCTCGTTGACACCGGCGACGATGAACGTGGCCTCGTCGGCGATGGTCACTTCCAGTCCCGTGACCTTGATCTTCCGGTCGGTCTGCTCTCCCGCCGGCTTAAGCTCGATGTCGAAAACCGTCTCCGCATCGGCCTGGGTCACGACCTGTACCTCGCGGCGCATCAGCTTCGGCCCGCTTGCGGTGATCTTCATCTCCCCGGCCGGCAGCTTGTCGAAGCGGTACCGCGCCTGGTCATCCGTCAAGATCGGGCCTGCCTGCTCGTTCGGGCTGACCAGCACCGCGATGCTCGCTCCCACCAACAGTTCGCTGCTCTCCGCCAAGCGGACGGTCCCGGTCAGGATAGCCGTGCGGGACCGTTCGTCCGCAGAAGCCTTGATCGCGTCCGGCGGCTTGTCCCACTGCGTGTCGAGCAGACGTGTCGCGCCGGTGTAGTCAATGATGCGGAACCACAGCTTCCCGCTGTCAGGATCAACCCGAGACCCGCGACCGATGATCTGCTTGAAGAGGATCGGGGAGGAGAGGGTTTTCATAAAGACGATGTTGCGCGCCGAGGGCACATCCACGCCAGTGGAAAGCAGCTCAGCGGTGGTCGCCACGACCGGCAGCGCCTTGTCGCTGTCCTGGAACTGCGCCAGGCGGCGCCGCGCCCCCGCGCCCTCCTCGCTTACGATGGCGACGGCGTAGTCATCCCCGAAGCCTAAATCAAGGAACTCGTTGTTGAGCTGCCGGGCCACTTCCTGGGCGTGATCAATGTCCACGCAAAAAACCATCGTCTTCTGCATCGGGCCGAAGCGCCGCAACAGCCGGGCAAGATGCGCGGTCATGGTTGCGGTGCGATCGGGCAAGGTGACCGCTCGTTCGAACGCTGGCGTGTCGTAGGCATCCTTGAGCACAGCGTCTTCGGGCACGAAGACCTCTGCCCCCTTCTCGACGGCCTCGTGGATGTGTAACCCGTTCTTGTCCAGGTCGGTGCGGATGCGATGTACCTTGTAGGTCGCCAGGAAACCGTCTTCGATGCCGCGCCCCAGGCTGTAGGTATACGCTGGCGGCCGGTAGCTGCCCTTCTCAGGGTGGGCCGGATCGAGCGGGATGGCCGGCTCTTCCGCGCAGAAGTAGCCGTAGGTATCAATGTTTTCTTCTTGCTTCGGGGTGGCCGTCATGCCGAGGTGGATAGCGCCCTTGAAGTAGTCCAGGATCTCCCGCCACGTGCCGAAGCCGGAACGGTGCGCCTCATCAATGATGATCAGGTCGAAGAAATCGGGCGGGAACTTCTCAAAGAACCGCTTGCCCTGACCATCCTCACTCCACAGGGTCTGGTAGATGGCGAAATAGATTTCGCGGTGCAGGCTGGGGCGTTTGGCGTCTTCGTCGAGCAATAAGCGCGGATCGCTGGCGCTGGTCGCGAATGGGCTGAAGGCATTGTACGCCTGGTCGCGCAGGACCACCCGATCGGCCAGGAAGAGGATGCGCACCGGCTGGCCATCCTTTTTCCGCCCGAGCCAGCCGGACTTGATCAGCTTCCAAACGATCTGGAGTGCTGTGAAGGTCTTGCCCGTGCCCGTCGCCATGGTAAGCAGGATGCGCTTCTGGCCGCGCATAACGCGCTGCAACACCTCGCGCACCGCGGTCTCCTGGAAATAGCGCACTTCCTTGCCGCGCGTGGCGTCTGCGGGCGCATAGGGGTGCAGAAGCGGGTTGCGACGGCGAGCCTGTGCGGCATCAACGCTGTAGACCGGACGCAACTCGCCTGTCGTTGACGCAGGCAGCTCCCGCTGGCCGGCGTTGATCTGCCAGCGCCCCCAAAGCTCCTCGGGGTTGGGGAACTCTTGGCGGGTCCGCGTGCTGCCGGTGAAGGCGTCCCACTCGATGATCTCATGGCCGTTGGTGGCAAAAGCGAAGGCCAGCCCCAACTCGCGCGCGTAGTCCTTAGCCTGCTGTAAGCCCGCGACGGCCGGCTTGCCTTCTTCCTTGGCTTCCACGACCGCGATGGGCAGGCTGTCGGTGTACCGGAGGAGATAGTCCACACGTTTCGGGGCCAGTCGCTCGGCCCGGTCACCGCGCAGCACAATCTTGCCTGCGGTGTACGCCCAATCGGTGCGATAGTAGTGCTCGCGCGTGACCTGACTGCGGGTCCAGCCGGCGGTGTTGAGCCTGGGGTCAATCAGTTGTGCGCGGGTATCGGCTTCGTTGAGCGGCATCTTTGATCACTCGACACTGGACGTGAGAAAATCTGGGGCGACAAGTCAGCACCTTTACTGGCACCCAGTTTAGCACAAAGCCGGATATTTGGGAAACAGCGCGCTGAAAGCCAATGTCCGTCACAACGGGATGTCTCATGGCGAACACCAACAGCGCCGGCGTCGGCATGGGTCGCCCTGCGCGCCGGGTAGATGCAAAACATTCGAGGTTTCGCCCGACCGCAGGTGACAACCTCGAAGGTCTGAATGGAGGTCTACCGCAACAACAGGGGCAGGTAGACTACCGGGGTCGGGTACTCATCTGCGCCGAGGTCCGGCACGCCTGGACGAGGCTCGCGGTCTATGTCTGCCGGAACGCCCGCGCGGATGCCTGCGTTGATGGCGGCCGAGCCAGCCGTCAAGTGGTAGCCATCGGCTGCAAAAGCCGCGGCGCCCGTGATGGCATGGGTGACGGTGATGAGTCCAGGCCCACCGGTGTTCGTTCCAACGCCAGACCAGAGTACACCATCGAGCGAAGCCGTGTTGGTCAGGCCGGTGGTGACGGTGATGCCCACCGTCTGGTCGGCCAGGATCGTGTTGGTCATGGCCATGGCGCTGGCTTCACCATACCAGGTTTCCGCGTAGAGGCCGCTGCCGTCGCCGCCGGTGTTGCGCGCCAGGGTGGTGTGGAGGAATTTGGGCTGGGCCGTCATCACAAAGACCCCACCCGCCAGATTGCCTGTCCTGTTGTCCGCGATGACGGTGTTGATCAGCGTGGGGCTGCCGGATTCGATGTACATCCCGCCGCCCTTGCTCGTAGCCGTGTTGCTGATGATCAAGTTGTCGCTCAGCGTCCCAGCCCCGCCGAGCATCTGCACCCCGCCGCCTTCGGTGGCCGTGTTGCCTGTGATCAGGTTGTGGCTCACCGTGCGAATTGTGTACAGCAGAGCGATGCCGCCGCCGTAGCCCCCAGACCCTACGTTGTCCCGGATGACGTTATCGCTGATGATGGCCTCGCTGCTCTCCGTACACACGCCACTGCCGTAGCCGCTCCGATTGCCCGAGATGAGGTTGTTGCTCAGTGTGGCCGGACTGTGAAATGCGTAGACGCCTCCCCCCTCGTAACTCGCAGAGCTGTTGAGGATGGCGTTGCCGGCGAGGGTGGCGGTGGCGGTGATGATGTAGACGGCGCCGCCGGCCGGGAAATTGCCCTGGCCGCCGCCCAGGGCGTAGGCGTTCCCGTTGGTCAGTCGCAGACCCCAGAGGGTGGGGCTGATGCTGCCCGTGATGTACACCACGCGACCCTGGCGCTGCGCATCCAGGATGGTTGGGTTGGCCGCGGGATCGGACGTCGTCCAGTCGGTCGTGGTATAGCCGCCCCGGATGGTCACTGTCTTGGCGAGGTAAACCAGTTGGGTCACGACGCCCGTCGCCCTGATGTCTTGCCGCGGGCGCGGCTGCACGCCGGTGTAGGTCCCGGCCGCGACGCGAATCTCATCGCCCGCGGCGGCCGCGTCAACGGCCGCCTGCACGCCGGCATAGCAGGGAGTCGGGCCGCCGCAAGCGCCGCCCGGCGCGACGTAGAGCACGGTTGCGGCTGCCTGTGCGCTGAGCGAAAGCGCGGCCAACAAGGCGCAGGTTGCCAGCAGCCCTGTGGCAACCGCGAATAACGATCGGGTGAGCTTCATACCGAGCCTCCTGCCGCAACCGAATCATCTGATCCGCGAATTACGCGAATCAGCGCGAATAGAAAGGAGATTCGCGAGATTCGCGTTATTCGTGGAGAAACATTCTCGCTACCGAGCCTCCATTAGTGTTCATTTGACAGGGCTTACGCAGTCACAAAGCGGAGGCATGCCGCCAAACAACAGCGGGACTCCGCTCAGAGCTTGCCGAAGGGGTGCTCCGTAGTGTACTGCGTAACTCCTGTCATTCGATACGACTCTCAGCACGCGTCTACACAGCATCGGGCGCGGGTGCATGCGGGTCCCACCGCGTCCGCGCCAGGGTGAGCGCCCAGGCGCTCGCCGCGCCGCCGGCCTTGAGCACGGCTGCGCAGGCTTCCAACGTTGAACCCGTCGTGCAGACGTCGTCCACCAGCACGATCCGCTTCCCCGTCACCTGGCCCCGGCATGCGAACGCGTCCTTCACGTTTTCCTGGCGCTCGACACGGTTCAGCATGGCCTGTTGTTGGGTGGCTTTATGCCGCACCAGGATGGCTTCGTTGACCGGGATACCTACGGCCCGGCCCACTTCCCGTGCCAGCAGCGCGGATTGGTTGTAGCCGCGTTCGGCCAGACGGCCGGCGTGAAGCGGTACGGGCACGATCAGGTCGGCAGCCAGGCCGTGACGCGGCCAGGCTTCGGCCATGCGGCCGCCGAGCACGGGGGCCAGGCGATAGCCGTTGCCGTATTTGAAGCGGTGGATCGCCTCGCGCAGCGGGCCGCCGAAGATCGCGGCGGAGGCGATGCCGTCCAGCGGAGAGGGGATGCCCCGGCACGCCGGGCAGAGGTCGCCGGCCCCCAGCGACCGGCCGCAGCGCCGGCACACCGGCGGCGTGATCGGCTCGACCTGGGCCTGGCAGCCCGCGCAAAACAAATCCCCCACGCGGCCGCATCCGGCGCAACGTGGGGGATAGATCAAGTCGAGGAGCGTCTGCCCGGCCGCGGAGAGGCGGGTCAGCCAGCGCGAAGGACGGCTCGTTACCGGTGTTTCTTGCGGCATCGGCGCCTCTACACTTATAGTATTACTCCGCGACATTCGCGTTGCCCGCGAGAATCTTCCTTACCACAAAGACACCAAGACACAAAGCCCTTGAGACCTTGGTGAAAAGCGCCCGACTGGACCAGAGACTTTAGCCGGTCTGCTGGGCGACGGCAGAAACCGGCTGAAGCCTCTAAACCGGAGCCGCGGGACATTTTTCAGGCCAGGCTCTTCGACTACACCCGCGAAAACCAGCGGGCTTCGCTCAGAGCTTGCCCTGAACCCAGTGAAGGGATGCGTCGCTCTGCAATCTGCAATCTGCAATCTGCAATCTGCAATCGTCTATCGTCCCGCGAGCAACCCCTGGATCGTGTTGATGATCCACAGGCGCATGTCATCGCCCAGGATCAACAGAATGGACAGGACGATGATCGCGATCAGTACGATAATCAGCGCCAGCTCGATCAGGCTGGCGCTGGAACCTTGTCTTTGCATCGCTTACTCCAGCGGTTTGGTATCTTCCAGGCGGATCCAGCCGCGGCGCAACGCCAGCACGGCCGCCTGGGTGCGATCGTTGACCGCCAGCTTGCGCAGGATCGAGCTCATGTGATTCTTGACCGTCTGCCGGCTGATGCTCAACTCGCGGCCGATCTCCTTGTTGCTGGCGCCCTTGGCGATCAACTGGAGGATCTCCATCTCGCGGGCCGAGAGCGGCGAGAACATCTCTTGCGGGCTTTCATCGAACACGGCCAGATCCTCGAACTGTCTGATGAGCCAGGACGCTACCTGCGGCTTCGCCATCACGTCATCACCGATGACGAAGTTCCCCTGGCGCGCGGCGCGAATCGCGCCCACCAGGGTCTTCGGGTCAACGGTTTTGGGGTAATAGGCCGCGGCCGCGGCCTTGAGCGCGTGGAAGAGCTGCTCGTCGTCGTGGTACGCGGTGAGCACCACCACGCGCGCATCTTCGACCGCGGCCGTGATCTGGCGTGTGGCCTGCAAGCCGTTGAGCCTGGGCAGGTTGATGTCCATCAGGATCACGTCGGGCCGCAGCTCCTTGGCCTTGACGACCGCGGTCTCCCCGTCACCCACCTCGGCCGTGACCTCGATATCTGGCTCGAACTCCAGCACACGGCGCAAGCCTTCCCGGAACAACGGGTGATCTTCGACCAGCATGACGCGAATTTTGGCGCCGGTAGATGTAGACATACGACCTCCTCAAGCGGCATCCGATGGCCTTGCAGACGACGTTTTTGCGTATCTTCTCGATCATCCGGGGTAGGGGCACGGCCTTGCGCCTGCCAGCCAGGGCGCCCGCCAGGGTGCGCCCCGACAACTTGAGCAGATACGTTTTTGCGCGCACGCGCCCGGCCACGCCGGTCAGACGACCGGCCGCCAGGCGTAAGACGGTCAACTCCGCCTTTACGATCTCGTTGCGCGAGATCTTGGAGTGGCCGAGTTTGCGATCGGCAAAGATGATGGGCACTTCGCCGACGGTGAAACCCAGGCGTTGGCACCGGTAGAGCATTTCGATCAAGTACGAATAACCGTTGGCCCGAATGGCCTGGAGATTGACCGTTTCCAGCACCGCGCGGCGATAACAGCGGAAGCCGGCGGTGCAGTCGCGGGCCTGAAGACCTAAGAGCAGGTGAGCCACCGCGTTCGCAGTCCAGCTCAACGCCTTGCGGTTCCAGCCCCAATCACGCACGCCACCGCCCGGCACGTAGCGTGAGCCGATGACCAGGTCATAGCGCCGGGCGGCCTCCAGGATCGCCGGCAGGTACTGCGGATCGTGCGAGAAGTCGGCGTCCATGGTCAGGATCAAGTCGGCGCCAGCGGCCAGGGCGTGGTGAAAGCCGGCGGCGTAGGCCGTGCCGAGGCCCAGCTTGCCCGGCCGGTGAATCACCGCCACCGCACGCCCGGCGTCGTCGTCTGCGGCGGGTCGGATGAAAGAGGCCGACGCGTGGGCGGCCAGCGCGTCGGCCAGCACGCCCGTGCCGTCCGGCGAGTTATCATCCACCACGATGATGTCTACACGGGCCGGCAACGCCTGGATCGCGGCGATCAGCGTCGTCAAGTTCTCGCGTTCGTTGTAGGTGGGCAGCACCAACACGGCCCAGGGTTTGCTTGAAATCGGCACGCCTTGTCCTTGCGGGTTTGGTGGCTGCATTTTAGCACAGGCGCTAGAAAACGCAACTGTGGTATAATATCTGAAACTACGCTCTACGGAGACCCTCATGCAATCCGTTGCCCAATTAGCTCATTTGAACGACCTGGACCTGGCGCTGGACGCCTTGAAGGCCCGCCTGGCGGAGATCGCCGAGGCGCTCAAGGAGCCGGTCGCCCTGCGCGAGACCCGGCGCGCCCTGGCTGCGGCCGGGGCAGAGTTGGCCGGCTGCCGTGCGCGACAGGCCGAGGCCGAGCAGACCGAACAGCGCGCCGCCGACAAGCTGATCCAGGCCGAGCAGCGTCTCTACAGCGGTCAGGTGCGCAATCCGAAAGAGTTGGAAGACGCGGAGCGCGACGTGCAGCAATTGCGCCGTCAACGGGGCCAGGCCGAGGACGCATTGCTGGAGAGCCTGCTGTGCGCCGAAGCCGCAACCGAGGCCCACGCTGAGGCGACGCGCAAGCTGGCCCGGCTGACGGCCGAGCGGGCGGCGGCGGTGGCAGCGTTGCGCGCCGAGCAGGCGGCTCTGGGCGAGAAGCTGGTCGCGGCGAGTGCCAGGCAGGCCGCAGTCCGCGGGACCATCCCGGCGCAGCTACTAGCCACCTACGACGCGCTGCGACCGCGCAAGGGCGGCCGCGCGGTCGCAGCGCTCGACGGCGACAGTTGTACCGTCTGCCAGGTGGCCGCGTCGCCCGGCAAGCTGGCGGCCGCGCGCGATGGCAACGAGCTGGTTTATTGCGGGAACTGCGGCCGGGTGTTGTGGGCGGAGTGAAGCAGTTGACATGAGCTTGCCGCGCTAGTATAATCATCTTAAATCAGTTGGTTCTCGCGGCCGGATGGTATACTCGGCACGGTCGCAAAATGCGCTTTTGGGCGTTTGTCATTCTGAGCGGGTTTACCCCTAACTTCTCGCGACGGCGAGCGTCCAGCGAAGAATCTCCTTGCCGCGACGAGACCCTTCGCTGGAATTTCGCTGCAACACACTTCATGGGGCGAACCCGCTTAGGGTGACATCCAGCGGGTAACCACTGTTGGAATCGCTGTTCACTCGCCGTGCTCTCTCAAAGGAGGTGACCTCTACCGCACGATCTAGTCTGGCAACGTCTTTCGCCCGAACCGTCAATCCTAAATCCCCACAGACGCAAGGAGCATTCTATGAACCGCAAGCTAGTCATCTTCACGATCCTGGCCCTCCTGTTGAGCCTGTTCGCGCCGGCCGTCGCTGGTGCGCAAGGAGGCATTTCTGACGGGCAGCCGGCGGCCGCGCGCTATTCGCACCGCCTGATCGTCGAGCTGCAATCCCCCGCGCTGGCCGAATGGGCGCAGGGCGGCGTGCAGATCGCGGCCGCGGGGCCGGCCGGCCGCCTCGATGTGGCTTCCCCCGCCGCACAGCAGTACGCCGCGCAGTTGAAGGCCGAGCAGTCGGCGTTCGTGGCGACGATGACCCGGGCCGTGCCCAACGCTCAGGTCGCCTCCTACCTCAACGAGAACGGCCAATCTGTCCCCGCCACCTACCAGGTCGTGTTCAACGGCATGTCGGTGGATGCGGGCCGCAACGTGGACGTGCTGGCCCTGCGCGAGCAGTTGCAGCGGCTGCCCGGCGTTAAGGCCGTCTACCTGGACTTCGCCCATGACCCGGACCTGTACGCCAGCCTCCCGTTGATCAACGCGCAGGCAGCCTGGGATAACGTCGCGATCGGCGGCAAGAGCAACGCGGGCGCGGGCGTCAAGTTCGCCTCGATGGACGGCGGCGTGCACCATCTTTCGCCGATGTTCGACGGCACGGGGTACAGCTACCCGGCCGGCTTCCCCAAGGGCGACACCAGCAACACCAACGGCAAGATTATCCTCAGCAAGGTCTACTTCCGCACCTGGGATCCGCCCTCGGCCGGCGACGAGAACGCCTGGCCGGGCGTCAAGGGCACGCAGCACGGCTCCCACACCGCCTCGACCGTGGCCGGCGGCGAAGTGCAGGCCTCCTTTGCCGGTGCCCCGCCCGTGACCATCAGCGGTGTGGCCCCCAAGGCCTACGTCATGAGCTACCGGGTGTTCTACAACAGCATCACCAACGATGGCTCTTTCTACAACACCGAGGGCATCAAGGCGCTTGAAGACATCGTAATGGACGGCGCCGACGTGTTGAACAACTCATGGGGTGGCGGCCCGGGCAGCGTTGGCGGCGAGTACGACGCGTTGGACCAGGCCCTGATCAACGCGACGAAGGCGGGTATCTTCGTCAGCATGTCCAACGGCAACGCCGGCCCCGGTCTGGGCACCGGCGATCATCCCTCGCCGGACTACATCAACGTCGCCGCCAGCCAGACCAGCGGCACGTACGCGTCGGGCAAGTTCAACGTGACCGCGCCCGAGCCTGTGCCGGCGAACCTGCAAGAAATGAGCTTTGCAACGGCTTCCTTCGGTCAGGTGCTCAAAGTCGGACAGGTTTACGGTCCGTATTCGATCCTGCCTGCAGGTGCAGTGGATCCGACCAACGTTATCGGCTGCAAGGCCTTCCCCGCGGGGGCATTCGCCGGCAAGATGGCCCTGATCCAACGCGGCACCTGTGAGTTCGGCATGAAGGTCCTGAACGCTGAGAAGGCGGGCGCGACCTTCGCAGTGATCTACAACAGCGTGGCCGGCGGCGATGCCCTGATCAACATGGGCGCCGGCGTCGTCGGCGCCCAGGTTACCATTCCGGCGATTGCCATCGGCCTCAATAACGGCCTGCGGATGGTCAACTGGTACACGGCGAACGGCAACGCAGCGCAGGCGGCGCTGAGCACCGTCGCCTACCAGCTCGGCAGCGTGCCGGACGTCATCGCCAGCTTCAGCAGCCGCGGCCCCGGTGTGGGCCTGGTCCTGAAGCCCGACATCACCGCTCCGGGCGTCAACATCCTGGCCCAGGGCTTCGACCCCACCGTCAGCGGTGAGGCGGGCAACTTCGGCTACGGCCAGGTCTCCGGCACCAGCATGGCGGCGCCGCACGTCGCCGGCGCGGCCGCCCTGATCAAGCAGATCCATCCCACGTGGTCGCCGGCCTGGATCAAGTCCGCACTGATGAGCAGTTCCAAGTACATGGACATCTTTACGGACTCGGCCAAGAAGGTCCCGGCCCAGCCGCTCGACATGGGCGCCGGCCGGCTCGACCTGACCAACGCGGCTGACCCGGGCGTGATCCTCGATCCGCCCAGCCTCAGCTTCGGCGCGGCGCAGACGGGCACGGTGGCTTCGCTGACCGTGATGGTGACCAGTGTGGCCGCGGCGAGCGAGACTTACGCGTTGAGCACGCTCTACACCGGCATGGGTTACGCGAGCACAACGCCGGTCGCGGGCATGACGTTCGAGCCGGCGAGCCTGACCCTGGCCCCCGGTGAGACCAAGCAGATCACGATCCGGTGGGACACGGCCGCCTCGCTCGGCTTCGGCGACAACCAGGGCTTCCTGCTCCTGGCTGGCAGCAGCCACAACGCACACCTGCCGGCCTGGATGCGCGTCTCCTATCCGAGCATCCTCGGCAAGGTGCTGATCATTGATAACGACGGCTCCAGCAGCCTCGGCAAGCCGGACTATGCGCCGTATTACGCGGCTGCCCTGGATGCGCTGCCCGTTGCCTACGACGTATGGGACGCCGATGACTATGCCGGCTCCGCGGTCACCATCCCCGACGCCACCGTTCTGGCCCAATACCCGGTCATCATCTACGAGACGGGCGACAACAACCAGAAGAACGGCACCTTCACCGTGCCGACCCCGCCCACGACGCCGGACATGGATCGGCTGGTAGAGTACGCCAATGGCGGCGGCCACGTGATCGCCTTCGGACAAGACCTGGCATCCATCACCGCCGGCAGTAGCAGCAGTGCGCCGTTCTTCTACAGCAGCCTTCTGGGCGCGACGTATCTGCAAGACAGCGTCAGCGCCAACAAGGTCTTCACCAACACGGCCCAGTTGATCACCGGTCTGCCGGGCACGCCGTTCCGCAACGCCAGCTTCGACATCAGCGGCCGCGGGGATGGCGCCGGCAACCTGGGCTACGTGGACGAGATCAAGGTCGGCTGCACCGATGGCGATTGCACCGTCTACCAGCCGCTCTTGAAATACAGCGCCGGCGGCACTTTCAAGGAAGACGGCTACGTGGCGCTGTCGCACCGCGACCAGCCGACGCTGGAGCGACCCGGCCGCACCTTCGACGGCAGCGCCCTCTACTACTCCTTCGGGTTGGAAGGCGTCAACAGCAACACCGGCTACAACAGCCGCGCCGACCTGGTGTCCGCGTCCCTGCGCTGGTCGTTGGACAAGGGCTATGCGACCATCACGCCGACCATCAACCCGGTGGGCCGGGTCAGCTACTTCACCGCGGCCCTGACCGCTGACTACGGCGGCGTGGGCACGAGCTACCGGTGGGACTTCGGCGACGGCACGGCGTTCACCGTCGGCTCCAAGAGCGCGACCGCCGGCCACACCTACGCGGCGCCTGGCACCTACACCGTGCGGGTGGAGGCGGCCAACGCCCTGGGCACGCGCGTGATCGGCGCGGTCGGCATCACCATTGCGCCCAGCCAGCCGGTCTACGTGAATCCTGTGACCAAGACCTTCGCGGCCGCGGCCGACACCTACCTGGCGGCCGGCCAGCCGACGACGAACTTCGGTAACTGGGCGTTCCTGTACACGGGCGCCGATGACATCGTGCGTTCGGTGGTGCAGTTCAACCTGGGCAGCATCAACGTGCTCTACCCGGTGGACAAGGCGACGTTGTCACTCTACGTTGACGCGTTCTCCGGCGGCGGCACGGGAGCCGACCTGAAGGTCTACGGTCTGAATAAGGCCTGGGCCGAGAACACGGCTACCTGGTGGACACCGTGGGTCGTGGCGGGCGGCGACTTCGCCGCGACCGCGACCGCGACCACACCGATTTCGTCCGCGAGCGTGGGACAGTGGGTGCAGTTCGACGTCACGCCGTTGGCGCAACAGTGGGTGGCGAACCCGGCGGCCAATTACGGCGCGCTGCTCCGCGTGCAGAACCCGATCAGCTACACCGTGTTCCGCATGGGCAGCCGCGAGTACTGGCTCACCGACAAGACCCCGAAGATCGAGGTGCAGTACCGCACGCCGTGAGCTGGTCTGTCATTCTGTCCTGAAAATCAGCCGCGGATGAACACGGATGAGCGCGGATAGAGAAAGAGAAACGATCCGCGTCCATCCGCGCCGATTCGCGGCCGGTTTACATCGCCCGAAGGGGTTTCCGAATCCCTTCGGGTTTTCCTTCTTAAGAGGTTGACAACTTGTCCAAATGCTCCTATAATGGGGCCAGCTTGTCAACCCATTCCCCCGTTGAATCTGTCAAGCACGTTGTGCGGGGTTAGCGGTGTGCGCCGTTGGGAGGCAGGGCCGGAGATTGCGTAAGCATTTGCGCCTGGCCGGCTCCGGCGGCGCGTTCAGGGGCTCGTTTTTCATACAGAAAGGAGGCGCCGCAAGTTCTATCACTCGATGCTCCTCAGCGATGTAGTCAATCCTTTTAACCCCAGTGAAGGAGTACCCGAAGATGAGTATCCGATCCCCCAAGTTTCTCGCAATCCTGTTGATCATCGCGCTGACCGTGCCGATGTTCCTGGCCCCCACGGCCGCGGCTCCCACGGCGCAGGCGAAGATGGGCGACGTCAAGACCGCCAGCGACGCCTCCGTCGCCAAGATCCATCCCAAGCTCCAGGCTGCTGTGGCGGCTGCGGCTCTGACTGATGCAATCAACATCATGGTTTACGCCAAGGCCGGTACCGATCTGAGCAAGTACCTGGATCGGCTGATCGTGCGTCCTTACGTGATGCCCAACGGCACGCAAGCTTACTTCGGTCAGCTCAAGGCGGGCCAGGTGAGCAAGCTGGCCTCGTTGTCCGAGGTCGCCTACGTGCAGGAAATGAAGTATTCGGGCGACTTGCCCCAACTCCCCGAAGGCCCGCAAGGCAGCAGAAAGCCGGACACCGACGCCCTGCGCGCACGCTTCCAGGCGTTGAAGGCCGCCGGCCCCAAGGTCACCGTGTCCAAGCCGGCGGCCGATAAAGCCCGCATCGCCGACTGGTTCGACGTGCTCGACGTCCACAAGTCGAAGGCCGCCTGGGACCTGGGCTACACGGGTGAGGGCGTCAAGGTCATGGTCAACGACAGCGGCATTGACTTCTCGCACCCCGACCTGCTGGACACGCTGGCCCGCCAGACCGATCCCGCCTCGCCGTATTATGGCTGGCCGATCGCGTTCGACTCCTTCTCGATGTTGGCCCTGGCCTATGACTACTACCTGGGCACCACCTACATCAAGGATGGTTTGGCCGGGAGTTATGCGCCGGACTACGCCGACACCAGCGCCACCCGCGCGGGCGCGGCGCTGACGACCAATGCGGACGCCACCCTGGGCGCCACCTTCGCGCCGATTGGCAGCACCGATCCGGCCGGCCACGTCTACAAGTTCGCGGCCACCAGCAAGAGCGGCGTCTACCACTTCGGCTCGCACCCCGACACCGTGCTCCAGAAGTACTACTTCGACGAGCGCGCGGCGATCCTGGTGGTTGACGAGCACACCGCGGGCGTCTACGACACGGTCTACGTGGACATTGACGACGACTACGACTTCACCAACGATAAGCCGGCCGTACGGGGCGACGAGTATATCTACAAGGACCTCGACGGCGACGGCTTCGCCGACATCTCCGGCGGCAACATCTACTGGATCAGCGACGGCGTCAACCCGCTGCCGGTTTCCGACTGGCTGTGGGGCATGGGGCCGGACGTGGCCGGGCCGGGCAACCTGGTCGCCTTCACGATCATGGATTGGTCCGAGCCGGCCGGCGATCACGGCCAGTTGTGCGCCTCGGCCGTGGCTGCGCAGGGCGTGATTGACGGCGGCGCGCCGGTCACAAAGCCGGTGGGCGATGGCACCCCGGGCACCGGCCTGGTGCAGGGCGGCGGCAAGAACGCCAAGCTCGTGGCCGCGGGCAACCATTACATTTCGGTGGACGAAAACGAGGGGTACCTCTTCGCGGCCATGGGCTACGACGGCCTCCCCGGCACCGAAGACGACATCCAGATCATCAGCAATTCGTGGGGCTACAGCGGCACCCACAACGACGGGTGGGACTACCTCTCCCGCTCGATTGACTCGATTCTCCGCTACATCAACCCCAGCCTGTCCGACATGAACTCGACCGGCAACGGCGCGGCCGGCTACGGAACCGTCACTTCGCCGGGCGACACGCTGGGCATCTCGGTCGGCGCTTCGACGCTGTACGACAGCGGTGCCAACTTCGATAGGCCGGCCACGATGGAGCAGTTCAATTACAACGACAGCATGAGCTGGTCGAACCGCGGCCCCACGGCCATGGGCGACAACGGCGTGAGCGTGCTGGCGAACGGCGCCTGGGGCGCGGGCGACTTTGCCCTGACCGAGGTGCTGGACGGCTGGAATGCCTGGGAAATCTGGGGCGGCACCAGCCGGTCGGCCCCCATCGCGGCCGGCAACCTGGCGCTGGTGTACCAGGCCTTCATGGGGAAGAACGGCCGGTGGCCTACCAACGTCGAGGCGCGCGCGATCCTGATGGCCGGCGCGGACAAGGCGTATAACGATGGCTTCACCGAGGGCGCGGGCACGGTCAACGCTCTGCGGGCCGCGAAGATCGCGGCCGGCGAGGACGGCATCTACGCCCTGCCCGAAAGCTGGACGGCCGGCGACTTCCGCGGCACGGAGTACGAGGCGTTCAGCAAGATCATGTATCCGGGTGGCGCCGCGACCAAGACCTTCACCGTCTACAACGGCGGCGCGGCCGACAAGACGGTGCAGATCAGCGACGAGCAATTGGTGAAGATCGGCTCCAAAGAATGGGACTTCACCACGGCCAACCGCACGGCCGAGACCAAGGTCATGTACATGCCGGACTATCTGTTCGACGTGACGAGCATGATCCCGGCCGGCACCGACATGATGGAGGTCAAGGCCGTCTTCCCGTTCGCCGAGTTCGACCCGGACGGCAACTACACGGCCAACTCGAGCTGGCGTCTGGTGCCGATGGACTGGACCGATCTCAACGGCGACGGCAAGCTGTGGACCGACAAGAACGGCAACGGCGCGGTGAACTGCGCGATCGTCGGCGGCAACCCGAACTTCAGCGACCCCGCCTGCGAGATCGAGGGCGGCGAGTTCAACCGCTTCGGCTATGGGTACGACCGTGGCACGTCGCTGCAACAGCGGGTGAAGCAGCCGCTGCAGCGCAAACACAACGGCGTCTTCGTGGCCCTGCAGCACCGCTCGTACTCCGCGCTGGTGCCGGTCACGCACCTGAAGATCCAACTCAACTTCTACAAGATGGCCGATTTCCCCTGGCTGACCACTGACGCTTCGGTGACGGTGCCGGCCGGCGGCAGCGCGACCTTCGACGCGACGATGGCGGTTCCTGCGTTGGCCGGCGTGGGTCTCTACGAGGGCTACATCCGGCTGAACGACGGGGCCAACGTCAGCAGCATCCCGGTCGTCGCTAACGTGGCGGCCTGGAGCACCGACTTCACCTTCGGCGGCCCGCCGGACTCCAAGTCGCCCTACGACAACGGCCAGGTCCTCGGCTACTTCGACTGGGACTGGCGCGCGGAAGCGGGCGACTGGCGCTTCTTCTTCGTGGACGTGCCCGATGGCACCCCCATGGGGACCAGCCTGTTGGTGGACACGCGCTGGAGCGGCGCGAACACCGACATTGACACGCTCGTCATGGGGCCGATGGAGGACTGCTTCTCCAACGGCGTCGGCTGCGCCTGGCCGTTCGAGATTTTCCCCGGCGTGCAGTCGGTCTACGGGCCGTACACCCTGGACGTGATGGGCGGCAGCCCGGATACCAACATCGGCGCCGGTAAGTGGCTGTATGACACCTCCACAGGCGGCCCGCGCGAGATCGTGGCTGCACCGACGACCCCCGGCCTGAACGTGGTGGCCCTGCACAACGTGATGTACGACGGCAGCCAGCCCCAGGAGCGGTTCACGGGCCAGGTCGGCACGATCCGTGCCACGCCGGACGCAGTGGACATGTTCGTCGGCAACGGTACCTCCGGCAGCTTCCCGGTGAGCGTCCAGTCCTCTCTGCCGCTGGCCGGTCTGCAGGCGGATGCCTTCGGCCTGGGCGTCCCGGAGAAGCACCTGGGTCTGCCGCAGCACCAGGACGACCCGAACGATCCGAGCACGTCGTTCTACACCTTCCCGATCGCCATCACCCACGGCGCCAAACTCGATGTCACGATGACCGGAGCGGCCGGCGATCTCGACCTGTTCCTGCTGTACGACTTCAACGGGGACGGCAACTTCAACTTCGGCACCGAAATCGTCGGTTCCTCGACCACCAGCACGGCGAATGAGTCCGTCAGCGTGACCATGCCGCCCGACGGCAATTACCTGGCGGCGGTCCACGGCTATGCGGCCGCGGCGGCCACGTTCGACCTGGTCATCAACGCCGTCCAGGGCGCTGACCTGTCCATCTCGGGCATGCCGGCCGGCCCGTTCCCGCCTAACACGCCCATCAACTTCACCGTCAACTGGGCCAAGACCGTGCCGCCCGGCGACGCGGCCGAAGGCCTGATCCTGGCCGGCCCGCCCGGCGCCCCGGCCGCGCTGCAGATCCCGGTGCGGCTGCACAACATCGTCGCGGCGTCCGAGACGATGACGCTCCCCGCGGTGGCCGATTCCTACATCGCCAGCGGCTTCCCGACGACGAACTATGGCGCTGAGCCGTTCCTGTTCATCGGCGGCAACGACGTGCTGCGCGACGTGGTGAAGTTCGACACCACGGCCATCAATCCGATCTATCCGGTGCAGTCGGCCAAGCTGCGGCTCTACGTGGATGCCTTCGGCAGCACCGGCCAGCAGCACACGCTGCAAGCCCTCGGCCCCACGAAGTCCTGGGCCGAGAACACCGTCACCTGGAACACGCCGTGGACCGTGCCCGGCGGCGACTACGGCGCCGTGATCGCCAGCACGACCCTCAGCTCGGCCAACGTCGACGGCTGGGTCGAGTTGGACGTAACCGATCTGGCGAAGAGCTGGGTGCAGACCCCGAGCACGAACATGGGTGTGCTGCTCAAGGCCACCCCCCTCTCGGCGTACGCCACGTTCCGCTTCGCCGGCCGGCAGTACTGGAATGCCTGGCAGGTCCCGCAGCTCGTCGTGACCTACGGCCTGCCGTGATGCCCTAGACCAATACGGTTCAGTTAGCGCTCCGGAGTCGAGGCTTTAGCCGGAAGGCTCCGCCTGAAGACTCTACTCCGGGCTTATCTGAACTGTATCGTCCCCAGGCCCGCAGGGCTTCGGAAAACCCTGTGGGCCTGCGTGAGTTGGTATCGAGACCCGAGGAATCCGCTTTCAGCGGGTTCCTCGGGTCTTTGTCTGTCGGTGCGGAGATTTTTCGCTGTTTCACGCCGTCGCGAGAGGTCAGGGATAGATCCGCTGTCCTGAAAATAGGCCGCGGATGCGCGCGGATAAACGCGGATAAAGGGAAAAATCCGTGCCCATCCGTGAATATCCGCGGCCCGTTTTCATGCCCTGTGGCGACGCGCCCGGCATGGGAAACTGCTCAGAAACTAGAAACTTGTCACCCTGAGCGGGTCTACGACAAACAGTACGCCGCGGCGTGACTCTAGCGAAGGGTCTCGCTGCCACGCCAGAACTTGTTCCTTCACTGTGTTCAGGACAAGCTCTGAGCGCAGCGAATGGATGCTTCGCTGGAAGCTCGCCGCAACATAAGACACGGAAACGACCCGCTCAGCATGACAAGCGGAGGAGTTTCTTGCTTCACAAATGCCACCGGTGGCATGGCGGTTCTCAGAATGACACCGAAGTCACCGACACTTTTGCGGTATACTCAGTCTCCGCTTGGCTGTTCCCCCTTCTCGCGGTATACTTTCCAACGCGAAATAACGACGAATTATGGGCAGTACCGCAAAATCCGTTTTTAGGCTTCTGTCATTCTGAGCGGGTCTGCCCATAAACTTTCGTGATGGCGTGACACCAGCGAAGAATCTCCTTATCGCGACCAGACCCTTCGCTGGATTCACGTCGTAACGCACCACGCGGGGTCAACCCGCTCAGGGTGACAGTTGTCGCCGTGAAGTTCATAAGCCGAGGTGATATTCCATGCATACCCGTTCTTTTCGCCTGACCCTGACTCTGGCCCTGCCCGTCCTCCTGTTGCTCCTGGGCGCGCTCGCCCTTCAAGCGGACGTTGATCCTCAGTCGGCGCAGGCCGACTTCGCGATGGTTGCCGCGGTTTCAACCGCCGGGACCCCTGCCCCCGGCAAGCTCGTCGTCGCGGTCGCGTCCGGCACGGACGAGGCCACCCTGATCGCGTTGCTCAGCCGTGAGGGCGCCACCCTCGACCGTTATTTGCCCCGACTTGGCCTGGCCCTCGTGGATGTGCCGCCTGGGGACGAGGCGCGCGCCACGGGCGCGTTGGCCGCGGACCCCCAGGTGGACTTCGTGACCGGGCACCGCAAGTCCGTTCGCATGGCCGACGTGCCACTCGACCAGTATTTCGGCCAACAATGGGGCATGGTCAAGGCGCAAGGGCCGGCCGCGTGGGATCTGGCGTGGGGCGATCCGAGCGTGGCCGTGGCGGTCGTGGACACCGGCGTCAACTATATGCAGCAGGATTTGCGCGACCGCACCTGGTATAATCCCGGCGAAAGCGCGATCAACCCGGCCACGGGGCAACGCGATTGCAGCCAGCCCATCTCTTACAATGGCGTGGACGACGACGAGAACGGCCTGGTGGACGACTGCCGCGGCTGGAACTTCTCGGATCCGCCGGGCAAGGATCCGATGGACGGCAACGGGCACGGCACCGCGGTCGCGGGGATCGTCGCGGCCACGACGAACAATTGGGACCCGATCATCCAGAATTATGCCGGCGTCGCGGGCATGGCGCGGCAGGCCAGGGTGATGGCGTTGCGCGTGTTCGACAGCTACGGCACGGGCTACACGTTCGACATCGCCCAGGGCATGGATTACGCGACGGCCAGCGGGGCCAAGATCATCAACCTGAGCCTGACGCTGGTGAATCCGAACCCCTACGACGTGGAGATGCTCCAGCGGGCCGTGGCCGCGGCGCAGGCGGCGGGGGTGACGGTCGTGGCGGCTGCCGGCAACGATAACTACAACGGCATTGCCTATCCGGCTAAGTTCCCCGGCGTCCTGGCCGTCGGCGCGAGCACCGAGGCCGACACCCGCGCGTCCTTCTCGAACTACGGTAGCCGGCTCGACCTGGTGGCGCCCGGCGTCGGCATCGTCTCGACGTTACTCGGTCCCGGCAACCAGAGCTATGGCCGTTACCACGACACGGGCAGCGGCACGTCGTTTGCGTCGCCCCACGTGGCCGGCGTGGCGGCCCTGGTGCGCAGCCTCCGCCCCGATTTGAGTCAGAGCGCGGTCTACGACCTGATCTCCCGCACCGCCGACGACGTGGGCGACCCTGGTTGGGACACGCAGACCGGCTGGGGCCGTCTCAACGCCTACCGTGCGGTCGCGGAAGCCATCTTCGGCCTCGACCTGGCCCTCGTCGCCGAACCGGCCACTATCCCACCGGCCGGCACGACGATCATTCAGCTACAGATCAGCGCGCCCGGCCCGATTTTAGATTTTAGATTTGGGATTGCAGATTGCGGATTGGCAATCCGTAATCTGCAATCTGCAATCTGCAATCTGCAATCCGGCGTCCCCGCGGGTTTCGGTGCGCGCGTGACTCTCGCCGCCAGCGCGGGCACGATCACCCCGACCGTGGTCACAGTGGACGGCTCGGGTCGGGCCAGCGTGTTGTTCAGTGCGGAAGCGTTCACCGGCACGGCCGAGATCATCGCGACGTTGGGGGGTGTGACCGCGACCCTGCCGGTGACGATCACCTCGGGCCTGCCGGCAACGCTGGAGCTGGCCGCGGCCCCGGTCCGCCTCGGCGCCGGCGGCCGGCAGGCGATCATTACCGCGACTGTGCGGGACGAGGGCGGCAGCGCAGTGAGCGACGGCGCCGAGGTCGCGTTCACGACGACCCTGGGTAGCGTCAGCCCTGTCACCGCGACCACGACGGCCGGCCGGACGACGACGATCTTGACCTCGGGCGAACTGACCGGCACGGCAACCATCGAGGCCACGGCCGGCGGGGTGACGGGCACGATCGGCGTGGAGATCCTGGGCGCGGGCGTTCCTTTCAGCCTCACCCTGGCCGCTGACCCCACCCCGCTCTTCGTGGACGGGCCGCCTGCGACCATCACAGCCACTTTCTTCGACGCGCTGGGCGATCCGGTCCCCGACGGGACGGTCGTCCAATTCACGACGACGCGTGGTGTGCTCACCCCCACGGTCGCGTCCACCGCCGACGGCCAGGCCAGCGCGCGCCTCCTCCCCGGCACAAGCCCCGGCCCGGCGCGCGTCACGGCGACGGCCGGCGGCGTGGCGGGCGACGTGGCGATCGCCATCCGGCCCGGCGCGGCGGTTGCCCTGACCCTGACCGCGACGCCGGCCGAGCTGGTGGCCGGCTATAGTCAGGTGGCCCAACTGGCCGGCTTCGTGGTCGATCGCTACGGCAATCCCGTGGCCGACGGGACGAGCGTCGCCTTTACCGCGTCGTTGGGCATCGTCAGCCCGGCCACGGTGACGACCACGAACGGCGTGGCCGCGGCCAGCTTCGTCGGGGAGTTGATCGCGGGCACGAGCGCGATCACGGCCACCACCGGCGACGCGATGGGTCACGTCCAGGTGCGCGTCCGCCCGACCGCCCCGGTCAGCCTGACCCTGGCGTTCGCGCCTCCAAAGATCGGCGTCGGCGGGCTGCCGGCCGGCACCGCAACCTTCACGGCGACGGTGAGAGATACCTACGGCAACCCGGCCGAGGATGGCACACAGGTGGAGTTTGGGACGGATTTGGGGACGTGGCGGGCGGGGCAAATCGCAAATCGCAAATCGCAAATCGCAAATGATGAAGGGCGAATCACGAATCACGCATCACGTATCACGAGCTCGGTCACTCTGACCGTGCCATCCACCGGCGGCACAGCCATCGCGGAGCTGGTTTCCGGACCGGTCGCGGGGACGGCGCACGTGCGCGTGACGGTAACGCCAAGCCTGTGGCAGACGGCCGATTTGCCCATCCGGCCGGGCGGCCCCATGACCATTACACTGACTGCGAACCCGCCGGCCGTGGTGTTCGGTGGGCGCACGCAGTTGACGGCGTTCGTGACCGACGAGTACGGCAACAAGGTGGCGGAGGGGACGGCCGTGCGCTTCGTCGCCAGCCGGGGCGAGCCGCGCCAGGCCGACGTGTCAACCACGAGCGGCGTCGCATCCACCTGGCTCACCGCCGACCGGCAGCCCGGCGTCATCTCGGTGGTGGTCATCAGCGGCAATGCGTCGGCGTTCGGGAGCGTGGAAGTCACGCCGGTGAGGAGATATGTGCCGCTGGTGGTGAGGTGAGAGGGGGCGGAGATGAGAGGGCGTGGTGCGTGATGCGTGATGCGTGATGCGTGATGCGTGATGGTTAAGTCTTTCGCGCCGAGAATCACGCAGCACGCATCACTAGACTTCATCGGAAATAAGAACGAGTGTCACCCCTTCGCTGCACTCAGGGCAGGCTCTGAGCGGGTCTAACCCGTGTAGTGCGTTGCGGCGAGCCTCTAGCGAAGGGTCTCGTGTGGTATGGAGCGAGAACTTGTTCCTTCACTGTGTTCAGGACAAGCTCTGAACGCAGTGAAGAGCCTGCCCTGAGTACAACGAAGGGATTCTTCGCTGGTTTCACGCCGCAACGAGGAGTCTGGGACTGACCCGCTCAGAATGACAGTTATTCCCGATAATCTCCACTTATCACTTTTCGCACGATACGATGTGTGTTCCCCGTCCCGAATGATACTCGTACCGTTTTCCGGCTGCTTCCAATACGATGCGGTAGCCCGGCGTGATGACCTGGGCGTACATCCTGCCCGGCTTGGAACAGCCCAGGCTGGCGTCGGGCCACTCCACGGCCTCGGCCTGGATGACTTGGATGCCGCTCTTGGCGATGCCCAGGCGCTGCGCCAGGTCGTCCAGCGCGGCGTTTTGCGCGTTGAACTCGGCCGGGCGGCTGCCGGCGAGGGGTTGGGAGTCACGGCCGCCGGGGAACGCGGCCGGCGAGCAGGGCACGAGGCGCCGGCCGTCGGAGCGGTAGGTGTATTCCAGCCCGCCGGCACGCAGGATGATCTCGTCGCCGATGATGAGCCCCGGTTGTCCGACCCCATCGGTCGGTCCACAGCCCAGCGATCCGGTGGGCATTTCGGTTCTGTTCACGGAGATAAGCTCCACCCGCTCGGCCGGAACGTTCAGCCGGCCAGCCAGATCGAGCGCAGCTTGGGTTTCCACCTGCATGACCGCGCCCGGCGCCGGTGTCCCGGCGGGTGTTACCTGGCGTGATGGTGATGGCAGTGTCGTGACCTCCACAGGCGCGCGAGTGGCCGATGTGGTCGGGACGGGTTGGCCGGCCGGCACGGCTGTGCAACCGGCCAGGACGACAGTCGCCACAACCCCGACAACCAACATGATGGTTTTCCTGTAATGCGTGTTCATTCGTCTGCCCTCCGTCACAGCAGTAATTTCCAAATGCCGTTTGTCCGCTATGCCTGTCAACGTAGACGCCGCAGTCGCCTTGTCGGTTCCCCCTGCCCCGCCCACAAGGGGCTAAGCTACGTACCACGCACCACGCACCACGCACCACGCACCACGCACCACGCACCACGCACCACGCATCACGCACCACGTATCACGCACCACGTATCTCGTCCTACCGCAGTCTCCACAACATGCTCATCACCACCTGCTGCACGAAACCCACCAGGAGCAGGGCGATCATCGGTGAGAAGTCCAGCCCCCCCAGGGTCGGCAGCAGCCGGCGAATCGGTGCGAGCAGCGGCTCAGTCAAACGGTGGACGATCTTCAGAATATCGTAGACCCCGCCCGGCAGGTTTACGCGCATGACCATCAGCAGGCTGCCGATGACTTCGGCCAGGATCAAGAACTGGTAGATCTGGAACAACAGGCCGATCAGGTTGATCAGAGTGCTCATTTTTCCGCCATTTCTCCCAATGCTTTGGAGCGTTGATAAGCGGCCCACACGGCCTTCGAGATGACCGTCCGCAGGCCGCCTTTTTCCAGTTGATACAGCGCCTCGGCCGAGGTGCCGCCGGGCGATGTGACCTGATTGCGCAACGCGGTCGGGTGCAGACCCGTGTCGCGTGCCATTACCACTGATCCCTCAATGGTTTGATAAACCAGCTCTTCTGCCACATGGCGGCTGAAGCCCATGTGCACGCCAGCGTCAATGAGTGCTTCCATGAAGAGGAAGACGTAGGCCGGGCCGGTGCCACTGAGGGCAGTCGCCATGTCCAAGTAGTTTTCCTCGGTTACGTACAACTCTTTGCCCAACGCGCCCAGGATCGCCTGCGCCTGGCGGCGCATCGCCTCATTGACCGCCTCGGTGGCGGTCCACACGGTCATGCCGCGCCCGATCTGGCCTGGCGTGTTCGGCATCGAGCGGACGATGGCCTCGACCCCCAGCCCGCGCTGGATGACGCTGATGCGCATCCCCGCGACGATGCTGATGACCAGCGCATCCGCACTCACGTCGGCGCGGATTTCGGGGAGGATTTTGGGCAGCGTCTGCGGCTTGACACTCAGCACGATGATCTTTGCATCGCGGACGGCGACCTTATTGTCCCTGGTAGTTCGAATTGCGTAGCGGCCATGCACCTCTTGTGCACGTTCCTGCCGCGGTTCGCTGGCTGTGATTCGTTCTGGCTCGATGAGTTTCTGGTTCAAGATGCCCTTGATCATCGCCTCAGCCATGACGCCGCAGCCAATGAAAGAGAGTGTGGTATCAAGTAACATGTGTGCTCCTTGTGTGAATTGCGTATTGCGTGCTGCGTATTGCGTATTGCGTATTGCGTGCTGCGTATTGCGTATTGCGTATTGCGTATTGCGTGGTCCGTCAATTCGCGCATCTCATACCACGTACCACGCACCACGCACCACGTACCACGTACCACGTACCACGCACCACGTACCACGTACCACGTACCACGCAGCACGCACCACGCACCACGTACCACGCACCACGCACCACGCACTACGTTCGTTCCCCAAAAATCGCCCGTCCCACCCGCACCATCGTCGCCCCCTCTTCGATGGCGACCTCGAAGTCGTCGGTCATGCCCATCGAGAGGTGACGCCAGTCCACGGCGGGGAAGCGGTGAGCCAGATCGTTGCGCAGGCGGCGCAGGGCCGCGAACACCGGGCGCACGTCCTCCGGGTCGGCCGCGATGGGAGCCACGGTCATCAGCCCCTCGATGCGCAGACCGGGCAGCGCCAGGATTGTCTCCACCAGCGCGGGCGCCCGCTCCGGCGTCACACCATCCTTGCTGGCCTCGCCGGAGACGTTTATTTCCAACAGGATCGGCAGGCTCTTCGCAGCAACATCAGAATATCCAATATCCACTACCGCTTTACTCAGCCGACGGGCCAGCTTTTCGCTGTCCACCGAATGCACCCTCGCGGCCCACGGCAGCACGTCCTCGGCCTTGCGGCTTTGCACGTGGCCGATCATGTGCCACGTGGGCGGCTCACCCCCCCAGCCCCCCAAGATGGGGGGGTGAGCGGCTCCGCCCAAAGTTTGCACGGCGTCAGGTTTCCCCCCAGGTTGGGGGGGCAGGGGGGGCACCGCAAGCAGCCTCGCCACCGCTGTGACCTTCGGCCCGGCCTCTTCCACCCGGTTCTCCCCGAAAACCCGCAGCCCGGCCGCATAGGCCGCGGCCACCGCCTCCGGCGGCTGCGTCTTGCTCACCGCCACCAGCGTCACCTCGCCCGGTGCGCGTCCCGCGCGGCCGGCCGCCGCGGCGATGCGCTCGTGGATGGCCGCAATGCGGGCAGATAGCTTAGGATCTTGCATCGCTTCTTTCCTTTGACGAACGACCAACGACGAATGACGAAGGTAGTCTGCCGTCGTCCGTCCTTCGTCGTTCGTCACTGGCGCATTCCCATTACCGCCCCAAAATGCCCCGTGCGTGGGCGCTCGGCCCGGTGCGAGTAGAACTCGTCGGTGCGACAGGCGGTGCAGAGGCCCGCAACCTCGACACGTCCCACACCGGCCTCAGCCAGCCAGCGTGCGTTGGCGGCCCACAGATCGAAGTGGCGGTGGCCGTGCGGCCGGGCGGGGAGCAGATCGTCGGCCCGGTCGAAGGCTGCCCGAACCGCGGCCACTACCTCGTCGCCCACCTCGTAGCAGCACGGGCCGATGCTGGGGCCGATCGCCGCGACCAAGTCGGCCGGGCGGCTGTCGAATTCGTGGGTCAGCGCAGTCACGGCGGCTCGCGTCGCACCCTGCACCGTGCCGCGCCACCCGCTGTGGATCAGCGCGAGCGCCCGGTGCGCCGGGTCGTAGATCAGCACCGGGGTGCAGTCGGCGTAGCGCAGCAGCAGCGGCACGCCCGGCTCGTCGGTGATGAGCACGTCGCAGTTCGGCTGGACGATGCCCCGATCAGCCGCGGCCACGCGGCGCACGTTGGCCGTGTGCCGCTGGTTGGGGCTGACCAGATGCTCGCGGCGGATGTCGAACGCCGCGGCCGTCCGCGCCAGATTCTCAGCCACGGCCGCGGGATCATCCCCCAGGCCCTTGCTCAGGTTCAGACTGGTGTACGGCCCGCTGCTCGCGCCTCCATGCCGCGTCGTGATCCCATGCACCAGCTCAGGAAACGCGTCCAGCGATGGGAAGGTGTAGTAGGCGACGCCGTTGGGTTGATGACGGATCACGGCCCCCTCAGATTGTGGATTGCCGATTGCGGAGTGCGGAGTCTGGAATCGGATCGTCAATCCGCAATCCGCAATTCGAATTCCGCAAAGGTGTGCATACCCCGCACGTCTGGCAATCCACCGCGCCCGGCGGACAGCGATGCCCGGCGCGTTCGGCGTCGGCCAGGCGATCTTCGTAGCGCAGATAGGTTAGCTTGACGCCGGTGTCCACGATTTCCCACGGCTGGAAGGCTGCGGGATCGCGCTCGCCCAGGAACTCCGCGGCCGACAGACCGTGACGAACCAGGCTGGCGTGAAACTCGCGGATCGCCGGCCGGCCGGCCAGATCGAGCAGAACGGGTGCCAGTCGGCGGTCGCCGCGCGACAGCACGGCCTGCACCTCGGCCCACTGCGGCGAGTCGGCATCCACCGCGACCTCGTGGCGGACCAGCGCTCGCTTGAGCATGGCCTGGCGCGCTTGCAGCGTCTTGGCCGGCGTCATCGCGGTCCACTGGAACGGTGTATGGCTCTTGGGCACGAACGGCGTGGCGTTGATCGCGACGTTGCGCCGAAAGATCGCCTTGGCCCGCAACGTCAGGTCAATGATGCCCTGGATGTCGTCGTCGCTTTCGGTCGGGTGGCCGATCATAAAATAGAGCTTGAGCTGCGCAAAGCTCAGCGTCTGCGCCAGCTCGACCGCGGCCAGCAGATCCGCCTCGGTCTGCGTCTTGCCGATCACCCGGCGCAGGCGCTCGCTGCCGGCTTCGGGCGCGAGGGTTAACGTCTGGCTGCCGCTGGCCCGCAGCGCCCGCACCAGCGGCACGCTGATCGGGTCGGTACGCATGGAGCTGGCGCTGATGCGCGCACCCATCGCGTGCAGCTCCGTCGCCAGCTCGTCAATGCGTGAGTGATCGGAGACGGCCGCCGAGACCAGGCCGATGCCGGGCGGCCGCTCGCCCGTACGTCCGCCGTGCGCGAAGTCGGGCAGGGGGATCGCCAGCGCTTCCCGTGCCCACGCCAGGATGCGTTCGAGCGGTTGTTCGCGGGGCGGACGGTAGACATAACCGGCCAGGCAGAAGCGGCAGCCGCGGCCGCACCTGCGCGCGATCTCGATCAGGTGCATGTTGCCGAACTCGGCATCGGGCGTGTAGAGGCACGAGACTGGCTCCAACTGGGCCGGGTTCTGCACCCACTGGCGTTCAATCTGGCGTCCGCTGGGCGCAGGCGCCACCCGGCTCGGCACGTAGACCCCCGGCAGCGCGTCCAGCGCGTCCAGCAGCCGCTCCCGATCGTTGCCGATCTGCTCGCGCAGCGTCTCGATCAGCCGCGGCAGCAACTCCTCCGCTTCGCCGATGACGATGGCGTCGAAAAAGGGCGCCAACGGCTCCGGGTTCATCGTCAGCGCAGGGCCGCCCGCAATCAAGAGGGGGCGGCGGTCGCACGTGCCAGGCACTTCCGCAAGTGCCTGGCACGTCATCAGACCCGCGCGCTGCAACATCGCGGCGACGTTGAAATAATCCATCTAGAACGAGACGGTGAACGCCCACACGTCGCACTCGGCCACCAGCATCTGCGATTCCAGCGTCACCAGCGGTTGATCGGCCGGCGCGGCGGGATCCCAGAAGACGCGCTCACACACCACGTCCGGCTCC
>JAPLHB010000065.1 GCA_026389845.1 Chloroflexota bacterium
GGCTCTCCGGCCTTTAGCGGGATACTGGCACGATGCCAGAAAGTCTGGTAAGATCGGCGCATCTTTGATTGCGCGGTGTGCCGATGGCCGACTATCAGATCCCCGACGAACTGCTGGGCTTACCCAATGTGAAAGCGGTGAGCTACCAGATCACCAGTGCCGAGCGCATCGAAGTATGCATCGAGTCCAGGCTAGACGCAGCGGTGTGTCCCAATTGTCAGCGAGTCAGTACGCAGATGCATGACACGGCTGAACCACAGACGCTGCGCGACCTGGCAATCTGGGGGCGCCAATGCTGGCTGCGCTATGCGCCCCGGCGCTTTGCCTGCGCCACCTACCATCGCACGTTTGTCGAACGCGTCGCCTGGCGCGAACCCGGCTTTGCGCACACGCTGCGGTATGCTCAGCAGATCTACGAACGCACGCGGCATGAGGATATCGCACAGGTTGCGCTCGACGAAGGCCTGAGCCAAGATACGGTGCGCGGCATCTTTGAGCGTTGGGGAAAAAAACGCTCGACCAGCGCGGCTACCCACTTGTGAAGGTGCTCGGCCTGGATGAAATCACGATTCACAAAGGCCACGGTCACTATCGCTTGGTCATCTCGGCCCCGGAACTGGGTATCGTGCTCGATGTTTTATCTGACCGCAGCAAAGAAACCCTGGAAGCTTGGTTTGAACAACGCGGCACGACCTGGTGCGACAATGTCGAGGTGTGCTGCGCCGACATGTGGGATGCCTATCACACGGTGGCGAAAACCAAGCTGCCGAATGCGCAGCGGGTCGTCGATCGCTTTCACGTCACGAGAAACCTGAACGACGCCGTGACCACCGCCCGGCGCACGATTCAAAAACAGGCCGATGAAGCCACCCAAGCTCTCTTGAAAGGCTGCCGCTGGCTGCTCGTCAAGAACCGCGAAAAGCTGACTGACGAAGAACAAGCACAACTAGACAAGATGTTAGAAGCCTCCCCGGAGCTAAAGACGTGCTACGACTTGAAGGAGGACTTCCGCACCTGGTTTGACAAGACGACGGATCGCAAGACCGCCGACAAGCTCCTGTCAGAATGGCAAGACAAGGCCAAAGCTACCAAACTGCGCTCTTTGCAAGCGTTTGTCAGGACGCTCGACAACTGGCGCGAGGGCATTCTGAACTACTTCAATGGTCGGCATAGTAACGGTTTTGCCGAAGGTGTCAACTTGAAAATCAAGCTGCTCAATCGCCGTGGCTTTGGTTATCGCAACTTTGCTCACTTTCGCTTGCATATTTTGGTGGCCTTCCAGCCAACTTCCCGCTAGAGGCCGGAGAGCCTGAAATTGTCAGCGAGACTCTCGATGCGAAAACGCAATACGTAGTACGCAATACGGAGTACTTAGCCGGCGTCTATCCATTGTCTACCGCCCTCCTCCCCCGATCCCAGCTACCCCAGCGGCGGAGGGCCAGGAGGTGTTGGGGGCGCGGTGAGGGCCGACAGGACTTGAGCAGGGACGGCGACGACGCGCGCCAGGGCCGCAATGGAGCCGCCGAGATCGGTATGAGCGCGGAATGTGTCCATGACGGCCTGCCAATCGGCGCCGAGCAGCACCAGGGGCTTGCCGTTCAGCGAGCGCGTTTGCAGCAGGCTCCATGCCAGGGTCACTTCCGAAAGCGTGCCGACGCCGCCACGCACGGCCACGAAGCCGTCGGCGCGGTCGAGCATGGTCGCCAGGCGGTCGAGCATCGTCGGCGCCTTGATCTCCTCGGTGAGCCAGGGGTTGGCCGGCAGCGGGTCGAACACCGCGCACGTGACGCCGATCACGCGTCCCCCCGCTTCCCGCGCCCCGCGGCTGACGGCGCCCATGCTCCCGCCGTAGCCACCGCTGAGCACCGCGTAGCCCGCCCGCGCCAAGACGCGGCCCAACTCGTAGGCCTCGCGGTATAGGGCGCTCTCTTCCTCGCGCCGCGAACTGCCGAAAACGACGATGGTTCTTTCGTTTTTCGTTTTACGCATTACGTTTTACCTGCTCCCCCCCACCAACTCCCACCCCTTCCCATCCCCACGTCGCGCCAGTTCTAACACTCGATAGCCGTAAGTGTTGATGATTCGCGTACCACCCAGGTCGGTCTCTGTGACCGCGCACCGGTTGTAGACGTGCTGATGGCCGTGAATCATCAGTAAGGGGCGGAATTTCCGCAGCAGCTTGAGATAACTCTCGAACCCCCGGTGCGGCAGATCCTCGGCGTCGTGGATGCCGGCGGCCGGCGCATGGGTGATCAGGATGTCGAGATAACGGCCGTAGCGCAACCGGTTCAGCCGCAGCCGTTGGCTCAAAATGAAGACCTGATGTCTGACGTCGGCCTCGGTGTACTGGAACGGCGCGCCTGGGTTGTACATCTGGCACCCTTCCAGCCCGGCCAGCAGCAGGCCCTCGTGGCGGGCGGCGCGCCCGTGCAGATTGACGGCCCACGTAAAGGCGGTCTGGCTGCCCACTGGCGTATCATCCTCCGGCTGGGCGACGACCTTGTCGTGGTTGCCGTGGACGAAATAGAGCGGCGCGTCCAGCAGCCCGACGACGTATTCCAGATAATAGTACGGCAGGTCCCCGCAGGCCAGGATCAGGTCTATCTTGCCTACGCGCTCGCGAATATACGGCCCGTAGAGCACGGGTTCCACTTTGTCGCTGACGGTCAGGATGCGCATGGTCTGAGCTTCAATAGGCCCCCCGACCCCGCAACACCGCCCCGATCGTCCGCCACAAGATAACCAGATCCAGCAGGGGTGAATAGTTCTGGATGTAATACAGATCGTCGTCGGTGTGCAGTTGCATGGGGCGGTCGCTGCGGCCGTTGACCTGCCACCAGCCCGTGATGCCGGGCGGCACAGCAAACCGCTTACGCTGCCAATCTTCGTACCGCGCGACCAACCAGGGCACCTCCGGTCGCGGGCCGACCAGGCTCATGTCGCCCATCAGCACGTTGAACAGTTGCGGCAGCTCGTCAAGGCTGGTGCGGCGGATAAAATAGCCCACGCGCGTGACGCGCGGGTCATCGGGGCGCTTATAGACGATCTGTTGATCCGGGTCGGCAGGCGGAACCTCGGCCTGACGCGTCTCGACGTCCACGTACATCGAGCGGAACTTGTAGATGGTAAACAACTTGCCGTTCTCGCCCACCCGCTGTTGCCTGAACAGGGCCGGGCCGGGCGAATCGAGCCGAATCGCCAGCGCCACGATGAGCATTGCCGGCGCGACGGTGATCAGTGTCAGCGTGCCCACCATCAGGTCGAACAACCGCTTGATCACGCGCTCCGTGCCGTCAATCGCCGGATCGCGCAGACCGATGAGCGGGATGCCGGCGTAGTCCTCGATGGTCGCCCGGAAAAACGCCAGGTCGAAAAAATCGGGCACGACGCGCACACGCACCGGCATGGTTTGCAAGGCCCTGACCAGCTTATCGAGGGACTGATGCGCCCGCAGCGGCAGGGCGAAAATCACCTCTTCGATCTGTTGCGCCCGCACGATGTCGGTGGCCCGGCCGGTCGGCCCCAATACCACCGCGTCTTCGTACACCTCGCCCTGTTTGGCCGGATCGTCGTCCAGGTAGCCGGCCACGATTAACCCGTCCCCCTCGGCACGGATGCGTTGGGCCAACTCCTGTCCCACCTTGCCCGCGCCCACGATCAGCACTCGGATGCCCACGCGCTCGCCCTGCCGCAGCTTACCCCAGGCGTAAAAGATCAGCCGCAGACCGACCAGGAAGGCGAGCTGCAAGATGAGCGAATAGACGAACAGCAGCCGCGGGACGTTACGGTAGCTCAGGTAGAGCAACCCCGCGAAGGCCAGGTTGCTCAACAAGACAGCGCCTGCCACGGCCCACGCATCGCCCAGCCGCGTATAGGGCCGTCGTGGCGTGTAGACCGAGAGCAGCGTCGAGACCGCCAGCCACACCAGGCCGGCCATCGCATAGACGCCCCACGGCAACACGACGTAGTAATCAGTCAGGTGCACGCCATAGGGCAGATAGAGCCGCCCCAGCGATGCCAGGTTCAGCGCGAGCAGGGTCAAGGCCGCATCGGCCGCCAACAGACCGACGATATAATTCGGGCCGCGTTCTCGCATAACGACCTCAGAAACACTTTGCGCTTTGCTCTTCCAATAGGCTCGTTGCACAAGCCTGATGCAAGCGGCCCGAGTATAACATAGGACACGGGAAACGTCTAACCCTATGGCTCCACCCCCCAATCATACCAGAACACGTCCGCCAGGTAGCTGTAGACCTCGTCCGAGCCGACCAGGAGCACTATCTCCATTGAACCGGACAACGGTGTGTGCCACACTCGAAATGAAGGAATCGCTACGCTGCCGGGCGGCGTTTTCATCGAATTGACATCTTGAAGCCCGATGATAGCCGCAGATTGATAATCCACTCCCTCACCCAACGCCGCCGCAGCGCACTCCCCCGTGAGGGACCAGCCACCGTTCCAATGAAGGAGGTGTGCCATGTCTTCCCAGCGTCTCGCCATCCCGTTGACCCTGCTGCTGGCGGCGGCCCTGCTGCTGCCCGCCGGCGTCCTCCCTGCGGTCGCCCGCGGCGCGCCCGCGACGCCAGCCCTCTCGACCGGGCCAGCGCCCCTCTCCGCACAAGCTGCGACCCCACCCGCGCCTGCCGACCCCAGCTCTGCCGAGGCCCTGACGCAAGACGATTGGTGGACCGCCGCCCAGAAGGACATCAGCCGTTCCGAGTACAACGTCACCTGGCAGGAACAGACCGGCCTGCCAGCAGCTTATCGGGCCCCCAACCGCGGCCACAACCTGCGCACCACCTTCACCAGCGGCGGCATCACCATCGTCCCCCGCACCGAGCTGACGCCCACCTGGTCGTTGCGCCTGGCGCTGACCGGCTACGGCGAGGCCCAGCCCGCGGTCTCCGGCAACCGGGTCGAGTACGCGCGCGGGGCGATCACCGAGTGGTACGTCAACGACGAGGCCGGGCTGCACCACGGCATGCAGATCGCCGCCGGACAGGCAGGCGCGCCCCTCGTCATCCAGTTCGCCGTCGCCGGGGACCTCACCCCCGTGGCAGCGCAGGCGGGTCAGGCGGTCGAGTTTCTCGACGCCGGCGGACAGCCCCTGCTGCGCTACGGCCCGCTGCGCGTGCTCGATCAGAACGGCGGCGAGGTCGCTTTTACCCTCACCCCTGACCCCGCTCCCTGGCAGGGAGCAGGGAACGTCGAAATCACGGTCGCACCTGGCACCACGTTCCCTGTGCGTCTCGAGGCGGTAATTACAGCGGTCGCCCCGGCTGCGCCCGCCGGCCTGAGTCCCGCACCCAACTGGATGACTGAAGGGAACCAGGCCGAGGCGGGTTTCGGTCTCCCGGTCGCGACTGCTGGCGATGTCAACGGCGACGGCTACAGTGACGTCATCGTCGGGGCGCCTTACTACGACGCCGGAGAGCCAGATGAAGGGCGAGCCTTTGCCTACTACGGTTCGCCGGCTGGCTTGAGCCCGACGCCGAACTGGATCGCCGAGAGCAACCAGGCAGGTGCTTTCTTTGGTGACCCGGCAGGCACGGCCGGCGACGTCAATGGCGACGGCTATGCTGATGTGATCGTGGGGGCACAGAACTACGATGCTGCCGGGACGCCAGATGCAGGACGGGCCTACGTCTACTACGGGTCGGCTTCCGGCCTGAGCACCACCCCCAACTGGACAGCTACCGGCGACCAGGCCAGCGCCGCGTTCGGGATCGCAGTGGATACAGCCGGCGACATCAATGGCGACGGCTATGCCGACATTATGGTTGGGGCCAATACCTACGACAATGGAGAAACGGATGAAGGCCGGGCTTACGCCTACTACGGCTCGCCTTCCGGCCCAAGCCTCACCCCGGACTGGATCGCCGAGGGCAATCGAGCGGGAGCATACTTCGGTTCCTACCTGGGTACTGCGGATGACGTCAACGGCGATGGCTATGCCGATGCCATCATCGGGGCATGGGGTGAAGATCGCGTCTTCGTCTATTTTGGCTCGGTCTCTGGCCTGAGCAACACGTCCAACTGGACTGTGGCCGGCGACCAATCCGGCTCTCGCTTCGGTACCGTCAGCACCGCAGGCGACGTCAACGGCGACGGGTACGCCGATATCATCATCGGGGCCGACAGGTATACCGGCGCCAACTTCCAGGAAGGTCGGGCCTACGTTTACTACGGCTCCGCTTCCGGCCCGAGCACGGCCCCCAACTGGACAGTCAGCGGCGGGCAGTGGGGCGCCTGGCTCGGCCACGGCGTCGCGACGGCCGGCGACGTCAACGGCGACGGCTATGCGGATGTCATCGTGGGAGCACAGGCCTACGACAACGATCAGTGGAACGAAGGGCGGGCCTGGGTCTACTATGGCTCGGCTTCCGGTTTGGGCGCTACCCCTGCATGGATAGGCGAAAGCAATAGCGAGAACTCCGCGTTCGGCTACGAGGTCAGCACTGCCGGCGACGTCAACGGCGATGGCTATGCCGATGTGATCGTCGGAGCATACTATTACACCAACGTCGAGACGCATGAGGGCGCGGCCTTCGTCTACCACGGCGGGCCGGATGGGTTGAGCGCGACCGCCGACTGGACGGCCGAAAGCGATCAGGTGGGGGCCTGGCTCGGCCACTCCGTGGGCACAGCCGGCGACGTCAACGGCGATGGCTACGCCGACGTCATCGTCGGCGCGTATTTATATGACAGCGGCCGGGCCGATGCAGGTCGCGCGTTCGTCTACCACGGTTCGGCAAGCGGTCTTGGAGCCACGCCTGCTTGGACGGCCGACGGGGATCAGGCCGGCAGCGGCCTCGGCTATTCGGTGGCGACAGCCGGCGATGTGAACGGCGACGGGTACTCTGACATCATCATCGGCGCCTGCAACTGCGACAACGGCCGATTCGACGACGGCCGTGCATTCGTCTACCTTGGCTCCCCAAGCGGTTTAGCGCATGCGCCGGCCTGGGCAGCTCAAGCGAACCAAGCCAGCGCCCGGTTCGGCGCCGCAGTTGCGACGGCAGGCGATGTGAACGGCGACGGGTATGCGGACATCGTGGTCGGTGCGCACGAACAGGAAGTGGGACCGGGCCACGCGTACGTATTTCTTGGGAGCCCCAGTGGTCCCGCCGCCACTCCTTCCTGGACAGGCACCAACGAGCAATACGGCTCTCGTTATGGTTTCGTGGTCGCACCTGCCGGAGATGTCAACGGCGACGGTTATGGGGATTTGGCCGTAGGCGCCGATAGATACAGCGATGGGCAGTTCTGGGAAGGGGCAGTCTACGTCTACTACGGCACGCCTTCTGGGTTGGGTGCCACGGCGAGCTGGACCGCGCAAGGCAACGCTGAACGCGCCCTGTTCGGCTACTCTGTCGGCGCCGCTGGGGATGTCAACGGTGACGGCTACGCCGACCTGATCGTCGGCGTCCCGGATACCCCATACCCTTCTTACGAGGGCCGAGCGCAGGTCTACCTGGGATCCGCATCTGGCTTGCCTGCTACGCCAGCGTGGGTTGCGAACGGTGATCAGGTCTACGGTGAGGTTGGGGTGCGTGTAGGCACGGCCGGCGACGTCAACGGCGACGGCTATGCTGACGTCATCGTCGCTGCGCACATGTACGATAATGGCCAGACCGACGAAGGCCGCGTATACGTCTATCGTGGCTCAGCGTCCGGGCCGGTAACTGCGTCGCCCTGGATCGCAGAAAGCAACCAGACCGAAGCCTACTTCGGTATCGGGGTGGGCACGGCCGGCGATGTTAACGGCGATGGCTATGCCGACGTGATCGTGGGCGCGTATCGCTACGACAACAGCCAAACCGACGAGGGCGGGGCGTTCGTCTACTACGGCAACGCCGGAGGGCTAAGCCTGCGGCCGCAACAGCGCCGCAGCGATAACAGCGCCCCCATCGCCCACCTGGGCCAATCCGACCAACCCGATCGCTTCCGCCTGGCGCTCCTGGGTCGCACCCCCTTCGGCCGCGGCAAGGTCAAGCTGGAGTGGGAAGTCAAGCCGCGCGGCACTGTGTTCGACGGCACGAACCTGCAGCGCAGCACAGCCTGGGTTGACACCGGCACGGCCGGCGCTCAGCTCGACGAGTTGGCCGGCGGCCTGAGCGCCGGCACGCTCTACCACTGGCGCGTCCGGCTGCTGTATCATCCGGCCACGACCCCCTTCCAGCAGTCCAGCCGCTGGCTCACCAACCCCTGGAACGGCTGGAACGAGGCGCGGCTGCGCACGGGCGGAGTGACCCCGCCCCTACCCACCCCCACGCCGACGCCCACGCCGACCCCGACGCCCACACCCACCGCTACGCCGCCGCCCGGCGACATCACCGGCATCGTGTGGCTGGACGCGAACGGCAACGGCCTACGGAATGCGGGTGAGGGCGGTCTGGCCGGCATCGTCATCACGCTGTCGCGCGCCGGCCAGTTCAGCGGCGAGCAGACCACCCGCGGCGACGGCTCATACCGCTTCCTAGGCCTGGCCCCTGGCGCCTACACGGTGAGCGAGATGCAGCCCACCCGGCTGCGCTACTCCACCACGCCGGACAGCGTGTTGCTGACCCTGGCCGCCGGCGAAACGCGCACCGTGGACTTCGGCGACTGGAACGGCCGGCCGATCTGGCTGCCGCTGATTGTGCGGTGACGCCTGGGCGTGCTGCTTCGTGCTGCTTCCGGCGGGTCTGAGACCCGCCGGAAGCCAAAGGATCAAGGGCGGACATCGGCGCCAATCCGCGTGAATCCGTGTAAGTCCGCGACCAGGGGAGACATGAAAATTCGGAGTGTCAATCCGAGATTTCAAGGATCATGCGGGCAGACGTGCGATCATGTACCGCTCCCCGCGCGCAAAGCCCAGCCGCTCGTAGTAGCCTCGCGTGCCGATGGCCGCGATCACCGCCGGCCGATCGAAGCCGGCAGCGGGCGCTACGAGCTTACCTTGTTGGCGGGCAGCAAAATCAGTCCATCCCGCGACACTTGACGGTTGTCAACCTCGCCCCCAAGCCCCTCACGGCGTCACATCCCAATCGTACCAGAACACGTCCGCCAGGTAGCCGTAGACCGCGTACGAGCCGATCAGGAGCGCCATCTCGCGGTTCTGCTTGGCCGAGAAGACCTCGCCGCCGTTCAAGTTGCCGACCACGGCCCGGCCCCGGCCGCCGATCTGCGCCAGCACCATCTTGTTGTGGATCCCTTCGCCGGTCGGGTTGCGGCGACGGGCATCCAGGTCCAGCCCTGCGGCCTGGGCGATGGCCTTGAGATACTCGACCGTGCGCAGGTTGCTGCGCGGGCTGTTGAGATCCTGGTTGTCGAAACAGGCATCCAACAGCACACGGACGGTGGCCCCGCGGCGCGCGGCTGCGATGTAGGCCAGCAGCCAAAAGGGGATGCGAACTTATCCCCTGCACCCGCTGGCGGGGCAACTGGCGTACACAGGTGATTAGAGAGTGCGCCATCCGAGATCACCTACCATTCCGTCAGCTTCCAGATCTCCGACTAGGTGTCTCAGGTCTCCACGCCGATCAGGGTCTGCAAATCGCCGATGGCTTCGTGCAGGGTAGCCGTGTCGGTAGTCCTCCGATCTCCTTCATGCCCCTGCGTTAGCGCCTCGAGGTAAACCACCAACCGGTGGTTATGGCGCGCGTCTCCGGGCTAAGATGCGCGCAACGGCACCCCAGAGACCATGCAGCTACCCTCAGAAAGCCAATTTGCGCGATTATTCGAAACTTTAAGGTTTAGGGTATTGACAAATGTGAATCATCGTGCTAGTATGTGAATGCAATTAGATCAATCACTATTCACATTCGTGAATACACATCATTACTCCATCCGGAGATACGGACGTCATGCTACATGCCACCGTCACAGAACCTCGTGTAGTTCCAGCGCTCGACCTGCCTCCTGAGCGCCTCACCGACATGCTCTACAAGATGCACCTTACGCGCTGTTTCGAGGATGCCGCCTTTGCGCAGTATTCTCTCGGCAAGGTGCATGGCACAATGCACCTTTACGCCGGCGAGGAAGCGGTGGCGATCGGCTCGATCGCCGCTCTGCGACCCGATGACTTGATCACTTCGACCCATCGCGGGCACGGGCATGCCATCGCCAAGGGCCAAGACATCAACACGATGATGGCCGAGCTGCTGGCGAAGGAGACGGGGGTGTGCCGGGGTCGCGGCGGCTCGATGCACATGGCCGACGTGACCCTGGGCAGCCTGGGCGCCAACGGCGTCGTGGGCGGGGGTCTCCCGCTGTCGGTGGGCGCGGGGTTGACGCTTAAGCTGCGCGGCGGCGACCAGGTGTGTATCTGCTTCTTCGGCGACGGCGCGTCGAACGAGGGCGCGTTCCACGAGAGCATTAACATGGCCGCCGGCTGGAAGCTCCCCGTCATCTACCTCTGCGAGAATAACCAGTACGGTATGTCCATGCCGGTCAAGCGCGGGATGGCGGCGGCCGATCTCGCCGACCGCGCGGCGGCCTACGGCATCCCCGGCGAGACTGTGGATGGGATGGATGTGCTGGCAGTCTACGAGGCAGTGCAGCGGGCGGTCGCGCACGCGCGCGGCGGCAACGGCCCCGTGCTCATCAACGCGATCACCTATCGCTACTACGGCCATTCGAAGAGCGATAAGCAGCTTTACCGCACCAAGCAGGAGGTCGAGGCGTGGTGGGCCAGAGACCCGATCGTCAAATTCAACGATCACCTCGTTGCCGCCGGCATTTTGACCGAGGCTGATGCGGCTGCCTTGGCGGCCCGGGCGCAGAAGGCGATTGATGATGCCATCGCCTGGGGCGACGCTCAGCCCGAGCCGTCGGTGGCGCATCTGACCGATGACGTGTACGATGAGGAACCGGAAGTGCTGGCCGCGCCGGAGCGGATCCTCCCCGCGTGGGTGGCGCAGACCTTCGGCCCTGCCACAGCCATCAATCCTGCCCCCGGCACGCGTGCGCTCAGCTACTCTGAAGCGCTACGCGAGGCCATGCGCCAAGCGCTCAAGGCCGACGACCGGGTGTACCTGCTCGGCGAGGACATCGGCATTTACGGCGGCGCCTTCGGCGTGACGCAGGGGCTTGTCGAGGAATTTGGGGCAGATCGCGTGCGCGACACCCCCATCTCGGAAAACGCGATCGCCGGCGCGGCCGTGGGCAGCGCGGTGACCGGCATGCGCCCGGTGGCCGAGATGCAGTTCATGGACTTCCTGACGTTGAGCATGGAACAGTTGGTGCTCCAGGGCGCGAAGATCCGCTACATGTTTGGCGGCAAGGCCAACGTGCCGATGGTCTTGCGCCTGCCGGCCGGATCGGGCACCGGCGCGGCGGCTCAGCACTCCGAAAGCCTGGAATCGTGGCTGGTGAACGTGCCCGGTCTGAAGGTGGTGGCGCCCAGCACACCGTACGACGCCAAGGGCTTGCTGCTGGCGGCCATCGCCGACAATAACCCTGTGATGTTCGTCGAAAACAAGCTGCTCTACAAGGTCAAAGGGCCTGTGCCCGAGGAACCCTACATCGTGCCGCTGGGCAAGGCTGTGATCCGACGCCAGGGCAAACATGTCACCGTGGTTGGGACCTCGATCATGGTCGTGCGTGCGCTGGAAGCCGCGGAGAAACTGGCGCAAGAGGGGATCGAGCTGGAGGTCATTGACCTCCGCTCGCTCAAGCCATACGACAGCGAGACGATTATCGCCTCGGTGAAACACACCGGCCGGCTGCTGATGGTGCATGAGGCGCCGCTGATCGGCGGCTTCGGCGGCGAGATCGTCGCCATGATCGCCCAGAGTCCGGCGTTCGCCTATCTGGAAGCCCCGATCGTCCGCCTCGGCGGCGCGGAGGTGCCCATTCCCTACAACCCCAAGCTCGAACGGGCCGCGGTGCCCCAGGTCGAGGACATTGTCCAGGCGGCGCGGCGGCTCGCCCGTACCGAGATTTGAGGGGAGAGCCGACATGCCGACCGCTGTAATCATGCCCAAGTTCGAGATGGCCCAAGAGACAGGTAAGGTGGCCGCCTGGGTGAAGGCTGAGGGGGATGTCGTCAAAAAGGGGGACGTCATCCTGGAGGTCGAGACCGACAAGGTCAATATGGAAGTCGAGGCGCTGGTCGCCGGGGTCTTGACGGGGATTGCTGTCAGGGCCGGCGAGATTGTGCCGATTGGGCAGGCCATCGCGTTTATCGTGAAACCCGGCGAGTCGTTTTCGGGCGTAGGCCCAGTTCCTGCCGCGCAGGCGGCTGCTGGTGCAGCGCAGCCGGCGTCATCCCGGCCGGCCGCCGCGGCCTCACCGCTCGCTGTTCGCCTGGCCGAGAGCCTGGGCGTTGACCTGGCAGTCGTGAAAGGCACCGGGCCGCGCGGACAAGTGACTCGAGAGGATGTGGAGGCCTGCGCTGCGTCACAGCAGGCCGCATCGGCGCCCTCCGATGGCAAGGTGCGCGCCGTGCCGGCCGCCCGTCGCCTGGCGCGTGAACTTGGGGTCGACCTGCATCAGGTGCGTGGCACTGGGCCCGAGGGGCGCATCCAGCCCGAAGATGTGCGTTCGCATCTCGAAGCCGTCGCCATCAAACAGACGGTCGTTGCAACGCCCACTAAACCTGTCGCCGTTCAACCCGAGCCGGCCGTGGCGCCCATCCCACAGGGAGGCTTCGCACTGGCGCTCCCTGGCAGTCCGGCCATCCGCCGCCTGGTGCCACTGACCAACATCCGCCGTACCATCGCGGAGCGCATGACAGTCAGCGTGCGAGAAGCGCCCCAGTTCACCGTCGGCCTGGATGCGGACATGACCCGGGCGCTGGCGGTGGTGGAAGACCTTCGTGGTGGCGATGCCGCAGGGAACCAGCCGCGCGTGACCCTCACCGCGCTGCTGATCAAGGCCTGCGCGTGGGCGCTGTACCAGCACCCGGGCGCCAATGCCGCGTACCAGGATGGGCAGATCGCCGAATGGGGCGAGGTGAATGTCGGCGTAGCCACTGCCATCGAGACGGGGCTGATCGTGCCGGTGATCCGCCAGGCCGATCAGTTGGGGATGCGGGCCATCGCGGCCCGGTTGGCCGACGTGACGACCCGGGCGCGCGGCGGCCAACTCAAAATCGAAGATCTACAGGGCGGCACGTTTACCCTGTCTAACCTGGGGATGTTCGGCATTGATCACTTCACAGCCATCCTGAACCCGCCGCAGGCCGCGATTCTGGCCGTCGGGCGGGTTGCCAAGCGAGCAGTCGTGCTGGCCGACGACCGCATCGAAGTGCGACCGATGACCACACTGACCCTCACCGCGGACCACCGGGTGCTGGATGGCGTGACTGCAGCCCAGTTCCTCGCGACGATCCAGCGCATCTTGGAACACCCGGGCCTGCTGCTGGAATGATGCCGATACCCGATCCCGAACGTGAAACCGGAGGATCTACATGAGCTCTGTCCCGCTGCTGCAATGCGCGATGGACTACATTTCTTTACCGCCAGCCCTGGCCATGTCGCTGAAGGTGGCGCCGGAAGTAGACATCATCGAAATCGGAACCCCGCTGTGTAAGGCAGCCGGCTTGGAGGCGATCCGGTCTGTCCGCGAGGTGTTGCCTGACAAGCTGATCCTGGCCGATTTCAAAAGCCCGGATGTTGGCGGCCTGGAAGCCAAGATGGCCTTCGATGCCGGCGCGGACATGATGACCGTCATCGGCGGCGCGGCGCTCGCGACCGTAGAGTCGGCACTGGAAGCGGCGCGCGTGGCCGGCAAAGAGATGTTGATGGAGCTCACCGGCGTGCGCGACATCATCGCCCGGGCCAAGGAGTGGCGCCAGATCGGCGTCGAGCGCATCGTCTACCACCGCGGGTGGGATGAGCAAGCCTTCAACCGCCAATGGGTGGAGGAGGACCGGACGACCATCCGTCAGCTCATTGACATGGGCTACAAAGTCACCGTGACGGGTGGCATCACTAAGAACACGCTGGCGTTCTTTCAACCTCTGGCTGTTTCGGTCGTCATCTGCGGCCGCGGCATCCGGGAGGCGTCGGACCCACGACAGGCGGCCCACGAGTTCCATGCCGAGATGCGCCGGCTGTGGGGCGGCACGGAGCCGATTGCTCCTGCCTATGCCGGCGGTTCCTCGGCCGGCCTCTCTGTCGCCCACAACGCGGCCAAGGCCATCCGCTGGGGCATCTCCGAGATGGGCCTGCTCGTCACGATAGACGGCCGCGAATGCCCGGGCTGTGATTCGGCTCAGCGCTTCTGCTTCAACACGCGCACCGAGATTGCGCTGCCCGCCGGACTACGAGTCGAGGACCTGGTCGCGCGCATCGGCCAGGGATTCGGCCGCAGCAACGCTTTCGGTCGGGTGTCCGACGGCGCGTTCTATCTCGATCCGGCCCAGTTGCCCGATGTCGGCGCGGGCGGCACAACCCCAGCCCTCAACAACGCCGTGACTGATCTCCTGCGGGCGATGGGCAACGCGCTGCGCGGCATGGGTTCTCAGGTGGATGTCAACGCTGGCCTGGCAGTGGCCGATCGCATCTTGCGGGATCAATAGTAAATCAAAGGAGGGAGATTGATGGCACCAACGCACGTGCAGACAACGGCCCTGGGCATGGTAGAGACCCACGGCCTGGTCGCATCCATCGAAGCTGCCGACGCCATGAGCAAGGTGGCCTACGTGAAGCTGCTAGTACAGGAAGAGATCGGCGGCGGCTACGTGACCATTATGGTGCGCGGCGAGATCGGCGCGGTGCAGGCCTCGGTGGATGCTGGGGTGGCTGCCGCCAAGCGGGCCGGAGAGTTGGTAGCGGCTCATGTGATTGCTCGACCCCACCCGCTGGTGGAGAAGCTGCTCCACCGCGGCCCCGTCGGGGTGGTTCGGGCCTTGGCGGACTGAGAGGAAGCGCGATGGACCTCAGAACCTACGTCCTGATTGACACGATGCAGCCGCAGTACGCTGCCCTCACCGGCATCCTGCTCCAGGGCGACGTGCCGGTGGAGGGGATGGCCGAAATCTTCATGGAATTGGCGCCCGCGTCCGATGTGTATGAGGTGCTGGACGTGGCCCTCAAGACCACGGAGGTGCGCCCCGGCTTGCTGCGGGTCGAGCGCGAATATGGCACCCTGGAAATCCACGGCTTCCACCAGGAAGGGGTCAAGGTGGCCGGCCGCGCGGCGTTAGCCAAGTTCGGCCTGACCGAAGCCGATCGCCTGAAGGCTGAAATCGCGTCCGTGAAGATGGTGACCAACGTGGACGCGTACGAGGCACAACTGGTGAATCAAGCCAGCCGCGGCGGCTTGCTGCTGCGGGGCCAAACCCTGTGCGTCCTGGAGGTGGTGCCGGCTGCCTACGTCATGTTGGCAGCCAACGAGGCAGAGAAGGCGGCGGACATCACCCTGGTGCACTACCAACCGTCGGGCCGCTTCGGACGGCTCTACATCTCCGGCACGGAATCGGCCGTGAAGGTGGCGCGGGATGCGGCGGTGCAGGCGGTGCGTGCCCTGCCGGGCAAGACCGCGGGCGGCAAGGGGGGGGCATAGGTGAAAACCTTCTACTCCCTCGAGGACATCGAGAAGTTGGCGGCCCAGGGCGTGCGGGAGCTCGTCGTGGATGAGGATGCTGTGCTCACCGACCTGGCACGCGATGCCGCCGCCCAACTGGGCGTGGGGCTGGTGGCCAAAGCCTCGGCGGCCGCGACACCCACAAGGTCTGCCCCCCCGCCCGCGGTGATCCCAGGGAGCGGCGCCAAACCACGAGGGTGCCAGCATGGCCCACTGACAGGCCCGGCGCCTGCCCCATCCGTTGCACGGACGAGTGGCACGGCCGGCGGCCTGGTGGATGACCTCGTGGGTGCGGTGAGGCAACTGGCCAACAAGGGATCGGCCGGTTAGCGGAGGAGCGCGAGATGATCATTGCCAAAGTTGTGGGCACGGCCGTCGCAAGTCTCAAGCTCGACGCGCTGAAGGCGAGTAAGCTGCTGGTGGTTCGGCCGGCAGATGCGCAGGGCAACGCGACCGGCGCACCGTTCCTGGCCGTGGACCTGGTCGGCGCGGGCGAGGACGAGCTGGTAATGGTGAGCCAGGGCAGCTCGGCCCGGATGGCCATCGGTCAGGGCACATCGCCGGCCGACGCCGCCATCATCGGTATTTTGGACTCCGTGCAGTACTACGGCGAAGTGGCTTTCAGGAAGGAATGATCTTATGACCGAGATGAACATGAGTGACCCGGCCGCGGGCGACGAGTTCGACCCGGGCATGCGTGCCTTGGGCATGATCGAAACCAAAGGGTTGGTGGCCTGCATCGAGGCTGCCGACGCGATGGTCAAGGCCGCCAACGTCAAGCTGCTGAATCGGCGGGCCATCGGCGGCGGCTACATGACCGTGATGGTGCGCGGAGACGTGGGCGCAGTCCGCACGGCGTTGGAAGCCGGCTCTCAGGCGGCGCGACGGATCGGCCAGGTGGTGTCGGCGCGCATCCTGCCCGGCCCCCACCTCGATATCGAGGCATTGCTTCCCGCAGCGGTGGAGTGAGGCGGTCGCCCCGGGCGGACCCGGTGCGGACGCTCGGGATGACATGCTAACAGGTGCAAAGTGAGCACACAAACCAAAGTCACGCCATCTTCTCTGCGGGCCAAGAAGCGCGCCGGCCAGAAGATCACCATGCTGACGGCCTACGATTCCCCCATGGCCGCGTTCATCGAGCAGGCCGGGGCAGATGTGGTGCTCGTCAGCGACGCCGTCGGCACGGTGGGCAATGGCCGGGCCGAAGCCGTGTCGGTGACGGTCGAGGAGATGATCTACCACACGCGCGCCGTTCGCAACGGCGCCAAGCGCTGTATGATCGTCACCACCATGCCCTTCGGCTCCTACAACGCCATCGAAGACGCGCTCCAGACGGCCACCCGCCTGATGAAAGAAGGAGGCGCCGACGGCGTGCATCTGGAGGGGACGAGCCGGGAGAGCGCGCTGGTGCGTGGCATCACGGCCGCCGGCATCCCCGTCATGGGGCACGTGGGCGTGACCAAGCAGAAGATCGTCAGCACCGGCCGCATCAACCTGCCCGGCCGCACCGCCGCTTCGGCCCGCCAGATCATCGCCGACGCGGTCGAAATGGCGAACAACGGCGCATTCGCCCTGATCCTGGAGTGTCTGCCCGACCGACTGGGGCGGGTCATTACCCAGAGCCTGGACATTCCGACCATCGGGATCGGTTCGGGTGGGGATTGCGACGGTCAGGCGCTTGTCACCCAGGATATGTTGGGGCTTTACAAAGAACTCGCCCCGCGTTTCCTGAAGGTCTACGCCGACCTGGCGAAGATCACCGTAGACGCTCTCGGCGCCTTCCGGCGGGAAGTCGAGACCGGCGTCTATCCCGCGCCGGAGCATACCTATCAGATTGACGATGCTGAATTGACGAAGCTGCTGGCGCAGTTAAGAAATTAGTCACGGAGGGAGGTACCATTCATGGCTGAATCTCTGAAGGGCAAGGTGGCGGTCATCACGGGGGTCGGCTCTGGGTTTGCGAAGGCCACGGCGGAGCTGTTCGCCACGGCCGACCAGGTCAACCTCGTCATGATTGACATCAACGAGAAGGCCCTCAAGGCGACCGCCGACGCCTGCGAGGCGGCCGGCTCGCAGGTCATTGCCTTTGTGGGCGACGTGACCAGGGCGGAGACCTTCGAGCGCGCGCTCAAGGAAGCGCTTGATACCTTCGGCAAGGTTGATTTCCTCATCAACTACGCGGGCGGCGCGCTCAAGGTGGCGCCCATCGAGGAGATGGACGACGCCATCAACCGGCGCATCATTGACCTGAACCTCACCAGCACCATCATGAGCTGCCGGACCTTCACACCACAGTTCAAGAAGCAGGGGTACGGCAAGATCATCAACGTCTCCAGCGCGTGCGACCGCCGCTCGTGGCCCGGGTGGTCGGTCTACTCCGCGGCCAAGGCCGGCGTCAACGCCTTCACGAAATGCCTCTACACCGAGTTGCGGCCCCACGGCATCGCCGTCACGCTTCTCGTCCCCGGCGGCTCCAACACGGGTTTCCAGGCAGCGGCGGAAGGCGTCAAAGTGTTCGAGTGGGACGAGTCGCTGGCCGTGCGCCCCGAGCACTTCGCCGACATGGTGTATCAGACCTGCGCCCTCTCCCGGGGCGGCTGCGTCTCCGAGATGCTGGTGTACGGGCTGGCGCAGGACGTCAGCGGGTTCTGACATGAGAGAAAGATATTGTTGGCCCGGACGAACCCACCGTCCCGGGTGAAAGGAGGAAGATCGGCACCTAAAGCGTCCATGACGTTTTCCAGTTGTGTACTTTCCCTAACCCATTTCATTAAGGAGAGAGGTAAGATGAAACGCACCCCGTTCGCACTGCTCGCCGTGATCATGATCGCGGCCATGTTGCTGTCCGCCTGCAGCGCTCCCGCAGCGCCCGTCCCGCCGACCCAGGCGCCGGCCGCTGCAGCACCAACCAAGGCGCCTGCCGCTGCGCCGACCCAAGCACCCGCGGCCGCGGCGAAGCCGATGAAGATCGCGTTCTTCGTCTCCGATCTGAGCAACGTGTTCCACCAGGCGCAGGCCACCGAGGCGAAGAAGTACGCCAAGGAGAAGTACGGCGCTGAGGTGTACGTGTTCGACGGCAAAGCTGATTCGGCCGTCATGACGCAGAACGTCGACCAAATCATGGCGCAAGGCATGGATGCTGCGACCCTGCACATCTGGGATTATGATACGGTGAAGCCCGCTGTGCAAGAGGAGCTCAAGAAGGGCATCATCCTGACCTCG
>JAPLHB010000044.1 GCA_026389845.1 Chloroflexota bacterium
AAACTCGCTTTTGTCACCCCTTCGTTGCACTCAGGGCAGGCTCTGAGCGGGTTGGTCCCGTGAGGTCCGGCACGGCGAGATTCCAGCGAAGGGTCTCGTTGCGACACCGGATTCTTCGCTGGACGCTCGCCGTCGCGAGAAGTCAGGGGCAGACCCGCTCAGAGTGACAGGCGGCGGGTAGTGAGTTTTGCGGTACTGCGAAAAAACGGAGTTGCGCCAGGCGATGCAGGCGGCGGTGTAGCGGGTAAACAAGTAGACAAGGAAGCCGGTAGACAAGGATCGTAGCGGTGAAAGTCTGGATAATCTGTCATAGTCCGGCGGTAACTTGCCAGGTGTTTTTCATGGCGATGTGATACGGTTGAAGAAGAGGTCAATCGAATCCTTCGTTGTGGCTGAGTAGACGAGGAGACATCGGCGCGCAGCCTTACTCCTTGTCTACTTGTTTCCTTGTCTACCCGTCAAATGAGGTTCTCAGAATGCGAGTTGCACTCATCGGCCCCAAGTGGCACGAGATGGTCAATTCCTATCCGTCCCTGGGCCTGGGCTACCTGGCAGCCATCGCCGAGCAGGAAGGGCACGAGACTGCTATTTTCGATATGGGTCTGCGGCCCAACAAGCCGCTGACAGACGAAGTCAGGGAGATCATCGCCTGGCAGCCGGATGTCATCGCCTACACCGCCATGACCACCTCTTACCAAAGTGTGGAGGATTCGGTGGCGCTGCTCAAGGTGGCGCTCGGCGTGCCGACGATCATCGGCGGGCCGCACGCGACCACACTGCCCGAGCTGACCCTGGCGAATCCGAACTTCGACTTCCTGGTCTACGGCGAAGGGGAGTACGTCTTCCGCGATTGGCTCCGCCAGATCAACCCTGATGAATTCCGGAGTCGAGGCTTTAGCCGGTCGAGCGCAGACTGGAGCAAGATCGCAGGTCTGTGGTATAAGGATGAGAATGGGCACGTGGTCAACGGCGGCGAGCGCGAGTTGATCCCCGACCTGGACGAGCTGCCCTTCCCGGCCCGTCACCTGTTCGACCTGAAGGCCTACCCGCTCTACGCGCCCGACGGCGAGCAGATGGTAACGGTGCTCACCAGCCGCGGCTGCCCCTATAAGTGCTCCTTCTGCTTCAAGGGGATAGTAGGCCGCACCTATCGCCAGCGCAGTCCCGAGAACATCGTCGCCGAGCTGCGCCACCTGATTGACCGTTACGGCGTCCGCAACTTCTACTTCATGGACGACCTCTTCACGATCAACGTCAAGCGGCTCGAAGTGATCCTGGATTACTTCATCGCTCAAGACCTCGGCGTGCGCTGGCGTTGTCTCGCTCGTGTGGATCGCGTGAACCCTCAGTTGTTGGCGAAGATGTACCGTGCTGGCTGCCGGCAGATCCACTTCGGTATCGAATCGGGCAATGAGGAGATCCTCAAGAAGACGGCCAAGCACATCAACCTCGACCAGGTGCGCCAGGCCATCGAATGGACCGAAGACGCCGGTATCATGAGCAAGGGCTACTTCATCCTGGGTCTGCCCGGCGACAACGAGCAGACGATGAACGAGACCATCGAGTTTGCGGCCAGCCTGCGCTTGAGCGAGGCGATGTTCTCGATCGCCACGCCGTTTCCCGGCACCGAGCTATGGGAAGAGTTGGTGCGCAAGAACCCGGAGACGGCCTACAGCGCGGACTTCACCAAAAGCTACTACTACAATTCGTACCTCAGCGAGATCGCGCCGTTCATGAACGTTTCGGACGTCAGCGATGACGTGCTCAGCAAGATGGCGATCCATGCCCGCGAGCGGTTCCTGGCAGCCAAGCAGACGCGCAAATTCGTGCGCTACTTCGGCCCCACCCTGGGCAAGCGCGTCTGGCAGGTTTCGCAGGTCAAACCGGTGCGCAGCGCGGCCAAAGCCTTCCTCAATATGGGGCTTTTCCCGAGGTTTCGTTCTCTGGCGCCGAAAGACGAAGTGCAGGCGTGGGAGTGAGTGCGCGCTTTCGGCAATTGCTGGTTGGCGTTGGGTATACCGAGAGCACCTGAAGTGAGGAGCTGACGATGGTAAATACTCAGATCGAGATTAATCCAGCCGTGATGTTGGGCAAACCGGTAATTCGTGGAACGCGGATTCCGGTTGAGCTTGTTCTGCGCAAGCTCAGCGAGGGCGCAACCGAGACTGATCTGCTAGATGCTTATCCGCGTTTGACCCCCGCAGACGTTCACGCCGCGCTATCGTATGCTGCCGACACTGTTGCACATGAGACCATCTTGTTGCAGCCAGCCTGATGAATACGCTCGGCTTACGCTTCCTGGCTGACGAAAGCTGCGACTACGTTGTGGTGCGCGCATTACGCAACGAAGGGTATGATGTGCTGGCCGTTAGCGAATACATGCGTCGCTCCGACGATCGCGAGTTGATCACGCGGGCTGCACAAGAGCAACGTGTCCTGCTGACCGAAGACAAAGATTTCGGCTGGTTGGTCTTCGTGAGCCAACTGGATTCCAGCGGCGTGATCTTGATCCGGTTTCCCGGTAATGCTCGTCAGTCGTTGGGGCCGCTGATCAAGCGAGTCGTCCAGGAGTATGGCCGTGAACTGATGGGTTGTTTTACAGTGGTTCAGCCTGGACAAGTTCGGATCAGCCATAGTCCACATTCCAGATCATGATAACCGACTAACCTATGACCCAATCTACCAATCTACCAGTTTCCCAACCTACCAGCAACTCCCTGCTCGCCAAACTCGAGCGCGCCACGCGCTGGCAGCGCAACCGATGGCTCGGCCCGGCCAAATGGGTCGCCTATTCCACGGGCCAGACCCGTTTTGTGCCGCCGCCCGACCGGCTCTACATCGAGTCCACGAACATCTGCAACTTGAGCTGTATCATGTGCCCGACGGGGCGCAAGGAGCAGGTGCGCAAGAAGGGCACCATGGACTTCGAGCTGTTCAAGTCCATCGTGGACCAGATGGCGCCCTGGGTGCAGGCGACCACGCTGCACATCTGGGGCGAGCCGATGCTGCACCCCAGGATCTTCGACATGATCGCCTATTGCCGCCAGCAGGGTCTGCGCAGCGAGATCAGCACCAACGCGACCTTGCTGAATGAGGAGCGGTCTCGCAAGATCTTCGACGCCGGCCTGAGCGCAATCTACCTGTGCCTGGACGGGATGCGGCCGGAGACCTACGAGCAGATTCGCGTCAACGCCGATTACGAAAAGACCAACGCCAACATCCACCGCTTCCTGGAACTGAAACAGGCCGGCGGCTACCACGAACCCTTCGTCAGCCTTCAGATCATCGAAATGGAGAAGACGATGGGCGAGGTGGACGAATTCATCGCAACGTGGAAACTGCCTGGCGTAGACCGCATTAACGTCAAGCCGTTCGACTCGTGGGCCGGGCAGGTGACGGACATCAACGCGCTGCGCGCCGACGACGGCAAGCCGCAGATGCAGCGCTACGCGTGCCCGAATCTATGGTATCACACCCACGTCTATTGGGACGGCCGGATCGCCATGTGCGACCGCGACTTCAACCTGGCCTATGACCTGGGCAACGTCCGCAGCGCGGATGGCGAGGTGCGGGTGCTGGAGAATTGGAACGGCCCGAAGATGCGAGAGCTGCGCCGGCTGCACGTCAAGAATGACCTGGAAGGCGTCTCCCCCTGTAACACCTGCGTCGAGTGGGCCTGGTGGAAGCCGGAGCCGTTCCGCTCGCATGGCAACTACAACGCAGTCAAGCTCGAAAGCCATGACGCCGCAGACGATGCGCAAGGCAGCAGCCAACGCCCGGAACGGCGGGGCGTGCTGTCGTGACCATCCGCAAAGTCGTCTTGATTCAACCTGGCCGCGATGGTCGTGTTTTGGGCCGCGCGACGAGCGAGCCATACACGCTCATGCGCCTGGCGTCGCTGGTGCCGTCCGACATTCCGGTGGAGATTTGGGACGAGGATCTGATGCGCCTCCCGGTCGAAACCCTGGGGCCGGACGACATGGTGGGCATCAGCGCCAAAACGCTGATGGTGGATCGGGCGAAGCAGATCGCCGGGCGCATCCGGGAGCGCGGCGCCGCGGTGGTCATGGGCGGCACGCACACCACCCTGGTCCCCGACGAGGTGGCGGCCTGGGCCCAGGTGATCGCGGTCGGCGAGGGCTATCGCACCTGGCCGCAGATCATCCGCGACTTCGACCGCGGCTCGCTCCAACCGCGCTACGTGGATGAAGCATGGGCGCCGCTCGATTCGGGCATCGCCGTGCTGCAAGATCGTGTTTTGCGGCAGGTGGACGAGCATCGCAACTATTGGACGCCCTACCTCGAAATCACCCGCGGCTGCCCGCGCAGTTGCACCTTCTGCACGGCGATTCGCGTCTCCGGCCAGAAGATGCGCCTCCGCCCGGTGGACGAGGTCGTGGAGGAGATCCAGCGCCGCCGGCTCAAGCGTTTCTTCCTGACAGATGATAACTTCGGCTTGAACTTCCGCCTTTTCCCGGAGTACATGGAGCAGCTCCTCCGTGCGCTCGCGAAACTTCCCTTGCAGGGCTGGACCTGTCAGGCCGAGCAGATGGTGGCGGACTATCCTGATCTGTTGGCCCTGGCGCGCGCGGCGCACCTGGAGAAGTTCTTCATCGGGTTCGAGTCCATCAACCCCGGCAACCGGCGGGAGCTGGGCGGCAAAGCGCGCGGCGACGTGACGCGTTCCCGCCAGGTGATCGAAGCGGTCCATCGGCACGGCATCGGCGTGGTCGGGCTCTTCGTCTTCGGGTTCGACAGCGACACGCCGGAGAGCTTCGGGGCCCTATGGGATTTCGTGCGCACCAGCGAGCTGGACGGCGTCAGCGTCACCATCCTGACGCCCTACCCCGGCACGGTGCAACGCCAGGAGCTGCTGGCGGCCGGACGCATCCTCCCGCATGACACGTGGGAGAAGTACAACACCAACCACGTAACCTACATCCCGGCGCAGATGACCGTGGCCCAACTGCAAGAGGGCTACGACTGGCTCTGCCGGAAGCTCTACGGCGCGCCGGCGATCCTCCGGCGCGGCCTGCGCGCCTGGCGCCGCGCGCCCGATCGCGCCGGCAAGCGCATGTTTTCCAGCTTCAGCACCGATGTGGGGTATCGCTGGGAGACCGGGCACCGGAATGATTGACAAGGTGACAGGGTGAAGGGGTGACAAGGTGAAGGGGTGACAAGGTGATTTGGCTGTCCCCGCGTCCCCGTGTCACCTTGTCACCCTGTCACCGTGTCAGGATACAAAGAGGATTTCTCGATGAAAGTATTACTCGCCAGCCCCGAATCCGAGGTCTGGACTTCACGGAAACATATTCCCCTGGGCCTGGGGTATCTCGCGGCGGTGCTGCGCGAAAACGGCCACCAGGTCGGCATCTTCGATTCGGCCATCGAGGATGAGCCGCTGGAGACCGTGGTGCGCCGCGGAGGCTACGAGCTGCTGGGCATCAGCGCGGTCACGCCGCTGATCGTGGACGCCTGGAACATGGCGAAAGAGGGCAAGCGGCTGGGGATGACGACGCTGCTCGGCGGCCCGCATCTGACGCTGATGCCGGAGGAGTCCATCGGCCCGGAGCACCTGGAGGTGGATTACGTCATCCAGGGCGAGGCCGAGCAGAGTATCATCGAGTTCGTGGACGCGCTCGAAGGCCGCCGGCCGATGGAAACCGTGCACGGGCTGTATTGGCGCAAGAACGGCGAGATGCAGGTCAACGCGCCGGCCGGCCTGATCCCAAACCTGGACGCCATCCCCTACCCGGCGCACGATCTGTACAAGATCACCCGCTACACCAACCTGAACCCGCTGACCGACGGGCTGGACACAAAGGCGCGGGCCTACACGATCATGACCAGTCGCGGCTGCCCCTACAAGTGTACCTACTGCTCCAAGCCGATCACCGGCGACACCTGGCGGCCCCGCTCGGTGGCGAACGTCATCGGCGAATGGCGCTGGCTGGTCAAAGACCTGAAGGCCACCGAGATCGGCCTGACCGACGACATCTGGAACCTGAAGCTGGACCGAGCCAAAGAGATCTGCCGCGCGCTCGTCGCCGAGGGGCTGAACACCGTGCCGTGGACCACCGTCCACGGGATGAAGGTCAACCACACCGACCCCGAGCTGTTCAAGCTGATGAAGGCCGCGGGCTGTCGCCGCGTCGGCTTCGGCGTGGAGAGCGGCGATCCGACCATCCTGCGCAACGTGATCAAAAAGAGCCAGTCGCTCGACATGGTGCGCAACGCGTTCAAATGGGCGAAAGACGCGGGGTTGCAGACGATGGGCTTCTTCATCTACGGGATGCCGCAGGAGACCGCAGAGACGATGGAGAAGACGACGCGATTTGCCCTGGAGCTTGACCCCGACCACGCCCATTTCATGCTGGCGACGCCCTACCCCGGCACCGAGATGTACGACGTCATCAAGCAGTACGGCAACATCTTCGCCAACGAGTGGGCCGATTACGCCATCCAGTCGGACAAAGCGCGCTTCACCATGCCGGATTACGATCCCGACCTGGTGGTGCACAAGTGGAAAGAGGCCTACCGGCGCTTCTACCTCTACCGGCCCAAGCGGGTGTGGGAGAAGGTGTCGAAGAAGAGCTTCTGGACCGATCTGCCGGGGACGGTGGCGAATGCGATGCGGTTCTTTGTGCCGGAGAAGGTGAAGGTGGTGGGGAAGGCGGGGTAGACAGGGAAACAAGTAGACAAGGAAACAAGAAACAAGGGGGGCCGTTCCGCGGAAGTTGCATTTCGGTGGGACGGCCTCTTGCGTTGAGTCATAGACGGGAAAGGTAAGCATTCAGTTCGTGCAGGCGCGTCGTCAGATTCTCAGCTACGATCAGATCTTCCCAACCCGGATGCTCCACCACCTGCCCTTTTGCGATACGAGACTCCAAATCCTCGAGCGAAAGCGCGCCATAGCGCGCCAAAATCTCCAGTTTGAGCTGCAAAGTCTGGCGTTTCTTCTCGCGCATAAAGCTGATAGTGGCCTGCCGGAATAGCTCACTCTCGGTCATTCCGAACGATCGAGCTATCTCGGCGGCAACGGCGTCTACTTCATGTCCCACTTCTTCACTGATGCTGGTTCGGGTTCTCGGCATTCAGGCCTTCAGCTTGGGCGGCCGCAATGAGCCGGTCGTCACCGGAAAGGAATACCAATGAGACGGTCTTCACCGAAGCAAACGCTGGCAGGACTTGCAGCGCCGACGCCAGTTGAATGGCATCGGAGGCGCGCAGAGGGTGTTTCCCTACCAGTTGGCCCGCGGCCTCGACCACGGCACGGCTCAACTCAACAACCCGATATTGGTGATCCAGGTCGTAGCGGAAGCTCCTGATCGCTTTGGCTGCGTCGGCGGGCGCGAAACTTCCCTCTCGTTGACGGCGCGCAAAGGCGCTGAGCACCTCGACCCAGGTCAGACGAGCGATGATCAGCTTATTGCGGGCTTTCGACGCCACGATCGCCTGTATCCAGACGCTCCCAGTTTCCGCCACATAGCGTTTGACCAGTGCGCTGCTGTCCAGGAAGTAGACGCTCACCACGGGCCCCTTTCTTCCATGATGATCTCGGAAAGCGGTTTTCCCGGTGCACGACCCAGGACATCCGCCAGTTCCAGGCGTTCTCTTTCGGAGATCGGCTCCACGCTCGAATACCCAGGGGGAAGGGTCAGGATCCCGGCGGCGGCCAGCTTCTGGATGATCTGCTCGGCCTCATCCTCTGGCTCCTCGGGCATAATTTGCAGGCGCACCGTTTGACGTTCGCGTAATGGCACAGGGCCAAGTGGACGTAACATACCTTTCTCGTAGACAGCGGTCATAACCTCTAACATCTTGCACCTCGCCGATCGGCAGAATCCTCTCACCTGGGCGATTATACCACACCTCGGCGGGCCGCCTCAAAGCGCGCCAGTGACCGGTGCCGGTTCGCCGGCCTGCGAGGTGATTCCGCCCGCGGTCGGCGGCCCACAGCGTGAGCCGCCGACCGCGGTGCAGGAACGGCTGCAGTAGAGGCTTGACAAATCCCCGAAATAGGTATAAATTAGGCGAGTCACATCGCCTGATTGGGGAGTGTGCCATGATACCATACGCTCGCACCATCCAACCTGCGGTCGAGGCGGCCTTGTTCAAGGGCAAGGTCGTGGTCATCTACGGCGCGCGCCAGGTGGGCAAGACCACCCTGGTGAAGGAGATCCTGGGCCGTTACACCGAGCGCGGCCTCTACCTCAACTGCGACGAGCCGGACATCCGCGCTGCCCTGACCAACCGCACTTCCACCGAGTTGCGCGCGTTGGTGGGCCGCCGCAGCCTGGTCGTTATTGACGAGGCCCAGCGCGTGCGGGATATCGGCCTGGCCCTGAAGCTGCTGGCCGACACCTACCCCGACCTGCAGGTGATCGCCACCGGTTCATCGTCCTTCGAGCTTTCCAACACGATCACCGAGCCGCTCACGGGCCGCAAGAGCGAGTTTTACCTCTACCCCCTGTCGGTCGCCGAGCTGTTGACAGAGGAGACGCCGCTGGAGGCCACGCGGCTGTTGGAGCGCCGCCTGCGCTACGGCATGTACCCCGGCGTGGTCATGGCCGACGATCCGGTCGAGACGGTGCTGGAGATCGCAGCCAGCTACCTGTATCGCGATGTGCTGGAGTACCAGGCGGTGAAAAGCCCCGACGTGCTGCGCCGGCTGCTGCAAGCGCTGGCGCTCCAGGTGGGGAACGAGGTCTCGTACAACGAGCTGGCGCAGTTGTTGGGCATTGACCGGGCCACCGTGGAACGCTACGTCGCGCTGCTGGAGAAGGCGTTCATCATCTTCCACTTGCCGCCTTTCAGCCGCAACCTGCGCAAAGAGCTGGCAAAGCTGCGCAAGGTCTATTTCTACGATCTGGGCATCCGCAACGCGCTGATCAACAACTTCAACCCGCTGGAACTGCGGAACGACAGCGGCGCCCTGTGGGAGAACTTCTTCATCGGCGAGCGCGTCAAGTTCAACCACAATCGGCAGCGACACGTCAACGCCTATTTCTGGCGCACCTACGACCGCGCCAAGCTGGATTACCTGGAGGAGGAAGGGGGTCGCCTGGTCGGATTCGAGTGCAAATGGACTGCGACGCGGTGGCGGCCGCCCGCGGCCTTCACGGCCGCCTACGCGGAGAGCGAAACCCACCTGGTCAACCGGGGCAACTACCTGGACTTTCTGACGCTCTGAGGCCGCGTCCGCATGGAACTCGAACGCTACTTCGAGCCGCGCACCATCCTGCAACTGACGCGGGGCGCGCAGGGCCAGTTGCGGATTTCACGGAATCCGGTTAGAATGCGCCCCAGTTAACACGACGAAGCCGACCAGTTTACACTTGGCCGACTTCATATCCCGAATCCTGTCCCAAAGGGATGGTTCCCAATCAGTCCCAGGACCCGGGCATCGCAGCCCTCATTGTAGCACGGCTGTTCGTAGTAAGCAAATGAGGCCGCGGCCCTTCTTCCGAGGGACCGCGGTCTTTTCGTTTTTTCGTTTCATTTGGGCGGTATTCTCCCATGCCTCATGCCGTTGTTGAGTTCCTGGCAGAGCACCCGGATGCTGCGTGCGTGTTGCTCGTCCATCCCCATGTGCGGGTCATCCAGAGGGTCGCGCAGGACCTGGCTGCTGCTCTCGGCGTACAGCCGCTCTCGGTGGGCAAGGAGTTGAGCGGAGCGCTTTTGGGTGAGCCAGCACAGGCTCGCCCGCGCCTGGCTCGCGCATGGTTGCTCGCTACCGTTTCACGCCTTGCGCCCGGTCCCATCTTGTTGACCGATATTGACCTGCTGTTCGAGCCGGCTTGGGCGCTTGATCCGGTCGCGCTGTTCCGGTCTGCAAGCCACTCGGCTCGGCTCATCGTCGCCTGGCCCGGCGCCTATGAGCAGGGCACATTGGCCTATGCTGTCCCCGAACATAGCGCGTACCGCCCGTGGCATCGTCCTGACGTTCAGATCCTAGACTTGTCGTAGCATAAGGGCCTTGTGCCCGTCATAACGCCCACGAGGGGCTAGGCTACAATCGCCGTCCGTAAGCATAAGGGCCTTGTGCCCGTCATAACGCCCACGAGGGGCTAGGCTACAATCGCCGTCCGTAGCATAGGGCCTTGTGCCCGTCATAACGCCCACAAGGGGCTATGCTACAACCGTCACCCATCGAGGAATCGCCATGCTCTACCGTGACCTGGTCCAATTCGAGTCACTCGAAAGCATTATCCAGCTCCTGACGGCTGACCAAAAGACGACCGCCGGCCATCTTGTGGAGACGTACGTCGTTTCGGACCGGATGGCGGATCTATTGCTTAACCTGGTGCTGCCTAATCTGCAGATTGACCGTCCGGCGGACAATAAGGGCATCCTGGTGGTGGGTAACTACGGCACGGGCAAGACCCATTTGCTGGCGGTCCTCTCAGCCGTGGCGGAACATGGCGATTTGGCCGCCGGTCTCCGCAACAACGCGGTGCGGGAGGCGGCAGGCGCGATCGCCGGACGGTTCAAGGTGTTGCGGATGGAGTTGGGCGGCGTCGAGAAAAGCCTGCGTGATATTATCCTCGATGAGCTCCAGACCTTTCTCGATCGCCTGGGGTGCCCCTACACTTTCCCCGCGGTGACAGCGGTCACGAACAACAAAGCCTCGTTGGTCGCCGCCCTGTCCTGCTTCACTGCTCGCTATCCCGACCAGGGGCTGCTGCTGGTCGTAGACGAATTGCTCGACTACCTGCGCACACGCGAACAACGCGCGCTGATTCTGGACCTGGGTTTCTTGCGTGAGTTGGGCGAGGTCATCGCGCTGACCCCGCTGCGCCTGCTGGCGGGCGTCCAGGAGACTCTTTTTGACAACCCACGTTTCGGGTTCGTAGCCGACCAATTGCGCCGGGTTCGCGATCGCTTCGAACAGGTGCGCATCGCGCGTGAGGATATCGCCTACGTGGTCGCCGAGCGCCTTCTGCGCAAGGATGATGCGCAACTGGCCCGCATCACCGAACATCTGCGGCCGTTCGCCCGGCTCTACCCGCCCCTGGCCGAGCGCCTGGGCGAGTTCGCCCGCCTCTTCCCCATCCATCCCGCGTATATCGAGACCTTCGAGCAGGTTTACATCGCGGAGAAGCGCGAGGTGATGAAAACCTTCACCGTGGCCATCCGAGACGTCCTGGATCGCGAAGTGCCTGCCGATCAGCCAGGATTGATCTCCTACGACCATTACTGGGGCATCCTGCGCGACAATCCCAGCCTGCGTTCTCTGCCGGGCGTGGCCAAGGTGGTCGAGGCCAGCGATGTCCTGGCGGGCCGGGTGCAAAACGCCTATACGCGGCGGCAGTTACTGCCGATGGCACAGCGCATCATCCGCGCGTTGAGTGTCCACCGCCTGACCACCAGCGACATCCGCGCGCCCATCGGTGTGACGGTCCCTGAGTTGCGCGATAACCTCACCCTCTGGGTGGCGATGCCAGAACAGGATGGGGACTTCCTGGCAGTTACCATTCAGACCGCGCTGCGCGAGATCGTCCGCACGGTGAGCGGCCAGTTCATCGCCTATAACGAAGAGAACGGGCAGTATTACCTGGACCCGACCAAGATCGTGGATTTCGATGCCCAGATCGCTGAGCGCGGTGATTTCCTGGATCGCGTCGATCTGAACTCCTATTTCTTCGCTGCCCTACAAACCCTCTTCAATCTGCCAAGCAGCGTTTACGTCACCGGCTATCGCATCTGGAGCTATGAACTGCCCTGGGCCGAGCGCAATGTGACTCGGCCCGGCTACATCTTCTTCGGCGCGCCGGACGAGCGCAGCACCGCCCAGCCGCCCCGAGACTTCTACGTCTACATTTTGCCGCCCTTCGCCGATACCCCGAGCGGGCAAAGCCCAGAGCGCTCCACACAGCAGCCGGACGAAGTGATCTTCGCGTTACGCGGCGCCGGCGCCGACTTCGAGGCGCTGGTGCGCGCCTATGCTGGCGCGCGCGATCTGGCCAGCACGGCCTCGGAATACAGAGACACCTACCAAGACAAAGCCGACGGGCATTTACGGCGCCTCATCACCTGGCTGCGGGGGAACCTGACCAACCACCTGCGGATCGTCTACCGGGGCGTCCAACAGACTGTACCGGAAGCGCTGGCCCAGACCCGGAGCAGCGCTAGCCGGGACCCCGAAGATTTGCTGCGCGTCATCGCCGCTGCCAAGCTATCCCTCCACTTCAGCGACAGCTATCCAGAGTATCCGAGTTTTCGACGGGTGTCGCAACCTATCACCGAATCAGCCCGCCCGACAGCTGCGTTGGATGCCGTGCGTTATCTGGCGACCAGAAACCGCACGAACCTGGCGATTGCCGTCTTGAGCGGCCTGGGGCTGGTAGACGAGTCCGAAAGCCTCCGGCCACTGGACTCCCCCTACGCCCGGCATCTGTTGGATCTGCTCCAAACGAAGGCCGATCCTAACCAGGTTGTCAACCAGGGCGAGGTCATCGCGCAGGTCGCCGGTGGTCCCATCCCAGTCTTCAAGGAGCTGCGCTTCAAGCTGGAGCCGGAGTGGGTCGCGGTCGCGCTGCTGGCCCTCGTCTATGACGGCCAGATCACGCTGAACCTGGGCGGGAACGAGACGCTGGATGCCGGCAACCTGGAACGGGCCGGCGCGCGGGCGATGGCCGATCTGGCCGATTTCCGGTACTACGGCCGCACCCGTGGTGTGCCGCTGCCGGTCTGGGGCGCCATCTTTGACGCACTGGGCTTGCAGTCCGGCCAGTTGCGCGAGGAGAGCACGCGTTTGGCCGCGGTCACCGCACTGCAAGCCAAGGTCCAAGAGGAGCTGCGCCAGGTGGCCGCCTGGCAGAGCCAGGTGCAGAGCGGCCTGCGCTTATGGAACGAGGCGCTCTTCACGGATGGCCTGCGGTTCAGCTCCCAGGAAGGCGCGGTGGTGGAACACTCGGCCATCCCGCCGGTCAGCCTCACCCAAGCTGACCTGGTACCCTACCTGCGCAAGGCGAAGGAGTTCCTGGAGACCCTGGCGCGCTACAACACAGTCGGCAAGCTGCGCAACCTGCGGTCGAGCCTGGCGGAGATCACCCAGGAACTTGGCTATCGCCGCGTGGCCTTGCGCACGCCTGCGCTTCTGGACGCCATCGGCCAGCTTCAGCCAGCCACCGCCTACCTGAGCGAAGCGACTGCCAGCCTGCCCGCAGAGCATCCCTGGGTACAACGGGCGAAGGCAACGAAGGATGAGTTGTTGAACGCGGTCCGACGCCTGGCCAAGGGCGAGAGCGCGCTGGAGTCGAGCACGTGGACCAGGCGCCTGGAAACCCTGCGCCGCGAGTACGTTGACATCTACAGCGCCGCCCATGCCGAAGGGGTATTGGGCCCGGCCGGGGATGATCGGCGCGTCCGCCTGCTGCGCGATGGCCGCGTGGAGCAGCTCAAGGTATTGGCGCAGGTGGAGATCCTCAACCGCGCCGAGTTCCAGGGCTGGAGCGATGTCTTGACGGGCATGCCGACCTGTCGCGAGTTCCACCCCGGCCTGTTGGCCGACTCGCCCACCTGTCCCCGCTGCAACTTCCGGCCCACACAAGCCACGGCCGGCGCGAGCGCGACCGCGCGCCTGGACGCGCTGGAGCTGCGGCTCGATGCCATTCTGACCGGCTGGCACGCCGCCTTGCGCCAGACCTTGAGCAGCGATACCGCGCAGCACAGCATCGCCGCGATGACGCCGCAGGAGCGCGGCCCACTCGACGCCTATCTGGCGCTGGCCGATCCGTTGAACGCCCCCCTGCCGGTTGGCCTGGCAGCGGCCGCGAACCAGGCGCTGCACGGCATCGAGACGGTGAGCTTGAACCTGGAGACCCTGGAGACCGCACTGCGCGCCGGCGGCCTGCCCTGCACGGTGGAGCAGTTGACCGAACGGTTCAAGAACTACCTCCGCCAGATTATGACCGGCCATGATGGGCGCAATACGCGGTTGACGTTGTCATCGTGACGGGCGCAACGACGGGCACAAGGCCCTATGCTACAACGCTTGCACGAAACGAAACAGAGGTGTAAAATGTGAATAATACGCATTTTACACCCTGGGAGGCGATAGCATGGAAGCAGTTCAGCGCATTCGCAAGACGGACCTGGCGCGCAACACGCGTGAGGTGCTCAACACGGTTATGCGCGGCCAAACGGCCTTGATTGAAAGCCACGGCAAGGCTGAAGCCGCGATCATTGACATCGTGGATTATTTGATCCTGCGCGCCGTGATGCGCTACCACGCGCGGCCGCCACAGATCGCCGTGGATGCCGGCTTGACCGATGCGGCGGCCGAAGCGACCCCCAATCTCCAGGCGCGCTACAATCTTGTGCTGACGCACTATCTGGCCGATGCGATCAGCCTGAGCCGGGCCGCGGAGTTGCTCAGCCTGCCCAGCTTCGATTTGCGCCTTCGGTTCGTGCGGTTGGACGTACCGTTGCGCCTCGGGCCAGCCACCATCGAGGAAGCGCTGGCCGAGGTGGAGACGCTCAGACAGTTGCGCGACGGGCAGGCAGTATGACGGAGACGCTGGTCCTCCTGGACAATACGGTGCTGTCCAACTTCTCCGTGGCGCAGCAGCCGGGGTTGGCGATCCAGGCCTGTCCGGGTCGCGCTTGCACCACAGAAGCGGCGCTCGCCGAATACCTGGTTGCGCCTGAAGAGAAGCACTTTGCCGAGAATGCGTGGCGTGACCTGCCCATCATCGAGCTGACCGATGGCGAAAGACAACTCGCTGAGACGCTGCCTGCCAGCCTGGGGGCTGGGGAACGAACATGTCTGGCAGTAGCCATCGCGAGACGCAGCGTCCTTGCATCCGATGATCTGCACGCCCGCCGGGTTGCAACGCGCCATGGCGCAAAAACAGCAGGGACCGTGGGTTTGCTCGTCATGGCGATTGAAGCCCGTCTTGTGTCCATTGATCAGGCGAATGCCTTGCTGTCCGCCATGATCGCTGCCGGCTACCGCTCGCCCGTGGAAAACCTGGCCGCGCTGCTGAGGGCCGGCCGATGACCGACGCCAACTTCGCCCAGCTTCCTCTGACGCAGGGAGACACACACTTCGACGATCAACCCGCCTCCGGCGCCTGCCTCGGCCTGACCTTCGCGGACGACACCGCGCGCCGCACGTACTTCCGGGAGCGCTTGCGAGAGAAGCTAGCCGACCCCGCCTTCCGTGCCATCGAGGGCTTCCCCATCGGCGATGACGAGACGATCCTGGCGCTTTCCGATCCGCCCTACTACACCGCCTGCCCCAACCCCTTCTTGGCGGAAATCATCGCGGAGTGGCAGGAACAGCGCCGCGCGACGCGGGAGCAACTGGGCCTCGACTCCCCTCCCCTCGCAGGGGAGGGGCCGGGGGAGAGGTCCAACGGCTACCACTGCGAGCCTTTCGCCGCCGACGTATCCGAGGGCAAGGGCGACCCGATTTACAATGCGCACTCCTACCATACCAAGGTGCCCCACAAGGCGATCATGCGCTACATCCTGCACTACACCGCGCCGGGCGATATCGTGCTCGATGGGTTTTGCGGCACGGGGATGACCGGCGTGGCCGCGCAACTGTGCGGCGACCGCCGAGCGGTGACAGACTTGGGCTACCGCGTTGACAGCGACGGCACAATCTACGAAGGGACCAAGCCGATCTCGCGCCTGGGGGCGCGCGAGGCCGCGCTGGCCGACCTGTCGCCCATCGCAACTTTCATCGCCTACAACTACAACACGCCCGTGGATGCAGCCGCTTTCGAGCGCGAGGCGACGCGCATCCTGGCCGAGGTGCGGGTTGAGCTTGGCTGGATGTACGAGACAGTACACGTTCCCCCCATCACCGGTAGCCTCGCCCCTCGTGGGCGTGACGAACCACGGGCACAAGGCCCGATGCTACGGAACGAACAACCCGATGGTAGCCTAGCCCCTCGTGGGCGTCTCGATGATGAACCACGGGCACAAGGCCCTATGCTACAGAACGCGCCGATCATGGGCCGCATCAACTACACCGTCTGGAGCGAAGTATTTCTGTGCCCGCAGTGTAGCGGGGAGATCGTCTTCCTGGACGAAGCCCTGGACGAAGACACGCAACGCGTCAGGGAAACGTTCGCGTGTCCCCACTGTGGTGCCCAGGTGACCAAGCGCAGCCTGGATAAATGTCGTACCACCGTCCTCGATCCGGTCTTGGGGCGCACCGTCGAAACCCTGAAGCGCAAGCCTGTGTTGATCGAATACACCGTTGGCGGCAGCAAGTATACCAAGAGCGTTGATCCGCAAGATCTGGAAGTTCTCGATCGCATCGAGCGACTGCCGATGCCCGCAGATATTCCCACAAATGCGTTCCCCATCGCGCAGATGTACCACGGCTCACGTCTGGCGCCCAAGGGCGTAACGCACGTACATCAGCTTTTCCAGTCCCGCCCTCGCCATGCGCTGCACACGCTGTGGACGAAAGCCCTGGCCATCCCCGACCCGCGACTGCATGCCATGCTGCTGTTCGCCTTCGAGCAGGCGATTTGGGGCATGTCGTTGCTCAATCGCTACGGGCCAACCCATTACTCGCAGGTGAATCGTTACCTGTCCGGCGTGTATTACATTTCATCGCTCATCTCGGAGGTCTCGCCCTGGTACATCCTGGACGGCAAGACCGATCGTATCGCGAGGGCATTCGGCGCTTCGCATCATCGTTCCGGTGGCACAGCCATCACCACCCAATCGGCCACGGCAGCGACCTTGCCCGACGACAGCATTGACTACATCTTCACCGACCCGCCCTTCGGCGAAAACATCTACTACGCCGACCTGAACTACCTGCTGGAATCATGGCACGGCGTGCGCACCAACAGCGGCCCCGAGGCGATCATTGACCAGGCGAAACGCAAGACCCTGGCCGACTACCAGGAGTTGATGCGCGCCTGCTTCCGCCGCTTTTACGCCGCGCTCAAGCCCGGCCGGTGGATGACGGTGGAGTTCCACAACAGCCACAACGCAGTCTGGCGCGCGGTGCAGGAGGCACTCATGTCGGCCGGCTTCGTGGTCGCCGACACCCGCACCCTGGACAAACAGCAGGCCTCCTACCGGCAGGTCACCGCGGCCAGCGCCGCCAAGCAGGACCTGGTCATCTCGGCCTACAAGCCCACCAGCGGCTTCGAGCAGCGCTTCCTGTCTCACGCCGGCACCGAAGAAGCCGCGTGGGACTTCGTGCGCCACCACCTGGCGCACGTGCCGACCGTGGTGTGGGGCAAGAACGACCGGATCGAAACCGTCGCCGAACGGCAGAACTACCTGTTGTTCGACCGCATGGTGGCCTATCACATCCAGCGTGGGGTCGCGGTGCCGCTGGGCGCGGCCGCATGCTACGCCGGCCTGCGAGACCGCTTCGTCGAGCGCGACGGCATGTACTTCCTGCCCGAGCAGACCGCCGAATACGACCAGGCGCGGTTGCGCGCCGCGGGCATGGCGCAGTTGGCGATGTTCGTCAGCGACGAGAAGAGCGCGGTCGCCTGGCTGCGCGGCCAACTCCTCGATCAGCCGGGCAGTTTCCAGGAGATCCAGCCGCACTTCTTGCAGGAGCTGCACCAGGCGCGCCACGAGGCGCTGCCCGATCTGCGGGTGCTGCTGGAAGAAAACTTCCTGCAGGACGAGGCCGGTCGCTGGTACGTGCCCGACCCCAACAAGGCCGAAGACCTGGAGAAGCTCCGCTTGCGCGGCCTGCTGCGCGAGTTCCAGGACTACGTCGAGGGCCGCGGCCGCCTGCGTCAATTCCGCACTGAGGCGGTCCGCGCCGGTTTCGGCCAGGCCTGGCACGATCGCGACTTCGCCACCATCGTCAAGGTCGCCGAACGCCTGCCGGAGGACGTGTTGCAGGAAGATCCAGATTTGTTGATGTACTACGATAACGCGAGTTTACGCGTCCGCCCGTAGCCTAGCCCCTTGTGGGCGCCACGAACGGGCACAAGGCCCTATGCTACGGGCGTGGTGAACGGGCGATCACCGTAGCCTAGCCCCTTGTGGGCGTTCGTGGGTATCGTGACGGGCACAAGGCCCTGCGCTACAGACAGGCAACGTAGCATAGCCCCTTGTGGGCGTCTCGGAGGCGTAACTATGCCGTGGGACAAACCCTATCATCCGCCGAAAAACCAGCGTCTCGATCCTGAACTGTACACGCACGCCAACCGAGTCTACTTCATCACCATCCGCGCATATCGGGATCAATCAGCCTTTGCGCAGACTCAACTCAATCAGCGCGTGTTGGATGCCCTACGTGAAGAGCAAGAACGCCAAAACTGCGCCGTTTTCACCTATAGCCTGATGCCTGATCACCTGCACTTCCTGACCAGCCCGCGCGAGGACGGCATCTCAGTGTTGACCTTCGCCGACCAGTACAAAGGCAAGTCCACTAACCAGAGCTGGGCCGTAGGATGGCATGGTAAGCTTTGGCAGCCGCGCTACTACGATCACATTGTCCGCTCGGACGAGAGTCTGATCGCCATCGCCGAATACATTCTGGACAACCCGGTTCGGCAACATTTGGTCGAGCACGCCGAGGATTGGCCGTGGGGCGGCCACATGAATCCATTGCCGATATGGCCGTAACCCTTGTGGGCGGCGTGACGGGCACAAGGCCCTATGCTACGGGACGATGACGTAGCCTAGCCCCTTGTGGGCGTTCGTGATGGGCACAAGGCCCTATGCTACAAACGATTTTGGAACGGTTTCCGACTCCGGCTCATCCACTGACGTTGGTCAGTGACCCCGACGGCATCTTGGCCGACGAGGTCATCCTGGCTGAACTCAGCGCGCGCGGCATCCGCATCATTACGGAGACCGATCCGGTCGCGCTGCGCCACCGTTATCATCAACTCGATCCGATCACGACGGCCGACCCGGTCATCGTCGTCACACCTGGTCCGCTGGAACGCTTGCCCTACGATCTCTGGCAACAGGGCCAACACGTCACTCTGGCACTCCACACCCTGTTCCCCAACCTGGACTATCCCATGCTGCGCTTGCTCAGCCCAGCCGGCTGCACTCGGCTGGCCCAGGTGCAGGCGAGGGGAAGCTGGCCGGAGCGCCCCCTCTCACCCAACCAGACCGCCGATTTTCTGCTCACAGCCCTTTTTGACGCGCGCGCCGAGTTGCTGGGCCGCCCAGCCGGGCTGCTGCTGTGGCTGGCGCGCTACCATGCCGCGGGCGATCCCCTGCCAGCGCCCCTGGCTGAACGCCTCCTGATGCAGTTGCAGGGGGCGCCCGAACTCGCCGGCTGGCCGTTGGCCGAACTCGTCGCCAATCCAGACGCCTGTCGTCGCTTCGTCCAGGAGGGGTGGCTCAGCTTCGTCGGTGGCCTGATCGGTGAGACGCGGGGCGACTACCAGATCGGCGCAGCGCCCTCGGTGCTGGACTTCAGGCAGGACAGCGCCTTGCAGGACACCGTGCCGGCCCTGGTGCGCGCGGGGACGCTGGCCCCGGTGACGGTGGATAGGCCAACTGAGGTGCCTACCTGGGCACGGCCGGCCGTCGCAGTGGACGAGGAGGGGGTGCGTCTCCGACAGCTCACCGAAACGGTTGAGGCGCTGAGTGAGCAGTTGGCTGCGGAGGCGCTCCGCTGGGAAGCCTGGGGCGCGCTCGCCCGGCGCTGGGCCCAGCTCAACGTATGGCGCGGCCAGTTCGATGCACGCCTGCCGGGCGACCTCTTCCAGCGCATCGCGTCGTTGCAGGAGACGCTCGATGACCGCTTCGCGACCTGGCTCAAGGCGCACTACACCGCGCTGGCGACCAGGCCGCTGCCGCCGCATCACCTCTGGCAAGTGCCCACATGGCTGGAGCACCGCTACGGCGTCGGGCAGCAGCGGATCGCCCTGTTGGTGTTGGACGGCATGGCGTGGGCCGACTGGCTGCTGATCCGCGCGGCGTGGCAGGCGCGCCATCCCGCCTGGGACTTCGCGGAAAGCTCGGTCCTGGCGCAGATCCCCAGCATCACCTCGGTCTCGCGCCAGGCGTTGATCAGCGGACAACGGCCGATGACGTTCCCCGAGACTCTGGCCGCGGATAGCGCCGAGCCGCAGGGCTGGTCGGCCTTCTGGCGCCGCGCCGGTCTGCCCGCGGATGCCATCACCTACGCTCAGGTGTCGGAGCGCAGCCCGGAACCCTACCCCGCCGTCGTAGACAGCCGGCGCGTCCAGGCGATCTGCCTGGTCAACCCGGCCATTGATGACATGGTGCATGGTGCCACCCAGGGCCTGGGCGATGTGCTGGGTTCGGTGCAGCTCTGGCTGCGCGACTCGCAGCGCACGGAGCGGACCATCGAGGCGCTGCTGCAGAACCGCTACACCGTCACCGTGACCAGCGACCACGGGCACGTCGCCGCGATCGGGATGGGACAGCCGAGCGAAGGCGTCACCGTGGCGTCGCGCGGCAAGCGGGCGCGGCTCTACAACAACGAGGACTTCGCGCGTGCGGTCCAGGCCCAATACCCGGACACCATCCTCTGGCACGACGACGATGTGTTGCCGGCCGGCTGGTGGGCGCTGATGCCGAGCAAGCGCCGGGCCTTCGTCGCTGAGGGCGCTCATGTGGTGAGCCACGGCGGCACAACCTTCGAAGAGCTTATCGTGCCATTGGTGACCATCACATCCGCCACGCCGCCCGCAAGGGGCTAGGGTGCGGTGTAGCATAGGGCCTTGTGCCCGCCACGCCGCCCACAAGGGGCTAGGCTACAGTGATTGGCCTTGTAGCATAGGGCCTTGTGCCCGTGCGAACGCCCACAAGGGGCTAAGCTACGACCGAATGGGGAACACATGAACAAAAATATCGGCTTCCGGCGCAATATCTATCGCGAATGGCTGGATGCCGCAGCGGCATTCCGTTCGGATACGCAAGATGTCCAGAAGCTCCGCACACGGCTGGATGCGGTCGTGGCCCAACAGGTGGCAAGCACAGCCAACCGTCGCATGGCGGTAGACATCCTGGTCAATATCTGGACCAAAAGCGCCCAGGCGCACCCTGCGTTGCAGGCAGATGCCGTCGCCTGGTTTGCCCAAACCACCGACCCGACCGATCGGCTCTGGCTGCATTACGGTATGACGGTGCTCACCTACAGTTTCTTCCGCTTGGGAGTGGTCGCCATCGGCCAACTCAGCCGACATACGGAAGTGATTACCACGAAGGAGCTCGAGCAACGCCTGGCTGCCGAGCTTGGCCCGCTCGGCTCGCTCAAAAATGCCACCGAACGCATCGTCTTTTCGTTGCGCAACTGGGGACTGTTGGCCGAGTCGGATCGGCGGTATGGCTACCGACCGTTGCGCCGCACATTGGGCGCATCCCGTCCGGACTTGGAGGAGTGGATGCTCGCCGCTATTCTCACTGCTCACCCGGCCGAGGAGCTTCCCTTCGACGATTTGGTGCGTCTCCCGGAGCTTTTCCCCTTCCGCTTCGCCATCGGTGTGGACCGTATTCGGAAGTCGGCGCGGTTTGAGGTGCATCGGCAGGGGGCGGGGTGGGACATGGTAAGGGTGGTGCAAAAGGGTAGTCGAGTGCCTGCCGAAAAGCCAGATGACTTATAGGCCACTTGGCTTACTGCAAAGGATCATGCGATGAGACACCCCGAACAGCTTGGGCTGATACCGAACCGATAGGACGAAATCATGGCACTACTCACTCCCCTCCACCCACTTCCTGAACAATGCCCCCAGTTCCCTCCCTGCGATCTCCTCCGCCAGCAACAACGCAATCGCCAATCGGATCGAGAGACGCTTGGGGTTCATGGCTTCCTCTCCTGGTGAAGCGCGAGGAACTGACTGCCCCGTTACCGCGTTTGATCCGCCGGACGTGGGATCTGGTCGGCGCCTTCGTGCGCATGCGTTACCAGTTGCGTGGATTGGAGATGATCGGCCAGCCCGAATACCCGGATTTCGCCTGGCGGGAGGTCATCGTCAACGCCATCGCCCATCGCGACTACAGCATCACCGGCACCGCCATCCAGGTGCGCATCTTTGACAACCGGCTGGAGGTGGAAAGCCCCGGTGGACTGCCGGGCATCGTGACCGTCGAGAACATTCGCCGGCGTCACTTCTCGCGCAACCCGCAGATCGTGGGCGTGCTCAAGGCGTGGCACTACATCGAGGAACTGGGCTTCGGAGTGGATCGCTTATTTCGCGAGATGGAAGCGGCCGGCGCGCCGCCGCCTGCCATCACCGATGATCGTGGGATGGTCACCGCGACCTTGTATGCGATTCCGACGACGGCTCAGGGGCAGGCGACTGCGCCGAATCTCAACGAACGGCAAAGAAGGGTGCTGGCTGTGTTGGCAGAACGCGGCCGGATTACCAACCGCGAGTACCAGGCGATGTTTGGCGTCTCTCGATTTACCGCCCTTGCAGACCTGAACGGACTGGTGGAGCGGGAGGTGCTTGAACGCATCGGATCGAGGCGGGGAACTGCCTATAGCCGCAAGGTCCGCAAGGAATGAAGCCCGCACCTGGCGTAAATCTAGCGTAAATCTAGCGTAAATCTAGCGTAAATCTAACGAAATGGCCGAACCAGCCAGCCTCCTTTAGTTGTCCTCGGTGGGTGGGTTCACTCACTCCCCTCCACCCACTTCCTGAACAACGCCCCCAGATCCCGCCCCGCGACCTCCTCCGCCAGCACTCGAAAGTCGGTGGGCGTGGCGATGCGCCAGCGGTAGCGCTCCACGTAGGTCCGCAGCAGCTTTTGGAACGCCTGCTCGCCCATCTCATCCCGCAGCGTAGCGAAGAAGAGCGCGCCCTTGCCGTAGACGATCGTCTCATAGGCATCTCGCGGGTACTCCGCCACTGGCTTGCCGATGGTCGCGTCGAGGCCGCGCTGGGCGTTCGCGGCGACGGCCGCCTCCCATCGCTGGCGGCGCAGCAGATCGGCCGCGGCCTGGCCGTGCCGCCCCTGCTGGTAGAAGTACATGCTGAATTCGGCCAGTCCCTCGTCCAGCCAGGGGTTAGCCGTCTGATCGCTGCCGACCTGGTTATACCACCACTGGTGCGCGACCTCGTGCACCACCAGCATTTCCAGCGCGTCGAGGTGTTGGTTGTAGTCCTGGCTGCCGATCAGATCCAGGCCGGGGAACTCCATGCCGTGGAAGGTGAGCGGCGCCTGCACCACGGCCATCTCACGGTAGGGGTAGAGGCCGAACTGGTCGCTATAGACCTCCAGGCTGGCCACCGCGTTGTAGAGCGCCGAGTGACCGGCCGCCGCGTCTTCGGGCAGGAAGTAGGAGACGACACGCGCCCCATACGCCACGGCCTCTTCGGTTTGGAAGCGGGGGCTGAGCAGCAGCGTGAACTCGCGCGCCGGCCCCTGCACGTAACGCGTCGCCGCCCAGCCGTCGGCGGCCACGGTGCGGGTGACCGCGACGCCGGTCGCCGCGAGCACCTGGTCGGCCGGCGCGGTCACCTGCACCTGGTACAACGCTGCGTCGTGGAAGCCCACGTCCCCCAGCGGGCTGGCAATGTCCAGCGCCCACTGGTTGCCCCGTCGCCCGGCCAGAATCGGGTAGAAGTTAGTCAGGCTGACGATCTCTTCGCTCTGGCCGAAGATCGTGTAATAGCCCGGCTCGCGCTGCGGCCACTTGCTGGCAAAGCTCAACCAGACCTGGGCGATGCTGCCCGGCTTGAGCGGCGCGGGCAGCGCCAGGTGCACCGCCGTCCCCTCGGCGTCATAAGCGAAATTGACTGTTTTCCCATCCACCCGCGCGCCGCCGACGGTCATGCTGCCGCCAAATTGCTTCAGGTTGGGGTAGAGTCGGAAATAAAGGCCGTTCAACGGCGCCGTGCCAGTGATCGGCAGAGTCAGCTCCAGCGTGCCCGTGTACGCGCTCGCCGCCACGTCCACCTGCACGGTGATGCTGTAGCGCAGCAGGGCGTCGAGCTGGGCCGGGGTCAGCGTGAAGCCAGGGCGCAGCGCGGGGCGGTATACCGCCAGGGGATCGGGCGCCGGCGCGGGCTTAAGGAGCGTGCAGCCGGCCAGCAGCAGGCCAGCCAGGGTCAACGCCAGGGTCGGGGCCAGCAGCCAGCGCATAGTAGGAACCGGCATCGGTCGGGGTTGCGGCATGACAACCTCTGCATTACATCGTTTCGAAATGCCGGTCGCTTTCGCCGCCGAATCAAGCCGCAATCACGACTTGCCGCGCAGCGGGCGCCGGGCGGGCCAGCCTTCTGGCATAAGCGTTGACGTCTTCAACGATCCGATTGACCAACCGGTTGACGCTTTCCCCGGTGTACCCGTCCACATAACTGTGTCCGTTAGGGAAAACCTGCGCCGGCACTTCCTTGATCGTGACCTTGATGCCATCCACTTCGTAGGTCATTTCAGTCAGGTCCGCGGCCGTCATCTGATCGCACTCAGGACATTGGAATGATGTGTTCATTTTTGTTTACCTCTTGACAGGAGCTTACGGATTCTGAACCCGATCCACGCTCTACTGTCGGGGACATACACGGTCGGGATGATGACGAGGTTTGCGGTGGAGTAGTCGCAAACGACGTGAAGGGGTAGCCTGTTCGTCATTCGCCCGTAGATCAGCAGCCGTTTCCGATCAGGGTACTCTTCGATGACTTCGCCGGTCAAGACAACAGCTACGATGTCTTCCGGCTCCACACCATCTTTCTTCGCTTCGACAAGCGCATGAGTATAGTAGAGATTATCGGGAATAGCTGTCATTCTGAGCGAGTCGGCCCCAGACCTCTCGTTACGGCGAGAAACCAGCGAAGAATCTCGTCCATGCGGCGCTGAGACCCTTCGCTGGTGGCTCGCCGTGACGCACCGCACGGGGTGAAGCGCGAGCGAAAACTGGCGCTATTGTAGCACAGATGGACGCGATCCTCAATACGTTCGCCTCGTACGAACAGCGGGGAGGGCTCCCATGCCCGACGCTCCGGCGGCGTGGGAGCCGCCTCCGCTGGTCTAAGGCCAGGATACCCACACTTGCCTACTTGTTTCCTTGTCTACCCACTCAATACGCCCGCGCAAAGATCGCCACCCGCTCGGTCCGCTTGCCGGTGAAGAAGCAGACTCCCTCGCCCTCCGGCTTGTCGAACGGGAAGCAGCGGATGGTCGCCTTGGTCTCTTCCTTGATCCGGTCTTCGTCCTCGTTGCTGCCGGCCCAATGGACGCGGATGAAGCCGCCCGGCCCTTCGAACGTCTGCTTGAACTCGTCGTAGCTTTGGACGGTGCGGGTATTCGCCTCGCGAAACTCGGTGGCGCGGCGCAGCATGGCCGCCTGGATGGTCGTCAGCATGTCTTGGGCGGCCTGGACGATCCCGGCCACCGGCACACCGAAGGTTTTGCCTTCTTTACCGAGGATGTCGCGACGGGCGAAGACCACCGCGTTTTGCTCCACGTCGCGCGGGCCGATCTCGATCCGCAGCGGCACGCCGCGCAGCTCCCAGTCGTTGAACTTGAACCCCGTGCTGACCTCGTCACGGTCATCCAACTTGACCCGGACACCCGCGGCCTTGAGCGTCGCAGCCACCTGGCCGGCCAACGCCAGCACCGCGGCCCGCTCCGCATCCTTGCGCCAGATCGGCACGATGACGACTTGGTGCGGGGCCAGGCGCGGAGGCAGAATCAGGCCCTGGTCGTCGCCGTGGGCCATGATGATCGCGCCGACCATGCGCGTGCTCAGCCCCCAGCTCGTCGTCCAGGCATAGTCCATCTCGTTCTTCTGGTTCAGGAACTTGATGTCGAATGCCCGGCCGAAGTTTTGGCCCAGAAAATGGCTGGTGCCCGATTGCAGCGCCCAGCCGTTGCCCATCATCGCCTCGATGGTGTAGCTGGCAACCGCGCCGGCGAACTTCTCCCGATCGCTCTTCTGACCCTGCACCACCGGGATGGCCGCCTCGTTGATCGCGAAGTCGGCGTAGACGCCCAACATGCGCCGCGTTTCTTCTTCGGCTTCCTGCTGGGTGGCGTGCGCGGTGTGGCCTTCCTGCCAGAGGAATTCAGTGGTGCGCAGGAAGAGCCGCGTGCGCAACTCCCACCGCACCACGTTGGCCCACTGGTTGATCAGGATCGGCAGGTCGCGGTACGACCGCACCCACTGGCTGTACATGTGGCCGATGATCGTCTCGGAGGTCGGCCGGACGACCAGCGGCTCCTCCAACTCCTTGCCGCCGCCGTGCGTGACGACCGCCAGTTCCGGCGCAAAGCCCTCGAACTGCTCGGCTTCTCGCTGGAGGAAGCTCATCGGGATGAAGAGCGGGAAGTAGGCGTTGACGTGGCCGGTCTCCTTGAAGCGCCGGTCTAGCGCGGCCTGGATGTTTTCCCAAAGCGTGTAGCCGTAGGGTCGGATAACCATGCAGCCCTTAACCGGCGAGTAATCGGCCATCTCGGCCTTCTGAACGACATCGGTATACCAGCGCGAGTAATCTTCACTGCGCGGGGTGACGCCTTTTTCTGCCATGGGTGTGATGCTCCTATGAAAATGAACTCGTCGCGAGAGATGTGCGCGTTGACTGCGTACTGCGTATTACGTGCTGCGTATCATGAAATTGGGCTCTCCGGCCTTTAGCGGGATACTGGCACGATGCCAGAAAGTCTGGTAAGATCGGCGCATCTTTGATTGCGCGGTGTGCCGATGGCCGACTATCAGATCCCCGACGAACTGCTGGGCTTACCCAATGTGAAAGCGGTGA
>JAPLHB010000016.1 GCA_026389845.1 Chloroflexota bacterium
TCTGGACCTGAAGGCGCTGTGCCGTGGCGCTAAATACGTCTCCGAAGCCATCAAAATGCTTCCGGAAAAGCCTGAGCCAATTGTATTGGCGCGCATCTTCAAGCAACTGACCGCTCTGGGCCGCATTCACATGGCTCAGACTGCGTCCAGCTCGCCTTAATTGGCGAAGGTATTGATACGAAATGTAGTCGCGGAGTTGGACATGGACATTATCCGCTATATCCAGGAGCGAGTTCGCAGTAACCGGTACGAAGTCTCGCGGCATGCCGAGCGTGAACGCGAGGACGACCGCTTGTCGCTCATGGATATTGAAGAGAGCGTCTTGCTCAGCGGTGAGTTGCTGGAAGACTACCCTAATGATCCACGAGGTCACAGTTGCTTGATCCTGGGCTTCAACCGGGGCGGGCAGGCTGTCCATACCGTCTGGGGTGTGTTGGCTACCGATTGGGCGCGGCTAATCACCGTCTATGTTCCGAGGCCACCAAAGTGGGTTGATCCAAGGACGAGAGGAGTAAGGTAGAAATGGCGCACGTATTCGCTGCTTGCTCGATGTGCGGCGGTGAGGTTGTTCCGAAACAGATTCGGCACACCTACCACTGGGACAGCCGCCTGTTTGTCTTCGAGGATGTGCCGGCGGGGGTATGCGTCCAGTGCAACGAGGCGTATTTCACCGCTGAAACCGTGAAAACGATGGAGAAGACCGTCCTGAATAAGATAAGGCCCAGGCATACGATGCGTGTGCCTGTCTATGGCTACGCCGAAACCGCGATGGCGTGAGCCTGATAGGCGAGAAACAGGTCTGCCAGACGCGCTCCTCGCCCGGGTGTTTCCCTGTTTCCTTGCCCAAACACAGGGGCATTCTATGTCGGCCGAGAGTTGACGCCTGACCAAATTTTGTGTACAATTGTATACGGATTTTGGTCAGGTGAGGCCCGCATCATGTTAGAATTACTTTTCTCTTCTGCTGCCAGGGTCAAGGTGTTGGCCCTGCTTCTGCTTAATCCGCAAACCAGTTTCTACCAACGGCAAATCAGCGCTTTGACCGGGATGCGCATCTATGCCGTGCAGCGCGAGGTCGAACGGCTACAAACCCTGGGGCTGCTCACCCGCTTTCCCAGGGGCAATCAGATGCACTTCCAGGTCAACCGCGACTTCTTCCTGTATCCGGAACTACGGAGCATCTTCCTGAAAACCATCGGCATGACGGCGCTGGTCGGGGACGCCCTGGAAAAGGCCGAGAATGTTGCGCTGGCGTTTATTTACGGCTCGTATGCTGCGAACCAGGAAGGCGCGATGAGCGATGTTGACCTCTTTGTCGTCGGCGACCTCTCCAGCCGGGCGCTCCACACGGCGCTGCAGGAGGCGGAGAAGCTCGCGCACCGCGAGATCAACACTAGCTTGTTTAGTCCGACGGAGTTTCGGACCAAGGCGCAAGGGGGAGATGGATTTCTCCAAAACGTGTTGGCAGGCCCCAAGATCTTCCTGGTAGGAGATGAAGATGTCCTACGAACGCTTGTCGCGTGAAGGTCGCATCCGCCCCCACCGCACGAACCGGCAGGAGATCGCCAGCCTTTTTCGGGTGGTGGAGCGCGACCTGGCTGACGCTTCCATCACGGCCCTATCGGCCGACCGGCGCTTCGCCACGGCGTACAATGCCGCCTTGCAGGCTGCGATGGCGGTCATGTACACCGAGGGCTACCGCGCACAAAGCGTCGGGCATCACTCCACTGTGTTCGAGTTCCTGAAGGAGGCGATGGGTCTTGACATCATACCGCTGGCCGACTACTTCGATGATTGCCGACGCAAGCGCAATATCACCGATTACGTGGGCGCCGGTTCGATTTCAGTCACCGAGGCGGAAGACCTGCTACGAGAAGCCAGGGAGTTCGCGGTCCAGGCGAGAAGCTGGATCCAGACTCATTACCCAGGCTTGAGCTGATCCTTTACATCGGGAGTCACCGTGATGGTCAAGCTTAAAAACGTCATCGTCGCCCAATCCGGCGGTCCCTCGCCGGTCATCAACAACAGCTTGCGCGGCATCGTGGATACTTGCCGGCAGATGCCCGACGTCTTTGGCACGGTCTACGCCGGCTGGCACGGCATCGAGGGGGTGCTGCGCGAGGAGCTGCTCGACCTGTCGGCCCAGCCGGCCGAGGAGATCGCCCTGTTGGGGATGACGCCGGCGGCTGGCAGCATCGGCACGTGCCGCTACAAGCTGAAGGCCAAACAAACCGCAGACTTCGGCCGCGTCATCGAGGTCTTCAAGGCCCACGATGTCGGCTATTTCTTCTACATCGGCGGCAACGACTCGATGGACACCGCGCACAAGATCGCCACCGTGGCCCACGAGGCCGGCCTTGATCTGGTGGCGACCGGCGGGCCGAAGACCATTGACAACGACGTGGGGGACAGCGAGTTCAAGCTCGTGGATCACACCCCTGGCTACGGCAGCACGGCGCGCTATTGGGCGCTGCAGGTGCAAAACGCCAATGAGGAGAACGCCGGCTCCTGCCCAGCCGACCCGGTGCTGGTGCTCCAGGCGATGGGCCGCAAGATCGGCTTTATCCCCGCGGCCGCGCGGCTGGCCGATCCGCGGCGCGAGATGCCGTTGCAGATCTACCTGGCTGAGTCAGGCGCGACGCTGGCGGAGATGGCCGACAACGTCAACGACGAGTTGCGCCGCAGCGGCCGATGCATCGTGGTCGTGAGCGAGGGATTCGACGTCGGCGGGCTGGGCGAGCGCAAGGACAGCTTCGGCCACACGATGTTCAGCGCCAGCGAGACCACGGTGGCCCAGGTGGTGGTCAATTACCTGAATTCGGTCGGGCTGGCTGCGCGGGGCGCCGCGCGCGCCAACGTCGCGGGTACCGATCAGCGCCACAACATGATCTACGCCTCCACGGTGGACCTGGACGAGGCGTACAAGGTCGGCCAGAAGGCGGTGCTGGTGGCAGCCCACGACGGCTCCGGCTACATGAGCACGATCTTGCGGGAGCCAGGCCCCATCTACAACGTGCGCTACGACAAGGCGCCGCTGGAACTGGTGGCCAACTCGGAACGCGCCTTCCCCGCGGCCTGGATTGCACCGAACCGCCGCGATGTGACCGATGACTTCGTGCGCTATGCTCGGCCGCTCATCGGCGACGATTGGCCGAGCATTCCGCTGGTGGATGGCCGGCAGCGGTTCGCCCGGTTGCAGCGGATTTTCGCCCCACAGGTATTGCCCCCGTATGTGCCCCAGGCGTGGCGGACTTGAGACGTATGACGTGCTGGAGTTGGCGTGATCTGCCGCAGGTGGGCGAAGGTCAGGCCGGATGGATCGTGCAGAGGCATGACGATGATGCCGCGCATGGGATCCCTTTACCAGAGGTCGGTGCTCAGATACTTGAGACCGGAATCGTTGATCAGGATGACCACCGTCTTGCCTGCCAGTTCCCCGCGGAGCAATTGGAGCGCCGCGGCCAGGTTTGCGCCCGACGAGAAGCCGGCGAAGATGCCCTCGGTGCGGGCCAAACGCCGCGCGGCCTCCCTGGCCTCCTGACCGCTCACCTGGAGGTAGCCGTCTACGTGCGCCGGGTTGACGAAGACCAGGTCGGGGATGGCATAGCCGCCGCCCTGGATGGGATGCCGCGGGTCGGTGATGGGCTTGCCGGCCAGAACGGCGGCTGTCTCTGGCTCCACCAGGTAGCACTTGATGGCCGGGTTGTGCTCCTTGAACGCCGCCGCGCAGCCTGCAAACGAGCCGGCCGTGCCGGCGAAGTCGCAGAAGCCGTCAATCTGCCCGTCCGCCTGCGCGATGATCTCTGGCCCGGTGTGCAGGTAGTGTGCGCGAAAGTTGCCCGGCAGCCGGAACTGGTCGGCGCGGAACGCGCGGCGCTCCGCCACGATCCGCTGCGCCGTTTGCTCCACCAACGCCAGATCGCCGCCGGAGACCTCGCCCGGTTTCGAGCCAAGCGCCTGATCCACCAACACCACTTCGGCGCCCAACGCGGCCATCATCCGGGCGCGCTCGACCGAGTTGCCCCGCGACATGACCGCGACGAAGTGGTAGCCCTTGACCGCGCAGACGATCGCCAGGCCGGTGCCCGTGTTGCCGCTGGTCAACTCCACGACCGTTTGGCCGGGCGTCAGTAGCCTCTGCGCCTCGGCGTCTTCGATCATCTGTCGGGCGATGCGGTCTTTTTTGGAGAAGCCGGGGTTCAGGTATTCCAGCTTCGCCAGGATGCGTCCATCCGTCGCGGCTGTGATGCGTGAAAGCTCGACTAGTGGCGTGTGGCCGATGGCCTCGATGGCCGATGGTAACACGTTCATGGTGTCCCTCCGAGTAGTCGGGGGGTTCATCCTGCTATCCTCCCCGGTGCTACGGTTAGCTCGCCGCAGAGGCTCTCACCCAGCTTCTGCTTGACGACTTCCGGCCCGTATCCGGCGCTGAACAGGTAGAACAGCTTGCAGAGCGCCGCCTCGGCCGTCATGTCGTGCCCGCTGATCACGCCCGCTCGCGCCAACGCCGACCCCGCCGCGTACTCTCCCAGCCGCACCGCGCCGGCCAGGCATTGGGTGATGGCGACGACCACCACGCCGCGACCGGTCGCCTCAGCCAATACCTCCAGGAAGGCCGCGTCCCGGTCAGGGCCGTTGCCCGCGCCATACGCCTCCAACACCAGCCCTTGCAGCGGCGGCTGGAGCACGTTGCGCAGCAGATCGGGCGACAGGCCGGGAAAGAGCCGGAACGCGCCGACCGTGGCGGCAGCGACCGGCGTCGCGAGCGCGATACCTGGCTCACCGCGCTTTGCGGTTTTCGTTTTGTGTCTTGCGTACTGCCCGCCCAGGTGCGTCCGATCAATCTGAATTTCCACCCCCACCACGCCCAGCGGCGGATAGTTGGGCGAGTCGAACGCGTCCAGCCCAGCGGCGTCCACCTTGACCGCGCGGCAGCCCCGGAGCAGTTTCTGCCCGAAGTAGAGACACACTTCGGGCACGGGGTACTCGGCTGCGATCAGCATGGAGGTAATGAGGTTTGAGCGCGCGTCGTTGCGCACCTCGCACAGGGGGATCTGCGAGCCGGTGATGATGACCGGCTTGGCGAGTCCCTGGAGGAAAAACGGCAGCGCCGAGGCAGTATAGGCCATCGTGTCGGTGCCGTGGAGGACGATGAAGCCGTCGTAGCCGTCATAGTGCGCGCAGATGTCCTGTCCGATCGCCACCCAGTCGGCCGGCTGCATGTTGGACGAATCGAGCAGCGGATCGTACTCGTGGATGTCGTAGCTAGGCATCCGCGGGTCGGCCAGCTCGGGCATGGCGGCCATCTGTGCGGCCAGCCAGCCCGGCGCGGGCGCGTAGCCATCAGCCGTGCGTCTCATACCGATGGTGCCGCCGGTATAGGCGATGTAGAGGCGTTTGGGCATGGGGTGCTCTTGATGACGGACGACGGATGACGAATGACGAAGGACGACGAATGACGAAGGACGAAGAATCCCAGGAATAGCCTTGGTCGTTGGTCAACGGTCGTTGGTCGTTGGTCGTCCAGCGAGGATACCGGTGAGATCCGGCGGACTCCACCGCTTCGACTTCAACACCTTCCCGTCGGCGCGATAGATGACGCGGCCGTCCTCATCCAGCTTGCTCATGTTGCTGCGGTGCACCTCGTCGAACAGCGCCTCGCCGACATCTTGCAAGCCGTGGGAGACGTAGCTGCCGAACACGACGTAGGTTAGGTCGGTCAGCGCGTCGGCGACGGCGACCAGGTCGTGCGCTGCGGCCGCGCGGCGGTATTCATCCAGCTCTTCCTGGATCAGGCTTACGCGTAAGGCAACGACCTCGTCCGGCACGTCGGCGGTCGGCTTTTCTTCGATGTGTGCGCCGAAGACGCGATGAAATTCGACGAGTTTGTTCAACTGATTTTTCAAGTTCGGCTCTCCAGCTTTCCGGCGAATCCTACAGTCGTAAGCGCATCTCGTTGCTCGGCTCGAACCCTTCTCGTTCGTAGATCGGCCGCCCGGCCGTCGAAGCGTGCAGGGTAGCCATCCCGACCCCCTGCGCCCGAAGGTGGTCAAGGATCGTCTGCAGAATGGCAGTGGCGATGCCCTGCCCGCGCCACTTCAGCAGCGTGTACATGCTCATGATGTACCCCACTCGCCCCGACAGATTGCGCACGCTGGGCGGGACGGCATAGATCACTAACCCGCCGCTCGCCACAACTGCGTTGTCCGCCACAGCAACCCAGGCCCGAAATTCGCCTCGGGGTAGGGCCTCCGCGAAGTACTCGGTGCAGGCCGCGTCCATGGCATCGAGCGCGGTCGTGTCCCGAACGCCCATGTCCTCGAACATCGCCCGGCGGAAGGCGATCAGAAGGGGAATGTCATCCGGCGCCACCGGACGGATCTGGTAGGGTAACAGAGTCACGTTGCCTCACTCCCGAACAGTTCTCTCAATTCCCGTTCCCACACCTCATCCAGCGCCATGAACGAATTTTCCTTGAACTCCTTGGCCATGCGTTCCATGAACTTGCGCACCTCGAGCTGCGGATGCTCCCGTTCAAGCTCGGCGAGCTTGGCAGTCATCTCCTTAGTTAGCTCGGCGCCCTGTTGCCGCAGCTCCGACAGGTCAATGGACACGCCGAACATGTAGTTCAGCCGGCGCATCAACTCGTACCACGCCCGGAAGTCGTTCTCGACGCGAATACCTTGGAACTGAGATGACAACGGCGAGAAATCGTAGGCCGGCACGAATGAGTAGAGAGAGAGCATCTCGATACCGCGGCGTTCCGCCAGGGCCGCCAGGTACGTGCCGATGGACACGCCGCCCTCGTAATCGGAAAATTTAACAGCATACCGTCCCAGCTCGGCCTTTAGCCGCGGGAGGCTGTAGACGCATGCTACGTCCCGATCCTTGTCGTATGGCATGGCGCCGTACACCCCGCCCACCGCGATGACTCGCTGCACGCCCAACGCCTCGACTGCGTCGAAGAAGGCGTCGGCGTAGCGTTCGGCGTCGAGATGCGGCTCCTCGCCCCGGAAGATCACCAGCCCTTTGGCATCGTCGCCCGTGTAGAAAAATTCATTCTTGCGCGCCGTCAACTCTCGCCGATAGCCAACTTCGAGCTTGATCTGTGGCCGCAGGAAGTGATGCGTGCCGGGCACCTGGAACAAGTAGAAGCCATGCGGTTTGATCTCGCCGATTCGCCGCGCGGTCGTGTGCTCCACCAGGTAGCGCGGCAGGGCCGACGAGATCGCGCCCGCATCCGCCCACTGCTCCCAGCCGGCGATCAGGTACTTCTCCCGGGCTACGGGGCGTTCCCAGAGATCGAGCAAAGCATCCATCGTCTGCCTCCACTTGACCCGGTGATTCTACATCTGACTATCCGCTGAGTTGTCACCCTGAGCGGGTTAGTCCCCTGAAGTTCGTTGCAGCGCGAATCCGGCGAAGAGCCTGTCCTGAGCGCAGTCGAAGGAGTCTCGCGCGACGAGCAGATTCTTCGCTGGATTCTCGCCGTCGCGAGGGGCAAGGGGCAAACCCGCTCAGAATGACAGCCGGCCTAGAACAGATTTTGCACCATTGCGATTCTCGGTCAGGCCACCAGCACCGCCGGCCGCGTGAGAATCTGGCCGGCTATGTTGACTGTTACCATGGGCCATCCGGCAATCGTCGTGAGCACCTCGTTCCCCGCCGCGCCGACCAGGATCGTGTCTTCCGATTTGAGGCCGGTGATCGAGGGATTCCAGGCATAGACCTGGCCCTCTTGCACGACCTCGGTGGAGTCGGGCGTGGCGGTGAACTCGCGCGGGTTGTAGCTGGCCGGGCCGCCCTGGTGGTGCAGACGCCACTCGCCGGGGAAGCCTTCGGCGGCGTAAGCATCCATCGTTGCCTGGAACACCTGGCCGAGCGTTACGCCGGGCCGCGTCCGGGCGATCATGGTCGCATCGACGCGGGCGCAGGCCAGCTCCTTGTGGCGCAGCTCGTCTGACAACGGTCCAAAATGGATCAGTCGGGTGATCGAGCAGACCAGGCCATACTGCCGGCCACACAGCACCAGCATGGCATAGCGTTTCAGCTTCTTTGCGGTGGGCAGCGGATGGCGGTAGCGGAAGATGCGCTCGTCGGTGGCGATCAGGTTGACGATGGGCAGCGCCTCGCGGGCCAGTGTCTCATTCGCCAGCAGGCCGGCGATCTGGTATTCGGTCATGCCGGGCGCCACCTGGTAAATGGCGGCGTTCATGGCGTCGGCGCAAGTGCGGCCCAGGGTGCGGAACCGCTCGCCCTCGGCCGGCGTCAAGTTCAGGCGCAGGCGGTTCAGCTCGGCGCCCACATCGGTCGCATTGTCGTGGGGCGCGTCGGCGCCCAGGCGAAGGCCGTCGGTCAACGCGGCCAGGGCGGTGCTCGGCCCGTACCACGGGTCCACCGCGAAGTCGAAGCCCAGGCTGCGCAGCGGCTCTTCGTCGCCGATCCGGGTGGCCTCGATGTTGGTGGTCAGCACATACTGGCGGTCGGCGGTGACGAGCAGGGAGGCCGCGCCCTGATCGGCCGCGGTGTTGACATAACTTGAGGCGCCATCGGCCAGCCAGGCGAAGTTGCAGATACGCTTCAGCAGGATGGCGTCGAGTTCACGCGCGGCCAGCAGTTCGCGTACTCTTTGAAGCTTGAGAGCCGTATCGGTCATGGGACACTTCCTTGTAAGAGTGGTTCGGAGCGAAGTCCGGGTGCAGCTTCACTATAGCCAGGGCGGGGACGGATGTCAAATTGCCCGTATCCCCGCGTCGCCCCGTCACCGCGTCACGGGTGCATTTCAGTTTCGGGGCAGCAGGGGTCTCAGCATTGGATTCGAGGCCTCAGCCGGTCTCTTGGGCGGCCACGGATGAACCGCCTGAAGGCTCGATTCCGGGAGCCCGCCCCCGACGTGAAATGCCCCCGTGTCACCGCGTCACCCTGTCACTTTTGTCCGGCGTCGCGTTTTGTGCTACACTGGCTTCTTGTCACTTGCACGTCAATTCTTTCTTGAGGTGATCCGCCTATGAAGCGGCCCCTGATCGTTGCGATCTTGGTTACAGTATCCTTGATAGCCGCTGGTTCGGCCCTGGCGGCTCCTTTGGCCCAGGAGCAAAAGCCCACCATAGCCGAGCCGAAAGCGGATGCCGCGGTGCGCGGCGTGGTGCAGATCGTCGGCTCGGCCACGCACCCGCAGTTCCAACGCTACGAGTTGTATTACGCGCCCTTCCCGGTGCCCTCGGATCAGGCGTGGATCTTCATCGGCGATGCGCACTACCAGCAGCAGCCGCTGGGGCTGTTGGGCACCTGGCCCACCGGCTCCTTGCCCGACGGCCAATATGCGCTGCGCGTGCGCGTGGTGAGGCAAGACGGCAATTACATTGACGGCGAGTCGCGGCGGGTACAGGTTGCCAACAAGCGCGCGGTTGAATCGCCGACCCCGTTGCCGACTTTCGAGCGCGCGGCCACCGACGTACCGACGGTCGCGCCCACGCCGACCCTTGCCGCCGCGCCGACGATCGCTGCGCCGAAAGCAGCCGCCACGCCCAAGCCCGCGGCCACGCCGATCCTGCAACTGACGCCCGCACCCGGCGGTGGCAGCGAGCTATTCAGCGGC
>JAPLHB010000190.1 GCA_026389845.1 Chloroflexota bacterium
CCGCGGCATCGTCCGGCCGATCAGCGGCCTAGCCCAGGCCACCGAGCAACTCGCGGCTGGCGATCTGACCCATCGGGTGGTCGTGGAGCGCAACGACGAGGTGGGTCACCTCTCGAACAGCTTCAATCTGATGGCCGAGCAGCTTCAGAAGCAACGCGAGGACATCGAGGCTGATCATCGGGCGTTGGAAGCCCTGAACCAGGAGCTGCAGACCACCAATCGCAACTACATGGAGATGCTCGGTTTCGTCGCCCATGAGTTGAAAAATCCCCTGGCGTCGGCCACGCTGAGTCTCTACACCGTCAAAGACGGCTATCTGGGCGACTTGAATCCGGCGCAGCAGCGTTCCCTGGAGTCGGTGGCGACCAGCCTGGACTATTTCGGCGAGATGATCCGCAATTACCTGGACCTCTCCCGCCTGGAAAAGGGTGAGCTGCGGATCAACAAGACCCGTATCAACCTTAAGACGGGCATCATCGCCCCGGTCATGGAAGGGTTGGCGCGCGGGATTCAGGAGCGCGGCATGGTGGTGGAGGATCTTATCCCGCCCACCCTGGAACTGCGTGCAGACCGTGACTTGCTACGGGTCGTGTACGACAATCTGCTCTCGAACGCGGCAAAGTACGGCCGCGAGGGCGGTCGGATCACGATGGACGCCCGGAGGCAGAACGGCGACATCCGGCTCTCCGTCACCAACGAAGGCGCGGGCATCCCGGCTGCCAAGATGGCGATGCTGTTCCGCAAATTCGGCCGGCTGGATATGCCGGAATACGCCGGCAAGAAGGGCACCGGCCTGGGGCTTTACATCTGCCGGGAGATCATCGAGAAACATGGCGGGCGCATGTGGGCCGAGTCCGAAGAGGGGCGTTCCGCCACATTCATCTTCACTTTGCCAGTCGCTGAAACCGTCCCGCAGGTTGGCACTGCTGCAACTGTCAGTACTGGGATCCCAACCTGCGGGAGGGTATCACCCATTTGGATGGAGGAGCGTATATGCGCAAAATCGTGTTGTTCGTATTGCTGATCGCCAGCCTGGCGCTGATCGGCGTTGGGGGGTCGAGTTGGCCCGGCAGATCCAACCGGATGTGATCCTGCTGGATGTCATGTTCGCCGGCCCGCCCGGTCCCGATGGCTTCCAGATCGCACGCGAACTGCACGAAGACTCGGAGCTCAAGGGTGTGCCCGTCATCATGCTCTCCGGCGTGCGAGCGGTGCTCGAAATTCCGTATGAACTCAGCCCCGATCCGGAGTGGCTGCCGGTCAAGGCCTTCCTGGAGAAGCCGATCAAACCAGCCGTGCTGCTCGGCGAGATCAAGAAACTGCTCGGCTGACAGGATCATCCCGTTAGCTAGGGCCGGTCTCCGACCGTGCCCCTTTCGGCCACGAATTGCACGAATTCCACGAAGCCCCCTTCGTGAGACATCGTGTGGTTCGTGGCCGTTTTTTCTTTGTGAGAAAATAGCCACCATGCCAGAACCCACCATCACCGAACTACAAGCCAGCATGACCGCCGGCGAGTTGACCGCGGTGAGCCTCGTCGAGACCTATCTCGGCCGTATCGCCGCGCTCGACAAGAGCGGCCCCACGCTCAACTCGGTCATCGAGCTCAACCCGGATGCGCTCGACATCGCAGCCGCCCTGGACGCCGAACGGCAGGCCACGGGGCCGCGCGGCCCGCTGCACGGCATTCCGATCCTGCTCAAGGAGAACATTGACACCGCCGACAAGCTGCAGACCACGGCCGGCTCCCTGGCGCTCGTCGGCTCGACCGCGGCGCAAGATGCGACTGTGGCGGCTAAACTACGTGCGGCGGGCGCGGTGATCCTGGGCAAGACCAACCTGAGCGAATGGGCCAACTTCCGGTCGAACCGCTCCATCAGCGGGTGGAGCAGCCGCGGCGGACAGACGCGCAACCCCTACGCGCTCGACCGCAACCCGTGCGGCTCCAGCTCCGGCTCGGCCGTGGCGGTGGCCGCGGACCTCTGCGCCGCGGCCGTGGGCACGGAGACCGACGGCTCCATCATCTGCCCGGCACAGACGTGCGGCATCGTCGGGATCAAGCCCACGCTCGGCCTGGTCAGCCGGGCGGGGATCATCCCCATCGCCCACAGCCAGGACACGGCCGGTCCCATGGCCCGCACCGTGGCCGACGCGGCGCTCCTGCTCGGTGTGCTCGCCGGTCCCGACCCGCGCGAGGCGATGAACCTAACCCCCTGGCCCCCCTCCCTGCGAGGGAAGGGGGAAGGGTACTCCCCTCTCCTCGCAGGAGAGGGGGCGGGGGAAAGGTCGGGCCTTGACTACACCCGCTTCCTGGACAAAAATGGCCTGGCTGGCGCGCGCATCGGCGTGGCGCGCAACTACTTCGGCTTCAACGACCGGGTGGACCGGATCATGGATGCGAGCATCCTGGTCCTGCGCAACCTGGGGGCCGAGATCGTTGATCCGGCGAACATCGAGACGGCCAAGCAACTCGACGAGACCGAGCTTGAGGTGCTGCTCTACGAGTTCAAGGCCGACCTGAACGCGTACCTGGCGGGGCTGGGGCCGGACGCGGCAGTGCACTCCCTGGCCGAGGTGATCGAGTTCAACGAGCGAAATCGCGAGCGAGTCATGCCCTATTTCGGGCAAGATCTGATGCTCATGGCGGAGGCGAAGGGGCCGCTCACCGACGAGGCGTACTTGAAGGCGCTGGCAACCGGTCGCCGCCTGGCCCGCGACGAGGGGATAGATGCGACGCTGCAAAAGCACGGGCTGGACGCCATCGTCGCGCCCTCCGGCGGCCCGGCGTGGCTCACCGACTACGTGTGCGGCGACCATTACGGCGGCGGCAGCTCGTCCCCCGCGGCTGTGGCCGGCTACCCCAACGTCACCGTGCCAGCGGGTTATGTCTATGGCCTGCCGGTGGGCATCTCATTCATGGGCGCCGCGTGGAGCGAACCGGCGCTGATCAAATTCGCGTATGCGTTCGAGCAGGCGACGCAGGCGCGGCGAGCGCCGGAGTTCCGGGCGAGCGTTGACTTGGGAGCATGACGGGGGGATAAGATGGCATACAATGAAGAGGCGGCCCGACGGCTGCGCGAAACCCTGGGGTTGCGTCCAGGTCTGACCGAGAAAAAGATGTTCGGCGGGATCGCGTTTCTGCTCCACGGCAACATGGCCTGTGGGGTCATCGGCCAGGATTTGATCGCCTGAGTGGGACCGGCGCAGCACGCAGCCGCCCTGGCCCAGCCCCACGCGCGGGTCTTCGATTTCAGCGGGAGACCGATGGCGGGCTGGGTCACGGTCGCGCCGGCCGGCTATGCGTCGAAGGACGATTTGGCGCGCTGGGTGAAGCTGGCGATCGAGTTCGCCGGGTCGCTGCCGGCGAAGTAGCCGCCCCTGCCGCCGTCTTGAAGGATGGATGATTCAGAAACCCGACTTCTCGGAGAAGCCGGGTTTCTTGTCTTCACATTCCACATCAGTGATTCACGATCAGTGGCAAATGCGCCACCGGGCACTCCCCTCGATCTTTCCTGCCCATTGACAGCAAATGCCTGTTGTGGCACAATAGCTTTACGGGTTTGAGGCAAGCAACCACTGCACACGGGGCGACTGTCCATGCCCATCACCGATTACCGCAACTTCGACCTGCTCATCACGCGTTCTGGCGACCGCTACCGGGCCTTCGTGGTGGACGCGCCCGCAGGCGAGGCCAGCGTCATCTTCGACCCGCCGTTTGCCACGGATGAATTGGCCCGCCTTAGCGCTGGCGCAGCGACCGACCGCGCCGGCCTGGGCCGACAACTCTTCGAAGCTGTCTTCCGGGATAATGTGCACACGGTGCTGGCCACCAGCCTTGCCAGCGTGGCGCAGGAGGGCGCCGGGCTGCGCCTGCGCCTGCGCTTCGAGGAGGACGCCGCCGACCTGGCCGCCCTGCCCTGGGAGACGCTCTACGACCCCGGCCAGGGCCACTTCGTCGGTCTGGGCGAGCAGTCGCCTATCCTGCGCTACCTCTCCCTGCCCCGCTCCCGCTCGGCCCTGCTGGTGGAGCCGCCCCTGCGGGTGCTGGCCGTGCTCGCCAGCCCCGCCGGTCTGGTGCCGCTGGACATAGACCGGGAGTGGCAGCTTGTCCAGGATTCGCTGGCCGGGCTGGTGGCGGAGGGCAAGTTCGTGCTAGAACGGTTGAAAACGCCCAGCCTGGCTGCCTTGCAGGAACGGCTGCTGAACGAGCCGGTGCATATCCTCCACTTCGTCGGCCACGGCGTCTTCGACGAGGCCAGCCAGGCCGGCAGCCTGGCGCTGGAAGACGCCAGGGGCAGGCTCCAACTGGTGCGGGGCGAGCAACTGGCCGCCATCCTGCGCAACCATCCCACCATGCGCCTGGCCTACCTCAACGCCTGTGAAGGGGCGCTGGCCTCCGGGCAGTCGGTCTTCACCGGCGTGGCCCAGACCCTGGTGCGGGAGGGCGTGCCAGCAGCCGTGGCCATGCAGGCCGAGATCAGCGACAGCGCGGCCATCGAGCTGGCGCGCAGCTTCTACACCGCCCTGGCCGCCGGTCGCCCGGTGGACGCTGCCCTCACCCAGGCCCGGGTGGCTCTCGCGGCGGCCGGCAGCCCGGAGTGGGCCATCCCCGTCCTCTTCAGCCGCTCCCCGGACAACCGGCTTTTCGACATCCGTGAGGTGCTGCCGACACCCGACTGCCCCTACCCCGGCATGGCGCCCTTCACCGAGGCGCAGAAGGATCTCTTCTTTGGCCGGGACAAAGAGATCGAGGACGCGGTGGAGCGTCTGCGCCAACACCCCTTCCTGGCCGTGGTGGGGCCGTCGGGCAGCGGGAAATCGTCGCTGATCAACGCCGGCGTCATCCCGGCCCTGCGTACCTCGCGGCGCTTTGGGCCGGGGGCGTGGACCATCCACACCATGCGGCCCAGCGACAGCCGCACGCCTGAGGGCAAGGCTGCGCCCAGGCAGGCTCTTACCCGGCTGCTCGGTGGCACGGTTGACGAGCTGGCCTCCCAAACCTTTGACCACAGGACCCTGCTCCTCGTGGATCAGTTCGAGGAGCTCTTCACCCTGGCCGAGGCCGGCGAGGCGCAAGCCTTCCTGGACGCGCTCCAGGCGCTCATGGGCCGACCCAATCTTTACCTCCTGCTCACCGTGCGGGCCGACTTCTACCCCGACCTGATGGCCTGCTCCCTGTGGCAGCCGATCCGCGCCAACCGGCTGGAGGTGACGCCCCTGGGCGACGACGAGTTGTGGGCGGCCATCGTGGAGCCGGCCGCCCGGGTGGGCGTGACCGTGGACGAGGCGTTGGCCGTGCAATTAATCGCGGACGCGGCCGGGGAGAGCGGCGTGCTGCCCCTGGTGCAGGAGACGCTGGTGCTGCTGTGGGACAAGGTGGAGCGGCGGCAGTTGCGGTTGGCTGCCTATCGGGGGATGGCCGCGGGTGTCCGCAGTGGCCTGCAGGTAGCCATTGACCGCCGGGCCAGCCTGATCTACGAAAACCTGCCCGACGGAGTCCAGCCCATCGCCCGCCGCATCTTCCTGCGCCTGATCCAGTTCGGCGAAGGCCGGGCCGACACCCGCCGCCAGCAGACCGTGGAAGAGCTGCGGGCCAGCGGCGATGATCCCGCCCTCTTCGACCGTACCCTGGCCCGACTGACCGAGAGCCGGCTGCTGACCACCAGCGGCGACGTCGAGGGCAGCGCCCGCCGGGTGGACATCGCTCACGAGGCGCTGATCGCCGGCTGGCCGCGGCTGCAAGAGTGGCTGGGCCAGCGCCGGACGGCCGAGCAGACCCGCCGTCAGTTGGAGGCGAAGGCGGCCGAGTGGGTGCGGCTGGGCCGGGGCGAAGGCGGCCTGCTGGACGAATACGAGCTATACGAGGCTCAGGATTGGCTGGCGAGCGGCGACAGCGGGGAATTGGGCTTCAGCCAGGCCGTGCAAGATCTAGTCATCATCAGCCGCGAGGCATTGACGCAAGCCAAGAGAGACAAGGCTGAAGCAACCCGCACCCGCCAGCGCTCCCGGTTCTTTGCTGGCGGGCTGGCCCTGGCGGTCGCCGTCATTGCTCTGGTTGGCTGGTTTTGGTGGCAGTCTCGTCTCTCTGAGGGCGAGGCCGTGAAAGCTCAGGCTACGGCAGAAATAAATGAAAAGATCGCTGTGACTGCCAAAGCAACCGCAGTTGCCGCTAACGCCGAAATCGAGCGCCTGACCCGCGCCATCCGTGCCGACCAGCTCACCGCCAACGGACTGAAGGTGTTGGATGAGAATCCGCAGTTGGCGCTATTGCTGAGTGTAGAGGGGGTGAACGTCCAGCGCGCCCTTTCCGAGACCGTGGTGGCTTCCGCTTTGTCCAACATGCACGACCTGCTGCAGCAGGCGGGCGGGACGCCGTTGGTTGGACATGAGGATGCTGTCTACGCTGTGGCCTTCAGCCCGGACGGCCGCTGGCTCGCCACCGCCAGCGAAGACGGTACCGCCCGCCTGTGGGAGGTCGCCAACCCCGCCGCCGCACCCCGCGTCCTGGCCGGGCATGTGGTGTGGGTCTCAGGGGGTTGGTTGTCCTCACTGGCCCTGGCCTTCAGCCCGGACGGCCGCTGGCTCGCCACCGCCGGTGGGGACAACACCGCCAGCCTGTGGGAGGTCGCTAACCCCGCCGCCGCACCCCGCGTCCTGGCCGGGCATGCGGATAGAGTCGTCGCCGTGGCCTTCAGCCCGGACGGCCGCTGGCTCGCCACCGCCAGCTTCGATAACACCGTCCGCCTGTGGGAGGTCGCCAACCCCGCCGCCGCACCCCGCATCCTGGCCGGGCATACGGGGGGTGGTGTCTCCGCCCTGGTCTTCAGCCCGGACGGCCGCTGGCTCGCCACCGCCAATGGGGACAAGGCCGCTAGCCTGTGGGAGGTCGCCAACCCCGCCGCCCCCCGCGTCCTGGCCGGACATGAGAGCGGTGTCTCCGCCGTGGCCTTCAGCCCGGACGGCCGCTGGCTCGCCACCGCCAGCGACGACAACACCGCCCGCCTGTGGGAGGTTGCGAACCCCGCCGCCGCCCCCCGCGTCCTGGCCGGACATACGGGGCCTGTCTCCGCCGTGGCCTTCAGCCCGGACGGCCGTTGGCTCGCCACCGCCAGCCGGGACAAGACCGCCCGCCTGTGGGAGGTCGCGAACCCCGTCGCCGAACCCATCGTCCTGGCTGGTCATGAGTCGCCTGTCCGCGCCGTGGCCTTCAGCCCCGACGGTCGCTGGCTCGCCACCGCCAGCGACGACGGCACCGCCCGCCTGTGGGAGGTCGCCAACCCCGCCGCCGCACCCCGCGTCCTGGCCGGGCATCCGTATGATGTCGTCGCCGTGGCCTTCAGCCCCGACGGCCGCTGGCTCGCCACCGCCAACAACGACCACACCGCCCGCCTGTGGGAGGTCGCCAACTCCGCCGCCGTCCCCCGCGTCCTGGCCGGACACGCGGGGCCTGTCTACGCCGTAGCCTTCAGCCCAGACGACCGCTGGCTCGCCACCGCCAGCCAGGACAAGACCGCCCGTCTGTGGGAGGTCGCCAATCCCGCCGCCGCACCCCGCGTCCTGGCTGGGCATGCGGGGTTTCTCACCGCCGTGGCCTTCAGCCCGGACGGCCGCTGGCTCGCCACCGCCAGTTGGGACTAGACCGCCCGCCTGTGGGAGGTCGCCAACCCCGCCGCCGCACCCCGCGTCCTGACTGGGCATGCGGACATGGTCAATGCCCTGGCCTTCAGCCCGGACGGCCGCTGGCTCGCCACCGCCAGCAACGACACCACCGCCCGCCTGTGGGAGGTCGCTAACCCCGCCGCCGCCCCCCGCATCCTGGCCGGGCATACGTATGATGTCGTCGCCGTGGCCTTCAGCCCCGACGGCCGCTGGCTCGCCACCGCCAGTGGGGACAACACCGCCCGCCTGTGGGAGGTCGCGAACCCTGCCGCCGCACCCCGCGTCCTGGCCGGACATGCGGGGCCTGTCTACGCCGTGGCCTTCAGCCCCGACGGCCGCTGGCTCGCCACCGCCAACTACGACAAGATTGTTTATTTGTGGGAGGTCGCGAACCCCACCGCCGTCCCCCGCGTCCTGGTCGGGCATGCAGGGCCTGTCTACGCCGTGGCCTTCAGCCCGGACGGCCGCTGGCTCGCCACCGCCGGTGGGGACAACACCACCGTCCGCCTGTGGGAGGTCGCTAACCCCGCCGCCGCACCCCGCATCCTGGCTGGACATACGGATGATGTCGTCGCCGTAGCCTTCAGCCCAGACGACCGCTGGCTCGCCACTGCCAGTCGAGACAACACCGCCCGCCTGTGGACCTTAGACGCCGGGGATCTGGTTGACCTGGCCTGCGCGACGGCCGGGCGCAACATGAGCCGGGAGGAATGGCAGCGCTATCTTGCCGATCAACCGTATCGAAAAACGTGCGAGCAGTGGCCGGAGGGGAAATAAACCATGAGGCCGGTCGAGCGATGCCGGGCACGCCAGATACCGCCGCTTGCGTTCCGCAGGAACCTGGTTACAATCTATCCAGACGAACACGCAACGATGAAACGAGGGTAGAATGGACTTTCAGCGCCCCAGCAACATTCCCAGCTACGCCGATCTCTGCCTGAAGGCCCTCTCCGATGCCGGACTGGGAGAGAAGATCTCGCTCGGCGGCGCATTTGGCCTGTTGCATTATCTCGATTACCGGCCTACCTACGACGTGGACGCGTGGTGGGTTCCAACTGCAACCGCTCAGGAGCGACAACGGGTGATCGGCGCAATTGCAGGGGCGCTGGCGTCTGTGGGAGAAGTGCGCACCCGAGCTTGGGGCGATGTGGTCAGTATCGAGCTCCTGGAAGGTAAACGCAAAGCCTTTAGCTTCCAGATTGCGCAGCGGTCGGCTCAACTGCAACCATCGGCGCCGCTGCCATGGGCCAAATCACTGTTGGACAGCTTCGATGACTTGATCGCCAGCAAGATGGTGGCGCTGGTCGAACGCGGCGCGCCGCGCGACTTCCGCGATGTCCATGCGGTCTGTCACGCGGGATTGATGACCCCAGAGCAATGTTGGGAGCTGTGGCGTCAACGTCAGACGTTGGCTGGCAGTGACGCCGATCGGGTACGCGCCACGCTGGCCCTGCAGATCCATCTCGAACGCATTGCCTTGCACCGGCCTCTGGCGCAAATCGAGGACCCGACTGAAAGAGCAGAGGCCGAGCAGTTGCGACGCTGGTTTGCCGAGGAGTTTGTTCATGCCCTTTCAGATTGATGGCGCCTTGTACCCGGACGTCGAACCGCCGTCCGAGTTAGCGACGCTGGGCGATCAGGTTGATTTCCTGGCCCGGCTGTGCGCCGCGGCCGACTTCGGCCTGCTGCCCTGGCCAGAAACCGTGCAAGAAATCCGGCGGCAAGCATGGCGAGCGGCGGTGGACGCGTGCCGGTTGTTGACCTCGCCTACCTATCATCTGTTGCGCCGCTGGCAAGGACTTGCCCCTTTACCGTATTTGGGCCAACAGCTTGCCTATATCCGTAGCGATCCCAACCTGGCCTACGTTTAGTCTCAACAGCGGTTCAGTTACGTCAAGAACCACCTCTACATCGAAGGACGTGCGAGCAGCAGAGATAAGGAGAAACCCACATGACCCGATCAACCCAATCCCGCGGCGACTGCGTCTACTGCGGCCGCGAAATGACCCGCGGCGGCCTGGCCCGCCACCTGCAGACCTGCGCCAAACGCCAGGAGGCCCAGGTCGAGGCAAACAAAACGCGACGGCGCAGCCAGGCGCTCTACCACCTCCAGGTGCAGAACGCCTACGACGGCTATTATTGGCTGCATCTGGAGATGCGGGGGGAGGCCACCCTGCAGGACCTGGATCATTATCTCCGCGAAATCTGGCTGGAGTGCTGCGGCCACCTGAGCGCCTTCACGATCGGCGACGTGCGCTACACCCAGGTCTTTGACGACGGCATGGCGTGGGGCGAGGAGCGGGAGATGAACGCGAAGGTGGACGCCCTCTTCACGCCCGGCCTGGAGATCCCCTATGAGTATGACTTCGGCACCACGACCGATCTGGTCATCAAGGTTGTGGCTCAGCGCGAGGGCCGGCCGACCACGTCGCATCCCATCGTCCTGATGGCGCGGAACAAGTTCGAGCCGCCGGCGTGTATCGCGTGCGGCAAGCCGGCCACGCAGCTCTGCAGCGAGTGCATGTACAGAGAAGATGGCCGCTGCGAGTTCTGCGATGACGACGCGATCGAGCACGAACACGGCGAGATGATGATGCCGATCGTCAACTCCCCGCGCGTGGGCCAGTGCGGCTACGTCGGGCCGGCCGAGTCGCCGTATTGAGTTACCGGGAAGATCAACATCCACCAACCAGGAGGCGCATCACGGCAAAAGATCTCTCGATCCACATCGGTCTCAACCACGTTGCCCCGTCCCACTATCAAGGTGCGGACGGCAAGCCGCGGGATGGCGCGCACGCCCGCGGATGTGGGGGATGCGCGCCGCCGGGTGATCGCCAGTCTGCCAAGATACCGCCCATGGGCGCCGAGCGCTTAGGGTCGGGTGGGACGCGTCCCGCCGCGACCACCGGGCATGCCGCCCATCCCTGCGCCTGCACCCGTTACGATACTTGAGATCGTATAGCTGGCAACTTGCGTGCCGGCGGTATACGTTCCATCAGAATATAGACTGTCAGCAACCGTGCCGGTTGCACGCCCGCCGGAGTAGACAACGTAGGTCGAACCGTTCTTGATCTCGGGCGATGAGATCACGATAGACTGATACGTCTTGGCCGGCGCAAACGTGAGAAGCGCCTTGCCATCCTTGGTCTCGATGTGAACCAGCGTGCCGGCTGCCTGGGCTGAGGCAAAGTTATATATCAGGGAATACTGCGTGGACGACGTATCCGGCGCCTGCGCCATGCCGGCGCTACCCGCCGCCACCAAGAAACCTCCTGTGATCTTGAACCCGGCATGGTCCAGAGCGCCGTTGTTGTTGGAGGTCGGCCCGTTGACGATCACCGTCCCTCCCGTCATGTCAACTGCACCGTTGATGTCAATCCCATCTCCCAAGGCATTCACTGCGATATAGCCGCCGTTGACGGTGAGGTGGCTATCGCCCGACTCGAAGCCGCCCGGCCCCGGTCGCCCCTGCATCGCCCCGCCGCTGCTGCTGGTGCTGGGGCCGTTGATCCCGTCATCGCTGGCAACCAGGTGGATCGTCCCGGCGTTGATCGTGATCTTGTTACTCTCCATCCCCTCATAGGATTTTGTGATGCGCACGTCTCCGCCGGACACTTCCAGGGTGGCGTCCGCATGGATGGCGTCATCGGCGGAGGCGAGCAGGAATTCCCCGCCGCTGATCGTGATGCTGTTGTTGGAATGGAGCGCATCGTCCCCCGAATTGACACTAAAAACACCGCCCGTCACGGTGAGAGCAACGCCGGCCTTCAGCCCTTTGGCACTGTCGGCAGCCTTGCGAGCGTTGCCGCCGCCTGTGAGCAGGGTGATGTTGCCGCCGCTGACCATCAGCCGGGTCTCCGCCTGAATCCCGTCCATGCCGGCCGTGATGTTGAGCGTGCCGCCCTCGATGGCGACGTAGCCCTTCTTCGCGTCCTCATCGTTGTTGGCCTGCAGCCCGTCGCCGCCCGCTTTGACGGTGATCGTGCCATCCTTGACAACGATCGAATCCCGGCCCTTGATCCCATCGTTCACGGCGTTGACAGTGATGTTGCCGCCGGTGATCTTCAGATCGTCCTTGCTGGCAATGCCGTTGTTGTAGTTGGCCACCACGGTCAGCGCGCCGCTGCCGTTGATGGTGAGATCATCCTTACTGAAGATCGCGGCGTTAGGCTCATCGGTCTTGGCGTCGGGAAAGACGTACTTTGCCCCATCGGTGACAGTGTTCTGTGTGCCTTCCGCCAGGGTGATCACGGTCTTTTCGGCGTTGGCTACATAGATGGCGGAACTAGTCGTGTTGGTGATGTCCGCGCCGTTGAGCACGAGCATCACCGTTGCGGCATCCTTCGTGTCAACGACGATCTGGCCGTCGTTCAACTTGCCGCTGATGCTGTACGTGCCGGCTGACGAAATGGTGAGGACCTTGCCCTTGACCGCGGCGCCCTTGCCCACGAAGCTGATCCCATCGCCCGCCAGCTTCACGGTGGACACGTTGGCCTGGCTGGCGCTGGCAACGGTGAGATCATCCTTGTCGTATTCGACCACAACGGGGCTAGTCGGCGTCGCCGAAGCCTGTCGCGTGCTGACCGCGACGCCGGCTGCGACCGTTGACCTGCTCACCGGCTGCACAACAGGTACAATCGCCGTGGGCGCCGCTGCCTTGCCCGAACAGGCTGCGGGCATGGCGAGAAGGGTCGCTAATAGGAACAGAGTGACTACTTGTCTCATTGGGTTCAATCTCCTGATTTTCGGAAGAAGCGGGCCGGTCATTCGCCCTTGCCCGCTTCGGGGTTGACATCGAACGCCCCATTCGCATGGGCGATCTGAGAACCGGCGTCGGCTGTCTGTGTGATGGACAGACCGACCGGTCGGGCGACATCGTTGACGAGATTTACCCCCATGGCCGCCAACGGCCCAGCCTGCTGACGCTCCGCCTTGACGGTATAGGCGATGATAGGTTGATCGCCCATCACGAACGTCAAGAAGCACAGGATGGCAAGCAACAACAAGATCATGGGATGGTTACGTTTGAACTCAAGGCTCATACTTCCCTCTTGTAGGGGCGATCCCTTGCGGTCGCCCCCCTGGGCAGGCGCAGGGCCATGCCCCTACGGTTGATGTTACAGATCCGTGCCGTTGTATCCGGCGGTCAGCATGACCCTGTTGTGGCCGTTCAGGTCCCTGATCTCGGCGATGAATGGCTGAATCTGGTTGGGCTTCTTTAGGCCGATGCTGTAGGTCAGCTCCGTCAACATACCGCTGTGAACGGAATCCACGCTGATGAGTTCGGAAGAACTGGTATACTTTACGAAGACCTTGTCAAACAGCGTGTCGAAGGTCGCCTCGTTAGGGACCTGGACGCGCAAAATCTGGCTGGACATCTCGCGCGCAAACCAATTGAGGCGGGTCATCAGCAAAATCACCAGGCTGATGACGATCGCTGCGATCACGGCCAACAGGTAGAACTTGGTGCCCACCGCCATGCCGATCGCCATCGTGAAGAAGATGAAGCCTACGTCACGCGTTTCCTTGACCGCATTCCGGAAGCGGATGATAGAGAGAGCGCCCACCAGCGAGAACGCGCGGGCAATGTTCGAGCCGACGATCGTCATCACCAGGGCCACCACCATGCCGTTCAGCACCAGGGTAAAGACGAAGCTCTGCGTGTACGACGTGCCGCGATGGCTGATCTTGTAAACCCAGCCGATGAAGGCGCTCAGCACAAAACTGAGCACCAGAACAAGGACCACGTCCAAGACCGAAAACGCACCCGTCGAATCCTGCAAGCCAAAGATATCCATAAGAAGTCTCCCGTGATTTTTCCCCTCCACCTGTCAGAAGGTGGAAAGGGCAAAGTGTGAAGCAGCGGCAGCGCAACCACGCGCCGCCTCGATGCTACGGCAGTATTTGCTGACGCGGATCATCTGCAAATTGTGAGCGGCCACCAACTCCGTGAGCCAATAGGGGAGGCGCTCATTGACCTTGATCTCCATCACAACCCAGTTTCCGCCCAACATGGGCACGCCAGACTGCGGCTCGTGCAGGTGCAGCCGGTCGGTTTGCGAGGTCAGGGACGTATCGAAGGTCACGCGCAGCCCGATGTCATACTCTGTGCCGATGAAGGCCTGGCGCTCGTAGCGCACAATGCTCGCGGGCCGCATGTCATACTGCCACAGAAAGGTATGAATCTCCTCGATGACCGCCCTCTCGGCCGGTGCGTGAGCGGGAATCTGGCGTTCATCGCACAGCCGCAAGGCATCCCCATAACGCAAGCTGGCGCGGCGCTTTTGGGTCACGCGGTCAACCCGCTGCTTGATCTCGACAAAGACGGGCGTATCTTCCGTAAGCGCCTCGTCCGTTTCGTAATGGCGGATGCGCAGTTTGCGACGAAACTTGATCCCATCCACCTTTTCCCAGTAACAACGCAAGTCAGGCGAATCGTAGTACAGGCTGGCCAGTGTATAGCGCCCGTTGTGGTTGCCGTGCTCGTCAGGGATCAAGTACGCGCCCAGCGCCGATTTGACTCGCTCGGCTTGTTGCAGGGTGATCAGGTATTTGAGCTCGAAGCGGTTAACCCTGCGAATGGCGTGACTGAGATGATTCATAGGCGGTTATGTCCTTTACAAAGGGAATTCTAAGGTTCCATCCTGTGAGGATCCCAAGAGGATTCTGTGAGATAGTTGAGAAAAACCAGTTCGGCGTGGCCCGCCAACATCCCTCAGCCTCTCAGCGATCGCTCAGCATTTGCACAGACCGCTCTCAGCCTGGGTCACTACAATGGAGCAAGACTGTTGATAGGGGATATTAACCATTGGTGCTAGTTTGACTACAGGCTGAATTCAGCGATGGAGAGCGGCACGAAGCCATCCTCGTCGGCTGGCAAGCCATACCACTGCACGAGGAGGTTGAAAGCGGCCATCGTGAAGGCGAGGCGCATCTGAAAGTAGGCCCACACCCGATGCATCACCTTCTTGAAATGGCAGACCAGCGTCAACATCGAGAGTACCGTCTCCACCAGCATGCGCTCGTTGTGTTCGCCCCGGTGACAGATTTTGAGATTCTGGGGATCATCGGTGGCGGCGTGCAGTCCCGTGTCGGCAAAGACCACCATCTGATCCTCGAACTGTTTCACCAAAGGCTGGAAGGTGTTATCGGCCACGTTGGCAGTATCGCAGTCCCAGGCAACCACGAGGCCGAGATGGTTCAGCAGCAAGCACAACTTGCCGCCCACGATCCAGCGATGATTCGAGAGGCCTTTGCGGCCGATCTGGGCGGCGCTCCGGCCCTCGCGAATGGGATGAATCAATTCAAGGCCGTAGGTATCAATCACGCCGAGAATGCTGGGCTCCGCCAGAAACCGCGCGGTCAAAGCCCGATGACTCTTGAACAAGCGAAACAACCGGGTCCGGTCGGGCAGCTTTGGAAACAACACCTGGTAGTCCCTGACCAGCCAGCGATAGAATGCTCGATTGCCAACGCCTTTGATCGCAAACAAGAAGGCGATCGTCACAACTTCACTTGGATAGAGGATCGCTTGGGAATGCTTGGATACATCAGTCAAGACATCATCTATTCGGCAGAACAACTCGGTGATAAAATCCACGGTGGTCATGAGGCTCGCTCCTTGCTAAAGTGTGGTAACTTATAGCTTGCACGAGCTTCATAGCCTTGTCAACTAGCACCAATGGTTATTATAACATGAACGTGAAACACAATGACCGCAGGGGTGGCCCCTCCGGTGATCGCTCTTCTGGCGCTGCTTCCGCGGATGAGAAACCCAAGAAGCGGCCCATGCCTGTCGCCTCGTTGGTGGCATGCGATATTCTGCTGATCGGTGCGGCTTTGTGCGTCTTTGCCTTGTTTCACCACGTGCTGCCGCGGGCCTATACGGTAGTCCTGCCCACGGTCAGCGCGTCGGTTGCCAGCGCCGCCGTGGCCGATCCCACCGTTGTGCCGGTCCAGAGCCAGCCGACCGCAGTCGCGACTGCCAGCGCCACACGGGCCTCCAGCGGAACAGCGCGCGCGACGAGCGTCGTGAGAGCGACAAGCGTTGCGAGCGCGCCCCCCGCGCCATCCGCCACGCCGGCCGTGAGCACGCCAACCGCCGTCAGCGCCGGACTGGGGGGCGGCAAGTTCGCCGCCAAGTTCACCAACGGCAAAGTGATTACCACCGCCAGCAGTTATCAGAGCGCGAATGTAAATGTGACGCTGACCAAGACGCAGAAGAACGGCGTCACGTACTACGTCGAGGATATCTATATCCGCAACATCGAAACCCTGCGCACCGCCTTCGCGCAGAATACTTACGGCAAATCCATTACCGCCTGGGTGCTGAATATGGCGAAAGAGAACAGCGCCATCGCCGCGATCAACGGCGACTATTACGGCATGGGCTCGATCGGCGTTGTCATCAGAAACGGCACCCTGTACAACGCAAGGACCGACGGTGACGTATGCGTGCTGTTCTACGATGGTACCATGAAGGTCTACCAGGCGGCCGAATTCGACGCCCAGAAGGTGATGGCGGCCGGCGCGTACCAGGCCTGGAGCTTCGGGCCTTCCCTCCTTTCCGCGGACGGCAAGGCCCTATCGAGTTTCAGAAGCCCCGTCAGCGGTGCGAATCCCCGCACCGCCATCGGCTATTATGAGCCGGGGCATTACGTCTTCGTGCTCGTGGACGGAAGGCAAGCGGGCTATTCGGACGGGATGACTATGGCGCAGCTCTCCGCGCTCTTTGAGAAGCTCGGCTGCAAGGTGGCGTACAACTTGGATGGCGGAAAGACGTCGGTCATGACCTTTGGTGACAACGTGGCCAATCAGCCGACCGAGGGCGGACGACAGTCGAGCGATATCATCTACATCGGCGAATGAGCAGAGGAGGTGGCTGTATGAAAACGATAACCAAAGTGCTACCACATATCAGCATCATCATCTCGGTCATGCTGATTGTCTTCTTCGTGATTGATCGCTTCAACAGTGCAATGGGATTTCTGGATAACGATGGTGCGAAGGTCCTGATCTTTGTGCTGGGCGTTACGTCTATCATCAACTCCATCATGCTGATCGCGTTCCAGCGGCGCTGCGCACGGCTGGCAAACGAGCCGTGAAGATATATGATCCAAACTTTAGTGCGACCTGATCCGGCCGGCAAGTTAGTAGCCCTGCGCCAGAAGGGCCGGTCAACCTTGCAAGGGGTAAGCTCCTGTCTCCGTTTGCCGAGGGTCAGGCTGGCGGCACAGGTCGCAATGCTCGTTCTCTGCCTGTTTCCCATCGGGCGGCAGGCTGCGCAGGATTGGCAAGCCGTCAGCCGGCTGGCGCTCCAGGTGAAGGCGCCGGCGTTGCTGGCATCGGCCATCGCGCTGATCCTGGCTTCTTTTTTCCTCCCGACTGCGATGGCGGCCTTCACCCACGGCGCGCCGCGGCGCATCAGCTATCGCGATAGCGCGCTCGCGTATTATGGGTCACAGCCGATGAAGTACCTGCCGGGCAGCTTCTGGATCCTGCCTGGCCGGGTGATCTTGCTGCGCGGCCTGGGTCATGACGTCAGCCTGTCTTCGACAGCGCTGCTCTTCGAGATGACCACTCAGGTCCTCTCCAGTTCTCTCGTGGCCGCTGTCCTGATCGGTCTGACCGGTTTCACATCCGCCTGGTATCGGGAGGTCGTCTGGCTGATCCTGGCGGGGTCTCTCGCGTTCAGCCTACTCCTGGTCGTCTCGCCCATGCTGGCTCAACGCGTGCTCAACCGCACTTCGCCTGTCCGCCAGGCGATGGCCCGCCTGGCCGAAATTCCGCTCGCGGCCCGCCTCAGAAATCTTCTGTGGGCAACGCTGCTCTACGCAATCATGTGGCTGCTCATGGGCGTCAGCTTCTATGCGCTGGTTGTGGCCACGGATCCCCACCTGGATCTGGCGCTGCTGAAGGTCTCAATCGGCATCTTCTCCCTCTCATGGCTGGCGGGCTTTCTCACCCCGATCAGCCCAGGCGGCATCGGAGTCCGGGAGAGCGCAATTGTGCTGTTGTTGACCCCCTTCGTAGGCGGACCCCAGGCCGTCACCGTGGCGCTGCTCTCCAGGGCGCTTTCGCTTGCCGTCGAACTGGCCTTCTTTGCCGGTGTCTGGCTGCCGCTGCGCTCGGCGCAGACTGCGGTCGCTTCGTTCAATACGGCCCCGCGACGTTGAGGACTCGACTCAGATATTGACACAGCCTGGACGTCGGCGTAGAATCAGCAGCAGCCTGGGTCAGGAGAACTGGAAGCGCTGTTCTGAAGGAGCACACACTGATGCAACCCACGCAGCACTACCCTGAACCGACCGTCGGCGCACTGATCTTCGACCCGGCGAGCCGCCTGTTGCTGATGCGGTCGCACAAGTGGGCCGGCAAGTACGTCGTGCCCGGCGGCCACGTGGAGCTCGGCGAGACGCTGGCGGCCGCGCTGCGCCGCGAGGTGGCGGAAGAGACGGGCTTGACGATCTACGGCATCACGTTCGTGGGCATGCAGGAGTTCATCTACGATCCGGCGTTCTGGCAGCCCCGGCACTTTATCTTCTTCGACTACGCCTGCCGCACCAATGCGACAGAAGTCCACCTGAATGACGAGGCGCAGGAGTACGTCTGGGCTACCGTTGACGAGGCGCTGCGCCTGCCCATCGAGCCGTATACGGAGGTAGCGATCCGGACTTACCTGGCGCGGCAAGCCGGCCGGTAACCCGTGTACACACAGCCCATGCCCGCCTACAACACACCCGACCTGCACCGCGCCGGCTTTGCGCGCACCAACCGGCAGACCATCCAACAGCGCGCCGCGCTGCTGCGCGAGCTACTGCCCGAGACGCGCAGCATTGCCGAGCTGTGCTGCGGCGACTGCGCGGCGCAGTGGCAGATTTACCGAGAAGCGCTGCCGGGCCTGACCTTCTGCGGCCTGGACGTGGCGCCCGCCATCGTCGCAGCCAACCGGGCGGCCGGCGTGCCCTGCGTCTGCGGCGATGCGCTGGACCCCACCGTGCTGGCTCAGTTCCTGGGCTATGACGTCATCTTTTTCGGCCCGCCGCTCTCAGCCGGATGCGACGGCCACCGCGGCCTGGCGTTCGACGCGGTGCAGCCGGGCTATGTGGCCTTCAGCAACCTCCTGCTCGGCGAGCTGCGCTACGGCGGAACGCTGGTCTGCATCGGCCCGAAAACGACGCATATGGGCGCCATCCGTGGCCTCTACGACCACATCCGGGCGCGGCGGGACGACTTCGGCCTGCGCCTGATCCAGCACAGCCATGCGACCGTCACCGGCGCCGGGATGCCCACTGAGTCGCGGCTCAAGTACGTCGAGTTGTGGTTCTCCAACCGCTTGCCGGATACGTGGGAAGCCCGGCGGTCGGGACCGGCCGCGCCGGAGACGCTTGCTGCATATGGATTGATCGGAGCACAGCCTTGAATCCAGCCACTTCGATTCCGCCCGGCCCGCGTCCGGCTAGCTTGACCGCCCGCGTAGGCAATCAGGCCCGTGAGTTCTGGGAGGCGTTGCGCAATACGCCGGAAGCGTTTCGCCTGGTGTGGTTGGCCAGCCGCCGCGCGGCCCTGGCAGGGATCGGCCTGACGCTGATCGCGGCCGTCCTGCCCGCCGGGCAGGCGTGGACCGGCAAGCTGATCGTTGATGCCATCGTCAGCGCCATCAAGCAGGGGATGGAACCGGTCGTCGGACTCCGCTTCGTCCTGCCCTACCTGGCGTTGGAGTTCGCCCTTCTGCTGATCAGTTCGGTGACGAGCCAGGTGAGGACTCTTTTTGATCGTATTCTCCAGTCGCAGCTCACCAATCACGTCAACAGCCTGATGATTCGCAAGGCGATCAGCCTGGACCTGCAGTTCTTCGAAGACCCGGTCTTCTACGACATGCTGCAAAATGCGCGGCGCCAGGCGGACACCAGCGCGCTCAACATCGTCAACTCCACGCTGCAGATGGTGCAACAGGTGATCACGCTGGCCTCCCTGGTCGTTTTGCTCCTGCGGTTCAGTCCGTGGCTTGCGGTCATCGTCTTCGTATCCGCTATCCCCTCCTTTCTTTCGCAATCCCAGTACGCCGAGCGTGCATTCCGCGCCGTCAGCCGCCGCGCGCCGGAATCCCGCCTCCTGAACTACCTGGAGATGCTGCTGACGGGCAACGACACCGTCAAGGAGATCAAGCTCTTCGGGCTGGGCGAGCCGCTTCTCAAGCGCTACCAGGAGCTCTTCACGCGGTTCTACCTGGAAGACCTCGGCATTGCCCAGCGGCGCACGCTTGCGGGGCTGGGCTGGGGCCTGTTATCCAACCTCGCCTACTACGGCAGCTATGCCTGGATCGTCCTGCGCACCGTCGCCGGCCGCATCACCCTGGGCGACATGACGATGTTCCTGGGGATCTTCCGGCAGTCCCAAAGCTCGATCCGCGCCCTGCTCGACGGCCTGAATCGCCTCTACGAGAGCAACCTGTACCTCGACAACCTGATGGACTATCTGAAGCTCCAGCCGCTGCTGGTCTCGCGCGCGGACGGCCTCATCGCGCCCGAACCGATCCGCCAGGGCATCGAGTTCCGGCACGTCTCGTTCTGCTACCCCGGTTCCGACACTTCTGTGCTCCGCGACATCAATCTGCACATCCGGCCCGGCGAGCGCATCGCGCTGGTCGGCCTGAACGGCGCGGGCAAGACGACGTTGATCAAGCTGCTCACGCGGTTGTACGACCCGACGGAGGGCCAGGTGCTGCTTGACGGTGTGGACCTGCGCGAGTATGACCTGAAGAGCCTGCACCAGCGGTTCGGTGTCATCTTCCAGGACTACGTGCGTTACCAGTTCACGGTGCGGGAGAACATCGGGTTCGGCCAGGTGGATGCGCTCGACGACCTGGCGCGGATCAAGGACGCGGCGGACCACGGCGGCGCCAGTCCGATCATCGAAAAGATGCCCCAGGGTTACGATACCATGCTGGGGCGGCGCTGGGAGAAGGGCCAGGAGCTGTCGGGCGGGCAGTGGCAGAAGATCGCGTTGGCCCGCGCATTCATGCGGAAAGCCGAAGTGCTGGTGTTGGACGAGCCCACTTCGGCGTTGGATGCGGAGGCGGAGTATGAGGTATTCCGGCGCTTCGGCGAGCTGATGGAAGGTCGCATTGCCGTGCTCATCTCGCATCGTTTCTCCACCGTGCGCATGGCGGACCGGATCGTGGTGTTGGCAGCAGGCAAGATCCTCGAACTGGGCAGCCACGCCGAATTGATCCAACTGGATGGCGCGTATGCGCGGTTGTTCAATCTGCAGGCGGAAGGCTATCGCTAGGCGCGAGCAGCGAGTGTACCATGGGTGCGAGGCCATGAAAGCTAGACACAGCCGACCACTTGGAGTATGATAGGCGCCATGAGCGAACCGACGGCCGTCGAGAAGATCTCTCAGGACTTGACCAGGGATGGATCATCATCAACCACGCCCGCCGCGCCGGCCTGAGCCAGAGGGAGATGGGGCCATACATCATGTTCTGATGATCTCCTCGGGCATTTTCCACCCGCCCCTGGTGGGTCGGCTGCACCTCTGGCGCGGCCTGGCCGCGCCACCCGGCGTTCGCCTCCACCACGCTGGCTCCATCGAGGCGTTGGTCGGGGTCAAGCCGGGCGCGTTCAGTGCGATCGTGCTCTACTACCACTGCAAAACGCTTTCGCCCGCTGCCCTAGCCGCCCTGGATCGTTTCGCCCGTGCGGGCGGCGGCATCCTCGCCATGCACTCGGCCACAGCGTCCTTCAAAAACGATCCGGCTTACTTCGACATCCTCGGCGGAAGGTTCACTGGACACCCACCGGTAGGCCGGGTGGAAATCCGGCCGGTCTCAGAGGCCGACGAGGTGTTCGGTGCCATCGCGCCCTTCACGGTGACGGACGAAGCCTATCGGCACGATCTCCGGGACGACATCCGGGTGCACTTCGTCGCCCGCTGCGAGGAGACCGGAGATGGCCAGCTTCCGTTGGTCTGGACGCGCCGCCACGACGCCGGCCGCGTCTGCTACGTCGGCCCGGGCCACCGGGCGGCCAGCCTGCGCCACCCCTGCATGGTCTCTATCCTCCAGCGCGGCCTGGCATGGGTCTGCGGGGCCGGCGGGGAGGTCGCGCCGTGAGCCGGTACATCCTGGATTTAGCCATCGTCGGCTGCGGCGACGTGGCCCGCTACACTGCCTGGTTCGCCAGGCTCAACCGCGGCATCCGCCTGGCGGCCTGCTGCGACAGTGTGCCCGAACGCGCGGCGCAGTTCGCGCGGCGCTTCCGAATCCCGCAAGTCTTCAGCGATTACGGCCAGTTGCTGGCGGCTTTGGTGTCTGGCCGATCTCAACAGCCGGCACAAGCGACCGCGGCCGCGGTCTATCTGGCCGTGCCGCACCATTTGCACGCTCCGATGGTCGAGCGGGCCATCAGAGCCGACATACCGGCCTTGGTCGAAAAGCCGCTGACACGCACGCTGGCCGAAGGGCAGGAGATCGTCGCAGCCGCGCAGGCGCGCGGGGTCAAGGTGGGCGTGAACTATCAGTACCGCTACGACGCTGGCTGCTACGCCCTGGCCCGCGCCGTCCAGGCCGGCGCGCTGGGCGAGATCCGCTACGCCCGGTGCAATCTCCCCTGGCATCGCGACGACCGCTACTTCGCCGGCGCAGGGTGGCACGCCCACCTCGTCACGGCCGGCGGCGGCACGTTGCTCACCCAAGGCAGCCACCTGTTGGATGTCGTCCTGTGGGCGCTCGGTGGCCGGCCGGTCACGGCGATGGGCTACACTGCCCGGCGCGCCTTCGGTCAGGTGGAGGTGGAGGATCTGGCCCAGGGGATCATCGAGATGGCGGATGGCGCGTTGGTGGAGGTCTGTAGCTCGATGGTCGCCCATGCGGAGCAGGCAGCCAGCATCGAGGTCTATGGCGCACGGGGCACGGCAATTTACAGCAACCGCCCCTGGCCGCACGTGCAGTTCCTCGGGGTGCGCCCGGCCCGAGAGGCGCCGCCGGGCGGGCGCATCCACGCCCTGCAGCGCAGCCTGGAGGGCTTCCGCGCCTGGATCGTCGAGGGGCGATCCTACCTGACCCCCGCGGCCGAGGCGTTACCCGTCCTGGCCGCCGTTGACGCCATCTATCGCTCAAGCCGCACCGGCCGCCGCGAGGCTGTGACTCTGTGAATCTTCCACAAACTCTGAGGTGAACATGCCCACAACTGCCCCTCCTTCATCCGACAAGCTGCCGCTCTGGCGGAAAATCGGCTACGGCCTGGGTGACATCTACGGCGGCGGGTCTCTTGTCCTCGTCAGCTTCTACTACCTGATCTTCCTCACCGACGTCATCAGGCTCAATCCCGCCCTGGCGGGCACGGTGATCCTCATCAGCAAGGCCTACGATGCGATCACCGACCCGTTCGAAGGGGTGCTCTCGGATCGGACGCGCACAAGGCTGGGCCGGAGGCGGCCTTATCTGCTCGCCGGCATCCCGCTGATCTTCCTATCCTTCTTTGGTCTCTTCTATCCCACCGACCTCAGCTCGGAAGGCGCTCGGTTCGCGTTTGTAATGGCCACCTACCTTTTCTTCTCCACCGTGGTCAGCTTGGTGATGCTCAACTACAACGCGCTGCAGGCCGAGATCACGCTAGACTACCACGAACGCACCTCGCTCAGCTCGATCCGCATCGGCTTCTCCACCCTCTCGTCCATCGTGGCTGCGCTGGTGCCATTGGAGATCGTCAAGAGCTTTGGCGACGTGCGCCAGGGCTACATCGTGATGGGTCTGGTCTTCGGCGCGCTGTTCGCCCTCCCCTTCATCGCCACCGTGGCCGCAGTTCGCGAGCGACGCGAGTTCCAGAAGCCGCCTGAACGGCTGGATCTGGCCGCGACCCTACTACGGCCGTTCCGCGTGCGCACCTTCGTGTTCGCCCTGCTCATGTACCTGTTCGCCTTCGTCGCCATGGATGCCGTCAGCAGCATCGTGGTCTACTTCATGAAGTACTACCTGGGCCGGGGCAGCGAAGCCAACTACGTGGCAGGCACGCTGCTCGTCTTCCAGGTGCTGTCCTTGCCTCTGTATGTGGCGCTCAGCCGCCGCACCAGCAAGCGTTTCGGCTTCATGGTTGGCGGGATCACCTGGATCGCCGTGATGTTCGTCAGCTTCCTGATCACGCCCGCCAGCCCCTGGCTCCTGGTTTACATCTTCGCCGCCCTGATCGGCCTGGGCACAGGGGGCATCGTGGTGATGATCTACGCCATCTTCCCGGACATCCCGGATGTGGACGAGCTGCAGTCCGGCCAGCGCCGCGAGGGCATCTACGGCGCGCTCATCTCGCTCTCGCGCAAGCTCAGCTCCGCCCTCGCCATCTTCGCCGTCGCCAATGCCCTGGGGCTGGCCGGCTACGTCCGGCCTGTCGAGCAGGTCGTTGGCGGTTTCAAGAAGCTGGTGGACCAACCGCAGTCGGCGGAGTTCGTGCTGGTGCTCCGGCTGATCTTCGCGGTCCTGCCGGTGATTTTGGTCGCCTGCTCCGTCTTCTTCGCCAGCCGCTATCCGCTGAACGGCCAGGTTCACACGCGGCTAAACGCGCTGCTGACCCAGCGCCGCGGCGGCGCGCCGGAGACCCCGGAGATGACGGCCGAGGCGGAGGCCTTGAAACGCCTGCTCATCAACGCGTAAAGGGGTCAGAATGACCACCATCCACGCATCGCCAAGCTATCGCATCCGCGCTGCGACACCACCGCCGCCGGGCTACCCAACGCAGCCCACACCCGACGTCTACACCGCGGAGCCGGACGCGGCCGGCTTCGAGGCGCGGCGCGCGGCGTTCCTGGCCCATTGCCTGGCCAACCCTGCGCCGGAGAACACCAAGATCGTCTCATACGAGCTGGCGCGGCTGGCGGCCGGCGGGACGGTTCACGAGGCCGCGATTCAGGCCGCGCTGGACTTCATAGACGCGCGCCGCGACTGCGCAGACTTCGCCCTGCACGGCGTTTTGCGGCTGCTGTACCAGTTCGGCGACCACCCCGGTTTGAGCCGCGACCTGGTGGCACGCTGCCGGCAGACGGTCTTGCGCTTCAAGTACTGGCCAGACGAGCCAGGCGCCGACTCCCTCTGCACCTGGACGGAAAACCATCACATCCTGTTCGCCAGCGCCGGCTACCTGGCCGGGCAGATGTTCCCCGATGCCGCCTTCACTAACTCCGGTCATACTGGTGCGGAGAAGATAGCGCTTTGCGGGCCGCGCATCCGGCGCTGGCTCGATCTCCGCTTTCGCACCGGCTTCTCCGAGTGGCTCTCGCACGTCTACTACGACGAGGATCTGACCGCGCTCCTCTCCCTGGCCGATTTCTGCCGAGACACCGAGATCGGCGGCCGGGCGGCCATGGTGACCGACCTCCTGCTGCTCGATGTAGCTCTCAACAGCTTCCGCGGGGTGTTCGGCAGCAGCCACGGCCGCGCCTACGAGAACACCAAGAAATGGGCCAGCAACGAGGGGACGACCGACATCGCGAAGCTGCTGTTCGGCATGGGCCAATACTCAGGATTCGACAACATGAGCGCCGTCGCGTTCGCGCTCAGCCCCAACTACCGCATGCCACCGGCCATCGCCGCCATCGCGGGCGACCTGGGCCGCGGCATCATGGAGAACCGGCAGCGGATGGGCATCCGCCTGGCCGAGGCGGCGCGCTGGGGGCTGGGCGCCGAGAGCTTCGAGGACGGCATGACCTACCTGACGCTAGAAGCATATCTCCACCCGCGCACCGTGGGCCTGGTCATGCGCATGTTCGATGCGTTCGGCTGGTGGGACAACGCGTTTTTCGCGCCGTTCAAACCCTATCGGCGGCTGCTGGGGCTCCTGCGCCGGACGGGCACCCTGCGCCTGTTGGCGCGCGCGCTGGAATGGGACCTGTGCCGCAACACGCGCGAAGAGGTGAACGTCCTGACCTATCGCACGCCCGACACGATGCTGAGCTGTGCGCAAGACTACCGGCCCGGCTACGGGGGCGATCAGCAACACATCTGGCAGGCGACGCTGGGCCCCGACGCCGTCTGTTTCACCACGCACCCCGCCAGGCTGTCAGGCCCATCGCCCAACTACTGGGCCGGATCAGGCGTGTTGCCCCGGGCGGCGCAGGCCGGCAACGTGGTCATCGCGATCTACCGCATCCACCGGAGGCCGGCGCTCTACGTGCGCGGACGCCTCGCCTTCACCCACGCCTGGCTGCCGCGCGACCAGTTCGACGAAGTGGTCGAGCGTGACGGCTGGATCTTCGCCGCCAAGGGGGATGGCTACCTGGCGCTGCGCTCGCAGCGGCCCTACCGTTGGCAGGAAAAACCTGGCGAGGATCAGGGGCGCGAGATCATCGCCGAGGGCGACAGCAACATCTGGCTCTGCGAGCTGGGACGTCGCGCAACCGACGGCGAGTTCGGCGCTTTCATCGCCCGCATCTGTCGCGCCCCCGTGCACTACGACAGGCTGAGCGTCACGTACAACTCGCCCTCGCAGGGCAAGCTGGCGTTCGGCTGGCGCGGTCCCCTGCGCCGCGACGGGCCGGTCGTGCCGCTGCACGGCTACGGCCGCTACGAGAACCCCTACGTGCGCGCCGACTTCCCCGCCGAGCGCGTGGCCGTGCGCGCCGGCGGACATGCGCTCGAACTGGATTGGAAGCAAATGAGCCGCCAGTGGGAGGGATTGCTATGAAAAACCGAATTGTCCTACTCATCATCCCACCGGAGAGGTTTGGACATGAGAAACACGCCCGAAGCCAAAAAGGCACAACTGCTCGCCGATCTGACCGCGGCCCGCGGTGAGGTCACCGACGCCGTAACCGCGCTCGCAGCCGAAGACCGCGACGTGCCGTTCCTCGGAGTCTGGTCAGCGCATGACATCGTGGCGCACCTGGTCGGGTGGGACGGCGCCAACCTGGAAGCGATCGAGGCGATCCAGACCGATCGCCTGCCCGCCTGCTATGCTGCCTATGACCCTGACTGGCGCACCTTCAACGCCGGGCTGGTGGCCGGGCACAAGCGGGCCACACTGGCCGAGACGCTGGCTGCGGCCCAGGCATCTCATCAGACGCTGCTGGATCGGCTGGCCGCTCTTCCGGCCGCGGAGATCAGCCGAGATTACGCGGTGCACTCGCCCGGAGGCCGGCGGGTGACGATCGCCATGCTGCTCGGCGTCGAGGCCGGCGTATCCTCTCAATAATCCGTGGTAGGGGCATGGCCTTGCGCCTGCCCGCTTGGGCGACCGCAAGGGTGCGCCCCTACAAATTGAGAAGATGCAGGCCGGCGACGAGCACAAGCACGCCGGCCAGATTCGGGCGTTCGCCGCACAGGGAAAGGAGTAACCTATGTCCTGGCAAGAACAACTCAGAGGCGATCCGCTGCCGTGGCTGCTGGAGACGGATGCGCCGGGAGTGCGGCACCTGGCGCTGCGCGACCTGCTCGATCTCGCGCCGGATGACCCGCAGCTCGCGGCTGCCCGCCGCGCGGCGCACCAGGCCGGGCCGATTGCGACTATCCTCGGCCAGATGGACGAAACCGGTTTCTGGGCCGAGCCTGGCCCAGGCTACCTGCCCAAGTACCGCTCCACCGTCTGGTCGGTCATCCTGCTGGCGCAACTGGGCGCGTCGGCGGCCGAAGACGAGCGGATCGGACGGGCGTGCGGATACGTCCTGGATCATGCCCTGACCCCGCGCGGCCAGTTCTCGATATCCGGTCCGCCCTCCGGCACAGTTGACTGTTTACAGGGCAACCTGTGCTGGGCCTTGCTCGAGCTAGGCTGCCGCGATCCCCGGCTGGAAACGGCGTTCGACTGGCTGGCCCGCAGCGTTACGGGCGAGGGTATCGCCCCCCTGGAAGATCGAGAGGCGGCCGTGCGCTACTACGCGGGCAAATGCGGCCCGACCTTCGCCTGCGGAGCGAACAACAAGCTGCCGTGTGCCTGGGGCGCGGTCAAGGTGATGTTGGCGCTCGGCAAATGGCCCGCCGACCGTCGGACGCCGTCCATGCAGCGGGCCATCGAGCAAGGCGTCGCCTTCCTGTTGGGCGCCGATCCCGCGTTGGCCGAGTATCCCAATGGTTGGGCCGACAAGCCGAGCGGCAACTGGGGGAAGTTCGGCTTCCCTGTCTTCTACGTCACCGATCTGCTACAGAACGTCGAGGCGCTGGTCGCGCTGGGCTATGGCCGCGATCCCCGCCTGGCCCACGCGCTCGACGTCATCCGCGAGAAGCAAGATGCCGGCGGACGCTGGCCGCTGGAGTATGACTACACCGGCAAGACCTGGGCCGACTTCGGGCCCAAGAAGCAGCCCAATAAGTGGGTCACCCTCCGGGCTTTGCGAGTCCTGAAGGCATAACCCAAGATCCTCAGCGTCCCGCCGGACGAACGCCAGGGGTGGGAAGAAGCCCTGGCTGAAATCATGGATCACACCGGCCTGCTCCGCGACCCCGCCCGCTTCGTCGAGCTTCTGGAACAGACCTTGGAGGGGGCATGACAGCCGTCGCGTTGACACAACACACAGAATGTGTTAGTGATGCTACAACACCTGACCCGGACAAGCCGGAGCCAGGTAGGCGAGAACCACAAAGACACCAAGACACAAAGCCCATCAGGTGCTTTCTTGGAGCCTTCGTGTCACTTGGTGGTGAATTTCCTCGCGCGTAACTCCTGTTGACGAAAGAAGGCCACAACCACGTTCGAGCTACCCGAATTCATCACCCTGGCCCGGCAGATCAACGAGACCCTGACGGGCAAGACCATCAGTCGCGGCTCCCTGGGCAACTCGCCCCACAAGTTCGTCTGGTACAACCGGACCCATGAGGAGTTCGCCGGACTGACCGCGGGCAAGACCATCGGTGAGGCGCACGCGCGGGGAAAATGGCTGTTCGTGCCCCTCGACCCCGGCTATCTCCTGCTGATCGGGGAATTCGGAGGCCGGCTGCTCTATCATCCGGCCGGTGCGACGCTGCCGGAGAAGTACCACCTGTGGCTGGCGTTCGAAGACGGCTCCTCGCTCACCGCGCTGACGCAGATGTGGGGCGCGCTGGAGTTGTACCAGGCCGGTCAGGAACGCGAGCGCCAGTACGTGAAAGGGATGCGTCCCACCCCGGTCGAGCCTGACTTTACCTTCGACGCCTTCGCGGCCCTGATCGCCGGCCTGCTGGCGGGTGAGAAGCGGAGCGTCAAGGCGTTGCTCACCCAAGACCAGCTCCTCCCCGGCCTGGGCAACGCCATCGCCCAGGACATCATGTTTCGCGCCGGCCTGCACCCCAAACATCCGCTCAGCGACCTCCGCGCAGCGCAACAACGCGGCCTCTATGATGCCATCCTCACCACCGTACACGCGGCCATCGCCCGGGGCGGCCGTTATGACGAGTTCGATCTCTACAACCGGTCGGGCGGGTATCAGCGCCTGATGGACAGCCGGGCCGTGGGCCGGCCCTGTCCCGTGTGCGGCGCCGCCATCGAGAAGATCCAGTATCTCGGCGGCGCGTGCTACTTCTGCCCGCGCTGCCAGGTTTGAGAAGGCGAGGGGAAGCGCGCAAAGCTCTGGGGCGCGGAGCTGGCGCAGGCGATGAAGTGACCGGCCCGCGCTCATGGGCTGCTGGATCAGGCGCCGGCGCGTGTAGGCGCCGGCGCGAGCCGCGGAGGCTGTCATGCCAAGACCAACGACGAAAGCCCAAAGCCTGGCCGACACCTGACTGAATGGGAGCAGACGAGGAAAGCCATTTTCGTGCGCCGCGATCTGCCGGGCGGCGGGTCCCCAAACCCAACGGGGGGTGCAATCCAGTCTACGCGCCATGTTCCCTCACCACAGGCGGCACTCGTCGAGCGTACACTCGAAGGCCATGGTAGCGCTTCTGTTCGATCATCCCAAGTCATGGCGCCGTGGAAGCTAGTACTGACGACGGCCGGTGGTCGTCTTCAAGTTCAGTGAGTTTCCCAAAAGGAAAGTATTGTGCTAAACTTGGATACCAGAAAGTGTGTAGCCTCGCAACACGCGTTCTGTGCTTGTTGGATCATCTTTGCTTCGTGATGCTGAACTGATCGCCATGATCGCAATCCCTGAATCCGCCCTTCGCTTCGGTTTCGAAAACGGTCTCGGCGGCGCGCATACCAGCCGAACGCTGATGTTGTCCGAGTTGCAGCTTCTGTTTGCGGCTTGTTCGGCGACAGCGACCTACCAAGACTACTGTGCAGCCATCCTGGATGAAAACTGCCTGCTGAAACAGACAGCGACCACGCGCAGGCGCTCGCTGTGGGCGTTGCGCGAGCTCTATGGTCTTGACCGGCGCCTCCTGGTGTTTCGAGCGCTACGGGACCTGTGGGAGATCAGTGTTGAAGCACAGCCTCTGCTGGCTTGCCTTTGCGCCATGGCCCGTGATCCCCTTCTTCGCAGTACCTCGAAGGTCATCGTGGAGGCACAGCCTGGGGCAGTGGTGGCTTCCGATGCCCTCTCAACAGCCATTGCAGAGAGCTTCCCTGGCCGTCTCAATGCGAACATCCTCGATAAAGTTGGGCGCAACGCGGCCTCCTCATGGACGCAGTCCGGTCATCTCATTGGACGCCAGACCAAGTTGCGCACGGTGGCCCAGAGCAGCCCTGCTACTGTAGCTTATGCCCTGCTGCTCGGTCACTTATGCGACGTGCGCGGGAACCTCCTGTTTGAGACCTTGTGGGCGCGCCTGCTCGACGCGCCGGCGCGCCTGCTCCACGAGCAGGCGTTCGCCGCGTCGCGCCTGGGTTGGCTGGAGTATCGGCATGCCGGCGACGTGACCGACGTGCAGTTCTCCTATCTGCTCAGGGCTGAGGAGCGGACCGGTGAGTGAGATCGAACTCCTGTTGCAGCAGTACGAACGGCTGGTCGGTATGCCCTGGACGGAGCGTTTGTCGGGCGCCGAGAAGGTGTGGTTTGTTGTTTACGAACCGGCCCAGGAGCGCCGCCTGCGCCTGCGCCTGCAGGAGTTTCAGATCGTCACAGAGAAGGCCGGCCACGGCTGGAAATTCGTTGATCTCACGGATGCGTTTGCCCGCTGGATGACAGGCCATCGCTACCGTGAGTCCTATTTCAAGCGGCCGGAGTTGTTGAGCGAGTCCGCGCTGAGTGGGTTTGCTGCGGCTGTGGCCGATGAGATCAAAGCCGCGCTCGCCACATCCGGCGTGGATGAACGCACGGTCGTGGCGGTCGGCGGGCTGGGATCGCTGTTTGGCATCGTGCGAGCGTCCGACGTGCTAGGCCAGGTCACCCAGGCCGTTGTCGGCCGCCTGCTGATCTTCTTCCCCGGACGCTACGAAAATAAGGTCTACCGCCTGCTGGATGCCAGGGACGGCTGGAACTACCTCGCCGTGCCGATCACCGCCGAAACATAAGAGGGCCTGTCCGCATAACTCGCAGCGCGGGCTCCCATGCCCGCAACCGGCGGCGTGGGAGCCGCCTCCGCTGGATATTTGATAGGCTCAAAGGATGAAGCCATGCTCAACCGAGAAGTCTTCACCAAGGATCCGACGACATTCGCCATCCCCAACGACGGGGTCACGGTGGTGGGTGACCCGCAACGGCCCGAAGAGTGGGACGTCCTCCGCTATGAGCTGACCGCGTTCGTGTGCGAAGGCGAGTACCAGCGCGGCCTGGTGCGCGTGCTGTCCACCTTTCTCCAACACCTCTCACGGCCCAAGCAGCCGGCGGTCTGGGTGAGCGGCTTCTATGGCAGCGGCAAGTCGCACTTCGTGCGCGTGCTGCAGTACCTGTGGAACAACGTGACCCTGCCGGATGGCGCGCAGGCCCGCGGACTGACGAAGCTACCCGTCGAAGTGAACGAGCTGCTGACTGAGCTGACCACGGAGGGCAAGCGCCACGGCGGGCTGTGGGCGGCCGCGGGCAAGCTCGGCACAAGTCCAAGCATCCAACTCGACATGCTCAAGATCCTCTTTCGGAGCGCGGGCCTGCCGGTTGACTATGCGCCGGCGCGCCTGGTCACGTGGCTGAGGCTGAAAGGGATCTACGATGCGGTCGCGGCCGGCGTCAGCCAGCGCGGCGCGGAACTGGCGTTCGAACTGGCCAACATGCATGTCTCGCTGGAGCTGGCCGAGAGCATCCACGACGCCTATCCGGGCCTGGCCGCGGATGCGCTGGCCGTGTCGGATAAGCTCCAGGCGGAGTTCCCCGGCAAGACGGGGATTGACGATGACGAGATGTTGCAAGCCATGGAGGATGTGCTGCGTCTGCAATCCAGGGCGCCCGGCAAGCTGCCGCTGACCCTCCTGGTGCTGGACGAGCTGCAACAATCCATCGGCGAACAGCCGGACCGTGCGTTGGCAGTGCAGGAGATCGTGGAGGCGTGCTCCACCCGCTTCGGCAGCCGCATCCTCTTCGTGGGCACGGGCCAGGCTGCCCTGGAGGCGACGCCCCAGCTTGGCAAGCTGCAGGATCGCTTCACGGTCCGGGTGCCCCTCGAGGACAAGGATGTCGAGCGGGTCGTACGGGAGGTGGTGCTGCGCAAAGCGCCGGACAAGGTACCGGCCTTGCAGGCCGTCCTCGATGCGGCCAGCGGCGAGATCAACCGGCATCTGGCCGGCAGCAAGATCGGGTCAACCAGCGCTGACAGCGGCGACCTGGTACCCGAATACCCGCTGCTGCCCACGCGGCGGCGCTTCTGGGAGCGGGCGCTGCGGGCCATTGATCGCGCGGGCACCGCCGCGCAATTGCGCACCCAACTGCGCGTGGTGCACGAGGCGGCGAAGGGAGTCGCAGCCCGACCGCTGGGCACCGTGGTCGGGGCGGATACCCTCTATGACCAACAAAAATCGGCCATGTTGTTGGGACGAGTCCTCCTGCCGGAGATCGCGGCCGCCATTGACGATTTGCGCAAGGATGGCTCGGCCGCGGGCGTGCTCAAGGCCCGGCTCTGCGCCCTGATCTTCCTGATCGGCGAGCTGCCGGAGATCGGCGTGGCCGCGCCCGGCTTGCGCGCCACCCCGGACACATTGGCTGATCTGCTGGTGGAGGACCTGACCGCCGGCAGCGCGGCCCTGCGCGGCCAGATTCCGGGGCTGCTGACGCAACTGGTGGACGCCGGCGCGCTGATGGCCGTGGACGACGCCTACCACTTGCAGACCCAGGAGAGCCGTGAGTGGACGCGCGTCTTCAACACACACACCAGCCGCATCAAGGCCGACGATGCGCGCATCGCGGCTGACCGATCCACCGCGCTCCGCGGCGCGGTGCAGGAGGCTGTGAAGAAGATCCGGCCGGTGCAGGGCGAAAGCAAAACGGTGCGGCGCTTCGAGTTCTATTTTGGTACCGATGTCCCGCTCGCCGGCGGTGCGTCCGCACCGGAGGCGGTGCCGGTGTGGGTGCGCGACGGCTGGTCGGCCTCCGAGAAGGCGTTCCGGGAGGAGGCCCAGGCGGCCGGTTCCAACAGCCCCATCGTGTTCATATTCCTGCCGCGCCTCGGCGATGAGGAGCTCAGATCCGCGCTGGCCGGGACCGCGGCCGCGGTGGCCACCATCGAGGCCGAGCCGACCCCCAAGACGAGCCAGGAGGGCGCGGCGGCGCACCAGGCCATGGCCTCGCGCCTGACCTCGGAAGCCGAACGCGTGGCGGGGTGCGTCGCCGTCAGCATCGCCAACGCCCGGGTCTACCAGGGCGGCGGCAACGAGATCGCGGAGGGCAGCCTGGCCGCTGCGGTCGAGGCGGCCATCGGGAACGCGCTGGCGCGGCTCTTCCCCAACTTCAAGCTGGCCGATGACGCCAACTGGGGCAAGGTGGTCAAGCGCGCCGGCGAGGGCGCCGGCGATCCGCTGTCGGGCCTCGGCTACACCGGCAACGCCGAGGACCATCCGGTCTGCAAAGAAGTGCAGACCTTCCTGGGGATCGGGGTGAAAAAGGGGGCCGAGGTCCGCAAGCATTTCGGCGGCGCGGGCTACGGCTGGGGTGGCGATGCCATTGACGGCGCCCTGTTGGCCCTGGTCGCCGGCAATACGGTGCGGGCCGAGCGCAACGGCCAGCCGCTGGCCGCCAAACAGATCATCCAGTCGCAGGTCGGCGTCACGGAGTTCAAGAACGAGGCCGTGATCATCACCGCGGCGCAGCGGATCGGCGTGCGCAAGCTGATCCAGGATCTGGGCCTGGCCGTCAAGAACGGGGAGGAAGCCCAGGCGATCCCGCTGGTGCTCCAGAAGCTGTGTGACCTGGCGGCCGAGGCCGGTGGCCCGCCGCCGTTGCCCGAAAAGCCGTCCGTCGAAGCCATCAAGGAACTGCAGGCGCTGAGCGGCAACGAGCAGTTCGCCGCCGCGTTCGACGCACGGGAGACGCTGCTGGCTCAGCAGCGCGCCTGGGGCCAGGCCAAGACCGCCAAAGACGCGCGGCTGCCCCAGTGGGGGGTGCTGGGGCGGCTCCTGGCCCATGCGACCGGGCGGCCGGCCGCCTACACCGTCCGGCCGCAGGTCGAAGCGATCACCGCGCAACGTCTGCTCCTGGCCGAGCCGGACCCCGTCAAACCGTTGCACGATGCCTTGACGACCGACCTCCGCAAGGCTGTCCAGGATGCCAGGCAGCGCGTCGTGGATGCCCGCGACCGGGAATTAGCTGCGCTGCGCGAGACGGATGAGTGGCGCAAGCTCAGCGACGAGCAGTGGCGGGAGATTCTGCACGCCCAGGGGTTGGGGCCGATCGCGGAGCTGCACGCCGGCACCGATGACCTGCTGCTGGCCGCGCTGGACGCCAAACCGCTGGAGGCCTGGGCGACTGAGGCGCTGGTGGTCCCCACGCGCATGCGGCAGGCGCGCGAGCAGGCAGCCAAACTGCTGGAGCCGAAGGCCGTGCGCGTGCGGCCGAAGTCTGCGACGCTGAAGTCAGCAGCCGAAGTGGATGAGTACCTGGGTGTGCTGCGGGCAGAGATCATGGCGCATATCGAGGAAGGGAAGCCGGTGATTGTGTGAGAGAGCGGGCCGGGCCGTCCACGAATGAAACACGAATACACGAATAGCGGGGGCCGGGCCGTCCACGAATGGGACACGAATTCGCGAATAGGACGGTCGCTCATTCGTGTATTCGTGACGGATTCGTGGACGGCCACCGCTTCGCACGCACGCAGAAGGGGGCGGGAAGGAGCGCACTATGCCTGGGCTTGTCGTAGATGCCACCGGCAACGATCTCACCTACCGGATTATCGGCGCGGCCATGCGGGTGCATAACCGATTGGGGCCAGGGTATAAGGAAGAAGTGTATGAGCGGGCGCTGGCTGCGGAGTTAGAAACAGAAGGCGTACCGGTCGAAACGCAGTATCGGGTTGAGGTCTACGATCAGGGGATCCTGGTCGCGCTGTTTTTCCTGGATCTCTTTGTGGCCCGCACTGTCGTCGTAGAGGTCAAGGCCTTTGCTCATCAGCTCACGAACGATGAGCGCGCGCAGGTCATCAACTACTTGAAGGCTACCGGCGCGGCGGTGGGCCTGCTGTTCAACTTCGGCCGGCGCAGGCTGGAGTTCCCGCGCATCTTCCCCGGCGCGGCGGCCACGGGAGACGATTTGCCGCAACGCCTGGGGCGTGATAATGTCAAGAAGCGTGCCGTGCACGAGTTTGGGGCCGGGCCGCCGTCCACACCCGATGCCAGACGCGAGAGTGGCGGGGGCCGGGCCGGGCCGCCGTCCACGAATGAAACACGAATACGCGAATAATGACGGGCGGCCATTCGTGGATTCGTGACGGATTCGGGGACGGCGACGACCCGACGCGAGAGCAGCGGGGGCCGGGCCGGGCCGCCGTCCACGAATGGGACACGAATTCACGAATAGCGGCGGGCGGCCATTCGTGGATTCGTGACGGATTCGGGGACGGCGACGACCCGACGCGAGCGTAGCGGGGCCGGGCCGCCGTCCACGAATGAAACACGAATTCAAGAATAACGACGGGCGGCCATTCGTGTATTCGTGGCGGATTCGTGGACGGCGACGACCCGGCCTCCTCCCACAGACCCAAGAATAGGAACCATGCCATCCCTACCCACCGACCTCCGCAAAACCCTTGAAAATGCCATCAACGCGGCCCGGCGGGCCGCGGAGGAGGCGGCGCGCGCCGCGTTGACCACGCTGGCCGTCGCCCGCGACGACCCGTTCGCGACCATGGACGAGCCGCAGCGCCAACTGCGCCGCGGCCTGCGCGCGGTGGCGCGCCGACTGGGCGATGACACAAAGTCCGACGCGTTGCCCCTCCTGACCCACGAGGTCGCCTACGAGCAGTGGCACCGCATGTTGTTCGCTCGCTTCCTGGCCGAGAACGATCTGCTGATGCACCCCTCTGGTGTCGCAGTGTCGCTGGCGGATTGCGCGGAACTGGCCCCTGACGAAGGCGCGGCCGACGCCTGGGACCTGGCCGCGCGCTACGCGGCTGCGATGTTGCCCGGCATCTTCCTGGCGGACGATCCGACCGTCCAGGTGCGCTTTGCGCCGGAGGGCCGCCAGCGGCTCGAAGCGATCCTGGCCGGCCTGCCGCCCGCGGTCTTCACCGCCGACGACGGCCTGGGGTGGGTCTACCAGTTCTGGCAGACGGACAAGAAGCGTGAAGTGAACGCCAGCGGCCGCAAGATCGGCGGGGCCGACCTGGCGCCGGTGACGCAGCTCTTCACCGAAGACTACATGGTGCGCTTCCTGCTGGAGAACTCGCTCGGCGCGTGGTGGGCGGCGCGCCACCCGGATAGTCCGCTGGTGAAGGAGTGGGGTTATTTACGGTGGGTGGACGAGGAGTCAGGAGTCAGGAGTCAGGGAGCAGGAGGCAGCGACGGCAATACGCAATACGCAGTACGCAGTACGCAATACGCAGTACGCAATACGCCGTCCCGCGTCCCCGCCGCCGGCGCCTTCCCCGGCTGGCCCGACCGCGCGGCGCAGGTGACGATGATGGATCCCTGCGGCGGGTCGGGGCATTTCGTGGTGGCCGAGTTCGGCATGATGCTGCGCATGCGGATGGAGGAGGAGGGGCTGAGCGCGTCCGCGGCCGGCGACGCGGTGATCCGCGATAACCTCTTCATGCTGGAGCTGGACCCCCGCTGCACGCAGATCGCGACCTTTGCGCTGGCGTTAGCGGCCTGGAAGAGCGGCGGCTACCGGCCGCTGCCGACCCCCAACATCGCCTGCTCCGGCATCGCAGTGACGGGACAGCTCGAGGACTGGCTGCGCCTGGCCCGCGGGGACGAACGGCTGCGCACCGCGCTGGAACGACTGCACAAGCTCTTTACGAACGCGCCCACCCTGGGCAGCCTGATCAATCCCGCGGACGTGCCGCTGAGCGAGCGGATGTTCAGCGCCGACTACGAGGAGGTGGCGCCGCTGTTGGGGAAGGCGTTGGCAAAGGAGCGGGACGATCCGGCCGCGGCCGTGTTGGGCGCTGCGGCGGAGGGGGTGGCGAAGGCAGCGAAGCTGCTGGCAGGGCAGTACACGCTGGTGGCGACGAATGTGCCGTATCTGGGACGCAGCCTCCAGACAGAAACGCTCAAGAACTTTGCAGACAGGGTTTTTCCAGTCTCAAGGGCTGACCTGGCCACCGTTTTTGTGGAGCGTTCTCTGTCATTTACAGACTCGGGTGGTACCTGTGCGGTTGTCACCCCTCAGAACTGGCTGTTTTTGAAATCGTATGAAGAACTTCGCAGGAAATTGCTTCAGTCCCAGTCGTGGAACCTGCTTGCGAGATTGGGTGCTCAAGCATTTCAGACCCCGATGTGGGATTTCAATGTTGGGCTATTTATCGTCACACACCGTCCACCGGCAGAAAACCATGAAGTGGGAGGAACGGACGTCTCACGTAGCCGAAAGCCATCGGTCAAGGCCGATTTGTTGCGGAATGACCCAATTCGGTTCGTTAACCAAGAGAGCGAGCTACGAAATCCCGATACGAGGATCACGCTCGAAAAAGCCAACCTTGGTGCGTTGCTCCTGCATTATGCAGACGGGCTGCAGGGAATCTCCCCGGCAGACTATCCCAGGTTCGGTCGTTGCTTTTGGGAGCTACCAAGACTAATCGAGGGCTGGCGATGGTATCAAGGCACGGTTAGTTCTACGATGCCCTTTGGTGGACGCGAAAGAGTTCTCTGGTTTGACGCTCTCTTGCGAGCAGCACAGGAGCTTGGTTCTGCAATTCGAGGCCGAGCTGCGTGGGGCAAATGGGGTGTGGCAATAAGCCAGATCGGGAAACTCTCCGCGAACTTGTACACAGGCGATTTGTTCGACAACAACTTGGCGGCTCTGATTCCACACGATCAGACTTTGCTTCCCGCGCTGTGGGCTTATTGTCAGTCCCCGACCTTCCACGACCAAGTCAGGCGAATCGATCAGAAGCTCTACGTCCAGAATGCTACGCTGGTGAAAATTCCTTTCGACCTTGACTACTGGCAGCAAGTCGCAGACGCGGCCGGCCCCCTCCCCGAGCCGTACTCCGACGACCCCACCCAATGGCTCTTCAACGGCCACTCCGCGGGCGCCACCGAGCCGCTGCAGGTGGCCGTGGCGCGGCTGTTGGGCTATCGCTGGCCGCAGCAGGCCCAGGACCACCTCGGCGCCCACGCCGATGCGGATGGCATCGTCTGCCTGCCCGCGGTGGGCGGCGAACAGCCGGCGGCCGAACGCCTGCGCGCGCTCCTGGCCGCAGCCTTCGCCAATCCGCAATCCCTGCCCAACACCGCAGACGCCGGGCACGCAATACGCAGTACGCAATACGCCGGATGGTCGGCCGCTGTCCAGGAGCAGTTGCTCGCCGCGGCCGGATTCCCCAGCAAGACCCTGGACGACTGGCTGGCCGACGGCTTCTTCCCGCAGCACTGCCGCGTCTTCCACAACCGGCCCTTCATCTGGCATGTCTGGGACGGCCGCAAAGATGGCTTCTCGGCGTTGGTCAACTACCACAAGCTGGATCGCGCTGTCCTGGAGAAACTGATCTATACTTACCTCGGCGCGTGGATCACCCGCCAGCGCGATGACCGCGACGCCGGCGCCCCGGCCGCGGAGGGGCGGTTGGTGGCCGCGCTGGCGCTGCAGAAGAAGCTGATCGCCATCCTGGAGGGGGAGCCGCCGTACGACATCTACGTGCGCTGGAAGCCGCTCCATCAGCAGCCCATCGGCTGGGCGCCGGACCTCAACGACGGCGTGCGGCTCAACATCCGGCCATTTGTCACAGCGGGCGTGCTGCGGAGCCGGTTCACGATCAATTGGAAGGTGGACCGCGGCACGAATCCGGACGGCAGCGAGCGGATCAATGATCGGCACGTCACGCGGGCGGAGAAGCTGGCGGCGCGGGGAAAGTGAGTCAGTAAGCCTATCGGATTGTGGTAGAATAGGCGCGACGCTCGGAGCGAGTCTCGAGACATCTGCACAGCCAAGGAAGGAGGCCCCCACATGCAGATTCGCAGGGTCATTCTTAAACAAGTTCGCAACTTTCGCGATTTCGACCGCTCCTTCGAGGACGGTTGGACCGGCCGCGTGCCTGACGCGCTGCTGCTGATGGGTTCAAACGGCAGCGGCAAAAGCACGCTGTTGGACGCGATGGCAGCCCTCTGGCAGGGCCTGGCAGACTCGCTGCATGGGGGAAATCCCCTGACCGATGCCGTAGGGTCGCGCCTTTTGCAGTCGGCGGACCTGGCTGCAATGGAAGTGATAGGATTCGAGCAAGAGTCACTATGGATTTATGCGGGCAGACAGGATCCCGCCCGGGAATTCGCGGCCGCCCATGCCAACGCGCACCGGTTTGGGTTGCAGTACCATTATTTCCTTTCCCCGGAAGAGTTGCGCGGCACGCACATCAGCGGCGTCTACACGCCGCCCGGACTCCCGGAGCGAGATAGCGAGGGTGGACGAAAGCAGGCCGCGATCTGGACCGAACGACTGACCGACCGACTGACCGAGAACCAACTCGGAAAGCGGGCCGATCTGCCGAACCTCGTGTACCTGGCCAGTGAAAACCGGCTGTTGCTTCCGTTGACCGAGAAATTCAGTGTCCAACCGGAGCCGGAGGAGTACCAGTGGCTGGCCCGCTACGAGCCGGTCGCCAGCCGCCGAGGTAGTCTGCAGAACTACCTCTACAACTTGAAGGTCGTGGATGAGGTCAGGTTCAACGAGATCGCGTCACAGTTCAGTGCGTTCCTGGTCGGCAAACGGCTGAATGGCTTCGACCGGCGCACCGGCAACCTGTTGGTGCAGGTTGGCAACGGAGAAAGCCACCCGATCGAGGAACTGAGTAGCGGCGAGAAGCAAGTGCTCCTGATGCTGGCAACGATCACCCGCTGGCTGTGGCCCGGCGGCATCGCGTTGGTTGACGAGCCGGACCTTCATCTGCACGTCTCGTTGGCGAGGGCGTTCGTCAGCCACCTGCGGCGGATGGTAGAGGAGAAAGGTGGCCAACTCATCATTGCTTCCCACATGCCGGAACTTTGGGAGGAATTCACCGACTCTCACCGGGTGCGGCTGAACGCATCCGATGAAAAGGGGCAGACCAAGTGAGCCAGACACCACGGTGGGTCAGAGATATTGAGAGTCTGGCTCGTGGCCTTCCCGTTCTGTTGGTCGAAGGCGAGGACGACGTCACCCTGCTCGGGTATTTTCTGGGCCAGCACGCTCCCGGCTGGCAGCAGCGCCTCTACCTGGCGGCGGCAAACGGCAAGGGCCACGTCGTTAGCGGCGTGGCCGTCCACCGTCCTGACTGGATCGGAATTGTGGATCGCGATGAATGGAGCCCAGCCGACGTCCAAGCGGCCGCGGCACGCTCTCCGCGACTGCACGTCCTGCCGCGCTTCTGCACCGAATCCTACTTCTGCGATCCGGCCGAGCTTTGGGCCGCCCTCCCGGCGCAACAGCAGGCACGCGCGGGGGATAACCTCCTTGCGCTGGCCGGGCCGATTCACGCCAAACTTCCCGACTGGGTGGCACACGGCGCGATGTGGCGCGTCCTGCGCGACCTCTACAAGGAGGCGCGGCTGCCGGCCAAGCTAGAGGATAGTCCGGTGACCGACGAAGCGACCATCCGTAGCATTCTCACCGACTGGCACGCCCGCCTTGCTCCCGACCCGGTCTTGGCGCACTATCGCAATGAATTGGGCAACGCCCAAACACTCGCTGCGGCGGCACAACTGCACGAATACATCCACGGCAAGAAGTTTTTCAACCAAGTCGTGGTCCAGGTGTTGGATGGGTTGTTCGCCGGTAAGGGCGCCGACGACTGGTTACAAAAGTTGCGCGATGCCCCGATCCTGTCGCCGCCCGATTTGGTTGCGCTGTTCGATCAAATCCTGGCCCAGTTGCCCAGACAGGCCCCTCATGAGTGAGCCAATTGCGTTTCTCGAAGCGCTGGTTGCCGCGCTGCAACGCGCCGGCAGCTATAACAAAAACGACCAGTGCCCACCGGCGGCCATCCTCTGGCCCGATAAGGAGCGGCAGTGGGAACCTTTGTTGCCGGTGCTGCGTGAGCGGCTGCCGCTGCTGACCCTCGGCTCTTACGCACCAACTCAACGCACTGGCCCGGCCTATTGGCTGCGCTGCATGATCGCGCGAACCCTGCCCTACGACATCTACGTGCGCTGGAAGCCGCTCCAGCAGCAGCCCATCGGCTGGGCGCCGGATCTCAACGATGGGGTGCGGCTCAATATCCGGCCGTTCGTGACCGCCGGCGTGCTGCGCAGTCGGTTCACGATCAATTGGAAGGTGGATCGGGGGACGAACCCGGATGGGAGCGCGCGGGTGAATGATCGGCACCTGACGCGCAGCGAGAAACAGGCCGTGCGCCGGTCATACCCATAGGCATGACTTGACGGCTGGTCTGGCGTAAGTTTTGCGCAATCACAGGCTGAATCGCTTGCGGGCTGACAAAGTCAGCATTTGGTATCGCCGTCATAAGTACCTAAACTCAAGGAGGTAGGATCATGATCATGGTGATCGGAATAGCTCTGCTCATCGTCGTGTTGGTGGTGCTGGCGTTGCTCGCCTTGTCGGGCATCCGCTTCATCCCCAACAACCGCGTTGGCATCGTCGAGAAGCGCTTCGGCGCCAAGTCCGTCGAGACCGGCTTTATCGCACTCAAGGGAGAGGCTGGCTTCCAACCCAAGCTGCTGCGCGGGGGCCTGCACTACCTGATGCCGATCCAGTATCTCGTCCACCGTTCGCCCCTGGTGACCATCACCCAGGGCAAGATCGGCTACGTCTTTGCGCGCGACGGGCATCCGCTGGTGCCGATGCAGGTGCTGGCTTCGAACGTCACCGCCAATGACTTTCAGGATGTGGCCGCGTTCCTGCAAGACGGCGGCCAGCGCGGGCCACAGCGTCAGATCCTGCGCGAAGGCACCTACGCCATCAACCTGGCGCAGTTTATCGTCATCACCGAGGAGAAGGTCTACTACCTGCCGCTCAACCGCGCCGAAGAAGGGGTCATACAGGATATGGCCAAGGTGATCGCCGAGCGTGACGGCTTTCGGCCGGTAGTGCTCAAGGATCAGGACGACAAGACCGGCATTGTGACGATCCACGACGGACCCTCGTTGCCGCCGGACGAGATCATCGCGCCCATCGTGGGCGGCGACCCAACCAACGTGGAGACGTACCACAATAACTTCCAGGCGCCTGACCGGTTCCTGAAGGCCGGCGGCCTGCGAGGGCGCCAGTTGCAGGTCTTGGTCGAAGGCACCTACTATCTCAACCGGCTGTTTGCCACGGTGGAGATGATCCCCAAGACCATCATCGAAATCGGGACCGTCGGCGTGGTGGTTTTCTACACCGGCGAGGCCGGCCGTGACCTGTCGGGCGAGGACTATCGGCATGGTGAGTTGGTGGCGAGAGGCCATCGCGGCGTGTGGGACGCGCCGCTCATGCCGGGCAAGTACGCGTTCAACACCTACGCCGGCAAGGTCGTGGCGGTCCCCACTACCAACGTCATCCTGAAGTGGATCCGAGGCCAGGTCGGCTCGCACCACTTCGACGAGAACCTGGCGGAGATCTCGTTGATCACCAAGGACGCCTTCGAGCCGTCGCTGCCGCTGTCGGTGGTCATGCACATTGACTACCGCAAGGCTCCCCTGGTGGTCCAGCGCTTCGGCGACGTGAAACGGCTGGTCGAGCAGACCCTCGACCCCATGGTGTCGGCCTACTTTAAGAACATCGGCCAGACGCGCACGCTGATCCAGCTCATCCAGGAGCGCGGCAACATCCAGCAGATTTCGAGTCAGGAGATGAAGGAAAGGTTCACGCACTATAACCTGGAGCTGGAAGAGGTGCTGATCGGCACGCCGGTCGCGATGGCCGAGGACAAACAGTTCGAGCTTATCCTGAACCAACTGCGCTCCCGGCAGATCGCCGTAGAGCAGATCGAGACCTATGGACGGCAGCAGATGGCGGCAGGGAAGGAACGGGAGCTGCGCGAGGCACAGGCGCGCGCTGATCAGCAGCGCAACATCACCGAATCGGAGCTGAGCATCACGGTGCAGAGCAACCAGGGCAAGGCCGAATACGCCCGGGCGCTGCAGCAGGCGGCGCAGATCCGCGCCCTGGCCGAAGCTGAGGCCGAAAAGACCGCCCGCGTCGGCATCGGTCAGGCCATCGCCATCGAGGAACAGGTGGCGGCCTATGGCGGCCCGCAGTTCCAGGTCACGCAGCAGGTGATGAACCGCTTTGCCGAAGCGGTGCAGCAGTCGAAAGTGGACGTGGTGCCGCGCGTGGTGATTGGCGGCGCCGGGGGCACTGCGACCAGCAGCGGCGTGATGGAAGGGCTGTTGACGCTCCTGCTATCCGACAAGCTAGGCCTGGAAGTGAGCGCCGCTCGGCAGCGAGAACCGAATCCGCAAGCGGACCAGTTGCGGGCTCAGATCCGCGAGGGCCTCAAGGAGAGCCGGCAGGGCACAGCCGGGCCAGTGCCGCCCGCCCCGGCCCCGGCTGGCCCGTCGGGGGCGAAGCCGGCTTAGTGCCTATCCGAATAATAGCAGCGCGGGCTCCCATGCCCGCAACCGGCGGCGGGCGAAAGTACAGCCGATGTCTGGGAGCCGCCTCCGCTGGTTATTCGGATAGGCTGAGCTATACTCGGCACGGTCACAAAATGCGCTTGTAGGCGGCTGTCATTCTGAGCGGGTCTACCCCTGACTTCTCGTGACGGCGAGCATCCAGCGAAGAATCCGTCCCGCGACGAGACCCCTTCGACTGCGCTCAGGGCAGGCTCTTCGCTGGATTTTCACCGCGACGCACTTCACGGGACCAACCCGCTCAGGGTGACAAAGCCAAGGTTTCAGCGCCGCGAAAAACGCAGTCTATGCCCGTGTGCAGTATATACTCGGCACGGTCACAAAATGCGCTTGTAGGCGGCTGTCATTCTGAGCGGGTCTACCCCGTGTCGTGCGTGGCGGCGAGTCTCTAGCGAAGGGTCTTGTTGCAGTATGGAACGGATTCTTCGCTGGTTTCACGCCGCAACGAGGAGTCTGGGGCTAACCCGCTCAGAATGACAATTATTCACTCATGAAATAGCTGAACCGATCAGTGAGGCGCCATGACTGATAGCATGACCTTCCTTGATGCGCTGGCGCAAGCTATCTATCGCGCGGGCAGCTACAACAAGAATGACCAATGCCCGCCGGCCGCGATCCTCTGGCCCGACAAGGAGCGCCAGTGGGAGCCGCTGCTGCCGGCGCTGCGCGAGCGGCTGCCGCTGCTGACTCTCGGCCCCTACGCGCCCCAAGAGCGCAGCGGCCCGGCCTGCTGGCTGCGCTGCATGATCGCGCGCACGTTGCCCGACGACATCCTGCCGGCCGACGCCGCCCCGATCATCTATCTGCCGGGGGTCAGCCGCGCCGAAATCCGCGCCATCGAGGAGTGCCCCAAGCCGCTCCAGCCGCTCGCCGAGCTTCAGTACCGCGGCGTGCTGTGGACGCACAAGAACGGCCGCGACTGGACGGTCGCCGGCTTCTTGCAGAGTACCGACAGTGGCCTGGGCATCGCCGTCAGCGGCGACACAGCCACGAAGGAAGCGCTTGGTCGGGCGTTGCTCAAGCTGGCTTACGAACCGGTAGCTCGCCTGAAGAAGGAGGCGCCGCTCCGTGCGGCCTTCTTCGACGAATTGCTCAACCCGGATCAAGTACGACGTCTGTTGCTCTGGCTTAATGACCCCGATAGCTACCCAAAGACCCTGGCCCAGGCCGAGTGGTACGCATTTTGCGACCTCTGCAAGCGCACATACGGCCTTCACCCCGTGGACGACGGCGCGCTGATCGCGGCGGAACGTCTCGGGACTTCGCAGGGCGCCTGGGAGATCGTCTGGGACCGCTTCAACGAGAATCTGGAGGGGTATCCCAACCTGCCGGAACTCCTGCGCCGGGCGCGGCCGGAACGATCTATCTTTGAAAAGAGCCTGCCCTACTGGCCGCAGGACACCGAAACGGCCGAGGGGGACTTGCGCGCGGCGCTGCTGGCGTTGGGCGATGCTTCACCGACCGGCGCGCGCGAGGGCATCGCGCAGCTTGAGGCCGAGCACGGCGCGCGCCGCGGCTGGATCTGGGCCAGGCTGGGCCGGGCTCCACTCGCCGCCGCGCTGGCACATCTGGCGGCCCTGGCCCAGGCAACCGAGAAAACGCTCGGCGGCGCGACTGTGGCCGACGTAGCCGCGGCTTACACTGGAGGGGGCTGGCAGGCAGATGCCGCCGTGTTGGATGCGTTGGCCGCGGTTGAGGCCGCGGAGGACGTGGCAGCAGTGAAGGCCGCGCTCCTGCCGCTCTACCGCCCGTGGCTGGAAAAAGCAGCGGCGGCGCTCCAGGCCGCCATCCTCGGCAACCCGGTAGCGAACTATGGGACGACGACGCCACCGGCAGCCGATGCGGGCACGTGCATCTTGTTCAGCGATGCCTTGCGTTTCGATGCCGGCATGAGGCTGGTGGCCGCGCTGGAGCGCCGGGGCCTGTCATGTACCACCGGGTGGCGCCTGGCCGCCCTGCCAACCGTCACGCCGACAGCCAAGCCCGCGGTTTCGCCTGTCGCTGAACTGATGATTGGCAGCAGCGAGCCGAGCCTGACCCCGGTGGTCAAAGCGACCGGCGCGAGCAGTACGGTTGCCACCTTGCGCAAGCTGCTCGAAGGGGCCGGCTACCAGATCCTGACCGGGGATGCCCTCGGCGATCCGAGCGGGATGGCGTGGACCGAGTTGGGCGCGATAGACCAGTACGGCCACGAGCACGGTTGGGAGGTGGCGCATCATCTGCCGGGCGAGCTGCGCAACCTCGAAAGACGGATCGACGCGCTGCTGAGCCACGGCTGGCAGCAGGTGATGGTCCTCACCGACCACGGCTGGCTCCTGCTCCCCGGCGGCCTGCCGAAGATCGAGCTGAAAGAGCATCTGACCGTGCTCCGCAAGGGCCGCTGCGCCGCGCTCAAAGAGGGCGCGCAGACCGATCAGCACACGATCCCGTGGCATTGGGACAAGAACGTGCGTATCGCCGTAGCGTCGGGCATCGCCTGTTACGAGGCCGGCAAAGAGTACGAGCACGGCGGCATCAGCCCGCAAGAGTGCGTCGTGCCGGTCATCGCGGTCTCAAGGCCGGTTGCCACCATCGCCCAAGAGACCCAAATCACCGGCGTCACCTGGAAGGGGCTGCGCTGCTCGGTCTCAGTGAGTGGGGCGGGTGCGGGCATGACCGCCGACATCCGCACCAAGGCGGGCAACGCGGCCACGTCGCTCACCACGCCGCGACCCGTCGAGACCGGCGCCGCGTCACTGTTGGTCGAGGATGACGACCAACTGGGCGCGGCTGCGTTCGTCGTGGTCCTTGCAGCAGATGGGTCGCTCGTGGCACAAACACAGACCACGATTAGCGGATAAGTGTAGGGCAATTTGCCAAATTGCCCTACAGAACCGACCGGAATAGAGCCTTCAGGCGGTCTGGCGAGCGCACGAACCGGCTGAAGCCTTGAATCCAGAGCAGCGGGGAGCGATTTTCAGGACGGTAAGATGGAACTGGATAGGTTGGACCAACTCGCGGCCGAAGCATTCACGGGGTACGTCGTCCGCAAGGACCTGGCTCTGCGGTTTCGCGGCCAGTATCCCGTGCCGACCTACGTCGGCGAGTTCCTGTTGGGACGCTACTGCGCCAGCACCGACCCGGCCGAGATCGCGGAAGGGCTGGAGATCGTCGAGCGCCAGATGCGCGAGCGCACCGTGCGGCCGGGCGAGGAAGAGTTGTTCAAGTCACGGGCGCGCGAGCGCGGCTCAGTCAAGCTGATTGATCTGATCACCGCGCGGCTGGACACCGCGACCGACTCCTACCTGGCCACGCTGCCCAGCCTGCGCTTGCGCGACGTGCGCATCGACGCGGAGACGGTCGCGGGCAACGAGCGCATGTTGACCGGCGGCTTCTATGCCGAAATCCAGCTTGAGTACGACGCCGCGATTGCCCAGGAACGCAACGGCCGGCCCTTCGGCATCACCGCCTTGCGCCCCATCCAGCTTTCCAAGCGCGGCGTTTCGGATGACCTGGCCCGCGGCCGCGCGGCCTTCACCACCGAGGAATGGCGGCAACTCCTGTTGCGGAGCGTCGGCTTCGAGCCGGAGCAGTTCACCCGGCGGGCACAAGACATTCTGCTCCTGCGTATGGTCCCGTTCGTCGAGCGCAACTTCAACGTGGTGGAGCTTGGTCCGCGCGGCACCGGCAAGTCACACCTCTACCAGCAAATCTCCCCCTACTCGCACCTGGTCTCCGGCGGCAAGGCCACCGTGGCGCAGATGTTCGTCAACAACGCCACGGGCCAACGCGGCCTGGTGTGCCTCTACGACGTGGTCTGCTTCGATGAGGTCTCCGGCATCGCCTTCGACCAGCGGGACGGCGTCAACATCATGAAGGGCTACATGGAGGCCGGGGAGTTCAGCCGGGGCCGCGAGAACATCCGCGCCAGTGGCAGCATCGTCATGGTGGGCAACTTCGAGGTGGACGTGGAGCATCAGCAGCGGATCGGCCACCTGCTGGGCCCGCTCCCGCCGGAGATGCGCAACGACACCGCCTTCATGGATCGCATCCACGCCTACCTGCCCGGCTGGGACGTGCCCAAGCTCGACCGCGCCCTGTTCACCGAGCACTTCGGACTGGTGAGTGACTTCCTGTCAGAGGGTTGGTCACAACTGCGTGCCGAGAACCGGCTGCCGGTCGTCGCGAGCCGCATCCGCTACGGCAGCGCGATCAGCGGCCGCGATGCCAACGCCATCAACCACACCGTCAATGGCCTGCTCAAGCTGCTCTATCCCGACCGCGAGATGGCGATCAGCGATGAAGACCTGGCATGGGCCGTGGAACTGGCGCTGGAGTGTCGCCGCAGGGTGAAGGAGCAGCAGAAGCGCATCGGCAGCGCAGAGTTCCGCAACACCCACTTCAGCTATCAACTCGGCGTCGAAGGGGTCGAGAAGTTCGTCGTGACACCGGAGCTACAAAGCACCCAGGCCATCGGCAGCGATCCGCTGCCGCCGGGCCAGGTGTGGGGCATCAGCCCCGGCGGTCCGGACGAAGGCGCCGGCCTCTACCGGATTGACGTCAACGTGGGGCCGGGCGCCGGCGTGCGCATCGTCAACTTCCCCGCGCCGGGGCCGTTCCGCGAGAGCATCAAGTACGGCGAGCAGAACCTGATCATGCGTGCCCGCGAGCTCGTCGGCGACCGCGACCCGCGCCAGCACGAGTTCACCGTGCAACTGCGCGCCTTCGACGCGGCCAAGACCGGAGCGTTCCTGGGCCTGCCCGCGCTGCTGGCATTCTGCAGCGCGCTGCTGGGCAAGAGCCTGAAGGGTGGCCTGATCGCCGTCGGCGCGCTCAACCTGGGCGGCGGCCTCGACCCGGTCTACAACGCCGTCAACGTTGCCGAGTTGGCGATCGAGAAGGGCGCGTCCATGCTGCTCATCCCCATCTCCGCCCGCCGGCAGTTGAACGAGCTGTCGGACGAGATGGCGATGAAGCTGACGATCCTGTTCTATGCGGACGCGCGCGAGGCGCTGTTGAAGGCGCTGGGGGATTAGCCGGGACGATAACACAGACTTATCGTACGACCGACTTCCTCCGTGCGGATGATTGTGCCAAGAGAGCCATATTCTTGGTTGTCACCCCAAGATTGACACCGCCCCGACCCTGATGTAGAGTCATCCCAGGGTCGCCTTTCAGTAACTGGTCGCACCAGGCAACGGCTATCTTGCTCCCCAAGGTGCTTGAGGCCCGACAGCAGGCCATCTCCTCGAGGTGATCTGCTCTCGGGTCGGTGTCATCTCATCAGGAGCAAGAACCATGTTGCAGAGTATGTCTGGCCGCAACTGACCCCAACAAAAAAGGCCCAGCCGGCGCAGAGCCGGTCGGGCCAATGCAGCGCTTTGCATCCAGAGGTTGAATCCTATGTCCCAGCCGCCCAACACTGCGATTCCCGCCCGCTACGTCCACACCAACTTGATCGCCCGCGATTGGCAGGCGCTCGCTCGTTTCTACGAGACGATCTTCGGTTGCGTGCGCGTGCCGCCGGAGCGCGATCTGGCTGGCCCCGACATGGAGGCCGGCACGGGCCTCCCCGCGGCGCACCTGCGCGGGGTCCACCTGCGCCTGCCGGGCTACGGCGACGCCGGCCCGACGCTGGAGATCTTCACCTACGATCGCCTCGAAGAACGGCCAGCCACGGCGGTCAACCGGCCCGGCTTCGGTCACCTTGCCTTCAGCGTGGCCGATGTCGCGGCCGGCCGGGCCGCGGTCCTGGCGGGGGGCGGACGGCCTGTGGGGCAGGTCGTCACAGTCACGGTGGCGGGCGGCGGTCGCGTCACCTGGTGCTACGTCACCGACCCGGAAGGCAACGTGATCGAGCTGCAGGCCTGGACGGGGTAAAGGGCCGCTGGAAGCTCCTTCGACTGCGCTCAGGATAGACGCCGGCACGCCCTACGCCAGCGGCAGATGGATCGCGAAACTGCACCGGTCGTCTCCCTGCAAGATGGACTTGAGCAGTTCGACGCGCACCGGACCGCCCATGATACCGTCCCAAAGCTGCTGATACCAGCCCGCGCCGCAGTAGCAGTAGGTGCGCGACAGGGTCAGCCCGGTCTGGATGGATTCCGCCAGCAGCCGGCAGTGGCAGAGGGTGCGGTCGCCAGCCATGAGCGCCAGCAGCGCGTCCAGGTCGCCGGTGCGTTCGTAGAACGCGGCCATCTCGCGGATGCGCGCCCGCGGGAACTGGTCGCCGACCGTGATCATGATGTCGCGGCAGACGTCCTCATCGCCGACCAGCCCGTCCAGCCGCGCCATGGCGGCCTTGTACCACTCGGCTCGCTCGCAATAGGAGCAGGACGCGTACCGCTCGCTGCCGGTCATCACCTCCCGGCGCACCGTCTCCCCCGCATAGCGCTCCAGGTTCTCGGCCAGCCGCTCCACGCGGTAGAACTTGTACGCCAACTGCGCCTCGGTCAGGGTGCACGCCGTGTCGTCGCCGTGTTCCTCCGGCCCCTCCAGGCAGAGTTCGCGGCGCGGGACGGAATTGGCGATGACCGAGTGCTGCCGGACGTGACCGAAGATCGCCCGCCAGGCATCGGTGATGCTGCCCGGCTCCCCACGCACGCCCAACGGGCCGGCGTGCATGGCGCAGAGCATCCGGCCGCCCTCCAGCACGTGACTCTGCACCGCGCCGACCGCGATGGGCTGGCTGACCGGATAGCAGACCTCCAGATCCTGGCCCGGCTCGACGCTCTGGTCGAAGAAGTAATGCGGCAACATGCCCTTCCCGGTCACGTGGGGCTTGATCGTCCACGGCCTATCGGCCCGATCCACCGTCTGTCGTCAGCGTGACCACGCCCGCGCTGCCGTCCACGGTGATGACCTGGCCGCTGCGGATGCGTTCGGTCGCGGCGCCGGTGCCCAACACGGCCGGGATGCCGTATTCACGCGCCACAATCGAGCCGTGGCTGAGCGGCCCGCCCACGTCGGTGACGACGGCGGCCGCGCGGGCAAACAACGGCGTCCAGGCAGGCGTGGTGATGGCAGCCACCAACACGTCGCCCACCCGCATCAGATGGAAGTCCTCCGGGCCGTGCAGGACGCAGGCCGGCGCGGTCACGCGGCCTGGGCTGGCGGCAACGCCCTTGATGCTGTCTCCGCTGTGCCGCCGCTTGCGGCCGGTCTTGAGTGCCCCCAGGTCTTTCCCCAGGAACTTCATCTGAGGCAGCATCATCGGCGGTGTGATACGCCTGGCGGCGCGCCAGGTAGCTCGGCGTTCCGGCACGATCGTGCTGAGATCCTCCAACGGCTGACCGCGATCGAGCGCAGCCGCGGCTTGTTCCACTTCTGACTGCTTCAGCCAGAAGATGTCGTCGGGCGTTGCGATCAGGCCGCCTTCGGTGAAACGGCGGCCCAGCTCGCGGAGCATCTGCCGCAGCAAGGGATAGCCCAGGCCCACATCGGCCAGCCCATCTTCGCGTAGGGGCGCGTAGCGTTGTGCCGGCGCGAGGAATTTGCGGAAAAGCCGCAGACGCAGTCCTCGCGACTTGTTCAGCATCGCCTGCGTTGCCTGCTCACGGCGCTCAGCCGCGGCCTGCTGGCGTGCGTGCGGGTTGACCCCCTGGCCGTTGATGAACATCTTGCACGTCTCCAGCAGCGGCGCCGGATCGTCGGCAGGCACCGGGTTGGCAAAGTCGAGATCGTAGATCGCGTGACCGTAACGTGTCAGGTGCGCCTGGAAGCGACTCTGGAACTCGCGCCAATCGTCTGCGTCCACGTCCTGCGGCGTCTGGCCGTCCCCAAGTTGCGCGGCGAGCTGAGCGGCCGGCGCGTCCTTCAGGTAAGCGGCCACGCTGTGCCCGGCACGCATGCGGACCCACTCGGCCAGGTCATACAACGCCTTCTCGCCCAGGATGGGGGCGCTGTCGAATCCCAGCAGATAGGTCGGCGCGGGCGGATCGCCGCGGCGCTGGATCAGCCGGTTGTAGGCGGTCGTGAAGAGGGCTTCGCTGATCCAGGCGGCCGGAATGACGCCGGACACCAGCGCGCCGTAAGCGTCAATCGCCGCTTCCGCCAGCCCGCGTACCGCGTCCAGGAGTTCGATGGCCGGGAGCTGGCGCCAGGGTTGAGCCTGCCAGCGCGCCACCGTGGTCACGTAGCGCGGACGGCCCACGTCGGTCCAGCGCGCGACCGCGCCTGTGAACATCCGCTTCATGATCCCCACGCTGCCCAACAGCACCCGCGCCAATTGCCCGGCCTTGAGCGAGCCATTGTTGTAGGCGTATCCATTGACGCTGATAATAAGCTCCTCCGGTATCATCCCTGGCTTGCCGAAGAACGCGGCCATCAGGCGATTGAAGCTGGTATTGATCGCCGTCCGACCCAACGTGTCGAACAGGGGCGTCAGCGGATTGGCCATCAATTCGACGATGTTGTTGCGCATCGCAGCGTAGACGCCCTTTGGTACCTTCCACTCGGTCGGGGCCGGCGGTTCGGGGTCAGGCAGGGCCGTGATCGGCCGGGCCTGGAGGATGGCGAAGGTCTTTTCGGCCAGCGCCCACTCGATATCCATGGGCATGCCGTACAGGGTTTCGATCCGACCCGCCAACTGCACCAACTCGGCGGCCTGGGCGTCGGAGAGCACGGGCGCGCGGCGCAACGGCTCGGGGACGGGCTGCTCACGCGTGCCGCTCCCCAGCAGCACCGTCATGACCTGCTTGTCGGCCGTCTCGCGTGCCAGCACGCGGCCGGTCGCCTTGTCCACGATGAGCGTGTCCGGCGTAACGAGTCCGCCCACGATGGCTTCGCCCATGCCCCAGGCCGCGCTGATCATGGCCTGATCCCGCTGTCCGGTGACCGGGTTAGCGGTGAACAATACGCCTGAACTGTCGGCGCGCACGAGCTGCTGGACGATCACGGCGATCTCGTGGACGGCGCTCATGCCTTTGGCCTGGCTGTAGGCCTGGACGCGCGCGCTGTGCCGTGAGTGGTAGACCGTGTGGATGGCCTGGCGGATCTCCTCGTCGGTGCGCACGTTGAGCACGGTCTCGAACTCGCCGGCGAACGAGGCCTGGGCGGAATCTTCGCTCAGGGCAGATGAGCGCACAGCCAACGCGAGGTCGTGGTCCGCCGCGCGCAGGCGCGCCAGAGAGAGTTGAGCCTGTGCCCAGGCCTCCGGTTTCAGCCCCGCGTCGTCAAAGGCCGAGGGCAGGATGACAAACCCATCCGGCACCGGATAGCCCGCCTGGGAGAGCCGGGCCAGCGATCCTCCCTTGCCCCCGGCCGCGGGCTGCTGGTCTGTCGTCAATTCTGCGAACGATCGGAGGGTGTCACTCATTGCATTTCGCTCCTTGTCTCTATGCTTGGCACGGTCCCAAAGTGCGTTTCCCGGCGTCTGTCATTCTGAGCGGGTTTGCCCCTAACTTCTCGCGACGGCGAGTATCCAGCGAAGAATCCTTCACTGCGTTCAGGACAGGTTCTCACCTCGCAACGAGACCCCTTCGACTGCGCTCAGGGCAGGCTCTTCGCTGGATGCTCGCCGCGAGCCACTTCACGGGGCCAACTCGCTCAGGGTGACACGGCGAGTGCTATAGTATCACGATAAGCGCAACTGATGGCCGTTGACAGTGCGGCGCGAGCACAGGGCTGCGCCACTCAGCCTGTTTGCGGCTGGCGGTCGCTGCAACACCGAACCGCGTCCACCAGGCGCTCCGGCGGATCGCTCTTGCTGACAAAGGCATCCGCTCCGGCCGCCAGCGCGGCCCGGCGCGCGCCGGGGCGGCCGCTGAGACAGAGGACGCCGAGTTGTGGGGCGGCCGGGCGGAGCGCCCGCAATCCGCCGGCTTCGGCCAGACCCGGCAGGTCCCAGTCCAACAGCAACAGATCGGCCCGCCCGGCGCGCAGCTCGACCACCAGGGCCGCGGCATCGGCAACCTCGACCACATCCGTCACGCCGGGCTGCTGCGCCATCAACACTCGCAGGGCGAAGCGGACTCTCGGCTGGCTGTCGGCAAGTAGGATACGCATCAGAAAGCCTCGTTGGGTGATTGCCTACCGCCTCCCATTGAACAACAAAAATCCCTCGCGCACATCGGGCACGTGGGGGATTCTCCGATTGGCCGAGTGGCTAGTGTGAGGCAAGCCCAAAGTTGTGTCATCCCAGCCGCAGGACACCGCGCTGAAGCGCCACCGTCACCGCGGCGGTGCGGTCGGCAACGCCCAGTTTGCCGAAGACGTGCAGCAGGTGTGATTTGACCGTGGCCTCGCTGATGTGCAGCGCCTGTGCGATGTCGCCGTTGCTCGCGCCGTTGGCGACCAGGCCGAGCACCTCCAGCTCGCGAGCACTCAGCCGCTCCTCAGCCGGCGCGCGCATCTTGCCCATCAGTCGCGCGGCCACCGCCGGCGCCAACACCGATTCCCCGGCGGCAGTCGCACGAATGGCACGAAACAGCTCGTCGCGCGGCGTGTCTTTCAGCAGGTAGCCGGTCGCGCCCGCCTCGATGGCCGGCAGGATGTCCGCATCCGTGTCATACGTGGTGAGCACCAGGATGCGCGCCGCGGGTTGCCGCGCCCGAATCTGGCGGATGGCCGTCACGCCGTCGAGGACCGGCATTCGCAAGTCCATCAGGATCACATCCGGCCGCAGCTCCGCCGCCAGGGTGACGGCGACCGCGCCGTCGGCGGCTTCCCCCGCCACCTGAAAGTCGGGCTGACTCGCCAGCATGGCGCGCAACCCATCGCGTACCACGGGATGATCGTCCGCGATCATGAGCCGAATCATAGTTGCGCCTCCGGTATCGAGACCGCCACCGTCGTGCCGCGGCCCGGCGCGCTCTCCACCGCCACCGCGCCGCCGAGTTGCGCCGCCCGCTCGGCCATGGCCGCCAGCCCGATCCCGTTGCTCGGCGCGGCCGGATCGAACCCCACGCCATCATCGTGGACATCCAGCGTGACCTGGTCGCCCATGTACGAGAGGGTCAGGTTGACCTGGTGGGCGCGGGCGTGTTTGCGGACGTTGGTCAACGCCTCCTGGGCGGCCCGCAACAGCGTCACTTCCGCCTCGGGGTGGAGCGCCACCGGCTCGCCCGTGACGGCCAGATCTGCGGGTACGCCCTCCTCCGCCCAGTGCGCAGCCACGCGGCGCAGCGCCTCGGGCAGCGAGGCATCTTCGAGCGGCTCGGGGCGCAACGCCAACACCAGCCGCCGCGCCTCACGCAGACCGGCGCGCGCGGTCTCGCGGGCGCGGCTCACGTGCGTGCGAACCGGCTCCGCCCCCGCCGGCAGCGCAGCATCGGCCGCCTCCAGGTGCAGCACGATGCTGGTGAAGTCCTGGGCCAGCGTGTCGTGGATCTCGCGCGCCAGCCGCTGCCGCTCCTCCAGCACGCCCGCCTGGCGCTCGGCCTGGGCCAGGCTCTGGCGCGTGGCCTCCAACTCCTCGATCAGCCGCTGCCGCTTCTGGCTCTCCTGCATCACCGAGCGCATCCACAGCGCCAACAGCACGGCCCAGCCTAACCCGAAGGCGCCGCTCAGCAGCGGCCAGCCCAGCAGGGACGAGAGCGGCTGTCCGGCCGTGACCAGGCTGCGCAGTAGGATCAAGAGCATCAGCACGACATTGCCCGCCACCGCCCAGCCGAACGGCAGGAAGGCCCACATCATCCCGAAGTAGTTGGCGCTGACCAGGAAGTACGCCTGATGCCAGCCCGCCAGCGGGTACCAGAGGGCCAGCGCACCCGCCAGGAAGGTCAGCCCGACGCGCGCCTGGTTGACCGGGGTCGGGCTGCGCCGGATCACCGTCAGCCAGTACCACGCCCCCAGCAGGCCGCTCAGCCCGATCATGGCCGGCGCGGGCCCGGTCGCGGTCTCCGTCAGCAGGGCGATGGCGGTGGCAATCACCAGGCTGGCATAGAACACGACATGCCAGACCGACACCCACCGCTGCCAGGCGGGGCGGGTGTTTTTGGGGGGGCTGGGCGAGGGTGGGGTGTGTGCGTTCATGTGCGTGACAAGGTGACAAGGTGACAAGGTGATAGTGTACACCAAATGGCGTCAGGCGAGAAAAGTTGGCCCTCCCCCCCGCCCCTCCCGTTGCCGACAGGAGGGGAGAGGGACGAGCTCACTCCCACCGGAATAGCACGGCTGACAGCCCCACGCCCAGGCCCAGCAGCCCGAAGAGCACCGCCATCGGCACGGCGATTGTAGCCAGGCCATCGCCGAACCACAAGCCCTGCATCAGCTTCACCACGTAGCTCAGCGGCAGGAGCTTGCTGAATTCCTGCAGGCCTGGGGGCAACATCTGCACGGGCATCCCCGCGCCGGAGAGGAAAATCATCGGGAAGAAGATCGCCATGCCCAACGCCTGGGCCATACGCGCGGTGCGGGCGACGCTCGCCAGCACGTAACCGGCGGCGAAGAACGCCAGCGCGCTGAGCGTAAAGCCCGCCAGCACCGCCGGCCACGAACCGGCCATCTTGAGATCGAAGACCAGCTTGCCGATGACCATCAGGATGGCGATCCCCAACAGCGCGATCAGGAAGTAGACGGCGATGCTGGCGACCAGGTAGGTGAGGGGTTGCAACGGCGTCGCCCGGAAGCGCCGCAGCGCGCCCGAATCGCGGTTGGCCGCGGTGTCAATGGGGATGTTCATCAGCGCGATCGTGCCGATGATCAGCCCGATGTACGCGGGCACGCTGGCATCCACCGTGCCGACCGGCCGCCCCCAGAACGCGGGGGCCGGCTCGTTGCCATAGATCGCGCCGAAGAGCAGCAAGCACAGTGCCGGGAACGCCAGCGTGAAGAAGAACGCCGCCGGCTCGCGCAGATAGAGCTTGAACTGCACCCATATGAGATTTTTCAGGCCACGCATGGGATACCTCCATTTGCAATACCGAAAACTCACTTTTGTCACCCTGAGCGGGTTGGCCCCGTGAGGTGCGTTGCGGCGCGAATCCAGCGAAGGGTCTCGTTGGATCAAAAAGATTCTTCGCTGGTGTCACGCCGTAACGAAAGGTTTGGGGTAGACCCGCTCAGAATGACAGATCTGGCAGCGGTCACAGCGGGTTCCCGCTCTCCCGCGCGTCACGATGCCCGGTCAACGCCAGGAACACATCCTCCAGGTTCGGCTGTTCGGTGCGGAGGTTACGGAAGCGAACCCCGTCAGCCTCCAACGTGTTCACCACCGCGGCGAGCGATCCGCCGCAGACGACCACGCGCTCGCCCTCCCGCTCGACGCGACGGACGCCGTCGAGCACGCCCAGGGTCGCCGCGTTCAGATCACCGTCCAGATCGAAGACCACCCGCGCCTCCGCGCCCAGGCGACGCACCAACGTCGCGGGGGCATCCAGCGCGATGATCCGGCCGTGATCCACGATCGCCACGCGATCGCACAGGCGCTCGGCCTCGTCCATGAAGTGGGTGGTCAGGACCACGGTCGCGCCCTCGGCCCGAATCTCGCGCACCAGGTCCCAGGTGGCGCGCCGCCCCTGCGGATCGAGGCCGGTCGTCAACTCGTCCAGGAAGACGACTTCCGGCCGGTTGATCAGCGCCAGGGCGACGAAGAGCCGCTGCCGTTGTCCGCCGGAAAGCTGGCTGACGTAGGCCTTGCGCGTGTTGCCCAGCCCGAGACGCGCCAGGAGCGCGTTCCCGTCGGCTGCCTGCCGGTAGAACGAGGCAAACAGGCCCACCGCCTCGCCCACCTTGATCCGCTGGGGCAGGCTGGCGGTCTGCAACTGCACCCCCATGCGCTCGCGCAACGCCTGCGCGTCCCGCCAGGGATCGAGACCCAGCACAGTCACGCGGCCCGCGTCGGGACGCCGCAGCCCCTCGACGCACTCTACCGTCGTCGTTTTGCCCGCGCCGTTGGGGCCGACCATCCCGAAGATCTCCCCGCGGCCCACCTGGAAGGAGATGCCGTCCACCGCCGCCAGGTCGCCGTAACGCTTAGCCAGGCCATCTGCCACCACAACCGCTTCGCCGTTCATCGCTGTCCCTCCTGTGTGTCTTGCTGATAGTATACGACCTCGGCCCGCGGTTGTCAGCCACCAGGGGATGGAATCTGCCATGCGTGGAGTGACTGAGGGAGGCATCCACCGAACGATGGATGGGGGGCGACTTTTGAGGGGATCAACGCGAATGCGCCCCGTACTGGATGGTGCGGGGCGCATTCGCGCTTGTGGGGTAGACCTTTAGGGTCTCGCAGACCCTAAAGGTCTCGTTGCCGTACTACGGCGTGCTCTTCTGTTGCTTATCCTGCTGCTTCTCGGCCTTTTGCTTTTCTTTGCTTGCCTTCTGCTTCTGATCCTTGTTCTTATCCTTTTTTCCGCCCTTGTCTCCCATGGTGTGTCTCCTTTCCGTTTGTGTGTCTTATTTCGCCGTGAGGGGTAGTCGCACGGCCGATTCTGACACTGATCTACTGCTGCCCACATCCTACCATGCAGCCTTGCCGGCGTCAAGTCGCAAAAATGCCGGTTCTGCAGAATCAACATCGCATCGCCGAAGCTGTAGAACCGGCAGCGCAGATTTCTGGCGTGGCTCGGTCAGAGACCGGCCCGAACAGGGTCGGTCGCCGGGCAGGATGGCATACTCGAACTCCCCCCGAAGGAGATATACTACCCGGCGGCGGCCGGTTTGGCCGAACCTCGCCGACCATGCTATACTGCATAAGATAAGGTCACAGTAAGGACAACCCGATGATCCCCACCCAACACGAAATCCTCACCCCTTCTCCCCTCCTCGACGCCCGCGGCCGATTGACTCAGGCCGGCTGGAGTCGGGCGCCGCTGCTCGATTGCAATCTTGAGCAGGCAGCTTTCTACCCGCACTCCCTGCGCTTCCTGCAACGCTTGCGGATCAAGCGGTGGGACTACTACGGCGTAACCACGCCTGACCGGTTCTTCTCCGCTACCCTGGCCGATCTGGGCTACGCGGGACAGGCGTTCATCTACACCGTGGACTTCGCCACGGGCGAGTATCACGAGGAGACGCTGACGATCCCGCCAGGCGGTGGCATCGTCTTGCCGCGCAACAGCACCGCGGGCGAAAGCCGGTACGCCAACGGCAAAGTGCGCCTGGCCTTCCACGTGACACCGGAAGAGCGCCAGCTCGCCGTGGAGTGGCCGAATTTCGGCGGCCAGTCATTGACCGCGGCGATCACCTTCCGAGTGGCGCCAGAACACGAGTCCACCGTGGTGGTCATCCCGATCCGCAGCAATCGGTTCTACTACAACCGCAAGATCAACTGCATGCCGGCCACAGGGTGGCTACAGATCGGCGGCCAGCGGACGGAGATCCAACCGGAGACCTGTCTCGGCAACCTGGATTGGGGCCGCGGGGTCTGGGAATATCGCTCGTTCTGGGTCTGGGCCAGCGCATCGGGATTCCTGCCAGATGGCCGGACGGTCGGCCTGAACCTGGGGTTCGGCTTCGGCGATACCTCGGCCGCTACCGAAAACACGCTCATCTTGGATGGCCGCGTCCACAAACTGGGCCAGGTGGATTTCACCTACGACGCGCGCGACTTCAAGCGGCCCTGGCACATGACGTCTCCCGACGGCCGGCTGGACCTGGAATTCGTGCCCTTCGTCGAGCGCGTAGCCAGGACGAACCTGCTGGTCATCGCCAGCCAGGTGCACCAGATGTTTGGCCGCTACCGTGGCACAGTCAAGACCGACGATGGGGAGGTCATCGCTATCGTCGGTCTGATCGGGTTCGCCGAAGAGCACCACGCCCGCTGGTAGTGTGCGACCAGACCTTCGAGGTTTCGGAAACCTCGAAGGTCTTGACTGACGTTGGCTTGACAAGATACCGTTCGCTTTCCTCTCTGGCCTCGCCCCATCGCACCGCTCTGGAGTTGAGATCCTCCCGCAGGTTCCAGGATCGGGCGAAAACGTCACGCTGAGCGTGAGCGGGTTGGCCGCCAAACTCTCGCAACGGCGAGAATCCAGCGAAGAATCCCTTCGTTGCACTCAGGGCAGGCTCTTCACTGCGTTCAGGACAAGTTCTCCTTGCCGCGACGAGACTCCTTCGACTGCGCTCAGCAGCTATCGGCAGGCGCGCTGGCCTGCGGTAATCCTCTACGGCCTGGCCGGCAGCGGCATAACCGCGCTCGCCTGGGCGCTGGCGGACGATGAGCGCGTGGGGCGCGCGTTTCGCGACGGCATCCTGTGGGCCGATAGCAGCCGGAATCCCAAGAAAGAAACCCGCCGCCTGTGCGGGGCGTTGGGGCTGGGGCGCGCGCCGGGCGAACGCTGGGGCGAAGGCTGGCGGCGAACCCGGCCACCCCAAGCTGGCGGATGTCGCCAGTCGCGCATCTGATACTGAGAGAGAACGTGCAGTAGTGTGAATCCAGAGGAAGCGAGCGGCAACATCAGTTGTGTTTTCTGACCGCTTGTGCTAAACTGCTCCCAGTCACGACCCCTCGGCTGATACCGATTATGGGGAGACCTGCGTGGCGGCCGCGCACCGTCGTTTGTGACATTCTTATGGTGGTCGGAGAGGCTTTCTCGACGATCCGCGCGACCTCAGCAGGCCCGGGTCTCCTTCAACGCACGGGTGACCTATTCCCATGACCACTCCCTACCACGCCAAGTACTTCGCCTACGAGCTCACCCGCCAGGGTGGCGCGGGGGTCGAGCGGTTGTCGCGCTCGCTGTTCGATGCGTCGGTGGACCTGAATCCTCACCAGGTGGAGGCCGCGCTGTTCGCCATGCGGTCGCCATTGTCCAGCGGCGCACTGCTGGCCGATGAGGTCGGCCTGGGCAAGACGATCGAAGCGGGCATCGTGCTGTGCGAGTGCTGGGCCGAGCGCCGCCGCCGGCTGCTGGTGATCTGCCCGGCGGCAATCCGAAAACAGTGGGCGCTGGAGTTGACCGAGAAGTTCCACCTGCCCTGCCTGGTCATTGACGAGAAGTCATATCGGGAGCGCCGGGACGCCGGCGTTGCGCAGTCGTTCGAGGCGCCGGCCGTGGTGATCACCTCGATCAACTTTGCCAGCCGCTATGCTGAGGAACTGCACGCCATCCCCTGGGATCTGGTTGTGGTGGATGAAGCGCACAAGTTGCGCAATGCCTACCGCCAGAGTAACGTGATGGGCCAGCGCATCCGTTGGGCCATTGGCGACCGGCGCAAGCTGCTGCTGACCGCGACCCCGCTGCAAAACTCGCTCACCGAGCTATACGGCCTCTCGACCCTGATAGACGAGCGGCTGTTCGGCGACCTCCCGTCGTTCCGTACTCAGTACATGAACGCGGGCGCGGACCTGGCCGAACTGCGGGAGCGTCTGCGCACCTTCTCCACGCGCACGCTGCGCCGCCAGGTGGTGGAGTATGTCCGCTTCACCGAGCGCCGGTTGATCACCCGCCCGTTCCAACCGACGGAGAACGAGCAGAAGCTGTACGAGGCGATCTCCGGCTTCTTGCAGCGAGACAACACCTATGCGTTGCCACAGCAGCAGCGCCATCTGATGACGCTGATCGTGCGCAAGCTGCTGGCATCGTCTTCGCAAGCCGTGGCCGGAACGCTGGAAGCGATGCGTGACCGCCTGGTTGCCATGTTGGATGCGAAGGGAAAACCGGGGCAATTGCCGTTGGCTGAGGCGCTGGTCTCCGAGGAGGAGATGGCTGACGAGCTGCTGGACGAGATCTTGGGGGAGGCTGTCGTAGACTCTCAAGGTCTCGGAGACCTTGAGAGTCTCGTGCCAAGTCTTGCGCCGCCGCTGGACCGGAGCAAGCTGGAAGCCGAGATCCGGGAGCTGAACGACTACATCCGCTGGGCGCGCAGCATCGGGGTGGATACCAAGGCGCGCGCGCTGCTGGCTGCGCTGCAGATCGGCTTCGGCAGGATGGCGGAGATGGGCGCCGCGCCCAGGGCGGTGATCTTCACCGAATCACGGCGGACGCAGACCTATCTCAAGGACTTCCTCGACGCCAACGGCTACGCCGGCAAGACGGTCCTTTTCAACGGGACCAACAGCGACCCCGAAACCACACGCATCTATGAGCGCTGGGTGGAGGCCAACCGTGACCTGGGCCGGACGGCCGGTTCCCGGCAAGTCAACGTGCGGACCGCCATCATCGAGCACTTCCGCGACCAGGCGAACATCATGATCGCCACCGAGGCCGCGGCCGAGGGCATCAACCTCCAGTTTTGCTCGTTGGTGATCAATTTCGACCTGCCGTGGAACCCGCAACGCATCGAGCAGCGTATCGGCCGGTGTCATCGCTACGGCCAGGAGCACGACGTCGTCGTCATCAACTTCTTGAACGAGCGCAATGCCGCGGACCAACGGGTATACGAGTTGCTCAACGAGAAGTTCCGGCTGTTTGACGGCGTCTTCGGCGCATCCGATGAGGTGCTGGGCAGCATCGAGTCGGGCGTGGATTTCGAGCGCCGCGTCCTGGACATCTACCAGCAGTGCCGTTCAACCGAGGAGATCGAGGCCGCGTTCGTGGCGCTGCGCGCGGAACTGGACGCGGCCATCCAGACGCGCATCCGGGACACGCGGCGCATCCTGCTGGAGAACTTCGACGAGGACGTGCATGAACGGCTGCGCGCCAACCTGACCGGCACGCGCGAACAGCTCGACCGGACGGGGCGAATGTTCTGGACGACGACCCGCTTCGTACTGGATGGCCGCGCCGCCTTCGACGACGCGGGGTTGACCTTCGATCTCCTGCCGCCGGGCGTATCCGGGTGCCGGCACGGCCGCTACCACTTGATCACCAAGAACGGCGCTACTGCGTCCGAAGGACGATTTCCCGCCGATAGCGAGTTCCTCTACCGGCTGTCCCACCCGTTGGGCGAGCACGTGTTGGAGACGGCCAAGGCGCTGCCGACGCCCGCGGCAAGCGTGACCTTCGATATCACAGGCCATCCGGCGCGCATTGCTGTGGTGGAGGCGCTGCGCTCACGCGCCGGCTGGCTGCGCTTACAGCGGCTCACGGTGGATTCCTTCGAGCGTGAGGAGTACCTGCTCTTCTCCGGCCTGGACGACGCGGGCAACTCACTGGATCCCGAGACGTGTGAGAAGCTGTTCAATTGCGCGGGCCGAACCGATGGGTTGGTCCCGTTCCCTGATACCCCTGCGGCGCGGCTGGACGCCGAGGCTGAGCAGCATGTCAAGGCGACGATCAGCAGGTCGCTGGAGCAGAACAACCGCTACTTCCAGGAGGCCCGCGAGCAGTTGGAGAAGTGGGCGGATGACATGGTGCTGGCTGCGGAGCGTGAACTGAAGGAGACCAAGCAGCAGATCAGCGCGCTGAACCGCCAGTCCCGCCAGGCGCCCACCCTGGAGGAGCAGCACGCCATCCAGGAGAAGATCGCCGGGCTGGAACGGACCAAGCGCCGTCAGCGTTTGCGCATCTTCGAAGTCGAAGACGAGGTGATGGCCAAGCGGGATGGTTTGATCTCGGCGCTGGAGCGGCGGATGGCACAGAAGACGGCGGTCGAGGCGTTGTTCACCATCCGATGGACGGTCGTTTGAGCATCATGGGGAGAGCTACCATGCAGAAGTGGGAGTACTTTCGAATCTGGGCATATTTTCAGGGAAACATTCAGCCGAAGTGGTACTTTGACTACAACGGTAAGAGGCTTGAGGCAAAGGATTGGATGCCGGTCATGAATGAACTGGGCAACGAAGGATGGGAGCTTGTGTGTTCACTCCCGGTCAATCCTGCGCAGGTCGAGCTTTATTTCCAGCGCCCGAAACCGTAATCCGACTTCTGAATGCCGAGGTATTCATGCCCACAAAATTCGAGCGTCTCCAATCCCTCCTCGCTGAGCTTTTCCAACTCGACCAGGCCGACCTGGACTTCGGCATCTACCGGATCATGAACCTGCGGCGGGGTGAGATCATCCGCTTCCTGAGCCAGGAGCTGCTGCCCCAGGTGCGGACTGCGCTGGCGGGCCAGGGAGCCGCGGGGCGGGGCGAGCTGGAAGCCGAGTTGCGCCGCGCCGAACAGCAGTTGCAGGCGCTGGGGGTTGACCCAGGCACGGCGCCGAAGGTGCAGGAGTTGCGCGAGCGGCTGGCCGCGTACGGCGCTGACCCCGCGGCGCTGGAGGATGAGGTTTACTCGCATCTCTACGACTTCTTCCGCCGCTACTACGACGAGGGCGACTTCATCTCGATGCGGCGCTACAAGGAAGGGGTCTACGCCATCCCTTACGAGGGAGAAGAGGTCAAACTGCACTGGGCCAACGCCGACCAGTACTACGTCAAGACCGCCGAGAACTTCCGGGACTACGCCTTCCGCCTGCCATCGGGCCGCCGCGTGCATTTCAAGCTGGCCGAGGCCGAGACGGATCGGGACAACGTCAAAGCGGCGGAGGGGAAGGATCGGCGGTTTGTGTTGGGACCTGGGGACGCGATGTCCGTCGCGGGCGACGAGCTGATCATCCGGTTCGAGTATCGCGCCGATCCAGAGAAGCGCAAACAGGCGGAGTTGAGCGGACTCGCGGCCGCGACAATCCTGACGGCGGCGCCGGAGGACTGGCGCACAGAGCTGGCGAAAGCCATGCCCACCGAGGCTGCCCCTCGGCGCACGCTGCTGGACAAGCAGTTGGCCGACTACACCGCGCGCAACACCTTCGACTACTTCATCCACAAGGACCTGCGGGGCTTCCTGCGTCGCGAGCTGGACTTCTACATCAAGAACGAGGTTGTGCGGCTGGACGACATCGAGGAGGAGACCGCGCCGCGCGTCGAGGCGTACCTGGGCAAGGTGCGCGCGCTGCGCCAGGTGGCCCACAAGATCATTGATTTCCTGGCGCAGACCGAGGAGCTCCAGAAGCGGCTCTGGCTGAAGAAGAAGTTCGTGGTGGAGACGAACTACTGTGTCACGCTGGACCGGGTGCCGGAAGAACTGTACGCCGAGATCGCGGCCAACGACGCGCAGCGAGCCGAGTGGGTGCGGCTGTTCGCGATTGACGAGATCGCCGAAAGCACGGTGACGCCGGGGTATACACTGCCGCTGACCGTCGCATTCCTCAGGGCCAACCCGTTCCTGGTGTTGGACACGAAGTTCTTCGATGGCCGGTTCCGCGACCGGCTGGTGGGCAGTTTCGATGACTTGGACGAGCAGACCGATGGCTTGTTGGTGCACAGCGAGAACTTCCAGGCATTGCAGTTGTTGGGCGCACGCTACAGCGGGCAGGTGAAGTGCATTTACATCGATCCGCCGTACAATGCCACTGCAACCGAGATTCTCTATAAGAACGACTACAAGCACTCCTCGTGGTTAGCACTGCTCGCCGATCGTCTGCGGCTGTCAAGTTCATTCTTGGCCAACACTGGGATTTTGTGCGTCACAATCGACGACTACGAGGTGCAACGTCTCAGATTTCTGCTTGGGACTCTCATGGGAGATACGAACTATCTGGCAACCGTCGCGATTCGAAACAACCCATCTGGACGATCAACCGTAAAGGGCTTTGCTATCAACCACGAGTATGCGCTCTTTTTTGCCAAGGCGATTGAAGACGCCGTAGTTGGAAGGCTACCACATAGTGAGGAGCAGGCCAGCAGGTACGATGAGAGATCAGAGAACGGAAGACAGTTCGAATGGGAAAACTTCAGAAAGAACAGTTCAGGCAGTCAACGGACTGACAGGCCAAAACAGTATTTCCCAATCTACTATGACCGCACCCAAAAGGCGCTGCGCATTCCGGCGCTACAGTGGCAGGAGTCTTCCAGGTCATGGCTTGTTCTAGAAGATCCACGGCAGGCCGAAGTCGTGCTCTGGCCGAAAGACGCTGCGCAACGGGAGAGGGTGTGGCGTTATGGCGTCGACAGGGCGACCACGGACATTTCCGAGCTAATGGTGAAACAAGTAGACGGCAAGTTTGAGGTGTACAAGAGGAAGTACCTGAGAGAGGAGGGTTCGCTGCCCCGGACTTGGTGGGATGACCCAGCATATTCTGCTCGGGACAACGGCACCAGAGCCCTGGTCGAGTTGTTCGGTCCTCAGAAGCCCTTCGAGTTTCCCAAGTCGGTGGAGGCAGTGAGGGACTGTTTGAGAGTGTCTTCTGCCGGAACTGATGCATTGGTCTTAGACTACTTCGCCGGTTCAGCTACGACAGGTCACGCGGTAGTCGAACTGAACCGAAATGACGACGCTGGCCGGAAGTACTTGCTTGTGGAAATGGGTGAGCATTTCGACACGGCTGTCAAGCCGCGCATCCAGAAGGTCGTCTACTCCAAGGACTGGCGCGACGGCAAGCCAGTCTCCCGCGAAGGCTCCAGCCACCTATTCAAATATCTCCGCCTGGAATCCTACGAGGACGCCCTCAACAACCTGGCCTTCCGCCAGCCGGCCGGCGCGCAGCTGGCGCTGGCGGGAAGCGACGCGTTCCGTGAGGATTACACCCTGCATTACATGCTGGACGCGGAAAGCCGCGCCAGCCTGCTTAACGTGCGTGTTTTCGAGAATCCCTTCGGCTACACCCTGGAAGTCGCGACCGGCATCGTCGGCGAGACGCGGCCGGTCGCGGCCGACCTGGTCGAGACTTTCAACTACCTGCTGGGGTTGCGCGTCCGGCACGTGGACGCCATCCAAGGCTATCGTGTCGTGCAGGGCCTCAATCCGCAGGGCGAGCGCGTGCTGGTCATCTGGCGCAACTTGAAGGAGAAGTCGAACGCGGACTTGGAGGTCTTCTTCCGCAAACAGGACTACAACCCGCGCGACATGGAGTTCGACCTGATCTACGTCAACGGCGACAACCATCTGGAGAACCTGCGCCGGCCCGATGAGACGTGGAAGGTGCGGCTGATCGAAGAAGAGTTCATGCGGTTGATGTTTGACGTGCAGGACGTGTGAGAAATCCGAAACGCGGATCCGGCGAAGGAAGCATCTGACACGTAGCCCGGGGGTGACATGATGAAATCCAGGTACGCAGCGTGGCTGCCGGTCTTAGCTTTGACCTTTGAGGCGGCGCTGTTGCTCACCAGAATTGATCGCCTGCGCGACATTTCCCCTGAAACTGCCATGGTGCTGTGTTCAGGCGCGGCACTGTTTTTGGCTGTTGCCATTCCGGTTTTCGTGCTGTTGGGTAGGGGTGGGATCCTATCGGGCATCTTGGCCGTTGTAGCGGGCCTGATGCTGCTTCTCGTCCCCCTCAACTTCATATTCGATGGGCTTCCCGATTGGCTCAGTTTCAAGCTTGTTTATGGTTCCATCCACCTGTTCCCATGTTATGTGGCCCGGCCTGCCGTAGGATGGTCCATGCTGCCCTTCGCCTTGGCACTGGCAGCATGGCGCGGGATTCGCCTCGGCCCGCGTCTGCTCTTTGTGTTGGCGGCCGTCATCTTCGTAGTCATCCACGGGCTACCGGGTCCCTCGACTCTGTTGTCTGGGTCTGCATCCCTGTGGCCCGGGTTCTCTATGTTTACCCGCTTTCGGGAGCCTGATGGCTTCTTACAGATCCCAACATTCGGGCCTACACTCGGCATTGTCTTTGCTATCATCCTGGTCGCCATGGGGCTGGCAATCACAGCGGACGATGGGGAGAAAACACGCGTCCTCATCGCCCTGTGTTGCCTGGCGCTTGGGGAGATGGTGCTCATGGGGCAGATCGTTCCCTGGGTCATCAGGCACCCTGTCGAGTGGAAATGGGTATTTATCGCCAAGGGCGTGTGGATCAGTCTGGTGGGTATAGTCGGGCTGGCGATGCCGATCGAGTCTGATCGGCTGAAATGGGCCGTTGGATTCGCTATCGCCGGATTGGCCGCGTTCAGTGCATTTGGCACGGAAGGCCTAGCGCTCGTTATTGTCGTCCCCCTGCTTCTGGCCGCCTTAGGTGCCGCGGGGGTCGTTGTTGGTGTCATTCTTCAGGGAGCAGCCCGCGCTGGGATCGAAGATGCTGAGCGCATCCGGCAGGGCAAGCCGCCCAAGTACCTTCCGCCACCGCCCTGGTTCTGATAAGGAGAACGGGCCTAGGCGGGCTTTGCTTCCGCCCAGGCGCTCTCCTCGGGAGACATGAATGCCAAAGCGATCCCGTGCCGGCAGCCCTCAGCTCTTTGAAGCGAGACCCCTCCGTTTCGACCAGAAGTTGGTCCTGAACCGTTGGCTCATCAGCCTGTTCGAGATGCCCAGCCTCGAACAGTTGGCCAAGGAGCTAACTAACCCCGATCTGGAAGGCTTCGACGCCGACAACGTCAGCCACTTCTGCACCGCCTTGCGCAACCGCACCGTCGACCGCGCGGCGCTGTCCGGCGACCTGCTGCTCGCCTACGATCGTAACATCGTCCGCCACTGGCGGCAGATCACCGAGCGGCGCAACCGGGTCGAGCGCCGCCTGCTCTATCCCAAGCCCTTTCAGTACCTGGCACTGCTCTTCACCGAGATCTACCTGGATCGCTACTTCCGCGACCGCGACCGGCTGCTGGCCGACCTCAACGCGCACGTGGCTGCGTTCAACGCCGAAGCGGCGCCGGATGACAGGCTCAGCCCCTACCAACCCGAAGATCTCAACAAGATCGCCTTCTGGATGGCCACCGGCAGCGGCAAGACGCTGCTGATGCACATCAACATCCTGCAATACCAGCACTACCTCGCGCTGCACGATGCCGGCGAATCGATCAACCGGGTGATCCTGCTCACCCCCAACGAAGGGCTTTCCCGCCAGCACCTGGCCGAGTTTGCGTTATCGGGAATCGAGGCCGACATCTTCAGCAAGGACGGTCGCTCCCTCTTCGCGGGCCGGGCGGTGGAGATCATTGACATCCACAAGCTGGCCGACCGCAGCGGCGAGAAGACCATCGCGGTGGAGGCGTTCGAGCGCAACAACCTGGTGCTGGTGGACGAGGGGCATCGCGGGGCCAGCGCCAGCGAGGAAGGGGAGTGGATGCGCCGCCGCGCGGAGCTATGCGCCGACGGCTTCTCTTTCGAGTATTCCGCCACTTTCGGTCAGGCGGTCAAGGCCAGCGGCGCCCGCAACCTGGCCGGTATCTATGCCCGCTGCATCCTGTTCGACTACTCCTACAAGTACTTCTACAACGACGGCTACGGCAAGGAATACCGCATCCTCAACTTCGAGAACGACACGAACGAAGCCCAGCGCCAGCGCTACCTCGCCGCCTGCCTGCTGGCCTACTATCAGCAACAAAAACTCTACGCCGATCGCAGCGCTGAATTCCGCCCCTTCCTGCTCGAACGGCCGCTCTGGATCTTCGTCGGCGGCAGCGTCAACGCGGTACGGTTGCAGGGCGGCCGGATGGTCTCCGACGTGACCGACATCCTGCTCTTCCTGGCCAGTTTTGCCAGCCCTGACCACAAACGAGACATGATCACCTTGATCGAGCAGTTCCTGCACGGTCGGGCGGGCCTGCTGGACGTCAAGGGCAACGACCTCTTCGCTGGGGCCTACACCTACCTGGTTAGGCTCGGCCTCACCGCCGAGCAGGTCTACGCCGATATCCTGCGTGTGATCTACAACGCGCCGGCCGGCGGCAGCCTGCACGTCGTCAACTTGAAGGGCACGGACGGCGAGATCGCCTTGCACCTGGGCGATCACGACCCCTTCGGCGTCATCAACGTCGGCGACGCGCCCCGACTGTGCAAGCTGTGCGAGGACTATCGAACGCTAGTCGTTGAGGAGCGCGAGTTCACCGGCTCGCTCTTCCACGCCATCAACGGCAGCGACTCCACGATCAACGTCCTGATCGGCTCCAAGAAGTTCACCGAGGGCTGGAGTAGTTGGCGGGTCAGCACGATGGGCCTGATGAACATCGGCCGCACCGAAGGCTCCGAGATCATCCAACTGTTCGGCCGCGGCGTGCGGCTCAAGGGCCGTGACTTCTGCCTCAAGCGCAGCCGGTGCATCGTTGGCATCCACGCCCCCGCCGAGATGGAGCGGCTGGAAACCCTCAACGTCTTCGGCATCCGCGCCGACTACATGCGCCAGTTCCGCGAATACCTGGCCGACGAGGGCCTCCAAAACGGCGAGCCGCCCATCGAGTTCGTGCTGCCAGTGCTCAAGAACCTGGGCGAGGTGCGGCTCAAGACGCTGCGGGTCAAGACGGGCTATGATTTCAAGCGCCAGGGTCCACGGCCGGCCGTCGGTCCCGTGTCCGATAGTCTCCGCAAGTACCCCGTGGAGGTCAACTGGTATCCCAAGCTGCAGGCGCTCGCGAGTCAACACGGCCAGCCCCGGTCACAGCCAGCCGAGCTGCACGAGGCCCGCTTCACCGATGCGCACCTGGAATTCCTGGACTTCGACGCCATCTACTTCGAGCTCCAGCGCTTCAAGAACGAGCGTACCTGGTACAACCTGGCGATCCCGCCGGAAGGCTTGCGCGCTCTGTTGCGGGACGGCGACTGGTACCGCCTGCTGATCCCGGCCGACGAGATGCAGTTCCGCTCCTTCGAGCAGGTGCGCGGCTGGCAGGAGATTGCCGTCGCGCTGCTGACCAAGTACTGCGATCGCTACTATAAGAACTGCAAGGCCGCGTTCGAGCAGGATCACCTGGAATACGCCGACCTGGCCCCCGACGACGGCAACTTTGTGTCCGAATACCGCATCCTGGTCGAGCGGTCCCAAGATGACATCATCGCCAAGCTGGAAGAAATCAGGCGCCTGATCGCCCGGCGGGTGCTGCGTGATGTAGAGTACGGCCGGCTGCACGCCATCATGTTCGGCCAGCACCTCTACCAGCCGTTGCTCTACGTCAACAGCGAACTGATCGAAGTGCGTCCGGTGCATCTCAACGAGGGGGAGCGCGACTTTGTGCTCGACCTGCGGGAGTACTACGAGCATCACCGGTCGTTCTTTGCGGGCCGCGAGCTTTACCTGCTGCGCAACATGAGCCGCGGCCGCGGCATCGGCTTCTTCGAGGCCGGCAACTTCTACCCCGACTTCATCCTCTGGCTGGTGACGGGCGACGGTCAGCGCATCGCGTTCGTGGATCCGAAGGGCATCCGCAACCTGGAAGGAATGAACGACCCCAAGATCCGCTTCCACCAAACGATCAAAGAGTTGGAAGCGAAGCTCGGCGACCCGACCGTCAAGCTCAGTTCCTTCATCATCTCCAACACGCCGCACCAGCAGGTCGCCTGGTGGGGGCCGGGACTCAGCAAGGATGAGTTTGAGGCGCGCAATGTGCTGTTTCAGGTGGAGGATCGGGCGACGTATATCAGCAGGATGCTGGAGCAGACGCTGGCCTGAGAGACAGATCAGGCCTGGGAGATAGCGCATGAAAACGGAATTGATGACGCTGATGTCGCTGATCGTATCTATCCTGGGGCTGATAGTCACAGTGCTGAGTCTCCTTCGAGACTTCTTCAATTGGGGGCCGCAGTCCTGGAAGAAGGAGTACTCTCAGTGGATCAGACGCGTCGCCTTCGCTTTTTTGGGTGTCGGGGTTGTTGCCTACGCCATCCTACAGCACGTCCAGTCCACACAAGGCGCACACGCTGCTGCACAAGCGCAGGCACAGCAGACTGCTCAGGTCGCAACCATCGCGGTGCTTGAGGAATCAAGCCGCTCTCAAGGAACCGCCCTGGCTGAAGCTCGCGCAACTCAGACACGCCAAGTAGCAACTGCGACCGCGTTAGAGGAAACCTATCTCCGGCGATCCACTGAACTTGCGCAGGCTCGAGCGACATTGACCGCGCCGAGGACTGCGCCGGTGGCGTTGGCAGCAGATCAACTCGTCGCGCCCGAATCTTTCGATGCCGGATCGCCAAAATGGAAACTTGACATAGGATGGCGTGCAGAAAACGAAAACGAAAACGGATACCTGTGTGCCAAGAGCGCTGAAGGCCAATCTACCTATGCGACACCAGAAGAGTCACCTGACGTAGTCAGGTGGTCGGTCACAAGCGACTATGTTTTCGAAGTCGATGTCAAGCCCATCAGTTTCAGCACCAAGGGCATATGCGGAATCCTGCTGCGCAAGAGCGATCCAAAGTCGGTCTTTTACGCTCTACACCTCAAACCCACCGGAGTGGCCATTTACGAATGCGCCGGTGATTCCTGCAATAACCAACTATGGGAAGCTAAGTCGTCCATCGCATCGGGCGCGTGGCATACCATCTTCGTGCAGGCAGAAGGCGCCGAGATTCTAGTATTATTGGACGGCCGTCAAGCCCTTCGAGAACGGACAGAGAACAAGAACCCGTACAGCGGTATGCCTCAGCCTCGGGGGATAGCTTGGCTCGACGTCGGATTCGGAGCAGAGTGCTGTTTCGATAACATTCGGGTCTTGAAGGTACAACGGTAAGTAGAACCGAAAGGCGCAACTTGACGCCATCCTGGCGCTCTTCGATCAGGCCCGCGCTACCGGCACTAACTCACCGATGATACTGACTGTCCCCGATGCCGTGGGTGATCAGTAGCCGTTGCGAAGCGGTGTCCAACGTGACGAGGCGCGGCGCTCTCGCAGACCAGCTGACGATTCGCCGCACCTTCACTTGAGACAGACATGCCTACCCACCTCTGCATCGCCCCCGCCGCATCCGGCAAGACGGCCTACGTCTTGACCCTGGCCCGGTGCGCACAGACGTTGGCTTGACACCGTACTGTTAGCTCTCCCCGCTTGCCTCGCCCCCAGACGATTTGACACCCCGGCCGGTCGTGCTATAATACCTAAGAAACTTATGTGATAATCTGACTGGTTCTTCCCCTTTCGAGAGGCCCGATGCAACAAGTAGACCAAATGCGCAAAGGCACCACCACGCGGGCGATCCCGAAGCTGCTGGCCGATGCCGATCAGACCATGCACGGCTATCAGATCATCCAGGCGCTGGAAAGGAGACCAAACTGTGTCCTATCTTCCAACCATCCAACGACTTGCCGAGAACCCCGAAGAGTTGGAGCTGGCCTACCAGCAGGCCGTCAAGGCCGGCGACCAGGCGGCCTTCGCGGAGGCGGTCGAGGCCAGTTATGCCGAGTCGAGCGCGAACCTGCTGCTGGCGGCCTGGCACTATCGCCTGGCCCACGCCGCGGCCGCGGTCAAAAAGCGGGCCGTCGCCTGGGGCTGGGCGCTGCCGCTGGGCGTGTTCAACGGGCTGCTGCTGTGGCTGCTGTCCGACTTTCAGCGGTTCAAGATCCAGGTGACGAACCCGCTGTACGGCACGGTCCACGACGTGATGCCGGCCGTGGTGTTGCTGGCTGCGCCCATCAGCGCGGCGCTGATCGCGCTCTTTCTGACGCTGGCCGGCAAACAGCGTGTGGCCCGCGGCCTGGCCGTCGGGTTGGGTCTGGCCGCGGGCACGGCCTACGTGCTGCTGCTCGCCCCCCACATCTGGCCGCGGGTGTTCCAGGAGCAGTACCTCGGCCTGATGGCGCTGCACCTGGGTCTGCTGGCCTGGGCCGCGGTCGGCCTGGTGGCGCTGGCTCGGCGCGGCGATCAGGCGAACCGCTTCGCCTTCCTGGTCAAATCGCTGGAAGCCGCCGTGGTGGCCGGGCTGCTGGCGATCGCCGGCGGGATCTTCACCGGCATCACTTTCGGCTTGTTCAACGCGTTGGGCATCCAGCCGCCTGACGTGGTGATGCGGCTCTTCGGAGCCGGCGGTGGCGGGCTGATCGCGCTCATCGCGGTGGCGCTGGTCTATGATCCGACCGCGACGCCTCAGCAGCAGTCCTTCGATGAGGGGTTGAGCAAGCTGGTGGCGCTGCTGATGCGCCTGCTGCTGCCGCTGGCGGTGGCGGTGCTGCTGGTCTACCTGGCCTTCATCCCCTTCAACTGGCGCCAGCCGTTCGAGAACCGCGATGTGCTGGTGGTCTTCAACGCGCTGCTCTTTGCAGTAGCCGCCCTGCTGATAGGCGCGACGCCGGCGCAGGGGGCTGAGCTCGGCGAGAAAGCGCAAACCTGGCTGCGCCGTGGGGTGATCGCCCTGGCCGGCCTGACGCTGCTGGTCGGCCTCTACGCGCTGGCCGCGCTCCTCTATCGCACCGCCAACGACCGCCTGACCCCCAACCGCCTGCTGTTCATCGGCTGGAGCCTGGTCAACATCGCCATCCTGGCCACCCTGTTGATCCAGCAGGCGCGGGCGGGACGGTCGCGCTGGCTGCCGGCCCTGCACCGCGCCTTCGCCATCGGCATCGTGCTCTATCTGATCTGGTCGTTGGCCGGTCTGCTGGCTGTGCCCTGGCTGTTCCGAGGCTCTCTCGCGGAGGTGGCCGGCCTGCCGCCGAGCGTCCAACAGCTCGTCTACGAGCGCGCGGACCCCATCCTGCTCAAATGCCCCAGCAGCGCGCACATCTACCTGCTGCAAAAGGGCCAAAAGCGCTGGATCCAGGACATCCCCGTCTTCGAGGCCGAGGGCTATCGTTGGGGCGACG
>JAPLHB010000075.1 GCA_026389845.1 Chloroflexota bacterium
GTGGGGCATGCTGGATGTGGTGTGGGCCGTCCTCAACATCGCCACGTCCATGATCTTCATGCTGATCATCAACTGGCGGCTGGCGCTGATCGTCCTGGCGATGCTGCCGATCCTGCTGGTGGTGGCGGTGCAGTTCAAGACGCGCATCATCGTGCAGTTCCGGCTGGTGCGCAAGATCAACTCCAAGATCACCGGCGAGTACAACCAGAGCATCACCGGTGTGCGGGTGGTGAAGGCGCTCGGCCGGGAAGCGGCCAATCTGCGCGAGTTCGAGGCGATCGTCAACGACATGTACCGCGCCTCCTACCGGGCCGCGTGGCTCTCCGCGCTCTTCCTGCCGGTGGTGCAGATCATCAGCGCGGTGGCAGTGGGCGCGGTCGTGCTCTACGGCGGCGGGCAGGCGCTCGCGGGCGCGCTGACCATCGGCGGCATCCAGGCGTTCGTCTCGTACATCACCTTTATGATGTGGCCGATCCAGGACCTGGCGCGCGTCTACGCCGATATGCAGCACGCCATCGCCTCGGCCGAGCGCTCCTTCTCGCTGATTGACGCTCGACCCGAGGTGGCCGACCGGCCCGGCGCGACCGACCCCGGCACGATCCAGGGCGACCTCGAATTCGACCACGTGGACTTCTGGTACGAGCAGGGCAAGCCGGTGTTGAGCGACTTCAGCCTGAAGATTCGCCGCGGCGAGACGATCGCGCTCGTCGGCCCCACCGGCGGCGGCAAATCCACCATCGTCAACCTGGCCTGCCGCTTCTACGAGCCGAAGGCCGGTGTGATCCGCATCGGTGGCCGCGATTATACCGAATTCACGCAGCACGCCATCCAGTCGCGCATCGGCGTGGTGCTCCAGACGCCGCACCTCTTCTCCGGCACGGTGCGCGAAAACCTGCGCTACGGCCGGCTGGAAGCAACCGATGGCGAGATCGAAGAAGCCGCGAAGCTGGCGGGCGCGCACGACTTCATCGTCAAGCTGGACGCTACGCGGGGCTACGACACCGAGGTGGGCGAAGGCGGCAACCTGCTCTCGACCGGCCAGAAACAGCTCATCAGCCTGGCCCGCGCGGTGCTGGCGCGGCCCGAGATCTTTGTCATGGACGAGGCCACCAGCTCGGTGGACACTGTCACCGAGGCGTTGATCCAGCGAGGCATGGAAGTGCTGATGCGGGATCGCACCAGCTTCGTCATCGCCCACCGCCTCTCCACCGTCAAGCGCGCCAACCGCATCCTGGTGATCGAGAATGGGAAGATCACGGAGGCGGGCAGCCACGCCGAGCTGCTCCGCGCCCGCGGCCACTACTACCGGCTCTACACGCAGCAGTTCCGGCGGGAACGGGAGGTGGAGTACGGCGTGTCTGGGGTGAAAGAGCTGGCCGCGGCGTAGCACGACACGGAAGGCACGGATACACGGAGCGCACCCCGCGCGTTAGCCGTGTATCCGTGTTTTCTTAAAGCGGAGCATCCTGAGCGGAGCCCGCTGGTTTTCGCGGGCGGAGTCGAAGGATGCGGAGCGGTCCTGGCGCAATGGCCGCATCCTTCGACTACGGACCGCAAACGACTGCGGCCCTCCGCTCAGGATGCTCATAACTAACTTTGAATGCAGCCGTTTGTTTCGTTTGAGGCAAGGTGCTATAATCTGCCCAGGATGTCGAGGGAGGTCGCAGTGGCGGATGCCGACTGCGAGACGCCGACCCGAACGAGGCGTAGACGATGATGAAGGGACTGATTACAATTTGCTCTGAGTGTGGCGTCAAGACCGAGCTGCGAGAAATCAGCATCGAGTTCGAGCGCAAGGGCGTGCGAGCCACGATGTCTGGTATTCCAGCGATGGTTTGTCCAAACTGCGGCGAGGAGTACGTGCCTTCTGGAATCGCCTCGACGGTTGTAGATGCAGTCTCCAGGACGATTGATGGAACTGTGGATTTACTCAAGCAGACCCGCATGTTGCGCCGGCAGTTGGTTCCCGAGGGCAAGATCGCCATGCGAGAATGTCTCGATCTTGCCTTGGCGTAACCTGTTTTTGTACTGAGTTGGGCGAAGACAAGCCAGGTGATGCGATCCGCAGACGCCGTCACCCAGCAGTTCCGGCGGAAGCGGGAGGGCCAGTACAACCTGGTGGGTACAAAGGAGTTGGAAGCGGCTTGAGGATCGAACGCGGATGAACGCGGAGAACGCGGATAGCCCCCAAGGCCATCCGCGTTCTCCGCGCAATCCGCGTCGTCCGCGTCTCACAGGTGTATCGCATGATAGAAATTGACGGCTCTCTCGGCGAAGGCGGCGGGCAGGTTCTCCGCAGCGCGTTGACGCTCTCCACGCTGACGCGCCAGCCCGTGCGCCTGATCAACATCCGCGCGCGGCGGCCCAAGCCCGGCCTGCAACCGCAACACCTGGCCGCGGTCAAGGCGGCCGCGGCCATCAGCGCCGCGCAGGTCGAAGGCATGTTCCAGAACTCGACGGCGCTGACCTTCGCGCCGGGCGACGTCCGCGCCGGCGACTACCGCTTCGACATCGGCACGGCCGGCGCGACCTCGCTCGTCTTGCAGACGGTCTTCCTGCCGCTGGCGTTGGCAAGCAGCCTCTCGAAAGCGGAGGCGGCTCCCACGCCGCCGGTCAGTCGGGCATGGGAGCCCGACCTGCAAAGGAATGGCTCATCTGAAATCACCCTCATCGGCGGAACACACGTCCCCTGGAGTCCCAGCTTCCACTACCTCGACCTGCAATGGCTCCCCTACCTGCGGCGCATGGGGTTCGACGCCAGCCTGGAATTGGAGCTGGCGGGGTTCTATCCGCAGGGCAACGGCCAGGTGAAAGTGCGCATCGCCCCCCTGACCCCCCAACCGTGGGGGGAACGAGACTCCCTCGAGATCGGGGGCCGGGGGGTCGGCCAGTCCACCCCCAGGATTGGGGGCCGGGGGGCCGGCCAGTCCACCCCCAGGATCGGGGGCCGGGGGGCCGGCCAGCCCACCCCCAGGATTGGGGGCCGGGGGGCCGACCAGTCCACCCCCAGGATTGGGGGCCGGGGGGCCGACCAGTCCACCCCCAGGATTGGGGGCCGGGGGGCCGGCCAGTCCACCCCCAGGATTGGGGGCCGGGGGGCCATCGCGCCGCTCAACCTCCCCGAACGCGGCGCGCTCAAGGGCATCCGCGGCATCTCGGCCGTGGCGAACCTCGACACCGCCATCGCCGAGCGGATGCGCGATCACGCGCTCC
>JAPLHB010000140.1 GCA_026389845.1 Chloroflexota bacterium
TTGGATGCAGTAGAGAAGTGCTACAATATCAGGCATGGGCTTTCACTAGTCCTTGAGCTGTGGTTTCTGTACACAACCACTCTACTACGAAAGCCCGTTTAGTTCACATTCGACTCACCGCCGTTTTGGCGAAGGTATTGTTCGTATACGATCGTATACAATATGTGGTCGGCCGTCAAGTACCTTACACCCTGCAGTAGAGGACAGGCGCTTCGTAGCCGCGGCGTGCATCTTCCTTGTCTACTTTGCCCTTGTCTACTTGTCTCCCCCGCCTCACGCCTGATACGCCCGCGCCGTCACATCCCCGCCTTCCCCCGTCCAATTCGTGTGAAAGAACTGGCCGCGCGGCTTGTCGGTGCGCTCGTAGGTGTGCGCGCCGAAGTAGTCGCGCTGAGCCTGGATCAGGTTGGCGGGCAGCCAGCCGCGGCGATAGCTATCGAAGAAGGCCAGTGCGCTGGATAGGGTGGGTGTGGGGATGCCAAGCTCGATGGCCCTCGCGACTACCCGACGCCAGGCCGGCGCAGCGCCTGTCACCGCCTCCTGGAAGTAGGGCGCCATCAGCAGATTGGTTAGATTCGGGTCAGCGTCGAACGCTTCCTTGATCTTACCCAGGAAAACGGAGCGGATGATGCAGCCTCCGCGCCACATCAACGCGATGCCGCCGAAGTTGAGATTCCAGTTGTAGGCCGCCGCGGCCGCGCGCATCAGCATATAGCCCTGGGTATACGACACGATCTTGGCCGCATAGACCGCGTCTTCCAGATCAGCAATGAACGCAGCTTTATCGGCGATGAGGGCCGGCTGGGGGCCGCTCAACGCCACTTCCGCCGCCACGCGCTCATCCTTCAGCGCGGAGAGGGCGCGGGCGAACACCGCTTCGCCGATGAGGGTGAGCGGGATGCCCTGGTCGAGCGCCGAGATCACGGTCCACTTGCCGGTACCCTTCTGGCCTGCCCGATCCAGGATCACGTCCACGACAGATGCGCCGGTCTCATCCCGGAAGGCCAGGATGTCGCGGCTGATCTCGATGAGATAGGATTCGAGCTTGCCGCGGTTCCACTTGCTGAGGACGGCGCTCATCTCGTCGTTCGTCATGCCCAGGCCTTCCTTCATCAGGTGATAGGCCTCGGCGATGATCTGCATGTCGCCGTACTCGATGCCGTTGTGGACCATCTTGACGAAGTGACCCGCGCCCTTTTCGCCCACCCAGTCGCAGCAGGGCGCGCCGTTGGGATCGCCTTCGGGAACCTTCGCGGCAATGGCCTGGAAGATCGGCTTGACGTGGGGCCAGGCCGCGGGCGAGCCGCCGGGCATGATCGAAGGGCCTCGTCGCGCGCCCTCCTCGCCGCCGGAGACGCCGGTGCCGATGTAGAGCAGGCCCTTTGACTCCAGGTAGACGGTGCGCCGCGTGGTGTCCTCGTAGTTGGAGTTGCCGCCGTCAATGAGGATGTCGCCGGCTTCGAGCAAGGGGATCAGCTTCTCGATGAAGTCGTCCACCGGCTGCCCGGCCTTGACCATCAGCATGATGCGCCGCGGACGCTTGAGCAGGCCGACTAACTCCGCCAGCGAGTGCGCGCCGATGACTTTCGTGCCCCTGGCGTTGCCCGCCAGGAACTCGTCCACGACCGAGGTGGTGCGGTTGAACACGGCCACGGTGAAGCCATGATCGTTCATGTTGAGAACCAGGTTTTGGCCCATGACGGCGAGGCCGATCAGGGCGATGTCTGCGGTTGTCATGTTGTGGTCCTTTCGGAGTGAGCAAATCGGCAAATCGGCAAATCGGCAAATCGGCAAATCAGCAAATCGGCAAATCGGCAAATCGGCAAATCGGCAAATCGGCAAATCAGCAAATCAGCAAATCGGCAAATCGGCAAATCGGCAAATCGGCAAATCGGCAAATCGGCAAATCGGCAAATCGGCAAATCGGCAAATCAGCAAATCGGCAAATCGGCAAATCAGCAAATCAGCAAATCAGCAAATCAGCAAATCAGCAAATCGGCAATGAGGCGACTGGGTCAGCGGTGTTGGCGCTGTTGGCCGATTTCGGTGGCAAGTAGGGCGATGACCTCGCTGACGAGTCCGAGGCGATGTGTGAGAACTTCGGGCGACAAGAGACGGCGAGATCGGTAGTACCAGCCTCGGGTCTCTCGTGCCGAGCCGATAGAAATGCGCAAGAAGTAGTTGCGGTCTTTGCCATAGCCTCGGCCGTAGCCCTCTTCGATGTTCGCCGAAATGGAGCCAGTGCTTCGGGTCAGTTGTTCGGCCACTGCCCGCCCACGAGGATCGGGCATGAGCCGTTCACAATCCTCCCACATCAAGTCGTACAAGAATAGGGCCTTGCGATAAGCGAAGAACTGCCACACCGGGTCGTCGGTAATGGCTACAGGTACGCCTTTCTGCCACTCCTCGTAAAGTCATCTCGTCCCTGCCTTCGTATTCGCTGCGAACCTCACTTCGGCGACGTCATTTGCCGATCTGTTGATTTGCCGATCTGTTGATTTGCCGATTTGTTGATTTGCCGATTTGACTCTGTACAACATCTCGCCAGCCTTGGATACGACCAGAATTCCTTCATCTTCCCGACCGGCCCAATCGGCAAGATTGACCGTCGCGGGGTCAAGATAGCCCAAGTTGATCTGTTTGCAGCGTTCCGGCAAGATACCGGTCGCCAGGGTGACCCGGATGCGCGGGATCTCAATGCCGGTGGCCGCGTCGTAGGTCCCCAACCCCTTGACGTGCGTCGAGTGCGCCAGCACGCCACCGGGGTAGCCCCGGAACTTCTCCCACTGCTTCAGGAAGTAGTCGCGGCAATGGTAGCCGATCTCGTCCAGGATCGCCCCGTGCGTGTAGCTGACTTCGGTGATGTGCGGCGCATAGATCACCACCTCGCCGCCGTCGGCCACGGCCGGCTCCATCTTGTACATCCCTTTGGCGGCCGTCCACAGGTCGTCGTACATCTCCGGCATGACCGAGAGGACACGGCGGTAGGGCTTCGCCACCCAGACGATATGTACCTGGGCCGAGAGCGCGGAAGCAGCCTCCCATGCCTCGTGCGGCGAGCCGAAGTAGAGACCCGACAAGGTAGGAGCGGGTTTTGACAATGTAGGGGCAGGTTTTCGCGCATCAGCATCATGTTCGCCGTGAATCGCGGGCAAACCTGCCCCTACGCCATGCGATGCCGGCGTCACCACCAACCCGAAGCAGGCCACAGGCCGATCAATGAACGCCGCCGCCCGGTCAATCACCGCACGCACCGGCGTGTAGCCAGAGCCGATGACCTCATAGTTGGTGATCACCGCGCCCAGCCAGTGGGTGAAGTTGATGATCTCTGGTCCGCCGATGCCGGGGAAGAAGTACTTGTTGCCGCCGGAGAAGCCAACCACTTCATGCGGGAACACCGGGCCGCAGATGATGAGCTGATCGTAGGCAAAGATCAGCTTGTTCAGGCTCACCGGCACATCCTGGGCCATCAGCCCGCCTGTGATCTCCCCGATGTCGCTCGCGGGGATGACGCCGATGGTGCGGAAGTTGGCGGGATCAGCCCACTCGTGGTTGAAGATGCGGCTGCGCTCCGCCTGCCCATCCAGCACCGGCCGGCCCACCAGCTTGCTCAACTGCGCATCGGTCATCGGCTGGTGCGTGCCGAGCGCCACCAGGTAATCCAACGCGGCCACGCGCGGGCCGAGCAGATCTTCGAACAGCCCGACCATCTGCGGCATCGGCATCGTACGCGTGCCGTCAGGGATGATGATGAGCACGCGCTGGCCGTCCACAGCCAGCGTGGACAGCCCTTGCGCAATGATCTGGCGCACCTCATCATCGGTCAGATAACGGTCGGTGGAGCCTGTGCCGAGAACCATAAGACCTCCAGTGAAGGAGCGAATGGCGAGATTCGCCGATTCGCTGATTCCTACCGCTTCCACGGCGGCGTATCCGGCAGCAGCTTCTCGAACTCCGCGATCAGCGCGGCTTCGTACTCGCCCGCGAACGTGCCGGTCGTGAACCGCGCGAACCCCTCGCGGTAGAACCGCTCCCACGACTTCTCCTCCGCGCCCGGATTGATCGGGAAGAAGAGCGCGCCGTTCCCTCGCGCGGCCTCCATGTCGCCCGGCGCATCGCCGATCATCAGGATGTGATCGGACGGGTATTTGCCCTTGGCTGCCAGAGCAAGATGCTGTTTTTTGGTACCCATCTCCTGCCCGGCGATGACCCGCGCGTGCTGTGCGATGCCGTGCTCCTCCCACTCGCGTTCGAGCGCCTCGGTCGGGGTGGCCGAGACCACGACGATGTCGGCCATGCCGCGCATCAATTCCAGGCTCTCGCGCACGAACGGGAAGGGCGGGACGCTGTGCACCATGTCGGCGATCGTGTGATTGACGCCTGTCGTCCAGTTCCAGGCGGTCTCCAGCTCGTGATCGGAGTGCTCGAACTTGTAAGCCTTCAGCCCGTCGTTGCTGAGCGGAAAGCCGGACGCCATGAACTCGCGCACCTTCTGCGCCTCGGTGATGTGGACGTGCCGGGCGACCACCTCGGGCCGCTCCCGCAGCAGGTCGAAGACCATTACCAGCGCGGGCCAGCGGTTGATGCCGCGCCATTTCGAGTACAGGTTGACGAACTCCACCGCCTCGCGCGCATACTTGGAGACCGGCTGCAAGCCCCACCACTTGATGGTATTCGGGCAGAAGCACTCCTTGTGCTTGATTTCCATCGTGTCGAACGCGCAGCCGTCCGAGTCAATGCCGACGAAGAAATCGCTATGCGGCACAAGCTCAGCCAGTGGGCGAGCCGCGTCAGGGATAATGCTCATCGAACGCTCTCCTGCGATGTCTGAAATATGGCAGTACCGCAAAATCCGCTTGTGTCACCCTGAGCAGGTTGGTCCCGTGAAACGCGTTACGGTGAGCATCCAGCGAAGGGTCTCGCCGCGGACTGAGATTCTTCGCTGGATGCTCGCCGTCGCGAGAAGTTAGGGGCAAACCCGCTCAGAATGACAGACGCCGAAAAGCGCATTTTACGACCGTGCCAAGTATATTTGCGGATGACTCTACGAAAAACGAATCGGCGCATGATCCTGCTGCGACCGATAGATGGCTTCGATGAGCTTCACGAGCTTGCGTCCTTCCGCGCCCGGCACCAGGGGCGGCCGGTCGGCCAGCACGGCTTGCACGAAGTCACGATCTTGCAGGACGTGATAGTAGGTCATCGGGTCGTGCGCGTCGCTGCCGGCCCGATCTTGGGTCTGCCAACCGGCCAACAGCCCTTCTTCCCCCGCCACGGTCCACACGTCGTTGACAGGCGGTTCTGCCTTGCCGGTCTGGCCCACGAAGAAAACCGAGCCGCCGTCGGTCTGCACGCCGACCGTAGCGCCGTTGTAGCCGTGTACGTGGATTCTAGCGTATAGACCCGGATTTTGCGAATTGCTGACCACGATGTTGCCCAGCGCGCCGTTGCGAAAGCGCACCACCGCGACCGCGGTGTCGTCCACCGGGATATACGGATGGTTCAGGTTGTCCCAGTACCCGAACAGCTCGTCAATCGGCCCCATAAACCACTGAAACAGATCGAGCTGATGTACTACCTGGTTGACCAGGATGCCGCCGCCCTCGCCATCCCACGTGCCGCGCCAGGGATCCATGGCGTAGTACTCCGGCCCGCGCCAGCCCAACACGACCACCGTGCCCAGGATCGGCTGGCCGATTTTTCCGGCCTCGATGGCCTGTTTGACGCGCTGCACCGGCTCGTAGAGGCGCCGCTGGCTGACTACGCCCAGCTTGACGCCCGCGGCATCCGCGGCCGCGATCATCCGGTCGCAATCCGCGGTCGTGAGGGCCAGCGGCTTTTCCACTAGCACGTGGACGCCGGCCTGGGCCGCGGCGATCGTCTCCTCGGTGTGCTGCGGGTGCGGCGTGCAGATGATCACGGCCTGCACCCGCGGGTCACGGAGCATGGCGCCGAGGTCGGCATACGCGCTGCCGCCGTACCTGGCGGCAAAGGCGCCGGTGCGCTCCGGGTTGCGTCCCCACACGCCCACGAACTCAGCTTCGGGGATGGCGACCAGAGCCTGGGCGTGCGTGTGTGCCACTTTGCCCGGCCCGATGATGGCGACGCCGATCTTGCCGGCGGGATGTTGTTTGGCGGTCACATTCTCTACCTCGCTACACGCCGCTGAACGCCGAGAATCCGCCGTCTATCGGCACGACGATGCCCGTGACGAACGCCGACGCGGGCGAAAGCAGCCAGAGCACCGCACCCAGCAGGTCTTCGGGCTTGCCGAACCGCGCCATCGGCGTGTGAGTGATGATGGAACGCCCGCGCGGGGTCAGATCGCCGGTTTTGGGATCGGTGAGCAGATATTCGTTCTGCGCCGTGAGGAAGAATCCCGGCGCGATGGCGTTCACCCGGATGCGCGGCGAGTAGGTTTGCGCCACGTGTACCGCCAGCCATTGGGTGAAGTTGCTCACCCCCGCCTTGGCCGCCGAGTAGGCCGGAACGCGCGTGAGCGGCCGGAAGGCGTTCATTGAGGAGATGTTCAGGATGACCCCCTCGCCGCGCTCGGCCATCTCGCGGCCGAATATCTGGCACGGCAGGATCGTGCCCATGAGATTGAGATCGAACACCCAGCGCAAGACGTCCGCGGGCAGATCGAAGAAGGGCAGCGCGGGGCCGGTGGTCGCCTGTGGCCGGTTGCCGCCGGCCGCGTTGATCAGCCCGTCCACCTGGCCGAAGCGCGCGCTAATCGTCTCGGCCGCCCGGCGCAGGCTGTCCAGGTCCAACACGTCGCCGTGGACCGCCTCGGCGTGGCACGCGTGCGGCCCCATCCGCTCCAGCAACCCCTTCGCCGGGTCCAGGTTGCGGTCGAGCACGACGACGTTCGCGCCGCAGCCGGCCAGCGCACACGCGATCTCACCGCCCAGGATACCCGTCCCCCCGGTGATGACGAACGTGCGACCGGTCAAGTCGTAGAGTTGAGTCAGTTCTTGTGAATCCATGGATGTCTCCCGTGATGCGTGTTGCGTGATACGTGCTACGTGCTACATGCTGCGTGTTGCGTGCTATGTGGTGAGCTACCAGAACGCACTACGCACTACGCACTACGCACCACGCACAAACGGCCTCAAATGCCTGATGAAGTGCCGCTCCAGGTTGACCGCGTAAGCCTCGGGATTCGCGCGCAGCAGACCCATCAGGCGGTCATAGAACCGCGAGCTGCCATCGCCCCTCCGCTCTTTCAACACCGAGCCGAAGGTGACGTGCAGGATTTCACGCGCGTCGAACTGGTCAAGCAGGGCCGGCAGATCAGCGTCCGTCACAGTCTCCGGCAAAGGCGCGACCGCCAGTTGCGCGGAGACGTGGTAGCTGACCTTGTCGGTCTCATACCGCTCGCGGGCGAAGACGTAAATCTCGCGGAACGTGGCCGGATCGAGCTGAGCGACCGTGTGCAACGCCTCCAGGTAGCTCGTGCCCGCGGTCTTCAGGTGCACCAGTCCGCGCGTCTGCTCGGCCGCGATCGGGTAGATGCTGAACTTGTCGGAGCCGGAGTGGAGGCTCAGCTTGTACGGTCCCAGGGCGCGGGCGATGGCCGCGTGGCCGGCGAAGTCCGCCGTGAACTCGGCCAGATCGCCGATGTAATCCACACCCTTCTCGAACCGGCCGACGTAGCGCGGGGCCAGGCTGACCCAGCGCACCCCCAACCGGCGCAACTCGCGGGCGATGAAGACGTGCTCGGCGTGAGAGGTGGGGGTATCGGTTTCGTCTACGGAGACCTCTAGTTCGACGGTGGTCGGCGGTCGGCCGTCGGTCAGGTGCCGGTACATCCGCGCCACGTGCGCCACCGCGCGGCCATACTTGACCGCGGCCCGAAGCAACGTCTCCTCCTCGAAAGCCAGGACCCGATCTTCGATCTCGATGCGCTTGCCGACGTAGGCGTTGCGCAGCCCCGCGGCCGTCGTCACCAGGTCAGGCCAGGGCAGCACCGCGTATTTGGCGCGAAGCGTCCGCTCGACAGCGGTATCGGCCGCGGCGTCCACGTATTCGCCGGGGTCAATCGTGAAGAAGGTGAAACCCGCGGCCAGGCAGGCGTCTATGTCGGCTTTGGTCTTCAGGTGATCGGCGTCTGCGCCCACTCCCTCGCGCCAACCTTCCTGGAAGATGCCCCAGGTGGCATCGTCCATCACCTGCTGCGGGGTGCGCCCGGTGCGGGTCATCTCGCGGATGGACTGCTGGGCGAAGATGGGCGCGATGCGGCCGCCCACGCTGCGCACCGCGGCTACGTGGCCGGGCGTCGCCAGCCCCAGCCGGTCGCCCAGCCCGGCCGACGTGCGCAGGCCGAGCAACCCAGGACGCAACCAGGGCAGGTGGCCGCGCAGGGCAACTGCGTTTTGGGGGCTGGTCGGGCCGAGCAGCAACGTTTGGCCGGCGTGCTCGCTGGTCTCGCCCTCGAACTCGGCCAGAAGTGGCGAGCCGACCGGCGCCAACACCGCCAGCCGCGCCCCGGCGTCAGTCCGCGCTAGACCGAATTCCGCGCCATCGGCGGCGGCAAGAGAACGGGGGTGAAGAGCTAAGCCAGGTAAGGATGTCAACATGTTAGTAGAACTCCCAAATGGCGCAGCGGCGCGCCTTAGGGCCTATCCGAGCAAACCAGCGGAGGCGACTCCCACGCCGCCGGTTGCGGGCATGGGAGCCCGCGCTGCTATTATTCGGATAGGCCACTTATACATCATAGATCGAGTCTATACGCCCGTTTGACCAGCCGATACGCCGTATCCCGGATCATCTCCTCCGCGTCATCCACGTCCACGATGCCGCGGACGACCAGGCCGGCGATCCAATTGGCATCCACCCGGCGGGAGAGATCGTGCCGGGCCGGAATCGAAGGGAAGGCGCGCGTGTCGTCGTTGAAGCCAGCGGTGTTGTACAGGCCGGCAGTCTCCGTCACCGCTTCCCGGTAGCGCGTCATGCCGTTCAGGCTGTCGTAGAACCACCAGGGCGGCCCCAGCTTGACGGCTGGGTAGTGGCCTGCCAGCGGCGCCAACTCGCGCGCGTAGGTGGATTCGTCCAGCGTGAACAGGATCAGCGCCAGGCGGGGATCGTTGCCGTACTTCACCAGCAACGGTCGCAGGCTGCGCGTGAACTCGCCTGCGATGGGGATGTCGCCGCCACGGTCCGGGCCGAAACGCTCGAAAACCAACGGATTGTGGTTGCGATACGAGCCGACGTGGAATTGCATCACCAGCCCATCCTCGATGCTCATCCGCGCCATTTCCATGAGCACGTGGCCGGTGAAACGGGCCGCGTCGTCCGCGGTCGCTGCGCCTCGCAAGCCGCGGGCGAAGATCGCTTCGGCTTCGGTCTCCGCCAACTCTCCGGTGTAGGCCGTCAGCGCCGCGTGATCGGTTGCGGTCGCGCCCATACGCTTGAAGAACGCCCGCCGATCTTCCAGCGCGCGGACGAACGCCCGGTAGCTCTGCACTGCGATGCCGCTGGCCTGGCTCAATGCGTCAAGGTTCTGCCGCCAACCGGGCGCATCCAGGTTGACCACGCCGTCGGGCCGGAAGGTAGGGATCACCCGGCCGCCCCAGCCAGAATCCCGAATGGCCTGATGATGCACCAGCGGATCGGTCGCCGCGTCGGTGGTCGCCAGCACCTCGATGTTGAACCGCTCGAACAGCCGGCGCGGCCGGAATTCGGGCAGGGTCAGCTTGGCGGCGATCTGGTCGTAGACGCGTTGCGCCGACGCCCCGGTCAGTTTCTCCTCCACGCTGAAGACCTCGACCAACTCATGGGCCAGCCACATGCCGGTGGGCGTGCCCCGGAACAGGTAGAAATGCTCGGCGAAGGTCTGCCAGATTTTGCGGTGATCGGTCTCCACCGGCCCGCCATCGCGGCGAGGCACGCCCAGCGCCTCCAACGGCACCCCCTGCGAGTAGAGCATCCGGGTGACGTAGTGGTCGGGGATGATCAGCAGGTCCACCGGCGTGCCGAAGTCATAACCGGAATCGGCCCCCAGGCGGAGATCTTCAACAAACATGCGCGGATCCACGTGCCCGTGCGGACAGATCAGTGGCAGCTTCGCAACCAGGCCATAGAGATGCTGCGCGATCTCCCGCTGCCTGGCATCCGGGCCGAAGTAACGATCGGGAGGAAGATAGCAGGAAAGTACACTGTATGTAATTGAAGATGATTTTCGCATCATGTTTCATGCCTCACGTTTGGAATCACTGGCAAGAGCGGCCGTTCGTTGACGCTCAACTGAAATACGTCCGGCCGGGCGTAGTGGCCCACCACATCGAAATCGAACTTGGCGCGGACCACCTCGGCCAGATCGAGATCGGCATAGAGGATGCCTTCCCGGTCATAAAGCGGCCCCGCAATCACGTCGCCCAGCGGCGAGATGATCGCGCTGCCGCCGCGACACATCACCTCCGGCTGGCTTGCCAGCTCCTCGACGCCGGGCAGGTCGGCTGGATACATCGCCTTGGTCACGTACTGGTTGCAGCCGAGGACGAAGCAGCGTCCCTCGCACGCGATGTGGCGCAGCGTGGCCTGCCAGGTGTCGCGGCTGTCAGCCGTGGGGGCCAGGTAAAGCGCCACTCCTTTGGCGTACATCGCCATGCGCGCCAGCGGCATGTAGTTCTCCCAGCAGATCAGCCCGCCGAGTCGGCCGAACTCGGTGTCAAGCACGGTAAGGGTGCTGCCGTCCCCTTCGCCCCACACCAGGCGCTCGGCCGCGGTGGGCTTGAGCTTGCGATGTTTGCCCAGCAGCCGGCCGTCGGGGCCGAAGTAGAGCAGCGTGCAGTAGAGCGTGCCGCGGCTGAACTGGCTATCGCGCTCGATCACGCCGACGACCAGGTAGGCGTTCGCGGCGCGAGCGGCCGCGGCCAGCGCGTCAATGGCCGGGCCGGGCACATCCACCGCGTTCGCCCAGTAGACCTCCCAGGTACGGCGGCCTCCCGGCTTCCGGCTGCCCACCACCGTGCCGAAGGTCAGCCCGCGCGGGTAGGCGGGGATGAACGCTTCGGGGAAGAGGATGAGCCGCGCGCTCTGGCCCGCGGCCTCCGCGGTCAGCCGGCACGTTTTTTCGACGGTAGCCTCACGGTCGAAGAGCACCGGCGCGGCCTGGACGACCGCGCCTTTGACGGTGGGAAGGTGGAGAGTCATAGGCTCCGGTTCAGTCTGAAAGTGGTCGAATCGTGAATTGCTCGAACGTCGTGAGGAATCCCCCGCCCTTCGGCGCGGCGCACATCAGCCCCACCTGCAGATGTGCGGCGTCGGTCAGGTAGGTCAGGCGGAGCAGGGTGTAGTGGCTGCCGTCCAGGGCGTAGGCGATCTCGACCGCCGGCCCGGTGCGGGTGAGGCGGAGCCAGAGCGATTCCGGGTTGCTGGCGAGCGGGACGACCGACCAATCGGAGAAATCCCGCGTCACCACTGCGCTGACGTGCTGCACGCCATCCACGAACTCGATGCCGCACTTGAGCCACGTCTCCGCGTTTCCGCGCACCATCAGCCCGGCCTGGTCGTAGAGCGCGGCATAGCAACCGCTCACCTTGACGTCGCATCGGAAGTCGCCGCTGACCTCCTGGTAGTAAAAATGCCCGTTGTCGCGGATGAAGCCGTAGTGAGTCTTGCGCCAGAAATCGGTGTCATGGTCCGCCGTGATGGTGATCGCGTCGTCGGCCGCGGACCAAATCTTCGGTTCGTTGTACCAGTGCATGGGGGTCTCCTTGTTTCAGAAGCCCGGTTCAGGCTGGGCCGTGTCCGCGGTCCCCGGGTAACAGGGATTCTAACGCCGCAATCGCGACCAGCGCCGCCAGCAACGTCGCCAGCCCGCCGGCCGCGGCCAGGGCCAGCACGTTGTTTTCCCGCTGCTCGACCTCGCGCAACGAGCGGCCCGCCAGGACGAAACCGGGCTGGCTGCCGACATAGTAGACGACCACCGCGGCGATGCGCACCCCCGGCCGCGGCTGCCAGGTGAGGCGATCCTGCCCGTGCTGCCGCGTGTAGGCGAAGACGCCGGCCGGCACCTGGGGCGTCTGTCCATCCAGCGTGACCGACGATGCTACGGGCTGGCCGCTCCCGTCGAACGCGATCAAGAACGGAGCCAGACTCTTGTCAATCTCGATCTTGTTCGCCGGCACGATCGCCTGAAGCGATTGGCCGCCGGCCAACGCGCGACCGGCGTCTTCGGCCATCTGAATCTGGGGGTCGTTGGCCGTCTGGCGCAGAAGCTGCTGGCCGACGACATACACCAGCCCGGCCAGGCAGGTGACGATCACCGCGCTGACCAGCCAGAGCTTGAGGATACGAGCGACACGGATCATGGGGGACTCTCCCCTGGCACGGTATTGTTGGATGAGTTGGCTGGACATTACGTAGATCGTGATGCCTTGTCGGAGATGCTCACGTCGGCATTTTCCCCTCGTGGGCCATTATCGGCTCGCCTTCTTGTATACATCATCATCGTCGTTGCGCTTGCCGACGACGACGATGTATACGGTATCGGCGTCAAACGAGTAAACGATTCGGTATTCGCCTTGATCCACGCGATGGAAATTGCCGCCTGCCATCTTGATCGAGTCGGCTGGTCTGGCGTCGGCGGCCAACTCGAAAACCCTGTGCACAACCTGTTTGAATTGCTTGGCATCCAGGCGCGTCAAAAACCGGTCGGCGTCGTTGGTCAGCGCTAACTTGCGGGCCACGGCGCGCTACTCCGCGTCCGCCGCAGCGAGGCGGGATTGAAGCCGAGCTATCGTCTCCTCGGGTCTGAGGAAGCCGCTCTTAAGCGCCTCTTCGGCGCGAGCTGTCCAGTAGGCGTCTTCCAGATGGCGCAGCCGGGTGAACTCGACATGATCCAGAATGACTACCGTATCGCGTCCGTGGCTTTGGACAAGCACCGGTTCGCGACGCGCCTGGTCCATGATTTGACCGAACCTGCCCTTCAGGCCACTCGCGGTAACGGTTATCATAAGTCACCTCCTTGCTTTCAGGTACACTGCGCGCGCTGTCTTCGGGTGGTTGAATTATACGCCATTGGGCCAATTTGTCCAAAATGTCCATCGTGAAATGCCTAATGCCGGGCGGCCGAACGGCGGTCCAGGAGCAACAAGACGATGATCCCGACCACCAACATCACCGTGACCGCCAGCCCGCCTTCCGGGCCGAATGCGCCACCCGTGACCACGTCCGGCCCGGTCTCCATCAGATTGAGCAGCGTGCCGCCGGCCGGCAGCGTCCCGCTCACCTCGAACCCGAACAGGTTGCCCTGCGCCCAGTTCCAGACCGCGTGCCAGGCGCAGACGCCCCAGAGACCGCCTTCGGCCAGCGCGTAGAGCGCAATGAAGACCCCGAACAGGCAGAGGTTGACGATCGCGATGGCCGAGAGGTTGGCGTTGAGCAGGTGCAAGCCGCCGAAGAAGAGCGCGGAGATCACAACGCCGGGCCACAGGCCGTAACGCGCACCGATCACCGGCAGCAGCCAGCCGCGGCACAGCACTTCCTCGGCCGCGGCCTGCACCAGCCAGCCGAACAGGACGATGATCACGCCCGCCAGCGCGGGCGGCCCCTGGAGTTGCGGCGGCCCGGCCTCGGTGGACGCGTAGCCCAGCGCCGCTAGCAGCGCAGCGATGCCGCCGAACATCAGCAGCGCGACGATGATCCCACGACCATACTTACGCAGCGCGCCCGCGCGTTCGAAGCCCAGCGTCCAAAACGGCCGCTTCTCGAAGACTATAAGCCACAACCAGAGCAGGAGAAAGACCGGGCCGAATGCGAAGATGAGCTGGAGCGCCTCGACCAGACCCGACAACGCCGCGGAATCCTGCGCGGCCGTGAGTCCGTTCGGAAAAAGCGGGGGAAAGACGACCGTAAACGCAACCACGCAGCCGCCGATCTGGCCGCCGAAGATGACGATCAGCCCGACGACGAGCGCGATGACGACGTGAGGGAGGCGTTTCGCCTGCCGGGCGAGCGCGATCAGACGGGTATCGTTCATCATGTCATGCGCTCACACATCGAAGCCGGCTGAAGCCTCGACTCCAGCGGCGCCGATGTTTTCGGTATATCGAACGCTGTGGACGGCGGCAGTTCTCAGAGTGACGCCGCCATAGAGCCTTCCGAATAACCAGCGGAGGCGGCTTCCACGCCGCCGGTTGCGGGCATGGGAGCCCGCGCTGCTCTTATTCGGATAGGCACTTACGCTTCTCCGATCAGTGAAATCACGCCGCGGCCTGCCGGTCGTGGTGGCGCAGCAGGTAAGCGAAGACACCAAGGGAAACGGCCCCACCGACCGCCGCCGCGCCGACCACCCACCGCCGTTCGGCCCCACCCGGCACGAGTGCGAGCAAGTGCGTCACGCGGTCGGGCAATCCATCGCCGAGGGTAGATTCGACTGGGTGCGGGGCGATGTCGAGCGCGGCCTGCGCCTGTTGCCGACGTGCATCGGCGATCAGGCTGCGATGCAACTCAGCGCGGAACACGGGGCGCGGGCGCATAGGCACGAGAAGTGCGCCCAGGTCACGCGTCAGCGCCAGGAACGGGGCGATGGAAAGCCTTGTGGCCGCGGGCGCGTCGTAGCGAGGCAGGATGCGCATGGGGAGACCGCGGAGATCAATGGCTGGCTGGCTGGCTGGCATGGGTTATCCTCTTGAGGGCGCCTGCTGAGGCCGGTCTCCGATCGAGCCGGGCACGGTCAGAGACCGGCCCGAGCTAGTGACACCGGCCCGAACGAAGGCTTATGGGTGATAGCCCACCACGCCCACGGTCCCCGGCCCGAAATGAACTGCAAGACCAATGGATAGTTCGCGGACAACAATCTCGGAACCAGGCAGTCGGGCCGCCAGCACCGCGCGAACCTGTTCGGCGGCGTCGGGCGCCTGGGCGTGGATCACCGAAAGCTTGCCGGACCGGTTCTCCAGCGCCTCGGCCAGCGCATCCACGAGCGCCTGCAACCCCTGCACCCGGCTGCGCACGCGCTTGAGCATCGTCAACTGGCCTTCTTGCACCGCCAGCATCGGCTTGACGTTGAGCAGCGAAGCCAGCGTCGCCTGCACCACCCCTATCCGGCCGCTCATCCGGGCGAACCGCAGGTCGTTCAGGCTGAAGAAGATGCGCATCCGCTGGCGCACCACCGCCAGCCGGGCCACGATGTCGGTCATCGTCGCCCCCGCCTCGGCCATTTCCGCGGCTTCCAGCACCATAAAGCCCAGTCCCGTCGAGCCGCTCAGGCTGTCGAAGATCGCGATCGGCGGCTGAGGCGGCATCTGTCTCGCGGCCACGACCGCTGAGTCGTAGGTGCCGCTCAACTTGCCGGTGATGTGGATGCAGAGAATGGCGTCCGTGTCCGGCTCGGCGGCCAGATCGCGGAACACGGCCTGGAACTGTCCCAGCGACGGCTGCGAGGTCGTAGGAATCATGTTCAGCTCGGCCACCTTGCGGTAAAACTGCTCCGGGCCGATGGTGACATTTTCCTGGTAGCTTTCCTGGCCGAACTGGATGTTGATCGGCGCTACGGTGATGCGATGCTGCGCCAGCAGCTCGTCGGACAGGTCGCAAGTGGAGTCAGTGACGATTCGTATCATGTTGGTTCCTCTCCCGTGCTACGTGCTGCGTGACCGTGATCGGCAGCGAGAGATCCGCGGTAGCTCACGCAACACGCACCACGCACCACGCACCACGCACCACGCACCACGTTCTACCACCCCCGCGCCTCCAAATCGACCTTCAACGACTTGAGAGTACGAAAATAAAGCGACTTGATCGAGCTTTCGGTGCGTCCCATGAGATCGCCGATCTCGTCGTTGGACAGCCGGTCAGTGAACTTCAGAATCAGCAGCCGTTGGCGCTCCTCCGGCTGGCGGCGGATGGCCGACCAAAGCGCGCGCGCCCGCTCGTGTAGCTCCGCGGCCCGGTCCGGCGCGTCGGCCGGGCGGCCGATCAGCTCGACGTCATCCAGCGAGGTCATCTTCCAACGCCCGCGCGCGCGGTGATGGTTCGCCACCAGGTTGTGGGCGATCCGGTAGAGCCACGCCACAAACGGCACACCCTGATCTACATAGCGCCGCAGGTTGCCGAGCGCCTGATGGAACGTGCGCGCGGTCAGGTCTTCGGCATCAGTGACGTTACCGACCCGATAATAGATATAGTTGTAGATGCGCTCGACGTTGCGCTCGTACAGCTCGCCGAACGCTTCAGGGTCGGTCTTTGCCAGCTCGACCAACTCGGTTTCCGAGAGGTCTGCGTGGCCGTTTCGATCAGGCACAGCACAATCCTGTTTGGTCGCCTGTCACAAACTATAACACCGGCAGACGTCAAGAGATGCGTCAGGTTAGATGTCGGCAATCACTTCGCCGCGTACACTGCCGCGCCGATGGCGCCGGGACCGACGTGTACACCCAGCACTGGCCCCAGTGCGGCGATGAACACGCTCTGTGTGCCGAAGCGCGCTGCCAGCGATCGGCTCACCACGGCCGCGTCTCCGGGGACAAGCGCTTGCGTCAGGCCCAGGCGCACCTGCTCGCCCCGTGCTGGCTCGAGCTGGCTCAGCCGATCCTGCAACTCCTCCAGAGCCTTGGTCCGGCTGCGCACCCGTGTCACGGGCACGACCTCGCCGTCAACGATGCCGAGCAGCGGCTTGAACTTGAGCAACGTGCCCACGAACGCCTGCGCCTTGCCGATGCGGCCCCCGCGTTGCAGGTACTCCAGCGTCTCCAGCGCGAAGAAGAGATGGACGTGGTCGCGCATGGCATCGAGCCGAGCGACGATTTCGGCCCGGCTCAAGCCGGCTTCGACCATCGCGACGGCCTCCTGCAGCATCAGTCCCAGCCCCACAGAGATGGTGCGCGAGTCAATCACATCCACCGGCCAGCCGGGCTGGCTTTCTTGGGCGATGATTGCCGAGGAGTACGTTCCGCTCAGTTTAGCGGAGAGCACGAGGGTGATCACCTCGTCGCCCCGGGCGGTGAAATCCTGAAATGGGCCGATGAAGTCGGCCGGGGTGGCCTGCGAGGTGGTGGGCAGCGGGTTGCTCGTGGGCAGCCGTTCCCAGAATTGCTCGCGGGTGATCTCCACCCCGTCGCGGAGCGCAGTCTGCCCAAAGACGACGGTGAGCGGCAGCACGGTGACGGCCGGATGCCCCAACACACCGGGGGGAGCTTCGCACGTCGAGTCAGTGATGATGCGGATCATGAGATAAGACCTCCTGATGACGGATGTCGCCCGACCGCGCCGTTGCGGGATGAGAACAAGGACGGGCGCTGGTCTCGGATAAGTGAGGCAGCAGCGTCCAAGACAATGATGTCCGATTCAGCGCGAAGCCGGGCGATGGATGATGATGCCACTATTGTAGCCGCGGGAGGGGGGTTTGTCAACCGAGTTCGTTTGCGTGCAACGACGGGCGTCAGTTTGCCAACTCGGCCACCACGGGCTAGAATAACCCCATGCCGTCAATCACTCTCGAACGCCTCCAGAAATACCGCGTCGTCACCTACGGGCTGCGCCCCGGCGCAGCCATCACCACGAAGGAGCAGGCCATCGCCTTCGTGAACGGCCGCGGTTTCGTCTACTTCTGGCCGATCAAGGAGGTGACGCTGCCCAGCTTGTGGGTGGCCGTCGCCGGTGATCGGCCCGTGCCGGACGAGCACGACGACCCCGGCCACGTCACCTGGGGCTGGAAGGACGAGCTGCTGGGCAGCCGGCAGTGGTACTACGCCAAGGTGCTGCGCAAGCGCGCCACCTTCATCGCCCTGAACGTCGCTCCTTACTTCTACGCCCTGTCGGAGAACTACGGCGCGCCGGAAGAAGATTACCTCGTGCAATACCAGGAGGGCCGCCTGACCTGGGAGGCGAAGACAGTCTATGAGACGATCCTGAACGAGGGGGCGCTCGACACCGTCAGCCTGCGCAAGCTCGCCCGGATGACGAGCAAAACCAGTGATTCGCCGTTCAACCGCGCCCTGGAGACGTTGCAGGCCGATTTCAAGATCCTTCCGGTCGGCATCGCCGAGGCCGGCGCGTGGCGCTATGCGTTCGTCTACGAGTGCGTCCATCGCCACTACCCCAACCTGCCCGAACAGGCGCGCGCCATCCGCCAGGCCGAGGCCCGCCGCGCACTGGCCGAGTTGTACTTCCGCTCCGTTGGCGCAGCCCAGGTGCGCGATCTCACGCTGCTGTTCGGTTGGGCAAAAGGAGCAGTGGAGGAAACGCTCGATGCCCTGGCGCAGGCGAAGATCATCCAGGGCAAGATGGAGGTCACAGGACGCCCCGGAGAATGGGCCGTTCTGTCCGAGTTGCTGTGAGGCAGTCAGGCGCAGGTGTTTGCTATAGCTGATCTACGAGAACTATCGCGCCTACCAGACGCAGCTCCTGGAGCAGTTCCGGGCCATCGGCAAGGAGTACAAGTTCACCTGGATTGACGCCAACCGCCCCGTGCCGGAGATCTTCGTGGATCTGCGTAAGCACCTGGGGCCGATTCTGAAGGACATGCGGCCGGCGGTGTGACCTCACCCCCGACCCCCTCTCCTGAAGGGGAGACCCCGCCCGTACGCGGTAATGTGATTGGGGGCGGGGGCAACCCCGCACGTACAGCCGGGGGGCGGACGCGAGGGCTACCCTGCCCTATGCCACGGCCCACTCGGAGCAGAGCACCTCGGCCTGTTCGAGCACGGTTTGGGTGGCTTTCGCCTGCTTGTCGGGCGGGTAGCCGTATTTGCGCAGGATGCGCTTGACCATCACGCGTATCTTGGCGCGGACATTCTCACGCATCATCCAATCAATGGTCACGCTGTTGCGCACGGTCTGGACAAGCTCCCGGGCGATGGCCTTGAGTGTATCGTCGCCCAGCACCTTGACCGCGCTGTCGTTGACTTCCAGCGCGTCGTAGAACGCGACCTCGTCTTCCGTCAGGTGCAGCTTTTCCCCGCGTCGGCTGGCCTCTCGCATCTCCTCGGCGAGGGCGATCAACTCCTCGATCACCTGCGCGCTTTCGACCGCGCGGTTCTGGTAGCGCCGGATGGCTTCTTCCAGCATCTCGGCAAACGAGCGCGCCTGGACAACGTTTCGCCGGCCGCGCGCCTTGATCTCGCCGATCAGCAGCTTGCGCAGCAGCTCCACGGCCAGGTTCTTCGGCGGCATGTCCCGCACTTCGGCCAGGAACTCATCCGAAAGGATGGAGATGTCGGGTTTCTTCAGGCCTGCGGCAGCAAAGATGTCAACGACCTCATCGGAGACGATGGCGCGCGATACGATCTGGCGGATGGCGTAGTCGAGATCCTCGGCATCGCGTTGCTCGCCGGGAGCGCCTTTGGCAAGCACGGCCCGCACAGCCTGGAAGAAGGCCACGTCATCGCGGATGGCGATCGCTTTGTCGTGCGGAACGGCGAGGGCGAAGGCTTGCGAGAGCAGCGTGACCGCTTCGAGCAGCCTGGCCTTGCCATCGTCCTGCGTGAGGATGTGTTCCTGCGCGGCGGGGAGAAGGCTGAGCCGTTCCTGCGGGCTGCCGGCCCATTTCGACCAGTTGAAGCCGTAGAACAGGTCGCAGCACACCTCGTACTTCTCGGTCATGACTGCGACCGCCTGCTCCTGGTCCACCGCGGTCTCTCCCGCGCCGCCGCTTTCAGCGTAGGTTGCCAGGGCGTCGCGCAGCTCCTCCGCTAACCCCAAGAAGTCCACCACCAGACCGCCGGGCTTGTCCTTGAAGACGCGGTTGACCCGCGCGATGGCCTGCATCAGGCCATGGCCGCGCATCGGTTTGTCCACATACATCGTGTGCAGACACGGCGCGTCGAAGCCGGTGAGCCACATATCGCGGACGATGACCAGCCGGAAGGGGTCGCTCGGATCTTTGAAGCGCGCCGCGAGTTCCTGCCGCCGCGCCTTGTTGCGGATGTGCGGCTGCCAATCGGTCGGATCGGAGGCTGAGCCGGTCATGACGATCTTGATCGTTCCCTGATCATCGCCGTCACGATGCCAGTCTGGGCGCAGTCTGACGATGGCGTCGTACAGCTCCACGCAGATGCGCCGGCTCATGCAGACGACCATCGCCTTGCCTTCCATCGCTTCCAGACGCCGCTCAAAATGGTCCACCAGGTCTTTGGCGATCAGCGCGACGCGATGGTCTGCACCGACCAAAGCCCAATGGCACTAAGATTTCGCACCTGAGAGCTGAGTCGGCGTCTGGCGTTTTCGAGCGAGAGCGGGTATGCTTCCTTGGCTTGCATTTCAAGAAAGGAGGCGTCCATGCCTGCTCTCGTTCAGCCCGCCAGTCGCC
>JAPLHB010000012.1 GCA_026389845.1 Chloroflexota bacterium
AGCTTGCCCAGTTCCTTGTTGACCGTTTCCAGCGCGCCCAGCAGGCCCTTGCGGACCTCCTCGGTGACGTCGCTTTCCTTGACCTTGGTCACGACCTCTTCGGCCTGGGTCTTGATCTGCTTGGCGGGGTCGCTCTCGGCGGCCTTCTTGGCGGCGTCGGTCATCTGGTCGCCGAACTTCTGCAGCCCCTCGGTGATCTCGTTTTGCAACTTCTTGCGGTCTTCGCTCTCCCAGGCGGCCTTGATCGCATCGGCCACCTGCTTGCCCAGCTTGTTCAGCTCATCCGCGATGTTCTTCTCGACATGGGTTTCTTCGGACATGGGTCCCTCCTGTGTACTCTCTGCTGACTGCATGCATTCTACCATACGCAGACGCCGCCCGAAAGTTGCAGGGCGGACAGGCTACAGGGCGCATCGTCGGCATGAAGGACGGCTCCATCATTAGCGCGTCACCAACCCCTCCGCCACGATCTCGGCCACGTCCCGCACCACCAGGTCTTCCACGCCCTTCGCGCCCCTGGCGTCTTCCAGCATGATCATGCAAAACGGGCATGCCACGCCGACCTCCTGCGCGCCCGTGGCCTGGATCTGCGCCAGCCGGTTGTAGTTGATCCGGGTGTCGCCCTCGTCCTCCATCCAGACGCGCGCGCCACCGCCGCCGCAGCACATCGCCAGGTCCTTGCCCTGCTTCATCTCGACCAGCTTCAGGCCGGTGGAGGCCGCCAGGTAGCGCGGCGCCTCGAACTCGTCGTTGTAGCGCCCCAGGTAGCAGGGGTCGTGGACGGTGATCTTCCCCTTGGCCTCAGCCTTAACCTCGGCCCTAACCTTGATCTGCCCCTCGCGCAACAGCGCCTCGATGTACTGCGTATGGTGCATCACCTGGTAGGCGCCGCCGAACTGGGGATACTCGTTGAGCAGCGTGTTGAAGCAGTGGGGGCACTGGGTCAGGATCAGCTTGAACTTGTACTGGGCCAGCGTCTCGATGTTGGCCTTCGCCAACGTCTGGAACAGGTACTCGTTGCCGGCGCGGCGGGCCGAATCGCCGGTGCAGGTCTCCTCATCGCCCAGGATGGCGAAGTTGACGCCGGCGGCGTGCAGGATCGTCGCAATCGCCTTCGTGACCTTCTGGTTGCGCGGGTCGTAGGCGCCGGCACAGCCCACCCACCAGAGGACATCCACCCCTTCTTCGCCAACGTTTTTCATCACCGGCACCTCGAAGTCGAGGCCCTGCGTCCAGGCGCCGCGCTTGCGCTTCGACTGCTTCCACGGGTTGCCGCTGCGCTCGATATTGGTGAGCGTGGTCGCCAGGCTGGACGGGATGTCGCCTTCCATCAGCGCCAGATAGCGGCGCATATCCACGATGTCATCCACCTGCTCGATGAGCACCGGGCACTCGTAGACGCAGGCGTAGCAGGTGGTACAGCTCCACAGCGTCTCGTGTTTGATCACGTCACCGACAAGGTGACCAGGTGACTGGGTGACAAGGTGATCGGGAGCTATCCGCTTATCCGCTTCCATCCGCTGACTTCCGTCCCCCATCGCGGTCAGCGCGCCGCGCAAATCAAGCACCAGCCGCTTGGGACTCAACGGCTGTTTGGCCGCGTAGGCCGGGCAGACGGCCTGGCAGCGGCCGCATTCGGTGCAGGCGTCCACGTTGACCAGCCGCGGCCAGGGAAGCTGCGCCAGCTTGCTCACGCCCAACGTCTCGGCCTGCTCCAGGTTCGCGACGGGGTGCAGCGCGCCCCGATTGCGGAACGGGGCCAGGAAGACGTTGGCGGGCGAAGTGAGGATGTGGAAGAGGTTCGTCCAGGGCAAGACGGCGAAGAAACACGCCACGCCCAGGTAGTGGATGATCCAGAGGGTGCGGTGGATGCCCGCCGCGACCCCTTCGCTCAGCCCGCGGAAGGGCAGGCTCAACGGATACGCGACCAGCGAGTAAGGCGCCCAGGCCGGTTTCAGCGCGGCCAGCCGGAACGCCTCCACCAGCAGGCCGGTGAGGATGATGTAAGCCAGCAGCGGCAAGGTGAAATTGTAGCGCCAGTCGGTGTTCAGCCGGTCGGGTTTGACGATGTAGCGCCGATAGATCGCCAGCCCCAGTCCCACCAGGACGAAGAGCGCGGCCAGGTCGAGCACGACCTTTTCCAGCAGGTAGAAGTCGCCGCGGAGCAGCTTGGCGCTGAAGATCAACTCGAACACGTCGGTGTCGAGCGAGCCGAGGATCGTGCCGATGAAGAGGAGCACCATCCCCCAGAAGAGGCCGAGGTGCATGGCTGCGGGGTAGCCCTGGCGGAGGATGCGGATTTGGACGACCGCGTATTTGAGCGTCCGCACCAGGCGCGCCCAGAGCCGGTCGAACCCGGCCTCCGGTAGCCCCTTACGCCACAGCTTGACCCGCTGGACGATGCCATACACCATGATTCCGACGGCGATTGCCATCGTAACGAAGAAGATAACACGGAGCGGGATGGGGATGTTCCACCAGCCGAGACGGCAGGGGACGCCGGGTGGACAGAGGATGGTTTCCATGGTGGCTCAGCTCCTTTGCGTGAGTGATGACGAAGGACGAACGACGAATGACCAATCAGCCCGAAGCCGGCGCCGCCCCTTTCGCCACTGCTCGAGGATTTCCGGCAGGAAAGGGTTGGGGCAGGCGGTGTCGTACGGTGGGTCGGAGAGCGCCAGGATCGCCTCGTCGTCGCCGGTGGGGAAGCCCGCGATCTTCCTGAATTCTGGGGCACGCAGCTTCTCGCGCAAACGTCCGATGTAAGCGACGCGCTCGGCGTCGGGTTGTCCCGTAGTGTATTCGGCGCGTTCTTCGGCCATCAGGCGGGATTGGTCGGGCATAGTGTAATCCGTCCTGGCGGGCGAAGGGCCTATCCCGACCAGAGGTCTTCCAGGCGCTTGCGACCTGCCTCCATGGCCTGGCGCTCCAGGAAGCGCTTCATGGTCGGCCAGGGGGCGCGCTGGATCATCTGCGGCATGGGAGTGGCTTCGGCGTCGGCAAAGTAGACCAAAGCGCGCACGGCGCTGACGCCGAAGGTGCGTACCCGCGCGTACTTCACTGCGGCAACCTCGAACAGTCGCTCAAGAGGCGTCTGCTGCAAGATGAAGTAGAGATCAACGTAGTCCTTGCGTGTACCCCGCGACATGATGGCCGCCAGTTTCATGGCGCCGATCTCCTCCACCGTGGCTACGGGCACGCCCTCGAGCATGTGCGGTTCCTGGACCAAGGGATAGAGCGCCAGGCGGAAGAAGCTGACGCCAACCCCGCGCCAGGTCGCCACAAAGGTCATGTCCTTGTCAAAGCTGATGGAAAGGGTAGGGTCGTCGAAAGCCGTCCGCATCAGCGACCGCTCGTCAGGCCCGACTGCGTCGGGGGTGGGCGAGAAAAAGTCGAGGTCAACTGAAAAGCGGTGGCCGAGGTGAAGAGCCAGGCCGGTGCCGCCGGCCAGATAGAAGCGCTGAATGCAGGGCAGGGTTGCCGCGACCTGAAAAGCCTGCCTGGTCTCGGGCGTCAACGCCTGCCAATGGGGGGTCAGAACGGCCATACTTGCCTGGCCTCTCTGGCAAAGGGCGAGCGGCGCCAGCGGCGCACACCCAGCAGCTTGCGCCAGTAGGTGAACGTTGCGGCTGACAGCAGGCGCCCACCGCGCTGGCGGACGAACTTGCGGATGCGCTCGACGCCGTAGGAGGCCACCAGCCAGCGGATCTCCTCCCACGTGCCGTGTTCGAGCGTGCGCTGGATGATCAAGTCGGCGTCCTGGTCGCGGTCGAGGCGCCGCGGGTCGTACTCCTGGAAGTGCGGCCACAAGCCGCTGGGGATACTGGTGCTGGTCATGGCTTTCACCCACGTGCTACGTTCATCCTGAGCCAACGAAGCTGTTGACGCTTGAATTATAGCACTGTTCGACTATGCGCCCAAGCCCGATCTTCCACCATGTACGGCGATTTGCGCCGCCGCTCATCTCGGCCCAGCAACTTGAGGAAGACGTTGCGCTTGCTTTGTGAGCCGATAAAAGCCCATTTTCCATGCACCGACGAATTTGATGAGGTCGCGCGCCTTGAGGTCGGCGATGTCGCGCCTGGCTGTGGCCCGTGAGACCTGCCATTGTCGCGCCAGATCAGCCCAAACAGTTTGTCGCCCGGCGATGATCTGGGCGATGAACCACTGCTGACGAGCATTTACAGTCTCATTTACAGTCTCATCAGCTTCATTTACAGTCTCATCAGTCTCATTTACAGGGACACGCGCCAGTTCACTGTCCTCGTCGGCTGCGGCCGGGTGTGGCTGAAAGATCACGCGGAGCGCCGAACTCAACTCCCGCCACGCGGGCGGCGGATAGCCGCCCTCCTCGCACGCTTGCGTCACGCGGCGATAGCCCGTGCCCCACTCCTCCACCAGGCTCAACTCTCGCAGCACGCGCACGATGACGCGGTTGCGAATGCGACTCACGCCGGCCTTCAGATCATCCAGGGTCATGCCAAAGGGCAACATGCCGGGGTTTTCGACCTCCAGATGGTCGGCGTAGATGGCCACGCGGATGCGCATTCCAGTGAGGGAGTAGTCGGCGTGGGCGACGGCGTTGACCAGCACCTCGCGCAACGCAACCTCGGGGTACTCCTGGATATCTTGCCGGCGCATGGTCACGATCTTGGCCGCCAGCCGGGTATTGCGACGGATGAATTTGGGCGTCTCTTCCAGAGCATCCAGCACGGTGCCTTCGATGTCGAGGCGGTCGAGAAAATCTACCCGCTCAACGCCGCGGAAGCGAGCGCAGCTCACCCGCGCTTCGGGGAACAGACGTCGCCGCGGCGCATCCCGGCCGAAGAGGATTAAGCCGCCGTGGGATGGCGTGAGCCGGCCGGCCTGGGAAACCAACACGCCCAGCGATTCCAGATGCTCCTGGCTGACCTGGCGCCCGATGGCCGCGAAGTAGCGCCGGATGCGCTCAGGGTCCAGATCATCGGCGGAGAGATCGGCGCACGGCATCTGATCGAACGACAGTCCAGAGAGGGAGCGCTGCAACTCCGCCAGGAGTTCAGGGCCGGCACGCCGATTCGTGGAACCCAGACGCACATAGACGCCGTCTTCAGGCCCTTCTGACCGGCAGGTAGAACGGCCCGCGCCAGTGAGGCACGCGCGCCATCAGTAACGTCTTGCCGTCGTGAGATACTATGTCGATTTCCGGCGTCATAGCGGGGCGAATGCTGTCGGCGATACTGCTGGCCAGCCGCTCATCTTCTTGGAGGGCGTCTGCTATCCCGACCACCGCGCCGTCATCCTGGACGCCGATCACCAAGGTCCCGCCGGAGGTATTGGCGAAGGCGACCAGCGTCTTGAGGATAGGCTGCAAGGAGGATAGATCGCGCTTGAACTCCAGGGTCTTCCCCTCGGTGGCGGTGATCAGTTCAGACACGTTCATGAAACATCCCCTCCTTCTCGCCCCTACGCTGCCTCCGCGTACAACCGGCGCCACAACTCCGTCATCATCGCCCTGAACCGCTGTGGGTCGCCGCCGAAGCGCCGCAGCACGTCCCGCGCCTCGCCCATCTTCCGAAATGGGCTGACCCGGATTGTCACGGGCCGAATAGAATGGCGGTGACCGGCTGAGATAAACGGCGACTTACGCCGCCACTCATCTCGGCCTGAAAGCACTGATGTCGGCTCAGTTCGCGCCCATCTCCAGCTTGATCGGCGCTTTCGACGCGGCGGGGCGGCGGGCGTTCAACACGCTGACCTGCGCGGCGACCTTTTGGGCCACCGAGCGGAAGACGGCAGCCTGCTCCGAGTCGGGCTGGGCGACTACGGCCGGCTCGCCTGCGTCGCCGCCCTGGCGGATGCTCGGCTCCAGGCAGACGCGACCCAGGAACGGCACGCCCAGGGCTTCGGCCGCGTGTTCACCGCCGCCCTCGCCGAACACCTCGCCTGCCATGTTCTCGACGATGCCCATCACCGGCACTTCGAGCCGCTGGAACGCGGTGATCCCTCGCCGGGCGTCGGCCAGGGAGACGGCCTGCGGTGTGGTCACGATGATCCCGCCGGTGAGCGGGACGAGCTGGGCCAGGCTGAGCTGCGCGTCGCCGGTGCCGGGCGGCAGGTCAACGATCAGATAATCCAGGTCGCTCCACGCCACATCGGTGAAAAGCTGGCGGATAGCGCTGTGCAGCATCGGCCCACGCCAGACGAGCGCCTCGCCTTCGGGCACGAGGAAGCCGATGGACATAACCTCGATGCCGTGCGCGGTGGCAGGCGTCATCTTCTCGCCCACCACCGGCGGCATTTCGCTTACACCCATCATCATCGGCACGTTGGGGCCGTAGATGTCGGCGTCGAGGATGCCCACTTTGGCGCCCATCTGCCCCAACGCGACAGCCAAGTTGACGGAGATGGTGGTCTTGCCCACGCCGCCCTTGCCGCTGCCCACTGCGACGATGTTCTTGATCGGCACGTTCAGCTTCGCGCCGATGCGATTGTCTGCGCGCACCTGGGCGTCGAACTTGACGGCCACCTGCCTGACGCCGGGCAGCTTCGCCACCGCGGACCGCGCTTCGTTCTCGATCTGGTTGCGCAGCGGGCACGCAGTGGTGGTGAGGGTGATCGTAAAGCTCACTTCGCCCTCGGCGATCTCGATCTCCTTGACCATGTTCAACGTCACCAGGTCACGGTGCAGCTCCGGCTCCTGAACCTTGCTCAGCGCGGCGAGCACCATGTCTTGGGTGACGCGGGTTGACTTACCGAACATTCAATTTCTCCAGATGTGAGTCGTCTGATCAATTGCGTGGTACGTGGTGCGTGTTCCGTGACCTTCTGCATGGAACATCACGCCATCAAAGGCATCGCTTTCTCGCACGTATACGCAACACGCACTACGCAACACGTTCCAAATCTTCCATCACCATCCCCGCCACGCGCCGCCCAATCTCCACGGCGAAGTTCGTGCCCCGATCCCACGGGTAGACCTGGCTCATGCTGGCGAAGTAGAGGCCGGGGACAGGGGTGCGCAGGGGCGGGATGTTCTGCGAATGGTTGACCGGCGGCACGGGCTGGGCGTAGTTGGTCTTCCACAGCCACGTCTCCTTCACCCAACTCCGATCGAAGTCGGGGTTGACCCGACGGAGCGCGGGCAGGAAGCGCTCCAGCAGCGCCTCTTTACTCAGGGTGAAGTACTCGTGATCCGGGTTCAGGTAGTCGCCGCAGTAGATGATGTGTTCGCCGCCGAAATGCTCCGGGCCGACGTAGTTGGTGTGCTCGACCAGCGCCAGGAAGGGGAAACCGGCCGCTTTGGGCAGGTTATGCCAGTAGTAGTGCGTCAGTTGCCGGTCGAGCGAGATCACCAGCACCACCGCGCCCATGGATTTGAGCGCCCGCAGGCTGGCCGAGTAGCTTTCGGGTAGATCGGGCGCCAGTTTTGCCATGAGGGCCGGCGAGCTGGTGGAGATGACGGCGTCGTAGGACTCGGCGCCCGCGGAGGTTTCGACGGTAAGGCCCCCCGGCCCCCAATTCTGGGGGTGAGCGTCTCCCCCCGCCCTCAAATCTTGGGAAGTCGCCCCCCCCGCCCCCCAATCCTGGGAAGTCGCCCCCCTCGCCCCCCAATCCTGGGGGGAAGCCTCTCCCCCCGCCCTCAAATCCTGGGAAGTCGCCCCCCTCGCCCCCCAATCCTGGGGGGAAGCCTCTCCCCCTGAAGTCGGGGGGGCGGGGGGGCGCTGCGCGATCTTTGTCACCGCCGTCCCCAGCCGAATTTCCACCCCGCGCGAGCGCAGCAGATCGGCCAGCCGATCCATGAACGCCTGGAACCCACCGGTGAACGTCCCCAGCCGAGTGGTGCGGGCGTGTAGTCGCGCCCACAGCCACGCCATGTTGACGACCTTCAGGTTCTCCTCGCCGAACTTGCTGACAAGCAGCGGCTCCCACTGGGTTTCATAGACGCGGGGGCCGAACCAACGTCGCGCCCATGCGGCCGCCGTCACCTTCTCCAACGGCTGCCACCGCGGCGTAAAACGCAGATACGCGCCCGCTAAGCCGTAGCGGATCACGTCGAACAGCGGGAAATTCCGCAGGATAAAGAGCGGGATATTGGTGAAGATCGAGTCGAAGGGAACGAACTTGCCCTTCCAGAAGATCACCGTATAGGGCCGCGGGAAAAGCACCTGGTCGCTCCAGCCCAATTCCTGGATGAAGCCGAGTATGTGCTTGTCGGAGGCAAACCAGTGGTGGTAGAACTTCTCCAGGCTCCAATCCCAGTGCGGCGCCTTGAAGCCCGCGGCCAAGCCACCCACATGGGGCGCGGCCTCGTAGAGGGTGACGCTGTGGCCCGCGCGATTGAGGTCATACGCAGCGGCCAATCCCGCCGCCCCTGCGCCGATGATCGCGATGCGTTTGCTGGTTGACATTAGATGATCAATTCCTCTGCGGCTAACACTTCTGGCCCCTCCCGCTCATCCGCGTCTTCCTCGACCGGCTCACCGGCCAGGTAGGCGTCAATGTCGCGGCGGGCCTTGCGGTACATGTTCGCCAGGTCGGTGTCTGAGCCTTTGAACTGCGTGACCGTCTGAGACGCGCAGAGCTGGCAGCCGCGCATATACTTGAAGCTGCCCTCATGGCATTTCACGCAGCCGTCCAGGCGGATCATCATCAGCGTAAATGCCAGGCTGTCCGGGTCGGTCTCCGGCAGCTTCGCCACGCGATCCACCAGCGCAGCCCACTCGGGGCCACGCAGAGCGCGCAGGGAGGACATCAGCCGGGGGGGAAAGAGCAATTCCGCTTTCGGGTACATAGGGCCTCGTGTTGCGTGTTGCGTGTTGCGTAGTGCGTGATCTCTCGGCGCGTGGCACGCGGTCGTCATGTAACACGCACCACGCACCACGTTTCAGATATTCAAGCGTCTCTTGGTCACATCAATCGGCTTGGCCGTATCCCCATCGCCTGGCTCGATCAGCCGGTTGAGCGCGGCCATCAGCTCGGCCTGGCCAATGCCGTAGGTTTGGCAGGCGCCCTGGATGGTGTCCACGTCGCTGACCGCGCAGGTGGAGCAGCCGCCCAGATGGAAGCTCGCCAGCACGTCGCTCACGGCCGGATGAACCTCCATCGCCTCTTTGATGGTCATCTCGGGTGTGAAGGCCAGCTCGCCCGCGCGGCGGCGCATCTCCAGCCGCAGGCCGGATACCTTCTCAGCGGCCTTCTCGCGGCTTTCGTTCAGCGCCGATCGCAGCTCGGCCAGGCTGCTGCTGATCTCGGTCAACCGTCTATCCACCGCGCCCGCCTGCCGCATGGCAAGATAGGCGGCGATGAGCGCGGCGGCGGCGATGATAATGGCGGCTGTTGCCATGTGAGATCTCCTTTTTCATGCGACGTACTGCGGGAAACGTACTGCGTGATTTGTCGCCGTGAGTCGCTCTATCCTCACGCAGCACGCACCACGCATCACGCCACCAGCGTCTCCCCAGGCTTCAGAATGACCGGCTCAGCCTTCGTCTTAGCCTTGATCTCGGCAGCCACGGCCTGGGCATCCTGAGCGATCACGCCGAATGTATTATAGTGCATCAGGATGACGGTCTTGGGCTGTAAGAAGCCTACCGCTTTGACCGCATCCTCCGGCCCCATGGTGAAGTTGTCACCGATGGGCAGCATCGCCACGTCAATTCCCTCGGCGCCATACAGCGTCATGTCGTAGGTCAGCGCGGTGTCGCCGGCGTGATAGAGCACTTTGCCCTCCAGCCAGAGCAGGAAACCGCACGGCGCGCCGCCGTAAGTTCCATCGGGGAACGCGGAGCCGTGGTGCGCGATGGTCAGCTTGACCTTGCCGAATGGGAACACGTGTGCGCCGCCGATGTGCATCCCGTGGGTCTTGGCGCCCTGCTTGCTCAGATAGTTGTGGATCTCGTTGTTGCTGATGATCGTCGCGCCGGTTCGCTTCGCAATCGGCAGCGCGTCCCCCAGGTGATCGCCGTGTGCGTGCGTCACCAGGATGTAGTCCGGCTTGACCTGAGCCGCCGTCACGTCGGCCATGGCGTTGCCGGTTAGAAACGGATCAATGAGCAGGTTGGCCGTGGCGGTCTGGATGGTGAAGCAGGCGTGACCGTGATAGGTGATTTGGACGGACATGAGAACCTCGTGCTGCGTGTTGCGTGTTGCGTTATGTGTATGCTTCTATGGCGCTTCGGCATTGCTCGAAAGACCTTGCATAGGCTCGGTCAAAGGGGCCTCTCGGCGGCCATTTCCGCGGCATAAATCAGCGCAGCGCGGATGTCGTCGGGCTGCAGACGTGGGTATTCACGCAGAATGTCACTTTCAAGGATATCCTGGGCCAACATACGCACGACAAGTTCCATCGGAATGCGTGTCCCGCGGATGACCGGTTTACCAGCCATCACGTGTGGGTCAAGGGAGATGTATTGGCGCAGTTGCTCGTTCATGCGGCTCACGGCTGACCTACCACCAGGTACTCCGGGCCTTTTTCAGCTATCACCGTCGCACGGGCGCGTTGCAGTCGTTCACGCATTCGCAGTACGATCTCGGGCGGGTTGCGTTCCTGTTCCTGCCATGCTGTGTCGCAGTACGCCCGCCAGCGAGCCAGGTAATCGTCCACCTCGCGCTGGTTGTGCAGGTAGTAGGTGATCGTCGCGTAGACCTGTTCCAGCGTCACCGAGCGATAGCGCGCGGCGATCTCCTCCGGGCTGACAGCGTCGAGGTAGTCGTCGAGCACTGTCTCGATGCCTACCCGCGTGCCTTTGAGCCGGATGTCATCCGGGTCAAGGAAGTTGAAGTAGCCCTCCAGGTCCATTGCTTCTGCTCTCAGCCCTGCGCGGCTTTCGCCGCGCGACGGGCGGCGGCTTCAGCCTTGAGGCGCTCGATCTCTTCCGGCGTGCGCTTCGCGCCGATGCTGGGCGGCGCGGCCTCGGCGACAGGCGCGACCGGTTCCGGCGCGGCAGCCGGCGGCGGTGCAACCTCAACCGGCGCAGGAGCGGCTTCGCCCCCGGCTTTCGCCGCGCGGCGGGCGGCGGCTTCGGCCTTGAGTCGCTCGATCTCCTCCGGTGTGTGCTTCGCGCCGATGCTGGGCGGCGCGGCTTCGACCAGTGTGGGAGCAGCCTCGCCTCCGGCTTTCGCGGCGCGACGAGCGGCGGCTTCGGCCTTGAGCCGCTCGATCTCCTCTGGCGTGCGCTTCGCGCCGATGCTGGGCGGCGCGGCCTCGGCGATAGGGGGGACCGGTTCCGGTGCGGCGACCGGCGGCGATGCAACAGGACCAGCTTCCAGCTTTGAGCTTCCAGTCTCCCCGCCTTCCGCAGCCTTTGCGGCGCGGCGCGCGGCGGCTTCGGCTTTCATCCGCTCGATCTCTTCGGGCGTGCGCCTGGCCGGGGCAGCGGGCGCGGCTTCAGCGGCCGGCGCGGCAGCAGTTGGTGCAAGCGCCGCCAGTTTGGGCGCGGGCAGAGGGGCGCCGGCTTCCAGCTTCTGGTTTCCAGCTTCCAGCTTCGAGCTTCCAGCAGCCGGCTTCGCCGCCTTTTCCGCTTCCTTCGCCTTGCGCGCCTCTTCCTCCGCCGCCCAATCGGTCGGCCGGATGCGGGCGTAGTAGGTGGTGGGGACGCGCAACTGCTTCAGATCGAAGATCATGGCCGGCATCCGCTGTTGCGCCGCGATCTCGAAGTCGTGGTTCATCTTGATCGCGTCGAACGGGCAGAACTCGGCGCAGAGGCCGCAGTTCATGCAAATGCTGGCGTCAATGTAGAACTCGGCCGGGCGCGTGATCGGCTTGCCTTTCTCGTCCTTATCGCGCACGATCCAGATGCACTGCGGCGGGCACACCTTGGCGCAGATGCCGCAGGCGGTGCAACGGTCCTCGCCGGTTTCCGGCTCGTAGATCAGAATCGGAATATAGCGGAAACGCTCCGGCAGCTTGCGGTGCTCTTCCGGGTATTGAACGGTAAACAGACCGGTCTGCGCGGGGGCATTGGTCTGGTCAATCTCCTCGCGCCCGCCCGCATAACGGCTGGGAATCTTCTTGATGTCGTCAACATACGTGCTGACGAATTCTTTCAGGGTCACGCCCAGGCCTTTGAGAATGCCGGATCCGTACATGTTTATCCTCCGACCAAAGACGAATGACCAAGGACGAAGGTGTTCGTCTTTCGTCTTTCGTCCCTAACGGTCTACTTCCCCCAACACAATATCAATCGCGCCCAAAATGACCACGCTGTCCGCGACTTTGTGGCCGATGGACATCTTTTCCAGGCTGGTCAGATTGATGAAAGTGGGCGCGCGGACGTGGTAGCGGTAGGGGTTGGCCTTACCGTCGCTGACGACGTAGAAGCCCAACTCGCCCTTCGGGCCTTCGACCGCGCCGTAGGCCTCGCCCGCGGGAACCTTCATCTGGTATTGCTTCTTGCCGGCCTGGATCGGCCCTTCGGGCAGCTTGTCGAGCGCCTGCTTGAGGATGCGGATGCTCTGGTAGATCTCATCCATGCGGACGCGGAACCGCGCCCACACATCGCCTTCGGGCCGGGAGCAAACGTCGAAGTCGAAGCGGTCGTAGATCGAATAGGGCCGCGCCTTGCGGAGGTCGTAGGGCACGCCGGATGCGCGCAACATCGGGCCGGCCATGCTGTAGGCCGCGGCCTCTTGCGCGGTCAGCACGCCGATGCCGCGGCAGCGCGCGATGAAGATCTCGTTGCCTGACATCAGGTTCTCGAAGTTCTCCATGATCCGCGGCAGCCGGTCCCACACCAGGTCGCGCGCCCGTTGCACCCAGCCTTCGGGCAGATCGCTGGCGACGCCGCCGAAGCGCATATAGTTGCACATCATCCGCGAGCCGGAGGCCGCTTCGAACAGGTCGAGCATCAGCTCCCGTTCGCGCAGGCCGTAGAGCGCCGGGGTGAAATACGCGCCCAGGTCGTTGAAGAGGAAGCCGACCGCGATGAAATGGCTGATGACGCGGGTCAACTCGGCCATGATGACGCGAATGTAATCGGCACGCTCGGGCACCTGCAGCCCCAGCAGCTTCTCCACCGCCAGCACGTAGCCAAAGTTGTTCGACATGGACGCGATGTAGTCCAGCCGGTCGGTGAAGGGGATGTTCATGATGTAGGTGTTGCGCTCGCCGATCTTCTCGTGGCAGCGGTGCAGATAGCCGATCTCCGGCTCCAGCCCGACCACGTTTTCACCCTCGATGGCGAGCACCATGCGGAAGACGCCATGCGTGCTGGGGTGCTGCGGCCCCATGTTGACCAGCACGCGCTCAGTCTTGAGATCCTTGCCGTCGCCGTTCCCGCCCGCGTCCACGCCCATGATCTTGCGATATTGCACGGTAGGCTGGGTTAACAAGTCCGGGTCCCCAGCGACCGGGTAGGTGACGTTGTCCTTCCACGGCACGCGATCTTCGGCCCACAAATGCTTGCCGTCCGGGTGGCGGCTCTTGAAGGGCTTGGTGTCTTCCTCGTAATACGATTCCTTGTAGTCTTTGCGCAGCGGCCAGCCCTCGAAGCCGTCCCACAGCAGGATGCGCCGCAGGTTCGGGTGGCCCGTGAAGCGGATGCCCATCATGTCGTAGACTTCCCGCTCCTGCAGATCTGCACCCGGGAAGACGGAGATCAGCGACGGTACGACCGGGTTGGCCTTATCGGGC